>NZ_BAAAEI010000018.1:0-1677 GCF_039522935.1 Bowmanella denitrificans | reverse complement strand
AGGGTCCAGATAGGCCGCGCGGATACCCTGCAACTGGGCCAGAATACCCAGCGGCACGGCCAGCATTATCAGAGCCAGCCACAGACGAAAATTGCTAACGCTTTGTGTCAACCAGTACCGGCTGATATCCACTAGTAGTTTCATACCCTTCCTTAGGCTGATAATGCGCCGTCCTGAATACGGCAGAGTTAGCTCTTAGCGAAATTGCACATAGGGGTAGCGTTCCAGAATTTCCTCTTTACTTAAATGCGAGGGAATCTCCGGAAAATACACTTTGATTTGGTATTCCTGCGCGGTCTTATCGCCAAGACTGGCGATAACTTTTTGGTTAATGGCTTTCTGGAGTTCGCAGGACTGACAATCATCAACTTTTTCATGCAGGGTAATCAGAATAAAAGTGTAATCTGTCTGACTAAAATCCGTCACCGACGGCAATAGCTTAGGCAATGCTGCCTGCATTTTTTCCTGTTCATCCACCGGTTGATTTTTTAACAAACTGGGTTTTAGCGACGGATCTCTTCCTGCATGATAATGAATAACCTGGCCAAGGCGATTTACCACCATGATCTGCGGATATATCGGAGAGAACCCCGATGAATAAAGCATACCGTATTCCAGTTCACTGATCTGTGGCTGCGCCCAGGCCATTGGTCCGACCAACAACAAGCTAAATAATCCATGTCTTAATTTCATCGTTCTCTCCTTAACTCAAATACAACCAGTTTTGCTGCAGTTGCCGCCGGATATGCCAGGCCACCGCCAGACAGGACAGCACAATAAACAGCCCGGCCGCCAGCAACAGCATCGGCGGCTGCACCAACAGTGGCAACTGCCCCTGCATTGATTGCTTAACGAACTGCATCGCCAGCAGGCAAAGCACAAAGACCGGCACCAATACCAGTAAAAAGCCCCCCAGCTCCCGGCCTATCAGGCCAACAGGACGGGCACCTAAGCAACTGCGCAGGGCCAGTTCGCGCGCACCTTTTTGTGCCATCTGGGCGGTGCTGTTAAAGGTAAACACCAGCGCCGCCAGCAGGGTAATCAGGGCGCTGCTTAAACTTATGGCCAGGATCGCCAGGCGCGGGGCGTTTTCCTGGCGGGCCAGTTCGGCCAGACTCTCGACCTTATCAACCTTTAACCCCACCTCCACCTTGCTGATGGCCTGCACCACCAGTTCCCTGACCTGCGCAGCCTCCAGTTGGCTCTGAATAAGCAGGCATTCCCAACCCACCAGCACCCACGTTGGTGTATACACCATAGGCTGCAGCGGTGTATCCGGCCCCTGAAAATAGCTGTCCTCCACCACCCCGACCACCTGAAAAGGCCGGTACTGACCATCGTCAAACTTGTCTAATAACTTAGCTTCTCCCAGGCTATATTGGGCAAGCGACTGCTCCCACAGCGTACGGTTTACCACCACCTGAAAAGGGTTCTCCCAAATCAGGTCCTGGCCCTTAATGATTGGTGTTTCCAGCAGCTTAAACAAACCGGGAGTGACAGTCGATGTCAAGGCTTCGCCGCTATGCCCGACCCCGACCGGTTTATGTTCGGGGGTGACCCAACCAACATGGGAGCTGATACCCTTAAAGGGTGGGAGCTGGCTAATGGCGACGGCCTGAATACCAGGCTGGTTTTCCAGTTCCGCCACCAGCAGGCGGGCATTGTCATTGGCAAACA
>NZ_BAAAEI010000017.1:0-79684 GCF_039522935.1 Bowmanella denitrificans | reverse complement strand
AAACGAGTCAGAACGAAGATACTGGCGTAACTATAAACCTGTGGCCAATATGACTTGACCACTACACGCTAAAGCCAATCAATGCTCAGCGATAAATGCCTGGCAGTCTCCCTCAAAGGTCACGTCAATCAGATATTGAATCTTCCAGCCTTGCTCGCTTTTAATCAGAACAAAATTATTTACACCGCAATGACTTAGCTTATTATCCAGATAAAAAGCAAAGGGCGTCCAGACGTTGGCCAGATTGCCATGCTGCTGCACCTTAACGGCCAGTAGCTGTTCGTCCAGATAGGCCTGGCTGGTGGCGATACTGTTAGCAAATTTCTGCACATCCGACGTTTTTATCAGGCCATCGGCTGTCACTCGCTGCAATTGTGCCATTGGTGCAAATTGTGCCAGCAGGGCGGCTTCGTCATGGCTTCGCATGGCATCAAACAAAGTATTCACCGGCTTTAGCAGCTCTTCATTCGCCAGGGGTTGAGTGCCCATGGCCAATACTGCCCCGCTAGTCAAGGTCAGAGCAACAAACATTAGCGCACGCATGGTATCTCCAAATCAGCTATCTACAAACAGGCCAATCTACACCGGAATACTTGTGGAACAAAGGGCATAGAACAGCCGCCGCTGGCATATCCTTTGTTATTTAGCCCTTTTACCCAGTAGCAATCCCCGTTAGGATCAGCCTTTTCCTTGTATAGCACACTCCATGTTAGATTGGCTGAACGCTTCCCTGACTCGCAAGATTGGCGGGTTGTCGACAATGCTGTTGTCATTTCTGTTGGTCGTAATCCTTTATTCCGTTGTCAAACTGCAAGTCATTAATGACGAAATGCGAGAGGTGGCAGAGATAGATATTCCACTGTCTGAAACGATGGCCGAAATTGAGATGCTACAGTTACGCCAGCACCTGCTGATGGAACAAATAGGCCAGACTCAGACCTCGGCAACCAACATGCGACCGGATCAGGTTAATCAATACAGTCAGCAGTTGAGCGTTCAGATTGATAAGGCAATAGAGGTAATCCGAACCGCTCTAGATAATGGTACAGTGCAGGAGAAAGTGACTGAACATCAAAGCGTGCTTGCATCATTGCAGGCCTTGCACCAACACCGTGACAAATTTACACAGGGATATAGTCGTTGGCTTGAGGCACACATCGATCAGCGCCTGATTCATTGGCAACAATTGCAGGACCTCGATACACAGCTGGATGATGAAGCTGCCGGTCTGTTATTAGCAATGGAACAGCTTACCCTGGAGATTGCTGCTTATGCCGAAAAGCACGAACGCGAATTTATGTGGGTAAATTCCACGCTAGGCGTCAGTGCCCTGGCCATTGGCATCTATTTAACCCTGTATATCATCCAGTCTTTTCGTCGACGTATCGGCCATATCCAGCACCAGATAGGGGATTTTCAACAGTCACTGCAACAACAAAACACCATGTCACTGTCCTCAGATGTAACTAGTACAGGCCAGGACGAATTGGCCGAGCTGGAAACTGACATTAAAACCCTGATGGATAGCCTGTCAAAAGAGATGCACAACCGAGTGGCAGTGGAAAAGCGGTTAATTGAACTGGCTACCCTCGACCGCCTGACGGGTGCGTTTAACCGACATAAATGGGAAGAGCAAATCAGCGAAGAACTGGCGCTGGCAGATCGGGGCGCACCACTGAGTTTACTGTTACTGGACGTGGACCACTTCAAATCCATTAACGATGGTTTCGGCCACGATATGGGAGATCAGGTACTGAAGTCGCTGGTCACAAGCCTGAGACAACGACTGCGTAGTACCGATATGCTGTTCCGCATCGGTGGCGAAGAATTTGCCATATTGCTACGCCAGCATGACAGGCAGGCCGCGACCTTGGTGGCTGAACAGTTACGTATGCATATCGAGCAAATAGCGCTACCCGATTTGCCCCAATTTACCGCCAGTATCGGCGCCAGTACCTATCGTAGCGGTGATAATGCGCAAAGCCTGATGAAACGTGCCGACCAGGCTTTGTATGAGGCTAAACAAGGCGGTCGTAACAGGGTGATGGCTGGGTAGATAGCTCAGCCCGGCAATGAGCTGCATCCAGCTTGCTGCGAAATAAAGCACGACTTGCGTATTAAGGTGTCCTGCCAAGCAACTTTTGCGCTTTGCGTGCCAACGCTTTGTCCGGGCTCTCCAGCACTATCCGCTGGAGTAGCTTCCTGGCAGGATCGGTATATTCAGAGTCGGCCAACGTCATTGATAAGCTGGCAATATCAAAATTTACCTCCGTTGGCAGTGAATAGACATTAAGTAATATGTTCAACGCTTTGACACCTTTATCCATGCCAATTTGCTTGTCATTAGCAAACTCACCAACCTGATAGCAGGCGTTGTACCATTTAACCTGCAAATGCCATGTCATAGCAGGGCGATGCTGGCAAGCCTGCAGAAAGTAGGCCTGCGCCTGTTCATAGCTGCCGATGGTCCAGTGCCACTGGGCCACTCTTTCCAATACATCAAAATCCTGCTTAAACGCACCCGCGGCTTGTTCAGCCATAGATTCGCCAAGAGCAACATCATCTTCATTCTGGGCAAGATTAATCCGGGCGATATATCCCCATTTTCTATCCAGTGTCGCAATCTTGTCAGTAAGCGGCTTTTGCGCTGCAGCACTGCCGCCATAACTGTCCCCCTGCCCCAACGCTGAAGCCTGTAAAGTCAGATAATACGGATTTTCCGGAGCCAGCACTCCCGCCTGAATTTTAGCTTTAACCGCTTTTTTGTAGTAACCACGTTTGGCAAAGATACTGGCCTGATGACCAATGGAACGCCACACCTCAGACGAAAATGCAAAGGTCTCGGGGTTGCTGGCAAACTGTTGCTCAAAGGACGTTAGTCGTGCATCTGCCAGATCCGTTGCAGATGACGCCAGCAGATACAAAATCTCCAGCGCCATCAGTTCATAGCTGCTTTGCGGTGCTGTTTTGTCTAGCAGTGCTGCGGCTGGCCTTTTGTCCCCTTGCAACAGCGCCTGCGTTGCCTGTTGCATCTCTGCAGATACAGGTACCGGATTTACTGCACTGGCCAGGCTGTTACTAGCCAACATTGCACTGAACGGGATTAACAACAGTAAAGATATTGCTGAAATACGCATACCACTTCCTTGCTGAGGCCGATTTAAAGTAATCCCGACACATTGTTCCGGTAAGCCTTACCCATTTTAATCTTCTGGCCACTGCGCAATGTAAGTTGCTCTGTGTCTTTGGCCACCACCCAGGCCTTATTGACCAGAAAGGATTTATGCACCTGCACAAAGCAGGTTTCAGGCAGAGTTTCGGCAAAGTGTTTCAGCGTCGCCGCCGTCAGCAAACAGCCATCCTCCAACCAGACCTTGACATAATTACCATAGGCTTCAACACAGCAGACTTTGCTAAGCTCAACTTTACGGTCTTCCCTGTCCACCCTGATAACAATATGGCTGGTCATCTCGGGTGGCGGCAATGCCATACCAATGCGGCGCCGCACCTTGTCTAAGGCCTGGGCAAAGCGTTCAGCACTGACAGGTTTCAGTAAGTAGTCGGTAACATCCAGTTCAAAGCCCACCAGTGCGTGTTCCTGATAGGCAGTACACAGCACCACTTGTGGGCGGTTCGCCATCACCCTGAGCATATCCAGGCCGGATAGCACCGGCATATGAATGTCCAGCAGTACCAAGTCAACCTGCTGACTGGCCAGAAAGGCCAGCGCCTCGGCAGCGTTATAGCACTGTCCTACCACATCAATGTCTGGATGCATGCGACTGTGATGTAACAGCACCTCATGGGCCAGTGGTTCGTCATCAATGATCAGGGTTTTCATAAGTCCATCTCCAACCGCGCAACCCAGCGCTGGCCTTGCCGTTCACTGCGTAACGTAAAGGCCCCGGCATAGCCCAGTTGTAAACGCCGCTGCAGATTAGTCAGGCCAATGCCGGTTGGCGCATCAGGCGTTGCTTCAGGCAAGCTGTTACTGCACTCAAAGGCTAAATGCCCGGCTTGTATACACAGGCTCAGGTGAATATCGCACTCACCTTGACTGACTTCCGCGCCATGTTTAAAAGCATTTTCCACCAGCATAATCAGCAGTAACGGGGCGATTTGCCAGTCGCCTTCGGCAATTTGAATATCCGTGACTATCTTGCAGCGTCTGGTTACCCTGAGTTGTTGCAATTCAAGATAATTTTGCAGGTAGGCCAGATCATCGCGCAGTGCCACCCTGGACTTTTGCCCCTGATACACCACATAACGCAACAAATCCGCCAACTTCAGCAACATAGGCGCGGCCAGTGCTGACTGGGTCAGACACAGGGCATACAGGCTGTTGAGGGTATTAAACAGAAAATGCGGATTGACCTGCTGCTGCAGCATTTTAAGCTCGGCCAGGGTTTGCACCTGGGTAAGCTCGGCCACTTCGCGGGCATTGTGCTGGCGCTCAAAGGCCAGAATCAATGGCGTACTGAGGGCCCAGATAATGCCGGCCACCAACAGATTCAAGGTATCAAACGGCAGATGATTCTCAGAAGGCAGCAAACTTTGTTCGGCAATATTCAGGGGCAATTGCAACACCAGGGCACCGAACAAGGGATAAGACAGCAACAACCAAACAGCACTGCACAGCAGAAACGGATACACGCCCTGGTGCGCCAATACTCTGCGGATCAGCACATAGCGATTAACCCAATAATAAACAAAGATGATTCCGGCCAGCAACCCAAACTGCCAGCCATAGTATAGGGTCAGTGGCCATTGGCTTAACATCTGGCCGGGGTCAAGTCGTGGCTCAAGGGGTTGGTTATGCATAGGGTCGGGGTTATATACAAACATGCCACTCATCAATAGTACCCAGCCGCCCAGGCACAATAGCAGGGCGGCATCCAGTGACAGCATATAACGCCACCATGTCGGACTGCGTAGCATATCAGCCGATTGCTGATATGCCCGATGCAGCCAATAAAGCAGCGACAATCCGGCCGTCAGCAACCAAAATTGGCCACCGAACAACAGTGGCTGGGCCGACGGCCAGCCATTTTGCGCCATCAGGCTCAGTGCGGGATACATCACAAAACCCGCCGCCCAAACAAGATACCCACGCCAGTCCGAATGGCCTGCCAGCCACCACTGTACGGCCATCAGCGGCAAGCTTTCCAGCAATAGTTGCCCGGTAGTAGTCAGGTACAGGGCCCAGCCACCGCGCAACTGGATATAGTCGTCGTATTGCTCTGGCGCATAGCCGTGCAGCCGCACCAGGGCCTCAACCAGAATCGCTACCAGAACCGGTAATACAGGCTGCAGTTTATAAAACGGTTGGAACGATAACGCTTTCAACATAATGGCAATAACGGGTTCGGGTGGCTGGGTTGTCATGGTTGGTCAATTGGCCGAGCTTGTCAGCCGAATCATGACAAACCCGCCGTTTTTACTGATAAACGTCAATTTACCCTTCGAAATCAATCATGTCATAAAAATCAGCGCCTTTGTCATTAAAGCCTTTATCACCTAAGGCATGCCCCGTAGCCTGCCAAAAAAATTTGGAGACCAACCATGCTGGAACTTCACAACATTAACAAAACCTACCCCGACGGCACGCGCGCCCTGCAGGACATCTCTTTGCAACTGGGCAAGGGCATGGTAGGACTACTTGGCCCTAATGGTGCAGGCAAATCCAGTTTAATGCGCACCATCGCCACGCTTCAGACACCAGACAGTGGCCACATCCTTTTCAATGGCCAGGATGTGTGGCAACAACCAACCAGATTGCGCAACAAACTGGGATACCTGCCGCAGCACTTTGGCGTTTATCCCCATATATCCTGCCAGGGGCTGTTAGAGCACCTGGCCATTCTTAAAGGCCTGAACAGTCGGGCTCAGCGTCGTCAGCAGATTGAACAGGTGTTAGCACTGACCAACCTTACAGCACATGCTCAGCGGCAACCCAGTCATTTTTCCGGGGGCATGTTACAACGCTTTGGAGTGGCACAAGCTTTGTTAGGCGATCCGCAGGTATTGATTTTTGACGAACCAACGTCGGGCCTGGATCCCGCTGAGCGTCTGCGTCTGCACCAACTTCTGCACGACATTGCGCAAACCCGTTTGGTGCTGCTGTCTACGCATATTGTTGAGGATATCGAACATCTGTGCCGCCAAACCGCCATATTGCTGGACGGCAAGATAGTCGCCAGTGGTCAGACCGGCGCCCTGTTCAGCGGTCTTTCCAACAGGATATGGCAAGGGCCGCAACTGGGCGTGATACCCGAGCATGCCATCTTACTCAGCCAACGGCTGCACTATGGCAATCCAGTGGTCCGTTTGTTCTGTGAGGAGCAACCCGGAAGTCACTTTGAACCAGCCATCCCCTGTCTGCAGGACTGCTATTTTCTGCACCTTGTGCAACAAGTGCAGGAGGCAGCCTGATGCGGACCCTGATGTTAAATGAGATACGCTTGGGGCTTCGCCAGCCGCTGTATTGGATATTGACAGTTGTCGCTGTGCTGTTTGGCTATTTTGTTGGATGCGGCATCCATACCAGCCAGGCTGAGCTGTTCACCCAGGCGCATTTACAGCACCTGGTCGGTGCCTTGTGTATGATGGCGCTGCCCTGGGCCACCGGCCTGCTGGCGGTTTTCAGTCTTTACAGGGCAGACAGCTATAAGATGCGAGAGCTGGTACTGAGTGCATCTTTGTCACAAACCCGGCAACAGATGGTGCAGGTCGCTGGTCTGATCTGCCTGACGATACTGCTGGGTATAGTCGCTGCAACGGGTTTGCTGGCGGGACTGCTCAGCAGCGCAAATCAACTTCCTGAATATCAGGTGATATTGAGTGTTGCCCTCAACCTGCAAGGTCTGCAGTTGCTCATCGGCCTGCCGGCCAGCTTACTGTTTGTCGCGTTATTCTGGTTGCTGCATAGTCTGAATTCTTCTCCGGTACTGACTTATCTGGCAACCTTTTTATGCTTTGTCAGCTACACCCTACTGGCCACGGCCATTGGCTCACCACTGATGGCAGGCGCGCAAACACCCGCCCCGTGGCTGGTCAGTACAATGAACTATCTGGATTGGTTTGGTTTAACGCCGCTTATGGCTAAACAGCCGGACCTGGCCTTAGTCATGCTGAACAGGTTACTGATTATTCTGGCCGCAACACTTTTGGCTTACTGTGCAGTTCGCCTGAAAAATCGCCGCGACAACACCAAAAAGCCGGCATGGGCTTTGCCGTTAAAACGTCAGGATTCAAATGCCACAACCTTTCACTTCATTCCGGCCCAGCCAGGCGCCTGGCATCAGTTATACGCCCTCACTCGTCTGCAAGCCGGGCAAATATTCAAGCGCCCGGTAATCTGGCTGATAGGGCTTATCTGGTGTGCGCTTGTTGCTGGCGAAACCTACCCTTCCATTCATCATAGCGAACCCGGCGCTGAACTTACCGGTCTGAGTTTTGATGCGATAAATCGCTTTATGTGGGACATACTACCGCTGTTTGGCTCGGCCCTGCTGTTGTATTTCAGCGATCTGTTAAGCAGGCGAGACAAGCAGCTCAATATTGCCGGCATCGTACAAGCCCTGCCAATTGCACCATGGACCGTGCTATTGGCCAGACTGCTGTGCCTGCAAGGTTTGCTGGTGAGCATTTTATTACTGGCGGCCGGTACCGCCATTTTTTGCCAGTGGCTAGCACAAAGTCCACTACAACTGGCTGAATATGGGCGCTTTATGCTGTATGCCGGACTGCCCCTGGCGGCCCAAGGTACGGTATTTCTGGCTATTCAGGCTGGCATTGGGCAGCGTCTTGCTGCCTTGTGTCTATGTGGGCTGCTGCTTATTCTGCACTTTACGCCACTGGCCGCACTGCTCGACATTCATCATCCGCTGGCCCGGCCTTTTGCAACACCGCTAAGCGCGGCGGACGGCTTCTGGGGTTATGCCCCCAATCTGGATGGCTTCTGGGCGTTAACGCGATTCTGGTGGCTGTTTGCTGCGGTGCTATTGATTGGCGCACTTACCCGCATTCAAGGCCGGGGTTGGCCGCCACAAAGGCTCGCTGCCGGGCTGACCTGCCTGCTACTGAGCGTGCCTCTGATCTTGCAGGGCTATGCCATTCAGTCCGGGCTGGAATTGAACGGCCAGTATTTCTCCCCCGACCAGCGCGCTGCAATGCTGGCCAGCTACGAGAAAACCTATAAAGGCTTTGCCAACTTGCCAATGCCAGACATTCAACATATCCGCACTGAAGTGGACTTTTACCCTGACCAGCGACAAGTGCAGATCCATGGCCAGTATCAACTGCTGAATAAGCAGAATCAGCCAATAGAGCAGATTCTGGTGGGTGAGAACTGGCAGGTCCCGCTGCACAGTATCAGCCTTAATACCGATAATCACCTGATGTACGATCAAAGGTTGGGACAACGTATTTTCAAGCTTGCCAAGCCGCTTGAGCCCGGTCAGTCACTGACGCTGGATTTCAGCCTGACGCTTATGCAAAGCGGCTATAGTGCGCTGCCCCAGCATAAAATCCTGACCCGGGAATTTAGCTATCTACGCGCTATTCCCTATTTTCCGGCAATAGGCTATCTGCCCATTCGTGAACTGCAAAGCACGGATCTACGTCGCAAGTACGGCCTGCCCGTGAAAGCCGAACAGTCTGTAGAACAATCCCTGGCAGTCAGAGACAAAAGCCGGGATGGCTATCAGTGGAGCAGCATGGACACGCAGATTTCCACACCACTGGGCTATCAGAGCTTTACCCAGGGTGAACTGATTCGCAGCTGGCAACAGGATAATCGTCAGTACCGCCGTTTTGTGACGAACCAACCTGTTCGTAATATACAGGGGTTTATCGCCGCGCCCCTTGCGCTCAGCAGCCGTGTTATTCAGGGCCTGACCCTGCAGGTGGCCTATCAGCCCGGCCATCAGGCCAATGTGCCCATGACACTTGATGCTATGGCGCAAACCGTGGAATTTTTATCTACTCATATCAATCCGTACAACGGCAAAACCCTGACGCTGATTGAAAAACCCGATCTAAGCCCTACGGGTTATGCCCTGCCCCAGCTGATTCTGATTGGTAGCCGGGTAGGATTTCGCAGCCTGCAAAATCATGTCATGCCCTACAGTCAGGCATATCGCCGCGCAGTACACGAAACCGCCCACCAGTGGTTTGGCCATGCCCTGGGCAACGGCATTGAGCAGGACAGTGCGTTTTTGGTTGAGTCGCTGGCGAAATATATTGAATTGGTGATGCTCGAGCGGCAGCAAGGCCAATCAGCCATGCAGGCCCTGGTTAGCTATGAAAAACAGCGTTACCTGAATGCCGAGCAGCATAACCGCCAGCCAATGCGCAGTTTAATTAGTGCCGAGTCGCCACACGATCAGTATTCACGCGCCACTTTGGTTTTTGCCAGACTGCGTCAGGCTATCGGTGACCAGCCCATTCTTGCAGCACTGCAATCCCTGGGCCGCGCACACAACTATCCCAAACCTCCGGCCAGTTCCATCGATTTTATTCAGGCGCTGATTAACCAGGTACCTGAACAACGCGCACTGATAGACATGCTGTTTACCAGCCAGGTGGAACCGGTGGAATGGTTGGAACAGCTGCAACTCAGCAAGGAGGAAAAATGAAACACAAACTACTAGGGCTGGCAGCCGCATGCTGCCTGTTCAGTTTATCTGTTCAGGGCCAGGATAATCTGCAAAATGCTTACTATCAAAGAAACTACATGCAAATGGAACGTTTGCTTAAGGAGCAGACACTTTCACCCGAACAGCAGGCTATCTGGCAGTCTGCTCTGGCCGTGGCAAAGGATGCCGACGATCAGAACAAACAGCTGGAAGCACTGACCCGACGTTATCCTGACAATGCCGAAGTACATTATCAGGCAGGCCGACTTTGGTATGAAGTGAAAGAGCAATCCAGTTTTATCAACAAACTGGGCTATATAGACCGTCACGTAAAGCACATGCTACGCGCTTATGAGCTAGAGCCGGATAACCCTAAATATATGCGTGAAGCGGCTAAAGCGCTGGCCTGGGATAATCTGTGGGGCTGGGACAAAGAGGCAGCCAAAGCGCTGGTGGAGCGACTCGCACAAATTAATCAGCAGTACCACCTGCTGGCGGCGATGGACTACGCCCAAAATACCCAGAATCAACCAGAAGGCCAAAAGCTGATAGCTGAGGTGCTGGCCAACTTCAGCGAAAATGTGCCACTGATGGAGCGCGCCGCGCAGTTACAACTTACCTATGATCAAAAGGCAGACGCACAGCAGAGTTTTTATCAAACCTGCCTGCTGACACCTAAGCAGGCAACATCATTACCCATATGGCGGGATGCCTGCCAGTGGAGCGGCTATCTCAGCCTGGAGGGATTTGGCAGTCAGCAGCAAGGTCTGCAAGCCTTAACCCGACTGCTAAGCGAAGATCAGGTTTATGACGACTATTATGTGCAATCCCTGCTGCTGCAGGCCGAACTGGCTGAATCAGCCAAAGAGCACGTACTGGCCAGACAAAGTTACTTACAAGCACAACAGCTCAGTACAGATCAAAGCGTACACAAAGACATACGCAGGGCTTTGAAGCGCCTGAGCCAAATTGGGGATGCTGAATAGGCTGAGCTGAGAAAGAGCGGGTAAGCAGATTGAGAGGGCGTAATCTGCCTACCCGCCTTGTACTTGGTCTTGCGCTAATTTATAGCTGCGCCATCAGCAAGGCACTTTGTAAAAGCAAGGCAATACTGTTGGTGACAATAATGGCCGGGCGCTTAAAAAACAGCCCGTAAGCCAGCCAGAAAGCAAACACCAACCAATAGCCGATAACAAAGGCCAGCGACATAGTGGCAGGCTCACTGCGCTGCCATTCACTGACGACTTGGGTAAGTTGCGCCAGGCAGCCCATCAGGCCAATAACAATGCCCGCGATATCCCAGTATTTTTCCTGGCTCTGTAATCTGGTGACATTTTCCATTGCTGTGTCCCGTACTAAGCCTGCGCCGCCAGCAACGGCTGATAGTCCCGCAACCTGGCCACAACCTGCTGTGCTTGCGCCGAGGCATGTGCCGATTCCCCGATTACGATGACATCGCAACCGGCTGATTGTGCAGATAGAATGCCGTTTGGCGAATCTTCAAATGCCAGGCATCGGGCTGGATTGACGCCGAGTTTTTCTGCCGCCAGCAAAAAATGCTGCGGATGCGGCTTGCCCTGTTCAACCTGGTCACCAGTAATCAGCACCTCAGGGACCGGCAAATTGGCCGCATTCAGACGAGCCAAAGCGACTGACCTGTTGCTTGAGGTGGCGATCCCCCATGGCATATTCAGAGCAGACACGCGTTGCAACCATTCGCTGGCACCTGAGATCGGTACAACCCCCGTTGTCACTCTGGCTTCCTCAGCAAACAACCAGCCGTCCTCTTCGTCCGCATCTAAATGCGGCGCTAACTGATCCAGAAAATCCCGTACCCTGGATCCGTGACACATAGTCAGTACTTGCTCCAAATCTAATTGGTGGCGTTGACACCAAGTATGGAATACCTCGCGAATGGCGGTTGATGAGTCCAGCAACGTACCGTCCATATCGAAAATAACCGCCTGATAACGATCCAGCTCCAGGGAAAAACTGTCCATCGGCCCTCCTTTAACAAAAACTGTGAGTTTGCACAAAACTGCCCGTTTCAGACTAAAACAAAGCAAAAACAGGCAACAACAAGCAAAATATACTCTTGCTCATGCAGGATGTTCAAGTAAAATCGGCAAAAACATGCAGAAACAGGAAATATCATGCTATTGGCCGAACGCCAGTCTCTGATCCTTAAAGAACTGAATCACAAGGGTCGGGTTTATGCTGCTGATCTCGCCCAACAATTAGGGGTATCGGAAGATACGGTGCGCCGCGATCTTAATCAGTTGGGAGAGCGACAGATGCTGCGCCGGGTGCATGGCGGCGCTCTGCCCATGCAACTGGATGTGCCGGACTATGCCGATCGGCTGGAAGTTAAACACCCGGCCAAACAAAAGCGTGCCAATGCTGCCCTGGCTTTTATTCAGCCACGCCAGACAATCTTGCTGAATTCCGGCGAAACCTGCCTGTATCTGGCTAAAGCAATTCCCAGAGATATGCCGCTGACAGTGGTCAGCGCTTGCCCTCTGATCGCTTGCGAGCTGGTACACCATGAAAAGGTCGAAGTGATTCTGCTGGGCGGCACTTTTTTTAAACCAGCGCTGCGTTGTGTGGGCACCGCTGCCACAAATACCCTGCGCAAGATGCGCTTTAACAGCTATTTTACCGGCGCCTGTGCACTGCACCCGGAGCGGGGCTTTTCGGCCAAGTATCTGGAGGAAGCGGAAATTATGCGCGTCTCTGTCGAGCAGGCAGACCAAACCATTGTGATGGGCGGGGTAGATCGGTTGGGGTTGATTTCCAACCACCAGGTGGCCAATGTGCGGGAACTGGATGTGCTGATCACCGATCAGGACGCTGATGCTGCTATTGTGCAGGCTTTACAGGAGCGTAATTTACAGGTTGTGCAGGTGTAAGCCTCCTTCGCCTGCCTAACACATTATCGCCATGGCAGAATAGCCAGCGGGTCATGCATGCTAGCTTGATGCAAGCTATACCTAATCCATAGGAATAAATTTATCTTCTTTATTTTCAATAAATTAAAAATAAACCCGCGATTTTTGTCACATTGATATAGTGTCGTTCGTCATCTTGATTGAGTCCTTTTGGGGCTGTGAATCAACACTTAAACAATACAGGATATACCATGAACAAACAGGACTGGTTGGCAGAGCATTTCAACCGCCATCGCCAACATCTTCAGTCGGTGGCTTACCGGATGCTGGGCTCAAGCAATGAAGCCGAAGACGCGGTGCAGGAAGCCTGGCTCAGGCTCAATCGCAGTGACGCCGAACAGATAAACAATCTACAGGGTTGGTTAATAACTGTTGTATCACGCATTTGCCTTGACCAGTTACGGGCACGCAAGCCAGAGGCAGACGATGCGGCGCTGGACTTGCCAATCGGCAACCAACAAGGACCGGAAACCGAGCTGCTGATCGCCGACTCACTGGGACCGGCTCTGTTACTGCTACTGGATACCCTCTCTCCCCCTGAGCGTATCGCATTTGTCCTGCATGATCTGTTTGATCTCAGTTTTGCCGATATTGCGCCTATTATCGAACGTTCAGAAGCGGCCACCAGGCAACTGGCCAGCCGCGCCCGCCGTCAGGTTCAGGGCGCCAAATCACGCAGACAGGATGATACCCAGCAGCAGCATCTGGTTGCCGCCTTTCTGCAGGCATCCAGACAAGGTGACTTTCAGGCACTGCTGAGTTTGCTGCACCCGGATGCCATTCTGCGTGCGGATGCCACTGCTCTGAAAATCACTAAGGCTAATCAGGCTAAGGGTGCACCGCAATTTGAAGCAGAGATGTCAGGGGCAACCAAGGTGGCCAATACTCTTAAAGGTAAGGCAATGGGGGCCATGCTTAGCTTGGTGGACGGCATACCCGGGGCAACCTGGGGGGCAAATGGCACAACTATGGTGGCGTTCTGCTTTAGTATCACTGACGGCAAAATCACCAGCATCGATGTGGTAATGGACAGAGTCAGACTGGATAACATGGATATCCGCCTGATTGAAGGCCCGGCAACCGAGCAAGGAGCATAAGTATGAATATTCTGTTATGGATCTTGCAAGTATTGCTGGCGGTACATACTGCCATAGGTGCACTGTGGAAATTCAGCAACCCTGCTCAGGGCATGCCGTCTTTGGCCGCCATTCCAAATGCGGCCTGGCTGGGACTGGGTGTACTTGAACTGCTATGTAGCCTGTGTCTGGTTTTACCGCTTTTATATAAACCTGGCGCCATACTCGCCCCGTTTGCTTCGCTGGTGATCGCCGCAAGCATGCTGCTTTTCAGCCTGCTGCATTGGCAATCGGGTGAAGCTAACGCCGGTCCCCTGTATTACTGGCTAACCGTGGCGGTGCTGTGTGTGTTTATCAGCTATGGCCGCTTGGTTCTTGCTCCCGTTAAATAATCAGATGCTGCCGGGGCTCAGACGAGCCCGGGCTTTATGTTTAATAGCCAATTTCTGTGGCCGCCACTGTCAAGGCAGCAGCAATACGACTAAGCTGAAGCCACCAAGATCAGACGGATAAAGACCATGAGTATCAAGCTGCAATGCTGGCAATGTGGCGCAGTCCTTAGTGGCCTGCTGCTGCCGTTATCACGCAGAGAAGAATGCTCAACCTGCGGGGCGGATCTGCACTGCTGCAAATTCTGTGAGTTTTTTGATAACAGGCACTGCAACGAACCGCGCGCAGAGCCGCCTAACGATAAACAAAAGGCCAACTTCTGCGATTATTTCAAACCCACCGACGGTGCCTATCAGGGCGGTTACCGGGATAAACGTGCAGAGGCCAAAGCCAAGCTGGCGGCCTTATTTGGTGATGACAGTCAATCGCCCCCAGAAAATACCGACACCAAACCAGATTCCGAAAAAACCCCGGCCGAGCTAGCCGAAGAAAAACTCAGAAAGTTACTGGGCGATGGTTAAGGCAACATAAAAACCCACTGCACCCTGGCAAAAATGTCGATCTCCTGACATGCCCGTTCGACCAGAGGCTGAAACAACCCAAAAGGAGACGAAGATGAAGTTTATTTGTTTAGGTTATCTGGATGAGTCCATGTGGCAGGACATCAGTGACGATGAAGCCGCGCAGCTAATGGAAAAATGCTTTGAATACGATGATGTATTGCGTCGTGGCGGTCATTTTCTCGGTGGTGAGGCATTGGCCAGTGCCGGTCAGGCCGTTACCCTGCGCAAGCAAAATGGCCGGATTAAAGCCACAGACGGTCCTTATGCTGAAACCAAAGAGGTGCTGGGCGGTATCTTGCTGTTGGAAGCACGGGATATGCAGCATGCCATTGAATTGATGTCTGCGCACCCTGGCGTGGGTGTCGGCCCGTTTGAAATTCGCCCGGCCGACGAGCAAATCAACCGCCTGGTAGCACAGCGGGATGCCCGTCACGTCAGCGGCTAATCAGATTGCGGCAGTCGCCCTATGCGGGGACTGCCGTTGTATCATTGTGCCATGAGCAAAACTGGGACGGCGTCCCTTTGTTTATCCCAAAAATGGGACGAATCACAAACCACATCAAATTATTTATTATATTTCAATGCATTAAACCTTGGCATAGTTCCTGATTACTTTCTGATTTAGCCCCTTGGTCGCCCAGCATCCGGCGACCTTTAATCACAAACCGGGAAATATCAGATGGATATCGCCATTCAAAAACGCCCTGCCCTGCGTATCCGGCCTTACCTGCTGGGCCTGGGGTTGGTACTTGTAGTGAGTGTGGCTGCCAGATATTGGTGGCTGCTCGGCCAGGCTGATTATGCCGTCGCCGCTGACTCCATCGTTTTCAGTAAAGTGCAGCGCGGGAATTTTCATGTTTCGGTCAGAGGCAGCGGCATACTGAGCCCGGAACATATACGTTGGCTGTCGGCCAATGTGGACGCCAAAGTGGAACAACTTATCGTCAAAGCGGGCCACCAGGTTAAACAAGGGGACCTGATAGCCATACTCAGCAATCCAAGACTTGAAAGACAACTGGAGGAAGCCAGTTGGGAGCTGACCGCTCTGCAAGCAGATATCAAGGCCGGTCAGGTGGCGCAAGAGTCCGCGGTGTTGGCTCAGCGAGCCAGATTGTTGAACGCCAAACTGGACTATGACAGCAGTTTGCTGAAATACAACGCCGAAACAAAACTGCTTAAACAATCCAGCGGTGCCATCTCCCAACTGACTTATGAGCGTACTAAACTGGAAACCGAGCAGTTCCGTCAGCGCCTGCAAATCAGTGAACAGGAACTGCTGAAAATGCAGGACAACCTGATTGCCCAGGCTGCCGCCCGTCAGGCCAGATTAGAAAAAGCCCGCAAAGCACACGAACAACTGCAACAACAAGTAGACAGCCTGCAGGTACGGGCCAGTATGGACAGCATTGTGCTGGAAGTACCGCTGGAACCAGGCAAACGCATTCTGATGGGCGAAAACCTGGCCAAACTGGCCCAGCACAATAGTTTGATTGCCGAGCTACAGGTACCTGAAATTCAGATTAAAGCTGTCACACCAGGCCAGAAGGTCACTATTGATACCCGCAACAGCACCATCCAGGGGCAGGTCATCAGGGTGGATCCTGCCGTAACAGGTGGCAAGGTACAGGTGGATGTGGCGTTGTCTGGCCCGATGCCCGATGACGCCCGCCCGGCGCTGTCGGTGGATGGCGAAATTCATATTAGCAATATCGCCGACACCCTGTTTGTTGACCGACCTTTATACGCCCAAAGTCAGAGTCAGACGACCCTGTACAAACTTAGCCAGGACCGGAACTTCGCCGAGTTAGTGCCGGTTTCCCTTGGCCAGGGCTCAATTAACCAAATCCAAATCCTGGACGGTCTGCAAGCCGGCGACCTGGTCGTCACCTCAGATCCCAGCCGTTTCAGCGGCTATCCCAAGTTTCGTATCAACTAAGCTAGAATAACACAGCCACTAAGTGAGCGATTATGAACAACCTATTGATAAAAATAGATAATCTTAAGAAAGTGTATTACTCGGAAGAATTGGAAACCCATGCGCTGAGTGATATTTCGCTGAGCATCGCCAAGGGAGACTATGTGTCAATTTCCGGCCCATCCGGCTGCGGTAAGTCAACCCTGCTATCGGTATTGGGCTTACTGGATACTGCCACAGCCGGTCGCTATGTGCTGGCCGGACATGACGTGTCCAACCTGCCCAATAAAGAACGCGCCAGGATCCGTAACCAGGAAATTGGCTTTATTTTCCAGTCTTTTAACCTTATCAGCGATCTGGATGTGGAAGAAAATGTGGCGTTGCCCCTGACCTATCGGCGCGATCTGAGTAAGGCCCAGCGCAAGCAATGGGTAAAAGACGCGCTGGATAAGGTAGACATGTCCCATCGTGCCAAGCATTATCCGTCGCAATTATCCGGCGGTCAGCAACAACGAGTTGCCGTTGCGCGGGCCATTGCCGGCAAACCTTCTTTATTACTGGCCGACGAACCCACCGGTAACCTGGACTCCAAAAATGCCGAAGCGGTGATGCAGTTATTGGACAAGTTGCATGCCGACGGCGCCACCATCTGTATGGTTACGCACGATCCCCGCTCAGCCAGCCAGGCCAAGCGTCGGCTGGAAGTGCTTGACGGCCGCATTGTCTCTGACAGGCTGCAGCTCAACCCGCAAAGTGAGGGCAAGCACCATGTTTATGCTAAGTGATTGCCGCTATGCACTGCGTCTGCTGGCCAAAAGTCCGGGGTTTACCGCACTCACTACCCTGGTGATGGCAGCTGGCATCGGGCTGAGCCTGTACTTATTTTCCTTTATCAACACTATGGTGTTTAAAGACTTGCCGTTTACCGACGGTGACAGCCTGGTACAAATCAGCCAGTCCCGGCATGGCGCGCTGGAAGGTAACCCGCTGAATTACCAAGACTATCAGATGTTGCGAGAAGCCGTTCAGGGTTTGGACGAGATGGGTGCCTATCGCAATGTGACGGTCAATTTGTCAGGACGCGACGGTGCAGTGCGTTACAGCGGAGTCAGAGCCGAGCCGAATATTTTTCAGCTTACCCGCACTCAGCCGCTGATGGGCCGCACCTTCAACCAGGCGGAAAATCTGCCTGGTGCTGAACCTGTGGTAGTGATTGGCTATGACCTTTGGAAAAGCCAGTTTGCTGGGGCCAGCGATATACTGGAACGACAGGTTAAAATCGATGGTGTCAGCCACCGCATCCTGGGCGTGATGCCGCAGGATTACCTGTTCCCGAATGTGGCGGAGCTCTGGTTACCCCTCAATGAATCTCCCGCCGCGTTGTCACGTCAGCAAGCAGGGCGGGTCTATGGACTGGCGCATCTTAAATCTGGCTACAGCACCACCGAGGTGAATCAGCAATTGGCCCTGCTGATGGAGCGGCTGGCGCAGCGCTACCCACAGACCAATAGTGGCTTGGGTGCCTATTGCCATAGTATTCCCCTGTCGGTGGCCGAAGACGGCATTGCTGTGGTTTATTCCATGCAGGTGGCGGCCGTACTGATTCTGTTTCTGGCGTCATTCAATGTTGGCAACCTGCTGTTGTCACGCGCCATCGAGCGCGGCAAGGAAACCGCCATTCGCATGGCTTTGGGGGCTCCACGCGCCAGATTGATTAGCCAGTTACTGTGGGAAAGTATTTTAATCTGCACATTAGGTGGCATTATTGGCCTGTTGCTGCTGGCCTGGGGGCTGGAGGTCACCGAACGGGTAACCGCCAGCTTCAGCTATGGCCGTCAGGTGTTCTGGTTTAAGTTTGGTATCGATGCCTTTACCCTGAAAGTTTTCCTGCTGTTCTTGGTCTCCACCATCTTTATCACTGGATTCCTGCCAGCCTGGAAAAACTCCGGCGGCGATTTCAATCAGGTGCTGCGTGACGGAACCCGTGGGGCGCTCAGCAAGAAAACCGGGCGCCTCAACCGAGTGCTGGTGATCAGCGAAATATTTTTGTCGTTGACTATCTTGATTGTTGCTGGCGTGATTGTGGTATCCCGTTACCTTGAAGAACGGGCCGACTATGGGGTAAAAACCGACAATATTCTGATCGCCAGTGTGCTGTTGCCCTCCAGCCGGTACAGCCAAGCGCAGCAGCAGGTGACGTTATTCAACCAACTGCAATCACAATTACAACAACAAAGCGCCCTGGGGGATGTGATGATTAGCACGGCCTTACCTGGTATGCCGGCACCGGTGACGGCCATTGCGATTGACGGTAAGGAGTACCTGAGCGATCAGCAAACCAGTTTCCCCAGAGCCAATCATATTCTGGTCATGCCGGGCAGCCTGGCAAAGCTTAGGGTTGAGTTGCGCCAGGGCCGCTATTTCAGTGCCCAGGACGAAGGGCAGGATAAAGCCACCGTCATAGTCACCGACAGTTTCGCCACAGCCCACTTTGGTGACCAATCGCCTTTGGGTAAACGCATTCGGGTGGTGGACTATGATGGACAAACACCACATTGGCTGACCATTGTCGGAGTGGTGCGTCATGTCAGTCAGGACAAACCCAGTTCCGCCGATGGCCGTATGCCCAGCGTGTTCAGGCCATACAGCCAATTGCCTCAGGCACAAATGGTGTTGGCAATGCGGTTAAAATCTGATGTACACAGTGCCACCCTGGCCCTGCGTAAAACCCTGCAAAGCCTGGATCCGGAATTACCGGCTTATCGCATTGAAACCTACCAGGCGTTCCTGACCCGCAAAACCGGCCCAATGCGTTTCTTAAGCGGCGTGTTCTTATTGTTTGGCTGCGCCACGGTATTACTGACCGCCAGCGGCATCTATGGCCTGATGTCCAATACCATACGTCAACGCACCCAGGAAATCGGCGTGAAACGGGCGCTGGGCGCTTGCGAACAGCGCATTGCCAGACAGCTTTTACTTGCCGGTGCTGCACAACTATTGTGGGGGGGGATCCCTGGCTTAATCGTCGGTTGCGGGTTAGGCTACGGCATGTCACAGGTTATGGCTACGCCACCACAGGCGCTGTTTTTGATTGCCACCCTACTGATTCTGATAATAGGCGCTGTGGTGCTCACTGCCACCTGGCTGCCAACCAGACGAGCCCTTAGTATGGAACCGGCGGTGGCGTTACGTTATGAATAATGGTCGGCTGCCCTGGCGGCAACCTCAGGGCTGCCGACCAGCGGATTGGATGATCCATGTCTGAACTCTTATTGATTGCCGACGACGACCCGGGCGTACTCTCCGCCCTGGGTCTGTTAATGAAAGCCGAAGGCTACCAAACCATCATGGCCAGTTCCCCCAAAGAAGTGCTGACCATTCTGGCGCAACGGGATGTGCAGTTGCTGCTGATGGATCTCAATTACAGCAGAGACACCACGTCAGGTGAAGAAGGTCTGCAACTGCTCCAACGCATCCGCCAACAGGACGATTGCCTGCCGATTGTTGTCATGTCGGGTTGGGGCAGCATTGATGTAGCGGTGGCAAGTATGCGACTGGGTGCCAACGACTTTATCCAAAAACCCTGGGAAAATGATCGGCTGATGGCCATAGTGCAGAATCAGTTGAAATTAGCGGGCATTCAGCGGCACAGTCAGAAATTATCCGGTCATAATCAACTGCTGCAAGCCGAACTGAGCGGCGACACGCAAATGGTGGCCGAATCTGCCAGCGGTAAAGAATTGATGGCTCTGATCCAGCAGGTGGCCGTTACTGACGCCAGTATCTTGCTGACCGGTGAAAACGGTACAGGGAAAAGCCTGTATGCGCGCTATATCCACGATTTGTCCCATCGCAACCAGACTCCCCTGGTATCGGTGAATATGGGTGCGGTCACAGAAAGTCTGTTTGAAAGTGAAATGTTCGGTCACGTCAAAGGCGCTTTTACTGATGCCAAGGCCGCACGTATCGGCCGATTCGAGCTGGCCGACCAAGGCACCTTGTTTCTGGATGAAATCGCCAATACGCCCTATTCCCAGCAAGGCAAATTATTGCGTGTGTTGGAAGACAGTCAGTTTGAAAAGGTCGGTTCCAGTAAGACCCAGCAAGTAAATATTCGCCTGATTTGTGCCACCAATGCCGATTTGGGTGAAGCCGTCAGGCTGGGGACTTTTCGCAAAGATTTGTTGTACCGGCTAAATACCGTAGAAATTCAGATCCCACCGCTAAGGCAGCGCAAAGAGGATATTTTGCCCCTGGCGATGGCCTTTCTGGATAAGGTGGCCCGCAAGTACAACCAACCCAGATTGAGTATTGATTCAGCGGCTCAACATACCCTGCAAACCTATGCTTGGCCAGGCAATGTCAGGGAGCTACAACATATGATGGAACGCGCCCATATCTTATGCCGCTCCGGTAAAATTGGTCCACAGGATCTTGGTTTGAATACCACCGCCGGGACTGCTGACAATGCTATCGCAGGCAATAACGAACCAGACTTACGCTGTTTGGAGGTCATTGAAGCGGAACTTATCCGCCAGCGCCTGGCATATTTCGATGGCAATGCCATTCGCGCCGCCGAGTCGCTGGGACTGAGCCGCAGTGCATTTTACCGCCGTCTGGAAAAATAGCGCATGCACCGCCCCTTAGCCTTTGAACTGCGACTGGTCAGACTCTGCCTGTTGGCAGCGCTGCCGTTTTTTTTATTGGCCCTGCTGGTAATGGTGCAGGCCAGGATATCCATCTGGTTGATTCTGCTGACGGCGCTGCTCGGCAGTTTGCTGATCGGCTATTGCTGCTATCAGATCTGGCAAAGTTCGCTGTTTCAGTTTCGCAGCCTGTACAACCTGTTGGATGCCATAACCCGCGGGGACTTCAGCCTGCGAGCAAGAGTCGGGCACCAGCGGGGCGCCTTTGCCGAATTGGTTTTGGCGATTAATGCCCTGTCGGAACAAATGAGCAGACAGCGGCTGATTTCCGTGGAAAGTCAGTTGCTGGTGCAAACCATTATTGAACAGATTGATGTGGCGATCCTGGCCTTTACCCCAGAGGGCGATATCAGCTTTATCAATCCGGCCGCCAGAGCATTGCTGCAGGTGGACGAAGCCATCCCGGACCCACAACTGCTGCAACAACTGCAGCCTCTGCATAACCTCAGTGACGGCAGCCATCAGGCCGTGACCTTGCCACTGCGCCAGCGCCAGGGGCGTTTTAATGTACACATCCGCGCCTTTCGTGAAGCCGGTAAACCGCACAAATTACTGTTCATCACCGATGTCAGTCATATTCTGCGCCAACAGGAAAACAAAGCCTGGCAGAGCCTGGTCAGGGTCATCAGCCATGAAATCAACAACTCTCTTTCGCCTATCATGTCCATCAGCCAGACTCTGCAACGCCTGGTTGGGCAGCCAACCACAACCGTTGCTGAGCTGCAAGCAGATCTGCAACATGGGCTGAAGCTGATTGGTGAGCGGGCCACCGGACTGAAAGGTTTTGTCGACGGTTACAAACAGCTGGCACGCCTGCCAACGCCCAACAAACAACCCACATCCTTGCGTGAGCTACTGAACAACTGCATCGCCTTATTTGCCACACAGCCCATCAGATTGCTCAATGCAGACTCACCGCAGGTCCAACTTGACCCGGTGCAAATGCAGCAGGTGCTGATCAACCTGTTGAAGAATGCGCAGGAAGCCATGCAACAAGCAGAACAATCAGGGGAAATCTGTATTCACTGGACATGCTCAGCAGACCGGTTAAACCTGCATATTTGTGACAACGGGGTCGGTATCAGCAATACGGACAACCTGTTTGTGCCCTATTACAGCACTAAGCAAGGCGGCTCGGGAATCGGCCTGGTGCTGAGCCGCCAGATTGTCGAAGCTCACGGTGGACAAATATCACTGACCAACCGACCTGAAGGATCGGGTTGCTGCGCCATAATAGAGCTGCCCTTGGCGTAATTGCCGCATGCCATTTTCGGGACGATGCTGGCCCGAATTTGGGAATTTCACCTCTAAGTGCCCTCCCATTTCACCAAAAACAATCATAACACGTTGTTTTATATAGTTTTTTCACTTATGGCACAAAGTTTGTAATAGCAATAGGCGTTTACATTCAGGACCTATTGCAAATGATTTCATTCAGCATCACCTTACATGCGCTGGCTGGCACCAGCGCCATACTGTCAGGCTTCGGGGTATTAGCTTTAGCTAAAGCCACACCGCTACATAAGAAGCTCGGGATTGTGTTTGTGCTGTCCATGTTGGCGCTCGGTCTTTCTGGTGCCTGGGTAGCATGGCAACGCAGCATTATGTTATCTCTGTGTAACGGCCTGCTTATCAGCTATTTGGTGGCAACGGCCTGGCTGGCAGTTAAACCGCGCAGCAACTGGCGTCGCAATCTGGAGTTTGTGTTACTGGGCTGCGCCCTGGGGATTGTAGCAATGCTGCTGGGCTTTGCCATTGACGCGCAGCACAGCCTTGATGGTAAAAAAGACGGCTTTGGTTATCAGGCGTATTATTTCTTCGCCCTTGTCAGCGCGCTGGCCGCAAGCATGGACGTGAAAATGCTGGTTGGCGGCGGCCTGTCGGCCAAAGCGGGGCTGCTACGACATATTTGGCGCATGTGCTTTGCGCTGTTTATGGCCACAGCCGCATTTTTTCTCGGTCAGGCCAAACTGTTCCCTGAATTTATGCGCCATCTCAGCGTACTGGCGATCCCGGTACTGCTGGTACTGGCAGTATTGCTTTACTGGCTGTACAGAGTCGGTTTGGGTAAAGCCAGCTTCGACTACATGAGGCGGGTATGAAACAGTCCCGCAAAATCCGTTGTGCAGGGTTCCTGGCGATATTTCTGCTTAGTCAGGCAAGGCCGGATATCGCAATACCCGAGATCAAACACAAACTGCACCGGCATCTGCAGACCCTGTGCGCCAATATCGAGTTGGATGAATTGATCCTACCCCGTCACTTCAGCAGTCATTAGTCATGCAGTTGATTAGGCCCGTCTTATCTGACGGGCCGGTTTTATCCTAAGCTATTCAGCTTATGGCAAATACGTCGCAACGTTAGTTGTTGCCAGCCCGAGCCACCATAGCCCTTCACCAAATCACGGTTGGTCTGCTGCCATTCTGGGGCTGTCAGAACAGGTAGCCCCAACAGCTCCGCATACAGCGGTGCGGCCACCACAAACTGGCGACGAAAAGGATACAGACAATGATCATCAAGCGTATGCAAGGTCTGGCGCGCTTGTTGGTAATCTGCAAACCAATGGTTCACCAGTGTGACGCAAGCGCGCTCATACCAGAGCTGACCAAAATCCACCTTAGCATCACCATGCACTGCCCCGCTTAGTATCTGGTGGGCATGCTGCCAGTCACCAAACCCCAGTTGGCGGGCCAGCAGCAGCTGTACATGCTTTAGCTGCCAGTCTTCGGATGTGCGCTGCACCGTAATCCAACCAGGTGACTGACCACTACGCAGCTGTTTCAGCAATTTCTTGGCGCGGATCTTTACTTCTTCAATGGCTAGTTGCATAACCCGCCTCCTCAGATGTTGGCCATAATTGGCGACGACTGATAAATACCAGACATAGCACCAGTGTTACCGACAGCAGCTCGGCGCCAGGAAAGGCATACCACATCATATCCAGCCCGGCCCAGCAGGCCAGTAGCACCAACATCGGCATCATAAACAGATAGGTTTTGGCCAATGACAATACCAGCGCCAGATGCGGTTTACCCAGCGCCTGCAGGGCCGCAATAGCCACCGCACTGATACCGGCCAAAGGCAAGGCCATATACAACAATCCGGCGATATCCGTGGCCATATGCACCTGCAGCGGATTGTCGCTAAACAACCCGGCAATAGACTGCATGGCCAGCATCAACAGCAATGCCGTCAGGCTCAGATAGCCCGATGTTGACAACAGCCCTACCTTAATACTCTGTTTGGCCAATCGCTTGCTGCCAGCTCCGGCGTGATAAGCGGTCAGGGTTTGACAGCTATGCGTCATGGCAATCATCGGCAAACTGATAAAAATGCTGATCCGTCCCAGCAAACCGTAAGCCGCCAACATCGACTCGCCCTGCTCAGCCGCCAGCCTGGCAATCTGTACGGTACAGGTCAGCATCACCAGGGCGCCGCCTAAATACATCAGCGTCACTGGCAACCCTTGCAATAAGATGCGCCGGGCCCAGCCGCGATACCAGTAAGGCCGTAACGCCTGACGTAATTCCGGCTTGCTGTTGAGCGCTCTTATCCCATACCACCAGGCCAATCCCTGGGATATTAAGGTTGCCAGCGCCGCGCCTGTGACGCCCAAATTGAGTAAAACAACCAGCAAAATATCCAGTGCAATATTCGCCAGCGCACCCAGCAGGATAATCAAAAACAAGGTATTACTGCGGCCCAGACCGCGGTGCACGTCGGCCACCACGGATAAATTAAATAGCACCAGGCAGCCCACCCCATTGATCATTAAATAGATCCAGGCGTCGGCGTACAGGTTCTGCTCCAATCCCATCGCGGCCAGCAATAGGGGCCCACCAAGCCAGGTTAGCAGCGCCACCATGGCGGCAATTAGCCAGGCCAGAAAGCTGCCGGTACTGACGATCCGCTGGCCATCCTGATGCCGTCCGGCCCCCAGACTACGGCTGAGCAATACCGAAGTGCCATTGGCAAATAATGCTGCCAGGGCAACCAAGGCCACCTGCAACGGGAAAACCGCAGATACGGCGGCAAAAGCCTGCTCACCAACAAAATGAGCGATAAACAAGGCATCCACCAGGGTATGCAAACCATTAAGCAACATACCAATGGCCATAGGCACACTGAGTTTAAGAAATACCGACAGGATCGCCGGAGAAGATAGTATGTTTTGCGAAGATGCCGAACCGGCATCCGTTGTGACTGTCACAATCCAATTCTCCTAAGTCTTTATGGCGCTCCGCAAAGCCAACTTAGTTCAAATTGAACTGTTACTAATATTTGCTCAGAGTGATTTCATCTTCTGCGGACAGGCGTCTCTGCCACCTGAGGCGCATATAATAGGCCCCAGAATCCTGTTGTCAACCACGAAAACGTTCCAGTCGTGCGGCCCAATTGCCACTATCCTGCGCGGCGCAATCCTCTTCGTTGTCCATACGTACATTGCGGCGAATGTCTTTGGGGCGAATACCGGCTTTCAGCAAACGGGTCTGAATTTCCTTACGCATTCTGGCATCCAGGCTATCGCTCAGCACTTGCTGCATCTGCGCTTTGCTCAAAAATACGCAGGTGACTACCAGGCTGTCGGGAAAGCGATTATGACTGACCGTATGGGTCAGCCAGTCAAAGCCCATATCCCAGCGTTTGAATTCCTCGCACGCCAGTGTCAGGGCCTTAATCAGATTATTTTCCAGTTTGGTGGTGGTTTTGTTCATCACCAGTGCCACATCTTATCAAGACTACTGCTTAGCACCACTGACAACACCATTAACGCAATAAACTCCAACGCGGAACAGCGCCTCTCAAAAGTCCCGTTAACCACAAATACATAAACTTTGCGGACCGTATACGACAACGCAAATATCAATGTCATCAGAAAAAAGTATTGCAACACCTGTTCCAACATAGTTCGCCTGTATCTTTATTAAGCTTTTCTATTCATATAATCAGTTATCAGGATAACAGCCACTTATACATAACATAGCTGTCCACATAACCAAGCTGCCCATGCTCATAAGCCCTGGGGATAGTGCCAATAATCTCAAAGCCTAACGTCTGCCAAAGATTAATAGCGACCTTGTTAGTGGATACCACACTATTAAACTGCATGGCTTTATAACCAAGCTCAAGCGCGATTTGCTGCGAATGTTCGCACATCTTGCGGGCCACGCCCTTGCCCCTGGCCTCGGGCGCGACCATATAACCACAGTTACTGATATGACGACTGGGCCCCATAGCATTTGGCCTTAGGTAGTATGTGCCCAATACCTCGCCCTCATCCATATAGGCGTAGGCCCTTTGTGGTGACAGGCACCAAAGCTGATAAGCCTGCTCCAGGGTCATATCAGGGTCAAAAGCATAGGTTTCACGGGCCTGAATAATATCGGCAAAGGTCGGCCAGAAAACTCCAAACTCTGCTTTGGTGATTGGTTTGATCATTACCTGCTTCTTATATTTTGGCCATGAATAAAACTTCAACAATATTGCCTGACTCACCGACTGAGCAAAAGTCCAGGCTTCGGATTATTGACGCGGTGCAAGCAAAAGGCCAATACCAGCGGACCCCAGCAGGCTGGCGCATAGCCGGTTAAACAAACGCCTCATACTGGGGCGGGAAAACCAGTGACGCAAGGATTGGCCAAAAAACGCATAGATGGCTATCGCAACCCACTCCAAAACCAGAAACAACGCCCCCAGAACCAGAAACTGGCTTTCAACCGCACTGCCCGAATCAATAAACTGGGGAAGAAAGGCGGTGAAAATCAATATCGCCTTGGGATTGCCGGCAGCCAGCAAAAACTCCTGCCTGGCCAGTTGCATCAGACTTTTGCCTTGCACCATGGTCTCTTCAGAATCGACGGGGTCAGCTCGCCACAGCTGAAACGCCATCCATATCAGGTAAAGCCCACCGAGTATTTTTATGAAAAAAAACAAGGTTTCAGAAGCATACAGCACGGTAGCAAGACCACTGGCAGCCAGTACAATCATCCCCATAAACGCCACAAGACGCCCCACCCCCGCATAACAGGCAACCCAGATGCCATATTGCTTGGCATTGGCCATGGCAAGCAGGTTATTTGGGCCGGGGGCCATATTCAGTGCAAAGCAGGCGGGTAAAAATAACAGCAGGGTCACAAAAGTCACGACCGAATATTCCTTATTACTGTGGTTGTCTGATTTCTAATGGCGATTGTGTAGTATGCCTGAGCAATTCTGGAAAAAAAGCCGTAAAACAGGCTTCAAACGCCGGGTAATAACGCTCAATCTCTTCCACACTGCCGACAAATTCATTGGCGAAACGGATACGTCCGGCAATTCGGTCCAGCGCCTGCCCCACGCCTGCCAGGCTGGTATAGTGGGCCAGCCAGTGTTGCTCAATCATGCTACCCACCACCCGTTGCATACGCAGCGGCATATGCTCTAAACGCTCTGCCAGGCGCTGGTAACTGGCCTGACAAAATACCTCGAATGGCTGGTTGGAATAATGCGACCAATGCCGAATCAGAAAATGATCAAACAGCACATCCAGGGCAATGCCAGCAAAACGCCTGCGTCTGGCACTGAACAGGGCTTTACAGGCTCTGACTTCGGAATGGCTATCAGTAAATCGGTCCACCTTTCGGTGATTAGCCAGCCCCGCCAATACAGGCGGTGAAAACTGTGAGGTATCCACACCCCGGCAAAAATCCCCGAGCAGATTACCCATCTGTGAATCGGCGGTCGGTTGGGCCAGAAATAAATGCGCTAGGTAATTCATACTGCCAAGTGTAAGGGGATGGCTACCCGGCGTCTATTTTATAAAGATGTCTATTGGCTCTCTTTATATTGGCTGCCCAAAAGCTGACTGAACCCGGCGGCTTTGGTTACTCCCATGCCTCTGACATTGTTCAATTCTGCTTCACTAGCATCAAATACAGCGGACAGACTGCCAAAAGTCTGCAGCAGGTTTCTAGCGAGCGCTGGGCCAATACCAGGGAACCCCTGCAGCACGTATAGCTGTCTTTTATGCAAGCTGCGGGGATGATAACCGCCACGACTGACAATGCCATGCTGAATAAACTGGTGTTGCTTAGCGGCATAAAGCATAAGCTGGACAGTTTCCTGGCAGGTTTGCGTGCGCAGTACCGGAATTCCAAATGTTAAGGTTAGACTGGCCAACGCCCCCAACACAGCCCGTCGATCCAGGGCTGGATTTTCCTTTTCTTTAAAGTGGCCCTCTACAATCAACAATGCAGCCATGGCAGACTGGCTTAGTTTGTATGCCTGGCGAAATAGCCTGCCATCCACAATAGACAACAATAGATCGCTGACCGTTTTTCTTTCTACTAATAACCAGCCCCCCACTGAGTAATCACCACACGGCAGACGTTTAACCAACAACTCCACCTCAGTGCACCTCGCCATAATTGACGGAATATCGCATTGCTGCTCCCTGTCATCAGCGATGATTTGAATGTGTTCCTTGGTCATGTTGCCTGATCTATATATAGCTCAGTCGTAAGTATAGATAAGTGCTGAATAAGGCAGCATTGACAAAAGCAACAAGCTGTCACTCAAGCTTTCCACCTGACTGGCGCAAATCCCCGGCACTTGCGCGCCTGTGCTCTTGACATAGCAAGCGTCGACGAAGACTATCCGTTACTTTGTATCAAGTCGTATAACGAGAATAATCACAATGAAAAAGTCCCTTTTGGCCCTGGCTCTGACCAGTAGCGCCGTGTTCGCTAATGAAGGCATGTGGATGCCCAAGCAGTTGCCAGAAATCGCCCCGCAACTAAAAGCGGCCGGTCTGGAACTGGACCCGGCTAGCCTGACTAAACTAACCGAATTCCCCATGGCCGCAGTGGTCAGTCTGGGCGGTTGTTCTGCTTCATTTGTGTCCCCGCAGGGGCTGGTTGCCACTAACCACCACTGTGCTTATGGCAGCATCGCCCACAATGCCACCGCAGAAAACGACATCCTCACCAATGGCTTTTTAGCCAGGAGCATGGATGAAGAATTGCAGGCCCGCCCCGGCAGCCGCATTTTTGTAACCAAAGCCGTGCAAGAAGTTACCGACAAAGTTATCGATGCCAACACCGCCAAACTGAGCGGTAAAAAGCGTGTGGATGCCATTGAAGCCAACCAGAAAGCCCTGGTGGCAGAATGTGAGAAAGACGAAGGGCACCGCTGCACGGTGTCAGCATTCTACGGCAGCCTTGAGTACTACATGATCAAGCAGCTTGAAATCAAGGACGTGCGTCTGGTGCATGCGCCACCTTCCGGGGTGGGCAAATTCGGTGGCGACACCGACAACTGGATGTGGCCCCGCCATACCGGTGACTACAGCTTCTACCGCGCCTATGTCAGCCCCGAAGGTAAGTCGGCCGATTTCAGTCAGGACAATGTGCCTTATCAGCCAGATTTTCACCTGACCATTGCCAAACAAGGCGTTAAGGAAGGTGATTTTGTTATGGCTCTGGGTTACCCCGGTCGAACCAACCGCCATCGTTTACCCAGCGAAGTGGCTGAAACCTTCGAATGGAGCTACCCCACTGTCGTGCAGGATTACCGTGATGCGCTGGATATCATCGCCCGTGAAACCGCAGACAACAAAGATGCCGAGCTGAAATATGCCAGCCGTGTCGCCGGTTTGAATAACTATATGAAAAACCGTCAGGGCATGTTGGACAGTTTCGCCGACAGTGACCTGCTGGCTCGCAAGCAGGCAGAGCATGCCGAATTGACCGCCTGGGTAAACAGCAGCCGAGACAATAAGAAAGCCTATGCCAAAGACCTGGCAGCGATTGAAAAGCTGCTGGCCGAGCGCCACAGTAATGACAGAAAGGAACATCTGCTGGATGCCGCCGCGCCACGTTTGTTGGGTACTGCCCGTGCCTTGTATCGTCTGGCTCAGGAAAACACCAAACCCGACAACGAGCGTAAAGCCGGTTTCCAGGAACGCGATCTGCCTAAGTTCAAATCTTATGTGGCCGCGATGGAACGCAACTTTGACGTGAGCGTGGAAAAAGCGCTGGATCTGCATGATCTGAAAAAGTATGCCGCCCAGCCGAAAAAACTGCGCGACAGCCATTTCGACAAAGCGCTGGGCGTTAAGGATAACATGAGCGAAGCACAGCTTCAGGCGCTGATTGATAGCTGGTACGCCAACACCAGCCTGACCAGTCTGGAAAGCCGCGAGGCCCTGCTAACTGCCACACCTGAGCAATTCGCCCAGTCTGATGATGTGTTTGTTAAAGCCGCGGTGGCCCTGTACAAACAGGACCGCAAACGTGAAGCCGATGAAGAAGAACTGGCAGGTAAGATTCAGCAGGCCTATGCCAGCTATATGCGCGCCAAAATTGCCTTTATGCACAGCCAGGGCAAAGCCGTCTACCCTGATGCCAACAGTACCCTGCGTGTTACCTTCGGTAACGTCAAAGGTCGTGCACATGGTACCGAAGATGGTAACGCCTGGGCGCCTTTCACCACTTTGCGCGGTATCACGCAAAAAGCCACCGGCGAAGGCGAATTTAATGCACCACAGAAGCAGTTGGATGCCATCAATGCCAAGCAATACGGTGCGTATAAGGTGGATAGTCTGAATTCTGTGCCGGTTAATTACCTGGCCACTTTGGATATCACTGGTGGTAACTCTGGCTCTGCGGTACTGAACAGTAAAGCCGAGCTGGTTGGTCTGGCCTTTGACGGCACTTTGGATTCCATTATCTCTGACTGGGATTTCAATCCGGCCAACACCCGCTCCATCCAGGTCGATCACCGCTTTATGCTGTGGCAAATGGAACTGGACGGTGCCGACAACCTGCTAAAAGAAATGGGCGTTAAATAACAATAAGGGGAGCTCAAGCTCCCCTTTGCATTTCAGAATACCTCTCCCACGAAAGGCACTAAATGCACGAAAGCCGTTCTCGCGGAGCCGCAGAGATCGCCAAGCGGGCACAGAGAGGCTGAAGGTATTGTCACTGCGCGCTTTTCTCTGCGCCTCAGCGTCACGGCGAGAAACCTTCTTTACGACTGAAGGCCAGTTCGTGTCATTTCGTGAGGTTAATGGTCTGTTTTTAAATTTCCATCACGAAAGGCCCTAAAAGCACGAAAGCCGTTCTTGCGGAGCCGCAGAGATCGCCAAGAGAGCACAGAGAGGCTGAAGGTATTGTCACTGCGCGCTTTTCTCTGCGCCTCAGCGTCACGGCGAGAAACCTTCTTTTCAGCCGAAGGCTTGTTCGTGACTTTTCGTGAGGTCGTGGTCTGGTTTTAAATTTCTACCACCAAAAGCACTAAAAGCACTAAAAGCACGAAAGCCATTCTCGCAGAGCCGCAGAGATCGCCAAGCGGGCACAGAGAGGCTGAAGGTATTGTCACTGCGCGCTTTTCTCTGCGCCTCAGCGTCACGGCGAGAAACCTTCTTTTCAGCCGAAGGCCAGTTCGTGACTTTTGGTGAGGTAAATGGTCTGGTTTTAAATTTCCATCACGAAAGGCCCTAAAAGCACGAAAGCCGTTCTCGCAGAGCCGCAGAGATCGCCAAGTGGGCACAGAGAGGCTGAAGGTATTGTCATTGCGTGCTTTTCTCTGCGCCTTAGCGTCTCTGCGAGAAGTATCTCTTTATTTCACTGCAAGAAGCTATCAACCGTGGCGCATCAGCCAGGCATAGGCCGTGGTAAAGGCAGCTTCCTGGAATTGCTTCAGACCGGTTTCGGCAAAGTCCACCGACACAGGATTATGCTTCAGTGATTCTTTCATGTCGGTACTGCTGAATACCACCACATCCACACCATCAATCAACTCAATGGCCGCTTCCAGCTTAAATCCAATAGCCCCACCGGCAAACTTGCCCTTCAGTGGGCGCTGGCGAATAATCACTTTCTCCACCTTATAATCCTGCAGCAGTTTGGCAAAAGTTGCCTGAAACTGGCGCAGCCCCTCGGCACTGTTGTCACTCAACGCCAATTTACGTGCACGGCAATCCGGGATCTGAAACAAACCACTTTTTAACGACAACAGACTGATATTGGCTTCATTACTTTTCAGCTCTACGCCACAAACTCTCATGCTTCACTCCCGAATTCGGCAAAAGCGCGATTATAGCCTAATACCGGTATGCAACGCCTGTTTATATCTTTACCAATAAATGGAATACCCTTAAGCCTGTGACTGGGGGTCGCTCAGCGCAGCAGAATTTGCCATAGTAGCGGCACCTGGTATTCAAAGAGCCTGACATTATGTTAAGAAAAGCGCTGGCCCTGACGTTAGCCGCCATGCTAAGCCACCCGGCAGCTGCCGGCTTAAACGCAACCGAAGCCAAACTAGTTGCCCATATAGACCAAACCAATCAACAGGCGCTGGGACTGCTGGAACAGGTGGTCAACATTAACAGCGGCACCATGAACTTTGCCGGGGTTAAACAAGTAGCTCATGTGCTTATTCCAGAATTTGAAAAGCTCGGCATGCAGGCGCGTTTTGAAGACGGTGCCAGATTTAACCGGGCCGGTCATCTGATTGCCGAGCTGCACGGTGGTAACGGTCCAAAAATGCTGCTGATTGGCCATCTGGATACGGTATTCGAACCCGACAGTCCCTTTCAACGCTTTGAAAAACTCGATGACAATCGCGCCAGAGGACCGGGCATTGCCGATATGAAAGGTGGCAATATTATTATTCTGCAAGCGCTCAGGGCGCTTAAAGCCGCTGGCGAGCTGGACAATATGAACATTCTGGTGGTCATGACCGGCGATGAAGAACTGAGTGGCAGACCACTTGCCCAGTCAAAGCAAGCACTGGTGGACGGTGCCCAATGGGCAGATATTGCGCTTGGGTTTGAAAATGGTGATGGCAACCCTAAAACCGCCAACATCTCGCGTCGTGGCTCGGTAGACTGGCAACTGACCGTAAAAGGCATCCCCTCTCACTCTTCGCAGATTTTTCAGGATCGCATCGGCGCAGGTGCTATTTATGAAACCGCACGTATCCTTAACAGTTTTTATGAAGAGCTGCGTAGCGAACCCTTGCTGACCTTTAACCCTGGCAGAATCATGGGTGGTACCACAGTCAATCATGATCCACTCAGCAACAGCGGCAGCACTTTTGGTAAGAACAACGTCGTCGCAGAACATACCATTGTCACAGGGGATATTCGGGCGGTGTCATTGGAGCAGCTACAGCGGGTGCAGGAAAAAATGCGGGCAATAGTCGCCCGCAGCCTGCCCCAGACCAGTGGAGATATCGTGTTCGGCGAAGGTTACCCGCCCATGGGGCCAAGTGATGGCAATCGTAAACTGCTAAGCCTTTACAGTCAGGTTAGTGTCGATCTGGGGCAAGGCATGGTAGAGGCGGTAAACCCATTAAATGCTGGCGCAGCCGATGTGTCTTTTACTGCCGCCTTTGTGGATATGGCCATCGACGGGCTGGGTATGAGCGGCACGGCCGGTCACACCGTGGAAGAAACGGGGCGGCTGGATTCACTGCCCAAACAAGCCAAACGCGCCGCCCTGCTGATGTACCGTTTAAAATATCAGTAGCGGGGCTATGAAGCGGGCCTGTATAAAAATCCTGGCCCGCCCTATCCATCTATTTTGCGGTTAACCACTGGGCCGGCTGAAGTGCTCGGCCGGTCAGACGAATCTCGGCAATATCACCGAAGAATGGATTGGCGTAGTCGCCGTCGCTGCTACTTGCGCCGATCAACCACTGCCCGCCAGGCATCAACAATGCGCCGGGCTGTTCAATCTCGGCGGTGCGCATCACTCTGGCACCATTCACATACAAGGTATTGTGTTTGCCGTCGTTTACCACTGCCACGTGATACCAGTGCTGTTTGTTCAGTGACCAGGACCAGTTTGAGCGCGATGCCCGAATTAGCCAAGTCATGGCACTGGATGGTCGTAGCACCGTAACCGAATTGACCCGATTGCGCTCAGTGGACGGGCGCCCGGTTGTGGTAGAAAGGATATTCTTCAATAACCGCCACTTTACCGGCCTGGAAAAGCAGGATCTGTCCCTGTCTATCAATGCCATGCTGAAGAATCAATATGGCCACAGCCAGTTAACCTTTGCGATTCAGATTGAATCCTGCTGCCTGTTTAATCCCCATGCCGCCTACTTAGGGGTAAACGACGGCGCATTAGGGCTTAGGGTGCTGCGCACCATTTACAGTGAAAGTGGTGAGATCATCGAATTTGACGAGGAATTGTGGCGACACGATGCGCTGATGGTAGAAAACCAAACCCACATCAGCCTGACATCCCAGGACAGATAAACAATAGCCTTGCTGTGCTGCTTCATTCAGCGCTGCCAGCGGTGTACAGTCCAGCCCTTGGCGCTGGCGATATCCAGCAATACCGGATTAGGGTTGACCACCTGTGGCTGGCAACTTAGTTGCAGCAGTGGTACATCATTGATGGAGTCTGAATAGACAGTGTGCAAATGCTGGCTGGCCGCTTCGAGCTGCTGCGCCTTGAACCATTGTCTGAGCCGGATGACCTTGCCTTCTCCCAGGCTGTAAGGCAGCAACGCCTTGCCACTAAAACGCCCCTGCAGCAGCTCCAAATCAATACCAATGCAGTGCTCAACCTGCAAATAATCGCAGATCGCTTTAACCAGAATGGCCGGACTGGCCGAAATCACCAAAGTATGGTCCCCTTGTTGCAAATGCACTTGCAACCTGGTGAGGGCCTGCTTGAAAAACCTCGGCTCAATTACCTCACTAACAAAGCGTGCCAGCACAGGGGCCAGTTGGCAGGGACTGGCTCCCAATAAAGGCCTGGCCCAGTGCTGCATATAAAGTTGCATATCCAGAGCACCGCGATAGTAGTCATCCATCATTGCACTGCAATTCAGCAAAGCCGTCTGCGCACCAGGCCAGTTCTGTTCACACAGAAATTCCAACCATAGCTGAGCACTGTCTCCCTCAAGCAGGGTGTCATCTAAATCAAAAACCGTCACCTTTGTCATTCGCATGTCATGTCACTTTGCTATCAATCTTCAGCAAGCACCAAACTGGTACATACCAGAGTGTAAACATATGCATATTACAACAATGAGTAAGTCCAAAGGAATTTTGCGCCAATGGCTCTCGAAACAGCCATCCTGGCTGTTTTGCGCCTATGCGATTATGGCCGCTTTTTCCACTTATGCCTGTATGTATGCGTTTAGAAAACCTGTCAGTGTTGCTCTGTTTGCAGACGCCAGTTACTGGGGGGTATCCCTTAAGGTGCTATATCTGTCGTCACAAATGTTGGGGTATGCACTATCCAAAGTGGTGGGCATTAAATTTATTGCCGAACTTAAACAACAGGGCCGCGCAGCAGGCATCTGCAAACTAATCGGCCTGGCCGCCCTGGCTTTATTGGGCTTTGCTCTGGTGCCTCCACCTTACAATATTCCCTTTATGTTTTTAAACGGCCTGCCGCTTGGCATGGTATGGGGGTTTGTATTCAGTTATCTGGAAGGGCGGCGGGTCACAGAAGTACTGGCCGCCGGTCTTTGCACCAGTTTTATCGTGGCGTCTGGGGTAGTGAAATCGGTGGGCAGTTATCTGATGTTGCATATGGCCATCAGTGAGCACTGGATGCCCCTGGCGACTGCCCTCCTGTTTGTGCCGTTACTGGTGTCGTCGGTATGGTTGCTGGATCAATTACCATCGCCCAATCAGGATGATATTGCCGCACGGCGGGCGCGGGTACCAATGGACAAAGCCGCCAGACTGGATTACTTGCAACACTATGGCAGGGGATTAGCCATGCTAACCCTGGCCTATGTATTGTTGAGCCTGTTTCGCGATCTAAGAGACAACTTTGTTGCCGATATCTGGGCTGATGTGGGTATCAGCGGTTCACCGCTGATTTATACCCTCACCGAAGTACCAGTGGCTTTGATGATTTTGTCGGTTATTGCCATGATGATGCTGATAAAGAGCAACCGCCGGGCTTTGGCCGTCAACCATTTGTGTATTGGCTTTGGCTGCTTGATAACGGCAGCAGCTTCCTGGCTTTACTGGCAACAGCTGATCTCCCCCGTGATCTGGATGGTATCCATAGGCATGGGGTTATATCTGGCTTATGTGCCCTTTAACAGCGTGCTGTTCGAACGTTTGCTGGCCTGTACTGACAAACCTGGCAACGCAGGTTTTCTCATTTACATCGCCGATGCCTGTGGCTATGTTGGCAGTGTTGCGTTGATGCTAAGCGCTAGTTGGTTATCCGCCGATATAAACTGGGTAGGGCTGATTAAAAATGCCGGATTCTGGGTCGGCATCATTGGCATGCTCACCACCTGGCTGTCGTGGCGCTATTTTTCTACCAGACTAACGCCAACAACGCGTTCTGACTCCGCTTACTTGTCAGCACCTGCCACCAATTCCTCAACCAGTTAGCTTTACAGATGCTGTCAATTATATTTACATGTGAAGTATCTTCCGATTAGACTAAAACATCTAAGGTATTGAATAAAAAGAAAATGGTAATGCTGTTAGAACATCCTGGGCCAGTATGCGTATTGTCTCAACCAATGGAAATCAAACCAGTATTCCGGAGCCTTCCAGCCTGGTTATTCTGGCCCTGGGCTTACTAGCCTTGTCTTCGCGCAAATATCTGCGCCGTTAATGGCAAAAGGCTGAGGTGCTTGCCTCAGCCTTTACCCAAATCACTCAGCCGGTTTTCGCTGATATTGAAAGACTCCACCACCCTGTTTTAATACGAATCCGCTAAACTGCGGTTCGTCAGTTGCGTCAAACGACATACGTATACCGGCCTGTTCAAAAACAAACTCCCGTTCATTGACAGCCGTCAGTGGAAAGGCGCCCTGGCCACTGGCCTGGGCAAACAACTGCTTGTCTTGCACAAACACCTTAATCTCCAGCGGCAACTGACTGGACACATAGTTGCCAACAAAGCGCTGTAAATCCATATCTTTAGTGTCTATGGCGGTAGCAAACTCAGGTGGACGGACCGGCATATCAAAATAGGCGCTGAGCATCGCAATCAGCACATCATTAAAAGAATAATTCACCCCATTGGACAACGCCGTAATGGCCAACCCCTTTTCCGGCAAATAAGCTGACATCGATACAAAGCCGTCTATGCCGCCGCTATGGCCAAGCAACTGATACTGATTAAATGGTATGGGGGAAAGCGCAAAACCATAGTCTGGCTGCATTTTTTGCATCTTTTTAAGGGAGTCAGCTGACACAAGCTTAGCGCTGAACAATGCCTGAAAAAATTGATTCAACTCGCTGGCCGTAGACACCAGAGCGCCAGCCCCGAATGGCACACTCATATCGGTCTCTGTGGCACGCTGCCAGTCCCCCTGCCATTGATAGGACAATGCCTGATTTTGCTCTGGCGTAATCTTGCCACCATAGCCGGTGCGCTTTAGCGCCAGCGGCTCAACAATCTGCTTGTTGAGCACCTCTGCATAGGATTTACCACTGGCTTTTTCAATAATCAGGCTCAGCAGGTAATAGTTGGTATTGGAATAATCCTGTTTTTCATCCGGATCGAAATTGGGGGGCAAGGCCAAAAATCTTTCCAACATCTGCTGGTGACTCTGAGGGCTTTGCATATACTGGCTATAATCCTGGGCGTCAGTAAAATTGAACAGCCCTGAACGATGGGTCAGCAACTGTTGGATGGTGATCTTGTCACTGTTTGGGAAGTCCGGGAAATATTGGCCAAGGGTCCAGTCCAATTGTAATTTCCCCTGCTCCACCAATTGCATCACCATTACCGCCGTAAAGGTTTTACTAATTGAACCGATGCGCAGTTGGGTATCGGCATTCAGCGTCTGCTGGCTTTCCAGTGCCGCATAGCCCTGCTGATTGGTGTAAATGGGTTTACCTTTTTCGCTGAGCGCCACACTTAACATCATTCTATTGTGCTGCCCCAGCGTGGCCAGATAGTTATCCAGTTGCTGTTTACTTCGAGCGGATAGATCCGCCATCACCGGCAGGCTGAAGCTCAATGCTGCAAGTAATCCAATTATTTTCAAGCGCATGGTCAATTCCCTTAGTATTACCTGGCGATAAGATATCTTTCATACATACAGCTGACCAGCCAGAAATTGTTCAAATTTTGTATCACCGCATGTTGAAAACCCGCTTAACGACAAAAAGCCGCTATTGGCCACACAGATTGAGTAATGTTGTTAAAAACCGGTAAAGTTTGAGTATTCAGGCAACAAAGCCCCCAGGACCAAAATGAAGCGTATGCTAGCCATTCTGGCTTCTCTCACTTTTGCCAGTAGTCTGGCTGCTAAACCCGTCTATGAAAAACAGGATCCGCCGCGTCGGCTCAACGCATTACAAAGTGCAAAAGCCGAGGCTAACTACCAGAAATACTGCTCGCTGTGCCACGGTGCTGACCGACAAGGCTATGCCAATGACCATGCGCCTTCATTGCGCAGCAAGAGCTTATTTGAATCCGGGGTGCCGCATGCGATTTTGCGCCCTTTGTCATATGGGCGCGAAGGTACGGCCATGGCTGGCTATCTGGACGAAGTGGGCGGCCCCATGGATCTGGATGAAGTCTGGGATCTCACCTACTGGCTATTCTGGCAATCCGGCGCCGAGCGGGTCAGGTTAAGTGAAAACCCGGTTGCAGGGGATATCAGCAAAGGTGAAGCGGTGTTTAAACAGCATTGTACCAGTTGCCATGGCGAGCAAGGTGAAGGAGTCAACGCCCCGGCGCTGGCTAATCCGTCGGCACTGGCACACAACAAGGATGAGTTTATTCGCTACGCCATTGTCAATGGTCGTGATGGTACGCCGATGAAGTCCTTCTACGGCATTTTGTCCGACCAGGATATTGATAATGTCACTGCTTTTTTGCGTAGCAAAGCCCGTCATCAGAGTCAGAGCAGCGTGCCGCTGCGCGCATTGCCGACGCCGGAGCAATATATAGTGAATCCACAAGGGGCTGACCCACAATTTACCCTGACAGACGACATGTATGTGTCGTCTGCTGATTTACACCAGGCCCTGCAAGACAAAAAACGCATGATTTTACTGGATACCCGGGTGCCGTCGGTCTGGCAACGTGCCCATATTGAAGGGGCCATCCCTTTTCCTTATTACAGCGATCTGGATGACAAACTGGCCGGTCTGCCCAAAGATGTGCAAATTGTCGGTTACTGCTCCTGCCCCAGAGCCGCCACCGAGCATGTGATCCGGCAACTGCGCGACAAAGGCTACAGCAAAACCGCCGTCCTCTGGGAAGGCATCTTTGGCTGGATGAATCTGGGCTACCCGGTGACCCGGGCAGATGGCATTATTGATGAGGCGGATGCTGCAACGCATTAAGCGTCGCAGTATCTCGAATTAATTAGCCAGTTCCACCAATGCTGCCGTGTACATTCTGAGGTTCAGTACAAATTGCTCCCGGGTGATAAATTCATGTTCTGAATGCCCGGTGTACTCCTTGCCGGGCATGGCAGGACCGAAACCCACCGCATTGGGGAACAATCTGGAATTGCTGGCGCCGCCGATGGACACCGGTTGGGCATCTTCTATACCCGAATAATGCGAGAATACCCCCAGTAATTTTTCTACATGCGGCGCATCAGTCAGAACAAAAGGATCGTCAATTCGGTAGTGGCGACCTTCCAACCGGACAGCATTATGGCTCTGCCAGCTATCCAGAGCCGAATCGATTTCCTGCTCCAGTTGCTGAGCACTTTTCCCTTTCGGACGGCGGATATTGATGCTCAGTTGTATGCCCTTATCCACTTGTTTCAGTACGGTAGACGATACCGTCATAGGCCCCATAAAGTCGTCGGCATAGGCAATACTGCCAAACTGCTGGCCATACAGGCCAGTGCCTAATTGGTCATTGATAAAATTCACCAGCGAACCTGCCGCATTGGAAGGCCAGTGTTGTGATGACAAGGCATCGGCCAGATGAGTAATAGCATTGACACCATTTTCCGGTTTGGATGAGTGGGCAGACTTGCCCAAGGCAGTCACAATCAAGTTGTCATCACGCCAATCATAGTCGTACTGCATGCCCTGCTGGACAGCTGCCTTTTGCTTTATACCTTCCAACAAGGCTTTGGATGCGTTCGCAATCACCGCTTTAGCATCTTCAGGGATCTGGCTGGCAAAAAAGCCACCTTCAAAGTGCTTAATATAGGGCTGCGCAGTGTTCAAAGCCCGGTTGGGGAATGTCATGCTGAGAATACCAAAACCTTTTTCTGCCGTTACCACGGGATATTGTGTATCAATGGTGATATTCAGCTCAGGCAGTGTATGGGTTTTAATAAATTCCTGCAGTGGTCCCCAGTCTGATTCCTCGGCCATATAGACATAAAGTTCAATCCGTTTGCGCAGGGAAATCTGCTTGTCCTTAATGGCCTTCATGGCAAATAGAGCCGTAGAGATTGGCCCTTTGTCGTCTTCGGTTCCCCGACCAAGCAATTTACCCGGCTCACTGGTCATATCCAGTTCAAACGGGGACTTTGCCCACTTATCAGGGTTGACTGGCTGTACATCACCGTGGGTGATCAAGCCAATTTTTTCCGGACCTTGCCCCAATCCAATCACCATCACATAGCCATAATCCTGATAATCCAGGCCCAATGCAGCCGCCTGGCCGATCAGATCCTGTTTAAATGCCCTGTGTACAGGATTATCCGGTGAGGGTACGCCCTCCACTGCTACGGTATTATGCCTGACCAGACTGGCAAGGCTGTCTATCATGGCTTGTTCATAGGTTTGCACCGCATATTCGGCGGTAGATTGTGCCAACGCCCCCGGTGTCTTAGCCAGCAACACAGGGGAAAACAACAAGGCACTTAAGGCAACAGCTTTCAACATAAGTCACTCCTGATTAGGAAGCGAGAATCTAGCAACAGGCGGTTTACAAAACCAACGCTTAAATCTTAAGTGTCAGGTAAGCAATACTTATGCTGTCAGCGTGACATCATTTTGCGATAGGTAAATAGAGCGTGTTGACCTTTTGAGTATGATTTTGCAGCAGTTTGTGGGCCCTTTATACAAGGCCGCGCGACCGTGGTGTAGTGATTCTACATAAGTGAGTAATAAGGCCCACAAGCACTTCAACCCAGCCCCTCCTGCTCGGGGTTGCTGGGCTTTGACTTAGGCCCACTAGGCCAGCAGCCCGGCGTCGTGATCAGAAGGGACTGGATTTGAACAAAATCTATACTCAAAAGGTCAACAGGCTCTAACGCCCCGACTGGGTCGGGGCGTTTCAGGTTATCAGTAACTGTCCTTAGAACTTGTAGGACATACCCACAATAAAGTTGCGGCCACTGGTGGTGTACGACTGGGTGCGATTATCCTGGAACTGACGAATACGCTCATCGGTAAGGTTGTTGCCTTCTACCGTCAACTGCAACGCCTCAGACAGGTTATAAAAGGCTTTGAAATCCAGGAAACTGGTGTCGTCATAGCCTTCCACCACGTTCTGGCTTTCACCTTCACCGGCAATAAAATCATCCCGGTAAGCATGGGACAAACGCACGCCCCAGATATCCGTCTCGTAATACACCGTGATGTTATAAGCCAATTCCGATAAACCCGGTGGCGTGACCTCAAAGGCCTGACCTTCATTAAACAGGGTGGTTTCACCATCGGCCAGGGTCAGGTTGGCGGCAAAGCCAAGGTTTTGCCAGGCACCGGGCAAAAAGGTCATATCCGCCTGCAAGGCCAGCTCCACACCATGGACAGTAGCGCCATCGCCGTTAATCGGCTGGTTCACGGTGAACTCGGTTTGCGCATTCACCCTCGGGTCAAATTCCAAAAACGCCAAGGGATAACCGGTTTGTGCATAGGGCATGGTCACCGATTGCTCGACGATAAAGGAGTCCATATCCTTATAAAAAACGCCCAGCGCAAAACGCAGATCCTCGCTGTAGTATTCCAGCGAGCTGTCGAACGAGTCGGCCACAAAGCGCTGTAAATTAGGGTTACCAGCGGCAATACGCGTATCGGCTACCCCTACCTGCCCTGCTGCGCGCAATTGATTCAGAGCCGGGCGGGAAATATTGCGGTTGGCGCCAAAGCGCAGCACCCACTCATCGCTCAGGTCCATGGCGATATTCAGGCTGGGCAGAAAGTCGTCATAGGATTTGTTGAACGTTACATACTCCAATCCCTCACCGGTATTCACTTCTCCGCTGGAGGTTTGGTCCGTTTCGTACCAGCGCACGCCGATATTACCGCGTACATCCATACCGGCTAACTCGCGGAAGAAGTTGTACTTGGCATAAACCGCCAAGGTATCTTCGGCCAGTTGATATACCGTACCGGGGCGATTAAAAGAGGCGTCCAGGTTACGGGAGATACGTCCGGTTGCTTCCACCCGCTCAAAGGTCGCCTGGTTATTGGCAATGGCATAAGGGCGCAGAATAGGGATTTCGGTTAGCTGAAATACCGCCTCAGGCGCGGTAGGATCGTTTTCCCAGTCCACCCGGTTACGCCGTTCATAGCCAGAAGACTCGTACTGTTTAAACTGCAAACCGAAGTCCAGTGACTCGCTGTTGTCAAACGCCCAGCTCCAGTCGGTTTGCGCAATGTCATAGCCATTTTCAATGCGATCTTCACGCACGTCGGTGCGCATTAATGACCATTGACTGGCATCGGTAATATCAAAGTCATAGGTATTTTGCCCATGAGCAGCGTTACGCCAGTCAACCGAGAAGGCATGATCTTCAGCCTCGGCAAACACTTTGTCGTGAATGGGCTGGTCGAAATCCGAATCAGACGTGCCCAGTAATAAGGTCGCCCGCAGATGGTCGGTCAGGTCGAACTCGCCCAGCAAAGACAGCTGATAGAAAGCGGTCTCCCCATAACTGACCTTGGACTCGGTGCGCAAATCCAGGTTTTCAAACGAGGCATACATCAAATCATCACCGACAATAGCGCCATCAACCAGCAACTGGCCCGCATTCACATCGCCGGTAAAGGCATTCGTACCCGCGGTGGAAAGCTGGTTCTCAATGCGGTCATTTGACAATTTGCCATACAGGCCATCCAGCGACCATTTGGTTGTTGCTGATGGCTGCCATTGCAGGGACGCGGTAATGCCTAAACGTTCCCGGTCGTTATGCCAGGAGGCAATGTTATTGGCCCTGGGCACAAAGACCCGGTCAGCGCCGCTGGCGTTGATTAAGCGCTCGGCGACCGCGTTATCCACTGAGGGGGCGACGTTGTCGGCGCCAAAATTGGCCTGACGCCAGGACCAGACATGGTAGCCCTTTTCGATGGTTTCCACCTGGGAATAGGCCACCGACACTAACGCACCGAAGTCGCCCCAGGTATTGGACAGCAGACCCGCAAAACGGGGGCCAGTGCTGCTATTTAAGTCATTGTAAATGGCTTTGGTCGACACCGCGCCGCGAAATCCCGCATAGTCAAAAGGACGGGCAGTATGCAGGTCAACCGTACCGGCCAGTCCCCCTTCGTCCAGGCTGGCATCATAGGACTTATGCACATCGATGCGGTTAAACAGTTCCGAGGCAAATACACTGAAATCAAAGTCGCGGGTGCGCGATGCGCTACCGCGCTGGTCAATGCCTGAGTCCGTGGTAAACAGCGCCTCCAGGCCATTAACCCGGGTACGGGTAAAGTTAGGACCAAGACCCCGTAACGAAATTTGACGGCCTTCACCCGAATCGCGGGAAATGGTGACACCGGAGATGCGCTGCAGCGATTCGGCCAGGTTTAAATCGGGGAAATTGGCGATATCCTCAGCCAGAATCGTTTCGGTGACAGTGTCGGCCTGCTGTTTCATGGCCGCACTCTCTTTAAGGCTGGAGCGATAGCCTTTTACAACAATCTGTTCAATCGCGTTTGCACCATCTGGGGTCTGCTCAGCCATAACCTGTGCCGACAGGGTTAAAGCACTGGCCACACCAATGGCAACTTTGTGAATACGGATACGGGAGTTCATAGCGGGTTCCTCAAAATAACGGCTCTTGTGGTAAATGGCGCTGTTATGCGGCCTTGTTGATGCATCAGCCACAAGACAAACGACCCTTACCCGCTTTTCAGCAAAAGGCGTATCTTCATAAAAGTTTCATAAATTAAAGATCTGCTGACACCCCACCAACACGGCCCGGCAACCTTTACAGGCTGAGGCTTATCCCGAACTGGAAGGTGCGCCCCGATTGGGTGTGCACTAAAGGCCGATTGGCCACAGGGGAGGCAAACAGGTCGATGGGTTCATTGGTGAGATTTAAGGCTTCAAAGCTCAGCTTGAGTCGCTCGGTGAGGCGATAAAAGGCCGCCGCATCCACAAATTGCGTGGCATTTACGCCGCTAAACATATTGATATTGTCGGGCTGGGTAAAATAGCGATCTCTGTAGGTGGTGGACAGCCTGATACCGCCAATCGCGTTTTCCAGATACAAGGTCAGGTTATAAGTATGGCGGGACAGCGCCAGCAGCGGCGCTCGCACTTGTTGGCCATTGATTTGGTAATGCGTGTCACCACTGGCATAGGTGTAATTGGCCAGCAAACCAAAACCCGGCGTCCACTCATAACGGCTGGACAATTCCGCCCCTTGAATGTAGCCGCCCTGGCCATTCACTGGCTGCGATAAAGCAAAAAGCTGACCTTGGCGGTCTTCAGTGAGCAGGCTGTCAGGCAGATTTAACTCGTCAAAGCTCACCAGACGGGTCTGGCTGACAATGTAGGAATCTAAATCCTTGTAATACAGCACCAGACCAAGGAAGTTCTGCTCAGCAAAATAATATTCGGCACCCAGATCCCAGGATGTGGCAATAAACGGCGTCAGATTGGGGTTACCATTATCGACCCGATTATCGGCAATGCTGACATCGGTGGTGGCACGCAGGTCGCTCAGCCCCGGTCGGGACAGATTGCGTCCGGCCGCCAACCTTAAGGTCAGGCTGTCATTCAAATCCCAGGCAAGGTTGAAGGCTGGCAACCACTGGTGATGGTGATTGCTGAACGAAACCGGGGTAAAGCTTCCTCCCTGCGTCTGAGCCAGCGCTTCGCCGCGGCTTCGCACCTGGCTATCCAGATACCGCAGGCCCAGATTGCCGCGCAGATCCCGGTAGCTAAAATCCAGTTGTGCAAACAGCGCGGTGTTTTGCTCTTGCACGTCAAAGGCGGTTCCCGGCCGATTGGATGCCTCGTCCAACTCACGGGAAAATGCGCCGCCCGACACCCGCCCAATCAGTCCCTCAGACAGCAGCAAGTCAAAGCTTTGTCCGACATCGGCCACCTGATACTGGGGGTGTTGCGGATGAGCCAGAGCACTGGCCACAAACGGCAATGCCAGATCATTCAGGCCCCTCACATCATCCCTGCGCTCAAAGCCTTCAGAGAGAAAATCCTTATATTGCAGGCCCAGTTGTAAACTTAGTTGCTGATTCAAGCGCAGTTGGCCGTTCAGTTCGCCGGTATAAAAGCGGTTACGGATCTCGTCCTCACGTACATCGGCACGATGCAACTGCCAAATGTCCGCACGGCGCAAATCCTCACCGTAGCGATTCACCGGCAAACGACGCTCATCACCATAGTCAAAGCTGAAAGGCTGATGTGGCGCTTGCAGGAAAATCTTGTCATGCACCGGACTGCTAAATTGTGACTCAGAGAGACTGCCCAGCCAGGACCACTGCCAGCGTTCGTTGGCTTGATAGTGACTTTTTAAGGTGGCATTGATAAAGCGGGTCTGAACCTCAGAATATTTTGCTTCGCTGCGAATATCGGCCTGCGCAAAGGCAGCAAATCGCACCGTATTGTGGGCATCAGACTGCAGCGCCAGCAGGCCTTGCGGATCCTGATTAGCCAGATTGTATTCCTTATCAACGCTTTGCAGTTGCGCGAACAACAGATCAGCATCCAGTGACCAAAGCGGTGTGACACGCCATTGCCAGGCACTGGTTAATCCCAGCCGCTGCTGTACCCGGTTGGCCAGCGTGTACGAAGCGACGGTGGGGCCAACCAAATCAGCGGACTGCTGGCTGGGCGTGTTAGCAGGAATTGAGGCATCCAATTTATGCGAAAAGGTCCGCCACCCCCAATCGCGATGGCCGGTCTCACTGCTGTCCGTTTCGCTGTATGCCACAGCCAGCAACGCACCGAGGTTGACATATTGGCGGGAAAAAAGCGCAGAAAGACGCGGTGAATAAGCTTGAGAAAGGTCGTTATAGGCACCTTTAACCGAGAATGTCGCCTGCTCCTGTTCATAGTCAAAAGGTTTGGGCGTCACCAGATCGATGGTACCGGCTATGCCACCTTCATCCTGACTGGCAGCGTAGGTTTTATCCACCTGGATAAGGCGAAACAGCTCAGCGGCAAAAATATTAAAATCGAAATTACGTGTGCGCCCGGCCGAGCCTCTGTGATCAAACACCGAGTTAAAGGTGGCCAGCGATTCCACCCCATTGACCTGCACCCGCACAAAGTTAGGTCCTAAACCACGCAGTCCTAATTGGCGGGTTTCACCGTTATCGCGCTCAGCCACCATACCAGGTAAGCGCTGCAAGGCATCGCCTAAATTCAGCTCAGGGAAATCACTGATGTCTTCGGCAAACACCGCATCGCTGACCAGCGCGCTGGCCCTTTTTTTTGCCTGGGATGCGCTAAGACTATCGCGATAACCGCGCACCACCAGCGTTTCCAGCACTTTTGTGGCACTTTGTGTCGTTTGCATGGCCGCGGCCTGAACTTTATCCGGCCGCGCAGCCTCGGCAACCAGCAAGATCATCTTGTCCTGCAATAGCCCTTTAACACCGCTGCCGGTCAACAGCAAGCTCAAGGCCTCATTCAGCGAGTACTCGCCGTTAAGCGGTGTGGACTGAATATCGGGCAGGATGTCGCTGGATGCCAGTAAGGAATAATCGGATTGTTCGGCCAGTTGGCGCAGGGCGTCGCCCAAAGGTAAGGCAGGGATCGTCAGCGCATAACTTATGGCCGTTTGAGTGGCTGATGTTTTGGCCGGGCAAAGCAGCGTCCCTAACAACAGCCCTATGGCAACACTGCCTCTTATCACCGCTTATCCACGCTCCACTTGCCAACACAGGCATGCACGCTACCGCGAAAATATGACAGAAATAAAAACCTTCGATATTTTTACCTTAGCGACTCAGCATTATGCGCTGCTCGCTACGCGACGCCTTAAGTTGATGGGTAACTGCCAAGCCCTGAATCAGCCCCTCTGCATCACTAATGGCAAAGCTTGCGGTAACCGGCAGCGCACCCAGCCTGGCATCGGCCAGTAAGATAGGTACCTGACGATAACGATTGATATCGGCCAGCACCTCTCGAAGGGGCGCATGGGCAAAAATCAGCCGACCTTCGCGCCACTTTAGTTGCTGTTCTATATCAAAGGGCTGCACCGCAGAAAATTGCCCCTGGGCATCAAAACTGACTCGTTCACCCTCGCGCAATGAGGTCAGCATGTTGCTGTTATGGGTACGGGCCACCACGTCCACCAGACCCTCGTCCACCGAGATGCGAATCGCTTCGGCTTTTCTGACCTCAAAGGCGGTCCCGACAGCCCACACCTGTAGGTTATCCACCGACACCACAAAAGGCCTGGCTCGATCTTTAGCTACGGCAAAATGGGCCGCCCCTTCTAACAACTTGATACTGCGTTTTTCGTCACTAAGCTGCACCGATACCGATGAGCGCCCACTTAAGGTCACAACAGAGCCGTCCAGCAGCCGCACCTGGCTATTGCCCAGATAATCAGAGGCATAGTATTGAATGTCAGCACCATTGCCACGCCACAGCCAGCCCAACAAAACAGCCAAGGCCAGAATGGAAAACGCCCCCGCCGGTAAACCATATGGCATCCCCCAGCAGGATAAAGCTTGTTTGGCCCGTTGCCACCAACCTTGCCGGGCAATATCTGTTACCGCTTGCCCCTGAGCTTCGGCACAAAACACCAATTCATCCGTTATACCCGTGTTTTGCCATAGTCTGGCCGCCCGCTCAAAAGCCTGCTGATGGCTGGCGTGCTGACCCAGCCAGGCCTTGAGAGCCAGCTGATCGTCCTGGCTAAATTGACCTGATTGCAGTTGTACCACCCACTCTAATGCCTGTATGTCGGCCTGACTGTCCCGGGTAGGAAATTGCTTATCTGCCATGCTGAGCTCCGTTGGTGTGATCATCCTGCTGGCTGGCCTGATGCAAAATGGCCAGGGCTGCCACCAATTGCCTGGAAACATCCGCTATGCTGCAATCCAGGGCTTGTGCAATCTGAGCGTAAGTTTCACCTTTGATCCGACTGCGCACTAATATCTGCCGCTGCTTTTCCGATAACAACTGCATTGCCTTGCCTACCGCACCAAGCTCGTCGCGCCGGGCCCAAATGTTCTCAGGGCCTAATTCATCCAGTCCCTCATCGTCAGTAGACATCTGTTCGGCCATAAATTGATTGATACGCTTGACCCGGCCAATCGCATTCAACGTATGGTTGACTGCCATTTTATACAGATAGGCCTTGGGGTTTTCGATCAGCGCGCTGTGCACTTCTGTGCCGGCCTCTAAACTTTCACCAAATTTGGTAAACACATCCTGTACCACATCTTCCGGCTCCGGCGGGCCAGAACCGTAATTGCGTTGCAGATACTTACGAATATTGCCGGCATGCTCCCGATACAAGCTGTGCAGATAGGTATTGCCCCGGCTTTTGCTTGTGCTTTGCCTGGCGGGAAGGGAATAGTCCCCGATGGGTTCAACTTTCGACGATAACGACATACTTCGAACTTGCTACCTTGCGTTTAGTACAAGACAAATAACCCCGGCCGGTTTTTCACAAAAGTCGCAAAATCTTTAAAAAACTTCAGATTCAGTGCAAACCAGCGCGGTGATCACGCCTATTGAGCGCTGACATAGTCGGTGCTGAGTGTGAATTTTTTATGAAATGCGGCCCGGCGCTGGAAAAAGTGGCGCCCTGGTTTGTTTTGGTAATGTGCCTGCGCTTTAAGTCATTCCAGGCAGGTAGGTGCTGGCCAGCGAGATTGGGCCGGGCCAGATCTCACTTATATAAACTCTTAACCCAAAAAGGATAACGCCATGCGAACCCGATTAAGCCAAGTTGCCGCGCTGTTACTACTCAGCAGCGGCCCGGTTTTTGCCACCAGCGATGCGTATGTTCAGCCCCGTCTTAACACCAACATCGCTGATGCACTGAACACCCTGAGCCAAAGCTGCCAGAACTTCACGCTGGACACCGAAAGCGATCATGCCTTTGAAATCAGTGACCACCATCAATCTATGACCCTGAGCCACCGCTTCAGCAATGGCAGTGCACTGGCTTTTGTCAGCCATTCGGAAACCGGCAATGGTGATTATGGGCAAATCATGGCGTTTCGCGTGTCGGCCAGCCAGTTTACAAATGGCTCAGATCTGATTGGCAAAGACCAGACGCTGCCCATGACGGAAAAACTGTTTATCACCGAACAGCATCCATCCGGCATCGCCTGGTTACCGGCGCCACAACAAAGCGGTCCTGACCGGGGTTATCTGATTATCGCCTCAGAAAATGAAAACAAGGTACGCATTCGTCAATTCAGCCAGGACGGCGATGAGGGCGAAATCGCTACACTGGCAAACCATCCGCTTGTCCAGATCACCGATGTGTGGCTGGCGCAGGAAGGGGGTAACAACTGGCTGATCCTACACAATATGAACGCCGGTACTGGTGCAGCTTACAAAGCCAGTACTGCCGACTTGTTCCAATACGGTACCAGTGCCGAGGGTGAGCTGGACATCAACGCCTTTATGCTGGTCAATCAATATCAATCGCCGGCCAACACAGGTTGCGGCAAAAGTGTTGGCCAGAACGCCCAACTGGTTAAAGACAGCACCAATAACTGGTATGTGGTGCATACCTACACCGGGGAGAATATCTGTGGCGCCAATTCCGGCAACAATATTGTGAAGGCGTATCGCGCCTACTTTAACGCCGATGGCACCTTTAGCCTGGCCACCAGCGCCACGCCTTATGCGCAAACTACAGTGGGCAGCTCTAGTCTGCCCGATGGTCGCGGTGCCGATGGTGCTGCCGGATTCAGGGTCAGCGAAGATGGCAGATTAGTCGCTTATTACGGTGGCCAATACGCCTATATGTCCTGGTTTGACTGGAAGACTGCAGTAAAGGAATGCCGCTCAGCCGCTCGTTAAATCGTCATCTTTAGTGTGATACAAAAGCCTAAACTCAGGCGGCAAGGACGCTGCCAGGATGAGGCCCAATAACCTGCCAACAACATTGCCATTTAGGATAGCAAATGTATAAACAAGCCCTTTATCCCGGCCTGCTGGCTCTGCTTGCCAAGGCCGCCCTGATGATCAGCTCGCCTGCTTGGGCCGATACCCAAGCCTTTACCCTGGCGGTGATCGCCGATTGCCAGTATGCCGACAAAGACAATAAAGGCGAGCGCCTGTATCGCAGTTGCCCTGACAAACTGCAACAGGCGGTGCAGGACATTAACCGCCATCAGACCAAAGGCACTCTGCATCTGGGGGATTTTATCGACCAGGACTTTGACAGCTATGCGCGGCTTAAAGCGATCACAGCGAACAGCAAGACGCCTTTCTACCATGTGCTGGGCAATCATGAATTTGATGTGGCAGAGCAATACAAAGGGCTGATCACTCAAACCCTGGATATGCCAGATCGCTACTACCAATTTGATATTGGCCAATGGCGCTTTATCACCCTGGACGGCAATGATGTCAGTCACCACGGCTGGCCATCAGACAGTGCCAGACATCAGCAAAACCTGGCACTGATAGCTAAGCAGTATGCTCTGGGGGCCACCTGGAACGGTGCCATAGGTGAAGACCAGCTAAACTGGCTGGATGGGCAATTGCAACAGGCCACCGATGAACAGAAGAAGGTGGTGTTGTTATGCCATTTCCCCTTGTATCCCGCCGACCCGCATCAGCTTTGGAATCATCAACAAGTGATGGCAGTGATCAGCCGCTACCCGGTGGTAAAGGCCTGGTTTAACGGTCATAACCATAAAGGCGATTACGGGCGACACAATGGCATCCATTTTGTTACTTTCCACGCCATGCTGGATACCCCACAAACCGCCTATAGTCTGGTGGAATTCACCGATAACGCCATCCATATCAAAGGCAAAGGCCGTCAACCCGACCTTCAACTCAGGCTGGATTAAACGAAATCCCACAAGTAGTTGGAAAGTACCAGCCTATGGCCTTAACTCGACAATATCCTGTTGCACATCGCTAAGCTCAGCAATCAGCAAGCGACTGCCCTGGCTGTCATCCACATACAACGAGGTGGTGGTCAGGGGAGAACGGCTCAGTTCCTGTAAGGTCGACATGGGGTAACGCACCAACTGGTTGGTCTTATCCACCGCCAGAATCTGACCATGATGCCAGACAAAGCGTTTTTGAATGTGACTTACCACTTGCCTGGGCTCTTCTGCATCATCGCGGCCATGCAACCACAGCTGGCCATTGTTGTACAAGCTGAGCAACCGGCCGCTATCGTCAAGCTGCGCCCAGCTACTATCTGGCACATGCCATTGCTGCCAGTGCCCTTGATATGGATCCCAGGCAACAATGCGCTGTTGCCATGCAACCTGTGTGGAAAACAGGATTTCGCCCTGCTCACTCCACTGATAAAGCTGCATAGCCGCAAAAGGTGCGGGCAGCACCTCGACACCGCCGCTGAGATCCAGCAACAGCAGGCGGTCGGTATGATTAACCAATAACTGCTGGCCAGACGGAGACCAGGTCAGACCGGCAATCGAACCTTGCGTAAACTGGCTAAGCTGCCAGACGCGCCGCTCGTCCATCAGCCATACCTGTTGCTGACCCGAACGATTGGAGACAAAGGCGATCAGTTCGCCCTTAGGCTGAAAGCGGGCATCTGTGTCAGCGAAGGTGGAATCCCACTTTTCTGGAAGGGTGCGCATCTGCTCACCTGCAGCAGACAGATTATGCAGATAAAAGCCCCAGTCCCGCATACCATAAGCTGCCAGTAATGTGTTCTGATGCGGCGCATACACTAATGAATAGATAGCCTTGGCAGCCAAGGGGCTAATTGTGGTTATACGGCCACTGAAGCTCACTTCAAACTGATGCTGGCTGTTATACACCAATAACTTCGGCTGACTGGGATGAAAACTCAATTCGAGCAGCTCAAACTGTGATAAGGGCAGCGGAAAGTGCAGTACCACTGATGACAGCACCTCACCGCTGCTATTAAGCAAGGTGAGCTGGTCTTTACCCTCAGCCGTTTTTCCCAGTAACGCCAGGGTGTCTAATCCAGCCGAATAGGCCAGGTTGTATAACCGCTGGTCTGTTGGTGCATACAAGGGCTGCGCAAGATTATCGCGTACATGGTAGGTAATCAGTTGCCATTGCCCATTATGTGGTTTTTTCAGCAAGGCAATCTTACCGTTATTCATCCATTGCGGCCCGTATAGCCTGCCGTCATCACAACTTATGCGGGTTTGCGCATTCTGGTTACCGGCCAGCGCCGCAGTGATATCCAGGGTTTTCAATTCCCAGCACTCGGGTACATCAGGTTTGCCACAGATACTTTTACCCACAAAAGCCAGCCGGTCGCCGCCAGGGGCAAAGCTATGTTGCTGAAAAAAGCCCGCTTCGTGAGTTAAGCGTGATTCCAACTGACTGTGTAAGTCTTTGCTCCATAAATGGTTGTCACATTGCCCCAAAAAGCGGTGAAACACCATGTAGCGGCCATCAGGGGAATAGCTGGCGAAGCTTTCCTTGCCGCTGGAGGTCGTCAGATAGTGCAGTTTATTGTAGGACTGCACGTTATCGGCGCTGAGGTAAAAACCGGCCATGATCAAGCTCAGCAAGACGACAGCCGCTACCACCACATGAGGTATAGATAAACCCTGGCGGTTGCCAGAAGTAACATCAGAACCAAGATCGGTGCCGGGCAGCTCGGCCCTGACTTCCAGGCTATAACCTTGTTTAGCATGGGTTTTAATGATGCGTTGCTCACGACTGTTATCGTCCAACGCTTTACGCAGTTGGGCGATACAGCGCTGCAAAGTATTGGGTGTCACAACAGTGCCGGGCCAAACCCGCTGCAGCAGGGCCTCTACCGTTACAACCTGGCCCTGTGCGTCAATCAGCGCGGCCAAGACCGCCATGGCCTTGGGCTGCATGGTTTGCTTCTGCCCGGCCAGGATGATCTGATTGCGGGTCAGATCAATTTGGGCCTGCCCGAGAAGAAATTGTTTGCTCATAAATCGTTATTGTTATGGTTCTGCACCTTTGAATAGTAACACAGGCACAGGCCATAACAGCCGCAGATTAATGCGCAGCGCTGCCAGACAAATAAATTTAACTTGTTGAATAATAAAGGCATCAGTGAAAAATCAGGGATAAATCAAGGGGCACCCATGGCAATCGCCCGAGCCTATTTTAGGGTGGCATGGATTCATAACCCCAAAATAAGGTGTGCGAAAAGATGTACAAGCTTTGCCCTTTGTTTGCCCTGCTGTGGGCAGTGTTGTTTTCCTGCTGGACCCATGCCAATACTATGCTGCAGGACAAGATCAGCCTGACTATCGAGTCCAGTCACTTAAAGCGCAGTATGCGCGCCGATATCTACCTGCCGCTAGACTATCATCTGGATGCTGATTTTATCCGCTATCCGGTTATCTATACCCTGGATACCTGGACTCTGGCCGATCTGGTCGTAGGCGTCACCCGCCATCTGGGCACCACAGCGGCCATGCCTAAATCCATTGTCGTGGCGGTGCATAGCGATGACGGTATTTCGATTTCCCCGCAACTTTATAAAAGTCAAAGCGGTTTGCCTGGCGCAGCGGATGACAAAACCTTCTGGGGGCAGGATGCAGACGCGTTTCACGCCTATCTGGCACAGGAATTATTGCCACAGGTAGACCAACAGGTGCGCAGTAATAACTTTCGCTTGCTGATAGGCATGTCGCCCACCGCGGCGTTTGCAGCGCATAGCCTGATTAAAGATCCCAGCTTGTTTGACGGCCACTTCCTGTTTGCGGCAGCGAGCGTGGTTGGCATGGGATATCACCCAAACAGCAGTTTGATTGACAGCCTGATCGAGCAACTGGTCAAGCGTCCGGCGCACAAGGGCTATCTGTACGTTGCTTCTGCTACCACAGATGCAACGGAAGCTCCTACTCAGCCCGACACTTTAAAAACGCTTAGCTCCAGGCTGGCGCCATTTCCCGCTTACCAGGTGCGCGCCGAACAAATTACCCATTTCGGGCACTACCCTATGGCCGCTCAAGCGTTGCTGTCGGCCCTGGATTTGGTTTTTCCCCGCCAGGATTTTGATATTGGCCTGAACTTTAATGCATTTCGCGAAAACAGCGAGGCAGGAAGCATGCTGAAGCAAATAGACAACTACTATGCCTACTTAAGCGAATTGGTTGGCTTCAGGGTTTGGCCAAATGCCGATATTCCCCGCAACAGCGATAGTTTGCGGGCGGCAGCCATGATGCTGCGCCGGGCTGAGCGATACGATGAAGCCCTGGCACTGGGTAAGCGCTGGGTGCAATTGCAGCCCAGCTCAGCCAAAGCCCTGGCCGCTCTGGCACAGACCTACCAGGCCGCCGGGCAACCGAACCAGGCTAAACCTTTGCTGACCAAAGCCATTTCGCTGGCAATCAGCAGCAACGACCCGTTACTTACCCATTATCAACAAATGGCCAAGCAGTTAGGTATGGTCAGCGAAGCCCATAACGCCGATGTGGCATCTCCCCCCAAATAACAACCATGTATGAGGAACTGAATATGAATAAGCATGATCAGCTTAAACACTGCAAGGGGCGCACAATCTGGGTACTGAAGTTCAATATAGAAGGCTTAATTCAACATATGCGGCGCTACCTGGATTAGTGCCTGCAACAAACAGCACGATATACGGCAACTCCCTTTGATAAAACAGGAAAACCTATGCGTTACTTTCTCTTGCTACTGACATTATTGGTAAGCCAAGCAACTTATGCAGAGCCTGCCGGCCAACCGGGTTTAAGCCCACAACAGCAGCATATACTCAAGCTGACCCAAGACGTTCTGAACGCTCAGCGTACCGCCTACAGCAATCTATCTTCTTTGGCAGCTATTGATGCCCTGTTTGCCTTGTACACAGATGACTATATTTATCAGCACGAAGGTTACGGAGGCATCTATTCCAGGGAGACCCTTTACAACAACTCGGTCAGCTTCTTTAAGCAAGGCCGTTATCAGGACGATGAACCCGACAGTTATAGGCTGATCCACATTATTCCGGGTAAACAGGCAGCGGCGGTGCAACGTGCCTATCATAGTGACAGCGGCACAGAGCTGCGCCTGACCCTGTTCGAATTTAAGGGTGACAAGGTCAGTCGTATTGTTGAGTATTGGTAATTCAGCTCCAGTCTGCACATCGAACCCTGTATGTCAGCCTGACGCCCCTTAATGCCCATCCACCATAAAAGGAATATTGGCGGTGGCGACTTTCCCTGTGGCATTTTCCACATAGGCAAACAAGCGATAGGGGCCAGGCGTTTGCGGGGCGGCGAATGCCATCTGGCCTGGCTGTTCAGTTGGGGTGACGGTCAGTACCGCTGCTTGCGGCCGGGCTTCCGGATCACCACCGGCTTTAATATCGGTACTTTCGGGTAGTACTTCCCAGCGAATAGATGCACTATCTTCACTGCCGGGCTGATAAGTCAGCTGCACGTTAACCGCTTGCCCGGCTTTTACATGCACACTTTGTCCGGCAGTTTGGCCGTTTAAGCTAAAGCCACTAATAGAAGGGGCACGACTAAGTGGCCATTGCCCTGTCCATAAGTAAGTCAGACTATCCACCACTTCATTGGCTTTGCCCGCCTCGGTAAATACCCCATACCAGGTGGGCGTGGTTTCCTGTTTCTGCCCCCATAAAAAGGCGTAAGAACCCAGTGCCCGTTCAGGCGCGGCAGCAATACCCTGCTGGTAGCGATGTCGATACACCTGGGCTTTTTCCGTGCTGCTTTGCTCTATGGGCACCCCCCACTCGGTTTTCGGCACTTCCCAGTGACCGGTTGGGCCCCATTCGGTGACCACATAGGCGCCTTGGTAACCAATGCTATCTAAATGTGCGGGCAGATTTTCCAGCCCACCATAGATATTAATACTCAGGTAATCGATACTGGGGACCCGCTGGGCGATCAGCTCAGCTTTACTTTTGTCTATACCGGCGGTGACGGTCGTCACCAAATGATTAGGATCCAATTCCTGGATCATGGCGGCGATCTCTTCTACCGCATACCATACATTGGTATTGGTATAGAACAGGTCAACTTCATTGCCGATACCCCAGGCCAGCAGTGCCGGATGGTCTTTATATTTCAGTACCAGTTGACGCACCCGCTCTTTTTGCTCAGCAACCGCCTGTTGGTCATTGTAATCAAAGCCATGGCGCTCTTTGCCCAGGCGCAGGCCCAGCATCACGGTCAGACCATTTTGCTGGGCGCTGTTTAGTACCGCTTCAGCATTGTCGGTACTCCAGGTACGCACCGAATTACCGCCACTTTGTGCCAGCAGAGCCGGGCTATGACTGCCCCCTGCCCCTTTAATAAAATAAGGTTCACCGCCACGCAATATACGCCACTGGCCATCTTGTTGAACCAGTTCGGCCGCTACGGCTCTCATCTCAACCGGTGCTGAATCGGTACTGACCTGATGTTGCTGGCTGTCACAAGCCAACAGACAGGTTAATAGCAACAGGGTAGTGCCCATACGGACAGAGAGTGTAACAGGCATATGCAGCGGGTCTCCGAATCAAATGATAGCGCTTACATACTCTAAGTTTTCATTTGTTGTTCTGGCAAGACTTAATTATCGGTTTGTGTTTAGCTACCTTTCAGGGCTTTATAGTCACTCTTTGCAGATTTTTGAGTGCCTTCCCTTCAAACTCCTTTAGATACAGCTCCCAGACAAGGTCGTTATCGGTGTCCAGGGTCACAAACCAGTGCTGCCGGTTATGTTCGGCGCGGGCCAGGTTTTTACCTTTGCCAGCCAGCCCTTTTTGCTGATGACCTACAGCAAGCTTGAGGGTTTGGCTGTCGGCCAGATACAGCAGATCATGCCGCTTTGCTGTGATAAAAGGCGCGGCCTGAAACCAGGTACCAAATTGCAAGCCTTGCATATCTAGCGCAAATTCCGTTGTCTGGGTGGCACTGTCAGTCTGTTTGAATTGTCCGTCATCGGTTTGCAGATACATGTGGATCTGCATGTCCAGCCCACCACCACTGATAACCGAAAAGAGACTGCCCATCCCCAGTTCAGTGGCCAATGTATAGGCTTCGGCTTTACCATCGCCGCTAAAATCCGCAAAGCCGACGTCTACCAGCTCACCGGTGACTTTGATACGCCCTTGTGCTGTTGCACGAAAAGACAATATAGCGTTTTCGTTATGCTGCCCCGGGTAAACCAACAGATGCTGTGATGTATCCTTATCACTATTGGTTTGATACAAGATCAGATCAGGTACGCTGTCGCCGTTAATGTCGGTCAGAGCGGCAAATCGCAACCGCTCATCTTGCTGTTGAACATAATCAGCCACGCTGGTAATGCTGCGTAGCACAAAGGTGCTATCAGCATTTGTCGGTGTGGTTTCCATCAACAGAGCCCACACTTTGTCGGCATAAACAAACAACAAATCACGCCGGCCATCACCCTTTGTATCAGCCTGCACAAAGGCATAAGGCAGCGACAAACTGACCGACGGGCTTTCAAAGCTCAGCGCCGTAAAGTGACTGTGCCGGGGTAACGCCACAGACTGCAAATGAAAGCCGCCATTGCCTTGCTGAATGGCCAATACCAAGCCCTGGGCATCAGGCAGCAACATATCACTCAAACCGTCATGGTTAAGGTCAAACACAAAATCGATATGTTGCATGGCTGCCAGTGTGTCCTGCATTTGCCGTCCCTGGTACAGGTGATTAACCTGAATCAGACGTTGCGGCAGCAAAGACGCGGCGTTTGTCAGCACATCAATGCCCTGCTCCGTGACAAACACAGGTAAGGTTCGCCCGGCGATATTGGCCATCGCCATGGCGTGTATGCCATGTGTTTTAACATTCAGGCTGCCCAGCGAAGCATACCCCTCCTTGGTTTGGCGCATCAGCACCAGTTCATCTTGCTGGGGCACCAATAGCACCGGGCTATCGCCTGTTTGCGGCCAGATTTGCGGCCGGGCGGCCGCCAGCAGGTCTGCCTGAGCACCAAAGTTTGCGATGGCTGTAACCAGGACGATTGAGCGAAATAATCTCATGTTTATCTCCTACTGCTGTGTCAGCAACTGGCGCACGGATTGTTGCAACTGACGCCTGGCCATCAGGATCCCACCCGTGGCAATGCCCAGCGCCATAGAAATGGCTTCCAGGGTCAGCCGCCAGCCATTGGCCTGATAAGGCAGGCCCAGTTCATGGGTATAAAATGCCTGCATACACAAATACACACTGGTCATGGCAGCAAACGCCGGTAACAAGGTGATCACCGCCCATTCGTACACCACAACACGAATTTGTTCGCCCTTGCCCAGACCAAAACTCAGCAGCAGAGCATTGCGCACTTTGTCTTGCTCCAGATGAACCTGAATGGCAGCGGCCATCAGCAGATTACTTAACAAGGCAATAAACAGGCTGATCCCCAGCACCATGCCCAGCAATACATTCAGGTAAAAACGGGTCTGACCAAGCAGCGACTCCACCGCAATCAGCCGCATACCAGGATGGGATTGCCATAGCTGGCCAAGCTCAGCCAACGCCTGCTCTGGCAGGTCAACATCCCCCATATACCAGACCTTGCTGCCAGTAATAGGAGCCTGTGCCTGGCCCACAAACCAGAAGGTCACCGGACTGCCACCACGCACATAGCTATGCACTGCCACAACCTGCAACTGAATCTGGCGGCTGTCCAATTGCATGCTGAGGATGTCACCCAGATTGAGCTGTAAGTCTTCAAAAACCTCGGCTTCCACTGTTACCGGCCAGTATTCGCTTTGTAGCTGTGCTGTATCAGGCCAGGTGCCCTGCTCAATACGATTATTAGTGGCTAATTGAGTTCGCCAGTGCAGCCTGATGGGTCTGGCCATACGTGCCAGGGTTTCACTGGGTTGCAAACCTGTGTCTGCTAAGGCAGCGTTATTGATATGGGTAAGCTGGGCGTACTGAAAAGCAAAAAAGGGATTGAGACTACCGTTGTGCTGACCGACAAAGGCTTCCAGCGCCTGTTTTTGCCTGTCATCCACCTGGCTGACAATCACATTGCCCTGCTCCCGGAAACTAAGCTGTTCAAGCACATCAGTAACATCCTGACTGATACGGACACAGAGCAATAACAAGGTTAAGCTCAGGCCCAGTGCAATAATTTGCGCGCCTTTGACCACAATACGTTTTTGCATCAGGTACAAGGTAAAGCCGAATAACGTCGCCCGGCTTGTCAGCCCCCATCGTCCCAGGCTCAGCACCGCCCAGGTCAGCAGCATTAGAAACCCCAGACACAGGGCCAATGTGCCCAGTATCATGGTTGTCAGCGTCCAGTTATCTGAATACCACCAGACCAGTGCGGCCACCGCACACAATGGCAATGCCCAACTGATCATGCTTAAACGGGTCGGTCTGTGTGCTTGTCTGAGCAAAGTACTGATGGGGGTTTTTATGACGTTTAACCAGGCGCCCAGACTCAGGCAGACAAAGATCGCAGCTCCCAGCAACACCGCGTTTAATACCCCGTTGATCTGCCAGTCAAGACTGATAGCAATATCAAACTGCGCCAGCACAATAACGGTCAACTCGGCGCTTAAAATGGCCAAAAGCAACGCCGGTAACAGGCTGATGAACAACATATACAGACTGCCGCACAGAGCCACCAGCCAGGTATCGCTGCGTGGCATACCGTTAGCCACACATAAGGTGGTGAAATGGGTGATTGGCAATAAGGTACTTTGATGGCTCAGTGCCAGGGTAATAGCAGCAATCACCACCAGCAACACCGTGACCAGGCCCATAAATTTTTCTACCCGTTGCCAGGCACTGGCCAGCGGATGGTTACCCAGTGCTTTGCTGGTCAGGGTTAAATCACTGTGCGCGGCCAGGATGGGTTGAATAGTTTGCAGTTGCGACTCAGTGTGTGCCAGCAGATAGCGATAGGTTTTCACTTCTAACGCTTGCTCAGTAGCCACAACATTCAGGCTGTGCTGATGCACCATCGCTCGCATGTCGGTGGAATGCCCTTCCAGCAGCCGGTCTGGTTCGCCAATCAATAACGCGGAAAAACGCAGTCTGGCCTGCCCCAGAATCAGCACATCCCCGAGTTGAATGGATAAAGCTGCAGCCACTCGTGGTTCCAGCCAGATGTGCCCTGGCGCCGGTCCATGTGCTGTGGGCAAGGCCACTAAAGAGGCACTTTGACTGATATGTACTTGTCCCTGCAGTGGGTAGTGGTCATCCACCGCCTTAAGTTGCACAAACTCAGCATTAACCTGCCCACTGCCTTGCTCCGGCTGGTGTGTGAGGGTAAGTCGATAAACCCGTGTTTCGCTGAGTTGCTCAACCCTGGCTTTTAACTGATCCAAGGCATCATCTGGTAGCGGGCGATAGCCCTGCACCACTGAGTCAGCCCCCAGTAACTGCTGTAAATTCTGCTGCAGAAAATGCTGCGCACCGCTGCCCAGCAAAGTGATAAAACTCAAATAGAAAAACAGCAGGGTTAAGGTCAGCAGTTGGATCAGATTGGTGCGCTGCTTGGTCTGTAACCACAAGTAGCGCAGGGTCAGCGCTATAACGGCGCACTTTGTTGGCAAAGCCGGGGGGATTATTGACATAGGCTTAACCTGCCATGCAGAAGGTAGTACACCGCATCCAACTGCCGCGCCAATGCCTGATTGTGCGTAATCAACATTAAACTAGTATTGGCTGCCCGACAGCAGGTCAGCATCAAACGACTTACGTCCGTGGCGGTTTGCTCATCCAGATTACCTGTAGGTTCATCGGCAAACACAATACCTGGCTCGCTAACAAAGGCGCGGGCAATGGCGACCCGTTGCTGCTCACCGCCACTGAGCTTACTGACAGCAAAGCCATGGCGCTTATTCAACCCGACCTTATCCAGCCAGTCAGCAGCCCTGGCCAGGGCGTGACGATCACCACGTAATTTCAGCGGTAACGCCACGTTGTTGATGGCATCCAGTTCGGGCAGCAAATGAAACTGCTGGAAAACAAAACCGCTATGTCGCGACAGCTGTGACAGCGGCAAAGGCTGACCATTTAAGCTAAGCTCAAGCTGCCCGTGCTGAACCGGCTCCAGGCCGGCCAGCAAGCTCAGCAAGGTGGTTTTGCCACTGCCCGACGCCCCTACTATCGCCACTTGCTGCCCTTCAGGCACCTGCAAGTCCAGCTTGTCCAGCAAGCTAAGGGGCTGGTTCTTTGCCACGGCAATTTGATGGGTTAAGTCACGCAGTACCAGTCCGACCGTCATAATGCATTCCATCTGTAAAAGCATGGCAGTCAGGCTAGCGACAGGTTTGTGAAACCTATGTGAAAGTATTCCGCTTGTACTATGGCAAAAACCGGGGACAGAACAGCAAGTTTTACAAAAACTTACTGCCCTGTTTAAAACGCAGTCTGGCGGCCAGATAGGGGGAAGTAAACGTCACACACAACACCAGCGTCCACAGATTACCGTCTTTAAAGGTATAAGGTTCACTCAGTTGTGCCCAGCTATGGCCCTGAATCACCGCGCCCAATACAAATTCAAAGGCTAAGGTCAGCACCAGCCACAATGCACCAATCCGCCAATAATGGCTGGCAGGTAACCTGCCAAACCAGGGCAGCGCCAGGTAGGTCATAATAAAAATACACAGGCATAACAGCAGGCCACTCACTATAAAAGCCGCGGTTTTCACCACCACAATCAACAGCACCGATTCACGCAATATGCCGTTGGCAATGGCCAGCAGCAGAATCATCAGCCAGATCAGTAAAGCTTTACCAAAGAGCGCCATATTCAAGATAGATTCCCCGGTCTGAGCCTGCCAACACAGCGAACTGCAATAAATGCCATTGATTCCAGAGTGTAGTAGCAACTCTTTGACACTTCGCTTGCTTAATCTGTATGACAACAACACTGTTAGCGTCAAAAAGCTGACCAATTTTCAACCACCAGCCGATTTATGCTGCTGTTTGTTGACCATATATATGGCACAGAGTTTGCTTTTTAATTCGCGGGACATTACCCCACACATTTAAAGGACTTAGAAAATGCTAAACTTAATTTTTGCAGTGATATTGAATTCAATCGTTAGTAATAGTGTTGAGGTTGCTCCTACTCAACCGACGCAGCAGGTCGCTCCGAGTCAGGAAGTTCAAGTTATTTATCCATCGCCCATTCAAATTTAAAAAAAAGGGGCACAACGCCCCTTTAAAAATCTAATTTCTAGAAATCAAAAAGTCGGGTTCATCCCAATCCTTTCGTATGGCAAACACAATTTCTACCAGAAATACAACACCTATCACTTGGTAAAGCACTGTGTAAACAAAACTAGAATGTATATGTCCACTATCCTTTTCCGTGACATAAATAGAACCTGAGTTAGGAATGCCCATCATAATAACGTATCCAAGCATATACAGAAAATAGACAACCTCAAGTACAATATACCAGTTGATTACCCGTCTTAAACGAAAGTCCAAGTGAGTTGGCATAGTCGTTCTGACTATTGCTCGCGCTAAACCCGGCAAGATATTCTGTAGTTTCCAGGCACACCAACGTTTAAACATTTGTCGTTTTTTAAACAGAAACGCGAAAGTAAATGCGGCCAAGACACCCACATGAATCTTAAAGTAAAGTCCATACTGTAATTCAGCTAACAGCTTATGTGAACCGTAATATATAAAGTTATGTAATGGAATCAGCATTCCAAACTCAATAATTGTTGCTCTATTGCTTACCCCACGAAAATAGAATGAAGCCCAGACAAGTGTTCCTAACATCAAATTAAAAAAAACTAACTGCTCTAATGTGAGTAAGCTTAATTCCTCTCTTTTAGTGTTAGAGATCAGCTGCTGGAGCAAGTCATAATCCTGCAGACCGGCGAGCAATAAAATAGCACATACAAGAAAAGCAATATGGTACAACCCCTTTTTTAACACCATATTGCTCATTTCAACTACCTTGCTTAAACATATTTAGAAACTTCCTTAAATAACCTGCCGCTTCCTGAAACTTTCTAAACATATCAATATAGGCTTGGCGGTGCTCTTTATTGACTCTGGCTTCCACTTCATGCAGCAGCCGTTCCCAGCAATCCCAGTCAAACACATCGGGTCCGCTTTTTTCCCAGCGTTTATAGGTAGACAGCGATACACCAAAAATAGTGGCTTGTTCTTCCTGAGTTCGATTGGTGGCAGCACGCAACACCAGCAACTGATTGCGAAGCTGACTTTTTACGGTTTCGTTAACGCTGAGCTGCTGAGATTGTAAAGATGGGCGGTCGGTTTTATACATTTTTGTTCATCCCTGTACATAAAGTACCAAAAGTGGCCCTTTGGTCCCTGAAGAAAGCGCGTATCCTTCGCCAATATAGAATAAAAATCAACCAGGGATCAAGGTGAAACCAACATCAAATCCGCCCACTCGCGCTTCCGATATGCCACTTTGGCCAGCTGTATTACACGACTCAGGGTATGTTTTTAATTGCACCGCTGTTAATACACAGATTACCGTAGAGCCCGTGGAGGATTACCTGGAGATTGCCGTCACCGTTTGGAAGGGCAGCGTGCCGCCCTCTTATGTTAATGCAGAAGAACGCAAACGCAGTCTTTACGAGTTATTGGAATTACATTGCGAATATTGGCTTTCCGCGTCTTCATTATCTGGTGTAGTGAAGTATGCCAAGCATCAGGCGATGCAGTTAGCCTACAAGTCGGCCAAGCAATTCACCCAACACTTTAGAATTCCTCAGATGACAGGCAAGTTTCAGTCTGCCATGCCAGGGTTAAGATTGATGTCGGTGAAACGCGTGTTGGTGGTCAGCAATAACTTTATCGATATGATGGCATTGAATTCAGTTGCCGTGGATTTAGCCATTGAGACCTACTTTATCAGTTGCGACGATGCGGCTGCGGTGCTGCGGCTGCACCACTTCGACATTATTGTGCTCGACTGCTGCCAGAACAGTTCTGTGAACTATGTTCCGGCTTTACTTTCAATGAACCGGCATCAATCCGCGCTACTGTTGGCAATTCAGCCCAAAGTTCACGCATCAAAATGTATTGCATCCAGGGTGGATGGCATGCTGTCGTACCCACTAAAGCTGGATGAAGTTATCGAACACTTTGACAACGCCAGGTATTCCAGGTGGGTGCTGCAAACAACCGTCTCTCATTTCAGTTCAGCTAAATAGTTTCCTGGTGATTCAGCCTCCTGGCGTTAATATGCTGCTGTGATAAGGCATATAATGACAGTCGGTGTAACCTGCCGTGCCATATGCACTATTGCACAATTCACCTCTGCAACTTAATGCTTAAACGAGAAGGTAGAACAACAAAAGTGCTGCATAAGAATTATCTTGGATTCGACTTTGTCAAAGCCGGTCATTTTGAGTTGGGCGAGAAAAGTCATACTCACAAAAACGGTGAATGGCAGATACCAACAGTATTCAAGCCGACAAACCGGAATTTTCTCAAGGCCGGCACATCTGCATATCTGGTCATACTTGGTTCAAACTACCAGCAGCAGAATATTCTTTATGTCGGAGAGTATACTGGCTCACTGCATAACCGGTGGTTTCAAAGGCATAGCCAGGGAGAAGAGTTGGTCGTTTGGCACAGTGACAATCTAGCCGACAATATCAACAGGGTACTGATGTACAAATTGCAGGATGACAAGGCCGAAACCTCCGTTCCGCGTAAGCCCATTTCCGACAAGGAAAAGAAGATAATCAGTAAGATTCAAACAGAGATGCTGCATCAGTTGCAAGATGGTGAAGCACTTGAGATTTCGCTGTGGCTGACGCTTGACCCATATGTTGAAACAAGAACGGTGGGCAGACTCAATATCAGCCGCGCTATCGAGCAACACTTCCTTAGCAACACAAATTTACTCCTACCTCTCAATAGCAAAGGTCGCCAAACAACAAACGACGCCGAAGACGTTGCAGCTATCACAAACCGACAAAGCTGATCAACATTCCACAAGCACCGGCACACTAAAGATATTCGTCGCAGGTCAAGCTATTTTGCCGCAAGCGCAACGGTAGTGCGTTGTTTTTGTGGCAAAAAATCCATTTATCAAGTAGGTCGCAACACCATCAAAGTCACTGATGGGATTTAGTTACGCACAAAAAATAAATTATTTTTCACAAACCATTAACGCTGTGATATTTTATTCCTAACACTTGCTCTTAGTCTCGCTCACTGATTCAGCGCGCCGGTAACTAACATGGCGCGATCAGTGGCTATAAAGCGCAAAGTAACAGGCAAGTGCGGAGCGACCGGAGAAGCTGTGACAGCTGTTGTAACAATGCTGCTCAGAGGTGCATTTAGCAATTTTAAGCCAGCACAGTTTGCCGTAACCAGACACAAAAGACTGACCACAACAAATCGAAAGGGAAAGGTATGAAGGCTATTCCATTATCCAAAACCGCCATTGCCGTAAGTACAGCGCTGTTAATAGGCAGCAGTTTGTCCGTTGCTGCTCAGGAAGCGCAAAACACTGCTACTGACAACGAAAAAGAGGGCGTTGAAGTCATTCAAGTTACCGGCATTCGCTCCTCGCTTCGCGAGAACCTGAACAACAAGCGTTTTTCAAACTCTGTTGTTGATTCGGTTAATACCGAAGATATTGCCAAGAACCCTGATAAAAACATGGCAGAAGCCTTGCAGCGCATACCTGGCGTGCAGATTGAACGTGAGTTTGGTGAAGGCGCTAAGATTTCAATTCGCGGTACCTCCCCCGAACTCACCAACACCCTGGTTAATGGCCAAGCCGCCAAATCGGCCTCATACCGGCCCGGCCAGGATGAGAGCAATGCCTTTGATTTTTCTAACATTCCAGCAGAGCGAGTGGCAAAGATAGAAGTGCATAAATCGGCGCGCGCCGACTTAGATGCCGGCGGTATCGGCGGCACGGTTATTCTGCATACCAAAAAGCCATTAGAGCAGGAAGATGGTTACGGCTATTTGAACATTGAGGGGGAATACAATGACTCCTCGGAAAAATCTTCACCACAGATTTCCACCGCTTACAACTTCGTGTCTGATGACCAAAAATTTGGCGCATCCATTGCGGTCAGCCTGCAACAGCGTAATGCCTTTCGCTCGGGATTTGAGTCCGACGGTATTGGTTCCGGTACCGGCTTCCAGCAAACCAACCCCATCGCCTGTCCTACCGAAGACTGCGCCAGTAGCGACATTAAGTTAAGACATATGAATGGGCATAACCTGATTATTACCAGACATATGGCGTTAAACGGCTATACCTATGGCGATCTCGAGGCCGTGGCAGGCAATGGTGCTTATTCGCTGACCAACGACCCAAACAGTTCAGGGGTATGGAATAACCAAACCAATAACTGGGGGCAGCTTGACGAGGTGATGGACCCTACTTATATCGATCCTACCTGGGGTTTGTTCTTGGGTGATCGAAGAAACGGGGGGCTGGGGCAAACGGCACCACGAAATATAGGTAACATGCTTTATTCTCCGGCATTTTCTACCGATGAAAGTCGCTTAGATACCACAGTGAATTTGCAATGGGCACCGTCTGACTCACTTAGCTTCAATCTTGAACTGAACCGCAACAGCTCGGATCGCGACAACAAGAGCGACAACCTATATGCGCAAACCTTCCGCATGAGCCAATTGTTATACAGCAATGGTGTGGCGGGTGTGGATCCGCGTTTGGTGATGGATCCGGTCAGCGACATTGTGTTGTCAGCCACCTACCCAGTCGATGGTGTTAACCTGGTGCGTGGTGCCGGTATGGTGTGGGATGGCGACAACTATTATGCCGGCGACACCCGCTGGGGTGAAATGGTGCGCAGAGATTCCAACGATCGCAGCGGCACAGAAACAGAGCAAGACCGTATCCACCTGACCATGGATTATGCCAAAGATGCCTTTATCGTCAAACTTCAGGCAGGACGGACAACGGCCGACAGTACCGTAATGGATCGCATGACTACCCTTGCCACCCGCTATGGCGATTACGAGACGCCCTACTCCGGTGACAAAGCCGCCCTGAAGATCCCCACCTATGAAGGGGTGAACCTGGGGTATGGCTACAATCCAGACACAGGTAAAGTTTACTGGGGCCTGCATGCTGATCCGTCGTTAAGTGGTGAAGCATTGGCGGCGGCACAACAACGCGCCGAAAACTTCTTGCTGGCACCGACTAACGAGTTTTACCTGCTGACGGGCGGTTTACGCAATACGGCGCGTTATCGTGAAAACACCGAAGACTTTTTCCAGGGCGATGTTACCTGGGAGCTGGAAAACGATTTTTATATCGACAGCGTAAAATTCGGTGCCAAGTACCGTAATATTCAGCGTACCGAAAACTACTACACCGAAAATGCCACATTCCATGGTTATGCCAATGAAACCAGTAAATTCCCGTTAATCCTCGCCGAGGAGCTGGTAGGTGGCACGGTGTCTGGTCTGGACACCGCAGGTCATGATGTACCGGACGAATACTTTGATATTAACCAGGGTAAGCGTAATGCCCTGCTCAATGATCATTTCCTGCTGCTGCATTCTGAGCTAGCTCCAAACAGAGGCGCCTGTGAAGACGCCATCGCTGCATCGGGTTCTAACAACTACTATGGTTGTCGTTCTGGTATGACAGAATCTGCCGGCGACTATTACGATGTTACCGAAGAGCTACTGGCTTACTATGCCATGGTCAACTTCAGCGGTGAAAAATTCCGTGGCAATCTGGGCGTGCGGGTAGTGGATACTGAGCGAGAGTCCATTGGCAAAGAAGTGGCCAAAGACGAAAATGGTCAGTTGTTGTCTTATCCGACCGATCCCAGCGATCCAGATTACATCGCCGAGCTGGCTGGTTTTAACCAGTATGTGCCATTGGTGCAAACCAGCAGCACCAAAGATTATCTGCCCAGTTTCAACGTCTCGTATAATTTAACCGATGACCTGATTTTACGCGCAGCGGCGTCCAAGAATATTTCCCACCCCAGCCTGGAACAACTAAGAAGTAACTTCTATTTGGTAACGGAACGCTACCGACTTTACACCGATGGCCGCCAGCAAGATCTGACACCAGAAGGCAATGCCGAACGTCTTGCCATGGATGCACAGCGCCGGGGTTCGGTAGGTAACCCCAACCTGGGCTCTTACACCTCAGTAAATAGCGAAGTCGGCCTGGAATGGTACTTTGCCGAGTCTTCAATTTTTGCTGTTACCGCCTTCCAGAAAGATATTAAAGATATGGTTCGCTCCACTTCCAAGGTTCAAAATCTGGACTATCTGGGTGAAGAAGGCAGAACGGATAACAACGGCTACCCGATTTTTGGTGACTATGTGGTCAACTCCTACTTCAATACCGGTGAGCAAAAAGTAAAAGGGGTTGAGGTGCAGTTGCAGCATGACCTGGGGAACGGTTTTGGTGGCCTGATTAACTATACCTATACCGATGTACCGGACCAGGCGTTCTCCACCTCTGAGTTTGCCTATGAAATCGCCGATATGACGGATATTGAAACCCATCAAAGCGACCCGTCACAACGCGAATATTTTGAAGTAACCGGCTTTAGCGCTAAAACTACCACCCAGACAGAGCCTATGTTTGGCCAGTCGAAAGACACCATAAATGCGTCAATATATTATGAAGACGATGATTTCTCGGCCCGTCTTTCCTACAACTACCGCAGCGAGTTTGCAAACAGGAGCTTTAACGAAGGTATCCGCTACACCGATGCCCGCTCGCAGTTAGACTTTAAAGCCACTTATAAAATCATGGATAACCTGATAGCCAGCTTTGCGGCAATCAACTTAACCAATGAAAATGTCGTGCACTATCTGGATACTACGCAGATTGTAAATGAGCCGGTTATCAATAAGATGAAGTGGATTGACGAAGTGGATGACAATGGCGCTGCCACCGGCAATCGCGTGATTGCCACCGATGACGACGGCAACCAAATTATTGAATCGTCCATTACCGGTGATGCCGCTTTTGAGATGCTGTCTGAAGCTAGCGGTATTCCGGTGGCAGACCTGAAACCCTATTACGAAAACCACTTAAGCAAAATTGTGGTAAACGAATGGACCAACGGCCGCCGTTTCTACCTGGGCCTTAACTGGACTTTCTAACCTCACCGCCTGCAAGCTTACTGGCCCAGCCAGTAAGCTTGTTTAAGGCGAAAAAGCACACTTCATGCGACAAAGTAAAAACAACACAGCCCTTTGATAAAGCGGATGATAGACGCCGCCAGTAATCCGTTCATTTCTTCAAAGCCAGCCGTTAAGACATTTTATCCTGGCAACAGTGGCTATTGATTGTTTGCCCGCCGCCAGTTTGCAATAAGGTCCAGTACCACAGTTTCAACCAATGCCGTCTGTTCATGATGAATGTAGTGCCCGGTATCAGGAATTAACATCAGCTTACCCTGCAAAAAGGCCTCAGCTTGTTCTCGCTGTTGTTTCTGCCAGGCGTCACGGAAACCATCGTTAGCAAAAAGTGGCCCTTTGGTGGCTGACATCACCACCACTGGCACATTGGGCACCGCTGACAAATCGCCTAAATCTGCATAGGTCTGTTCCATGCCATTCACTTCGGCAACCACCCAGCCATCGGCCAGCGTCTTTGCCCAAGTGGGCATTTCACACATATTGCCCCCCATTTCTTCGCATGCCTTGCGAAAGCCTGGCGGTCGTCCATCCACCAGCACGATACCGGCGACCTGGTCGGGATAAAGCATCGCAAAGCTCAGAACAAATGGGCCGCCAATTGAATGACCAACCAGCACATAGGGTGGTTTCAGGCCCTGTTCCTGCAATCTGGCTTGTAATGCAACGGCTACCTGCTTTCCACTGCGGTGCATTGAAGCATCCGTATTCCTTGAGCGGTCGTAACTAAATACCTGTGAATGCTCTGCTAGTTTTGAGCGCAGCGGCTCCCAGGCAGATGCCCCATCACCAGCGCCCGCTTCCAGAATCACAATAGGTGTGCCAACGCCGCGTATGTCAGTTTGCGGGCCAATGAGTTTATCTACAGGAGATACGCAACTGACAACCAGTACGCAACCTATTAGTATGCTGAGCAAACGATATCCCATATATTTTCCTTGCTGCTTGGCTACCTGCCTGGCCACTCTACAATATTGGTATTGTGAATCTGTGGGGAATTTGTAGGTTCGCTTTGCCTGGTCGAATCATTAGGAGCAAAGAAAATGCCTCAGTTGCAGGCAGCAGAACCGGGGTACGTGCCATAAGTGCTCACATTTTAAGGGCCGGGCTTTAAGGCTTGTTAAGCCTAAATCCGAAAAGCATTGAAGTATCATTGAACCGACTCCATTGGCTGGTCATTGACGGATAGCTTACCACTGTCATCCCCGCAGAACTGGCGAAGATTCTGCTCTTCCTGTGCCAGACAGTCGGCGAAACGCCGTCCACGTTCATCTCTGAATCTTTTTTCAGTGACAAGCACATGATGAATACGATCCACTCGCAAATGTCTGAAATCTTGTGCGCTCTCACACCAGATGGTCAGCAGCCAAGCGGAATCAAACACCGTTAATCCCAGCGGACGCGCCAGTCTCTTAGACACCTTACCGGCAAGGCTGGTATAGCCTATTTCTACTACCCGGCGCTGACGAATAGCATCTCGTAATACCCCAAAAAACGGCGCTGACCTTTTATCATCCTGTCACCGGTTGCTTAACCGAATCTCACGGCCAAACCGCTGTCGCCACAATCTTTAGGCCAGCTCAGAGAAGTGCCTGTCAGCAATATTTCTGCGCAAAATTCTGCGTTAAAACATTGCCTGGACTAACAGCTCTCCTATAGTTGTACTCTAACCTAATGATTCTCCTGTGTTTAAGGGAGGGTTCTGTTTGATTACAAATCAGGGATGACAAGCACTGCAAGATTGAGCAACACAAATATGGAATTGTTGAAAAACTGAGGATTTCATGGAGCACAGAAAGCTCTATAGCATTACATTAATAACCCTGCTGATAGTGACGTTTATCGCAATATCTTTGCAGTTTTTTTTATTGGAAAGAACACTATTGCTTCACCCTGACAACGTCGAAAATGTACAGGCAATATCGGACCAAAGCCTTAACGGAAGTTCGGTGGCAACATTGACAGAAGAAGACGGGAAGTGGCTGCTGACATGCCACATTGTCGCCTCTGATTACAACTGGCCTTTTTGCGAGATCTCAATCAATTTCTTCAATGAGCAAGAACAGCCGACCGGTCAGGGAATTGACCTTTCTTCTTTCACATCAGTTTATGTCAAAGCGCGCTATATCAATCAAGAGCACAACAGCTTACGCTTCCAACTGCGCAATTTTAACCCTCTGTATGGGCAATTCGACGACCAGGGCACATGGAAATACGTAGGCATTGAGTTCTGGCCACAGCGCTCCCCACAAGCCAATGAAATTCCGCTAAAAAGCTTACAAGTCGCATCCTGGTGGATAGCAGAGCAGAAACTCCCCATCAAGTACGCCGTGCCTGAGTTTACCAATGTAATGATGTTAGAGCTGTCAACCGGCAACAACATTCAACCTGGTCAGTATGTTATTGAACTGGAGCATATAAAGTTTACTGGCAAGTATTTCACCAATAATCAGGTGTTACTCTTCCTGATTTCTCTGTGGGCCTGTTCAGCCGTTGGCTTCCTGTTTTTTAATCTCAGCTGGTCTCGCAAACAACTTATTGAAACGAAAAGCAAAGCAGAAGAACTGCGACAGCTAAACCAACTGCTGAATGTGAAGACTAAAGAATTAAAAGACCAGGCAGAGCGGGATCCTTTGACCGGGGCGCTGAACAGGGCCGGGATAAAAACAATATTTACCAAAGAACTTGAAGTGCTCTCCGTCATGTTTATTGATATCGATTACTTCAAATCCGTCAATGATCGTTATGGTCACACAGTGGGTGACGAAGTGCTCAAGGCGTTTGCTAAATTAATCAGCAATAATTGTCGTTTTACTGACTTTCTGGCCCGCTGGGGAGGTGAGGAGTTTTTATTGGTCTGCCCCAATACCTCACTAAAAGATGCCTACGATCTGGCCCAGGCATTGCGCAATATTATCAGCCATCATCAATGGATACAGGATATTCAGCTAACCGCCAGCTTTGGGGTAGCTCAGCAAGGCGACGAAAGTCCCACTGCCTTTATCGAACGGGCAGATAAGGCGCTGTATGATGCGAAGGTGCGCGGCCGCAACCAGGTCGTAATATCAGAGTATTAGCCCACTAAGCCAGCAGTAAACTATACATACCATCGTCGCCTGAAAATCGGCCCAAGCCGCAATATCAAAGATAACACCGTCGCCTTTAACATCAGGCAGGTGAGCAATCTGATTGCACCTCTGGCGCTCCTGATTTATAGCCCCGCCACGATTAACTTGCATTGGTCGAGCTAAAAGCAAAATAAACTCAAGAATCTGTGCGAAACCCCACAAACTCAACTTTACTAAATAACACCACGCACAGATACATATCATCCGACAAGGAAGGCAATATGGGCTGGACAATCACGATCAAAGACAGAGGCGGCGAGTTAAAGCATGATGATGGCAGATGTATTGCCTTTGGCAGCCATCATGGCAGAACTCAAATAAACAACAGAATTGATATGCGGCCAATGCCGCATGGTATGGACGATACCGCGCAAAAATGCATTCCTTGTTTTATCGCCGCGGCAGACATTCTGCATGAAGAGCTGAGCAAGAGCAAAGTGGCGACGGTGCATTGTCATAACGGCAACAGCAGAACCTCATTTGCGCTGATTGTTTATCTGGTTCGCTACGGCGGTTTAAGCCTGGCAGAGGCAGGTAAACTGGTGGAAGAAGGCCAGACTGACAGAACCGACATCAATTTCAGCCTAAGCAGGCAGGTTAACAACAAGAGTTACTGGACCTGGCTGAATGAAACTCAGTGGCAAAAGGCCATAAGTGACACATCTAATAAGGGAACATACCGGGCTTCGCATGCCGTGTCAGGCCCGGATAAGCAGAATCACAAAATTCACCATGTTATCAGTGAAAACCGTTCGGCTTCACCTGTTGCCACTCACTCCCCTGCATCGCATGGCATTGGCCAGGCCGAATACCGGGGTTTAATGGCAAATGCCGCAGTCTATCAGGGTTACCCATCCGGCTTTTAGCTTTTAGCTTTTGGCAGCGGCTTTGCCTGGTATCTGAAAGTCGGCTTAGCCACTACCTGCTCATAACGAATACTATCAACAACGATAGGATCAACAATGAGTGCTGGAATACGGCTGGATGATTTGCAGACACAGGTTTTTCCAAAAAGGCATCTGCATCACTTGTGGCAGCGGCTAAAGTTTTTTGCTGATTAGCGCAATATTCGCACGGCTTACGCCATATTGTTTTGCCAGTGTAGGCCAGCCTGTCAGGCTGGATTGAACGCTTTGTATGATGTCTTCAGCCCTTGGCTTTTTGATATTGGCCACTTTGGCGAGCTTAAGTAAATGCTCAACGCCAGGCGCTCTGCCTTCTCCCATCACCGTGGTGCTTTGTTCGCCGCCAGAACCAGAGGAAAAGGTTAAGTCGTAGGCAGGGGACAATGTCCACTGTCCATCTTCCGCCATCAAAAAACTAAAGTTTTTGGCATGGTCATCCCGGTTATGGGTCAGCACGTTGAATACGGCTAGCCGGAACATTTTTTCGACCTCACGCACATCACGGGTCAGCATGCCCGTCAAGGTTAAGAGGTCTTCGTAGTCCAAAGCTGGCGTTCTAAAATCTGAGTGCAGTAATCCACATGCGGTATGCATATGAAAACGCTGTGAGCCAACACAATCAAAACGCTTAATCGCAAAGTATCCCGGGCCATTTTGCGCAGGAAAAAGATGAACATCCGGCATATCTATGCCTGCATCCTTAGCGAGAAGGGCGTAAACATATTCAATGGCACCGGCATCAATGCCATCTTGAGTATTTGGGAATTTCACTATCCATGGCGTATGGTCTGCAGGTAGTGTGTTCGCACCATAAATAATACCTTCGCGCTGCGCGTTAACCCCCACGAGGGCTTTGGGGCGCGCACCAGCAGAGGAACCATTTAACGCAATCAGTTCCTGCAAGACATCACTGCTTTGGCCATTGAGAATATCCTGCGCTTGTGAGGCCAATTTATCTAAGCTGATACTGTGGTTTTGTTGGCCCAGGCTAAAGTCAGGTTTATAAATAAGCGCACCCAGCCCATTCGAGCCAATATGGGCCAGTCTGTCGAGCGGCGTGATACTGGCAGGCAAAATGCCCTGAGTACGCGCAAAACGGTCGAATAACAATCGGCCCCAGCCATCGGGTAAACTGTCATTAAAGGCACCTGGCAAGCCTTCGAATAAGCGGTTATCAAAACTCTGCAAGCCCGGTTGCAAAGGCAGTCTGAACGGCGAAATTTCCAGGTTATGTTCGAGAAAACTGCGGGCATATTCGAAATAAATTTTACCTTCGCGCACCGCCAGGCGACCTACAGCAATACGCTTAGTGCCAAAATCCAGGCCAACCTTAATTTCATTCACTGACGGTATTGTGTTCATTTGCGCGTCCCGCGCTTACGCTTTGGCGTGCTGGGCGCACTCAGCACTTCATCAATCGATGCAAACGCCGTTTGTTTAGGTGCGCTGGCGGCAATGATGTCATCCAGGCCCCCGAGCACCATATAAAGTTTGAGAAATGAGGCCAGCGAGATAGCCCCTTCCTGTTCGAACTTACGCAACGTTCGAACAGGCACACCAGAACGATTCGCCAGCCCCTCCTGGGTGAGCGCCATTTGCAGACGCTTCGCCCTGGCATTCTCCGCAAGCTTCTTTTGGGCTTTTGATGGCGAAATAAGTGACACCATTATGTCATTTAACCAAATTAATTCACAGCTACTGACATTATAGCGTCACTAAACAAATGGATCATGCTTAACATTCAGTCAGTCTGCTGTGGACGTATAAGTTGCAGCCAGACCAAAAATCAGCTTATTTGCAGCAAAAGCGAAGTATTAACTCAGTGCTGACTGCAAGCTCGAGACTTCCAGTATTCAGAACGAAGTTTTAGCTATGGGTTCAAGATCTATGACCCTTTGATCCGACATTATTCACCTCGTTAAGCGATTTTACTCACTTTAAAGGTGTCCAAAAGTGTTGGGACAGATCACTTGTGGCCGATGCGCCATTACTGAACTATTTATAGCGTTTGAACAGCTCTTTCAGTTCATTGGATTCAACAAAATCTGCACAAGCGGCAATTTCTGTTTTTTCACCAGAGCTATCTCTATAGGGCTTTTGCAGCCAACGTTGAATAGACAGGTTTAGCTGTTGAAATGCCTCCAATGGTAAGCTGGATCGTTCTCTGTAACCATTCAGGGCCGCCACAGAATCTGTATAAACATCGCCGGAACTATATCCCTGAGCAATACAGGAAGTGAGCGCATAATGCTTGAACAGTGTAAATTCGTATTCCGGTTCAACTTTACCACCTTGAATGGAACAGCCTGTACATAGCAGCAATACACTTCCTGAGATTAGTCCTTTAACACCCATATTTGTGCTCTCTTCGATAGTGGGAAATAACACTTGTCTGAACAATATGTACCAGACCAAACGGTGGCATGACCTGTAGCGTCTGTCCATTGTTCAACATCAAAAAGGAGTATTCCTGTATGGTCTTTGAAGTCAGAAGTTGCTTGATAGCTAACATCTGTTCACTCTTCAGCCTGCCCCGTAATTGCAACTGCATGTTTCGGATGAATCCGAACACTCATTTCGGTCCAATCCGAACACCCATTTCGGTTTAATCCGATCACCTGTTTCGGTTTTATCCGATCACTTTTAGCCATTTTCCGAAATCGCTGTTCGGTTTGCCGGAATCGCTGATCGGAATGCCGAAATGCCGTTCTTTTTCTAACCAAATCAATTGGTAAGCTCTTCCTAACTTTAATGCAATTAGGAACAAGCTGACCATGGCTAGAAAGAGAACAGACATGAGCAAGATTAAAGACATTCTGAGGCTTCGTTTTGATGCTGGGCTCAGCTTAAGAGACATCAGTAAGTGCTGTGCTGTTGGCCCGGCCACTGTCAGCGAAATTCTGTCGCGCTTTGCCACCAGCGGTTTAAGCTGGCCGCTGCCCGATGACACCAGTGATACTGAGCTGGAAAAAGTGGTCTATAAAGGCAAAAACACGTCCAGGCACAAACGCCAGCCTGATTATGTTTTGATGCATCAGGAGCTAAAACGTAAAGGCATGACCAAGCTGCTGTTATGGCAGGAATATCGTGATAAAGATACCGCCACAGCTTATGGCTACACGCAGTATTGTGAGCATTATCAGGCTTGGGTAAAAAACCTGAAACGTAGCATGCGGCAGCTTCATATTGCCGGTGACAAGCTATTTATTGATTACTGCGGCCCATCAGTGCCCATTCTCAACCCTGATACCGGCGAAGTTCGCTATTGTGCGCAGATCTTCGTTGCCACCTTGGGGGCCTCAAATTACACCTATGTTGAAGCCGGGCGCTCTCAGCAGCTTGAAGACTGGATTATGGCGCATACCCGTGCCTTCCAGTTCTTTGGCGGTATTCCGCGTTTGCTGGTGCCTGATAATCTGCGTTCAGCGGTAACCAAGACCCATCGTTACATGCCTGTTATCAATGAGAACTATGCGCGCATGGCACGTCATTATGGCGCCGCCGTCATGCCCGCGAGGCCATATAAACCCAAGGATAAATCCAAGGCTGAAAACGCGGTCTTGATTGTTGAGCGCTGGATCCTCATGCGTTTACGCCATGAACACTTTTACACGCTCAGCAGTTTAAATCAGCGGATCCGTGAACTGTTACATGCTCTTAATCACCGTCAGCAACGGGTGCATCCTGGCTCTCGTTATGAACTCTATACCCGGTTTGATAAGCCAGCACTGATGCCCTTACCGGCCTATCCCTACGAGTATATCGACAGCAAACAAGCCCGTGTCGGGCCTGACTATCATGTGCTGTACGCAAAACATGCGTACTCCGTCCCGCATAGTCTGGTGAGCCATACGGTTACGGTAGAAGCCACCGCACACATCATCTGCGTGTACTACCAGGGTGGAGCAACCGGCTGCGGTAAAACCTATCTTGCCTGTGCGCTGGCCACACAAGCTTGTGATCAGCATCACAGCGTACGTTACTACCGGCTCGGTGAGCTACTGGACGAGCTGCATATCGGCCACGCCGACGGCTCATACCGCCAGCAACTGAGCACCCTGGCTAAGCGCAAACTGCTCATTCTGGACGACTGGGGTATGGAGGCATTAACGGCACGCCAGGCTAACGACTTGCTGGATGTCATGGAAATACGCTACCAGCAATCCAGCACCATCATTGCCAGCCAGATACCGACCAGTGAGTGGTACAAGCTCATTCCGAGCCCAACCATCGCTGACGCGCTATTAGACCGGTTATTACACAACAGTCACCGAATTGAATTAACAGGAGAGTCGATGAGAAAACTAGACCAATCCGATCACTTAGCGTAAAAAAACAGTTATGAAAAAGAACGGCTAACAGGTGATCGGATAACTCCGGAATCGCTGATCGGAATCACCGAAATACGCAGCAACTTATCTGGATTGGCGCCTTACTATCATAAAGGGACTTGAAATAGCGAAAATTGCTCTTAAGCTTATCAATGTATGGAACAGTAAATTGGATGGAGTCTGATATGCCTGCCAGTATTTTAAGCCAGCCCTTAAGCTTCGTTTATTCGGTCTTTTCTGATAAAGCCCGGGCAAATAAGATTTACTTAAACCTACTACCGTCCCTTAAATTTGTAATTTCCGCAAAAGGAAGAAGTTCAGCCGAAGCCATAGGTTTAATGAATATTCTTGCAGGGCTGCCAACAGTCGGTGCCCAAAGGCAAAACTTCGAAAAGTTCTATGTTCTTGACCCGGATGGCTGGAAAAAGCTTCCAGAAGACCCAAATGCCATACCATATGGGCACTGGCATTAGCAGGTATGGCTATGACACATCGTATTGGTTGGAAAATGTTCTTTGTTATTACACTTGCATACCTGCTCGCCGCAATAGGCTCAGTAATTCAGGGATGGGATCAGAGCGTTGGCATTGGTCATTTTCTGGAGTGGCTGATTTTGCTCGCCCTGGCCTGCCTCTATGTTCTCGCCAGTTTCGGTTATGCATGGCGCAGGTACTTCCTAAATTACCGCTTTTGGTATGCAGTCATAGGGCTGTCTTTAGTGATTCTTGTAACGGAGTGCTACGGGCTTTACACAGACACGAGCATTTCCAGCGATGAAAGAGCCTTTCTCCTCGGCGGTACAATCGTCATCGTTGCACTTATTTGCCGCTGCATTTATCTCTATGCAAACGAGATTCGCCATAGGAAGGAATAACACCGTCCACAAAAAGGTCATCTTTTTGTCCGCCTTTATGTCGTTGGCCTTGTTGATCACAGCCTTATCTTCCATCTATTTGTTTCAGGAATTTAGGCTTGAGCAAAACAACAACATCCACAGCGACCAGCCACTGATAGTACTGAATTATCTGGGTAGCGCATTACCCGCAGCGGGACTGGGCTTACTGGTATTGTCGATTGCCTTTGCCAATCAGGTCTATTTGCGCCTAACTAATAAACACGATCCCAAGAAACCAGATAAGCTGACCAGCTATTGCGGCTATGCCTTACTAATTTGCTTGATGGGGTTACTAATTAGCAGAAGCTATCTAAATAATTTGTGGGACAATCAGGCCAAACAGCAAGGCTATAACCCCTGCCCTTCTATGACCCTACTAAAAAGCTCACTCACCCGCACCGCTTGGGTCAGAGATGAAAACCTCTGTTCCCTTGATCTGGCTGTAATTAGTGACCAGCAAATACAGCCATTGTTGCTTTGCTCTTGCCTGTCAACCACGGCTGTTCGCTGGACAAACCGCGATATACCGCTCAGGATAGGCCGTCGGCTGCCCCCTGACCGTCTAACGTTGAATTTATCAGTCGATTGCCGTCAAGTGTGTGAGGTGAAGAGCAATTATCAGATTTAGGCTGCTGTCTGCAATGACTTGCTTAAACAACTGACAATACTCTGGCAATAGCAAGCATAAGAACATCAATACAATGAAATTAATGACATATTTTGCTGGACTACTTTTTGGCGTTTTCGGCCTGCCACAAACGGCTGCACAACAGATAGGGCTTGAAGCCCAGATCCAGGCCTGTAGTGGTCAAGTATTTCCAGACACCAGTTTAGGTTGTTCTGCTTTCACTGGTGGCAGCCCCGCAT
>NZ_BAAAEI010000016.1:0-9018 GCF_039522935.1 Bowmanella denitrificans | reverse complement strand
CACAGAGTGTTGAAGGTGATGAATACTCTGCGGGCCTTTCTCTGCGCCACTGCGTCACCGCGAGAAACATCTAAATCTTCGTGGGAAAAACAAAAATCGTAATGCCCTGAAAGTACCCAACACCAACTGTATCTGCTAGCGTTTTAACCAATCAGAATTTCAGGACCGCACTATGCAAGATGCTTCCCGTCGCCAATTTATCACTTCAACCGCTCTGTTAGGGGCAGCGTCAGTGCTGCCAACCACTGTCTCAGCACAGACTGCTTGCCCATCGCTGCCCAGGCTGATCCACCAGGTGTATTTCTGGCTGCATAACCCTGATTCGGTGGAAGATCGTAATAAGCTGATTGAAGGACTAAACAGCCTGCGACAAATAGACAGCGTACGTGGCCTGCAAATCGGCCTGCCGGCCTCGACAGAAAAGCGAGAGGTGGTGGATAACAGCTACCAGGTTGCCGAGACTATGCTGTTTGACGACGCCGCAGGCCAGGATGCCTATCAGATCCATCCGCTGCATAAGGCCTTTGTCGAGCAGTATTCCTACTTATGGCGCAAAGTAGTGGTTTACGATTCCATGGCTGTTTAGCCGGATATCAAACCACGAAAACACGAAAAACTCTCTCGCAGAGCCGCCAAGTGCGCTGAGATAACACTCTGAAATCTCTGTGAATCTCCGTGTCCTCCGTGTCTCTGTGGTGAAAACGTATTAATTCAAATTACAAATAACCACAGAGGCACAGAGAACACAGAGGAATTGAAGGCGTTGAATACTCTGCGCGCTTCACTCTGCGCTCTCAGCGTCTCTGTGTGAAGATTCCGGTATCATGCCAAGCCGCAGAAAAACGCTAAGCATCCAAGCGGTTAGCGCCAGCCATCACCCGCAGAGTTTTGCTGCGGTCTTCCAGCAGCTGATAGCTTTTGGCTTTAATGGTACTCACATATTGCCACTTGGCGTCCACCCAATCGCGACTGAAGGACAGGGTTAAAAAGCCGCGGTCAGACAAATTGGTGTAGTGCAGATGGTCAATCAGCAAGCCAATCACCTGTTCTGTTTGTGCCACGGTTTGCGGGTTATCCAGATTCAGGTAGTTTTCCATACCGGGGGAAGATACCGATGAGGTGGCAAATTCCACTCCAGCATGGGCACCTGGTGCCACCGGGTTATTAGCCGCCGTCACCAGATTGCCAGCCCAGCCGTTATGGGTATCTCCGGCCAGTACCACCAGATTTTTGTTCATGGCTCTGGCGGCACCCAGCAGTGCCTCACGTTCATAGGCATAGCCATCCCAGGCATCCAGGTTATAGGGCATAGTGGTTTCTACCCTGGCCCGCTCAGCCGCCGTGACACTGGGATCACCAGCCAGTACCCGGCCTTTGATTTGTGCCAGTTCAGCAAATAACTGATTGGCTTTGGCCAATACGCTTGACGCATCACCGCCAGCGGCCAGTGTCGACGCCACCCCGCCCAGAGTCAGCAAAATTTCCGCCGGCATCCACATTTTGGTCATCAGCACTTGCTGGCCCAATACCTGCCAGATGGCCTGCGACTGCGCCATATGGTCGGTCAGCCAGTTTAACTGCTGGCCGCCCAGCAAGGTGCGGTTGCTGTCGGTCAGCGCCGCCATAAACGCCCCCTGACCGGCCTGGCTGGTCAGGTCAAAATCCGCATAATCAAGCTGTTTATCACGGGCCAGCACGCGGGTATCCAACATATACAGGCTCAGCAGATTACCGAATTCGAACTTGCGGTAAATGGGTTGGCTGCTGTCCTGGCCACGGATCGGCATCCATTCAAAATAGGCTTTCAGGGCTGCCAATTTGCGATCGTCAAAGTTGCCTTCACCGTCGTTATGGTTTTCTGCCCCTTCACGCCAGGTGTCATTGGTCACTTCGTGGTCATCCCATACAGTAATAAAAGGCACGGCCTGATGGGCAGCCTGAAGCTGCGTATCTGAACGGTACAGCGCATAGCGCTTTCGATAATCGTTTAATGTCAGCAATTCGCTGTTGTTATCACTGGGCAGGCTCCGGCCCAGAGCCTGTGCGTCTTCACTGGCATAGCCCCCTGCACCATATTCATAGATGTAATCACCCAGATGCAATACCACATCCAGGTCGTCCAGTTTGGCCACTTCGCCATACACATGAAAATAGCCTGCCGGATAATTAGAACAGGACATCACGGCCAGTTTAATCTGGTCCACGTCACCTTGTGGCAAAGTGCGGGTGATACCAACCGGTGACAAACGCTCATTGCTGGCAAAGCGGTAAAAATAGCGCGTACCGGGTTCCAGATTCAGCAGGTCTACTTTCAGACAATAGTCGCTGTCTGCAGAAACCTCTGCCATACCGTCATGAACCAGATTTCTGAAGTCTTTATCCAGGGCCACTTCCCAGCGTACGTCCAGGGATGCCACCCCGGCCACATCAGGACTGACTCTGGTCCAGATCACCACAGCATGCTGTAATGGGTCGCCGCTGGCGACGCCATGGGTAAAAGACACGGCAACATTGCTGCCTTTATCGCTACTACTGCAACCTGTCAGGCCATAGGACAAAACAGCGGCGCCGAATCCGGCGGCCGAAGCCTTAAGGAAGCTTCTGCGAGTCAATTTCATGGGTGAATCCTTAGTAAATTTGTCGCGGTAGCTTATCCGACCAGTGTGACAAAGATTTGAACGTCATCGTTAAAATGCAGGTCAGTTTTACTTACAACTTTTTTGCATTTATCCGCACGCCAGGCATGGGTTTTCCCGGCGCATGCCCTTATTATGAAAGCATGCAATATACGCTTTCCTTCTTACCCCCACCCACGGCCTTCAGGCTGTTTATCTTTGCTTTTGGTTTCCCCCGCTCAATTGAGCACGGCACTTGTCCTGCCGATGGCAAACATAAACAGATCCTTAACTTTGGAGTACAACCATGGAAACTATCCTTATTGTCGGGGGAGGTGCCGGAGGATTAGAGCTGGCCACCCAGCTAGGGCATAAACTCGGTAAAAAGAAACTGGCGCAGATTGTGTTGGTAGACAAAAACACCAGCCATATCTGGAAGCCGCTTCTGCATGAAGTGGCCAGTGGCTCGCTGGACACCAGCACCGACGGTGTGGCTTACAGCGCCCACGGTGCCAAGCATCATTATCAGTTTCAGCACGGTGAAATGACCGGCCTGGACACGCAGGCCAACAGCATTCATCTGGCCGCCATCTTTGATGAAGACGGCGATATGGTGGTGGCCGAACGCCATCTGCATTATGACAAGCTGATACTGGCCATTGGCAGCGTGTCCAATGACTTTGGCACGCCCGGGGTGGCGGAGCATTGCTATTTTCTCGACTCCCCAAAACAGGCCGACAAGTTTCACCGTTCGCTGATCAATAACTTTGTGCGGGTCAATCAAACCGGTAATCGTGAAGATCTGCGTATCGCCATTGTCGGTGGCGGTGCCACGGGCGTGGAATTGTCGGCCGAGCTGTACCATGTGGCCGCCCTGGCCCAGCGCTATGGTCTGGCACAAATTAATGCCAACCGTTTGCGCATCAGTTTAATTGAGGCAGGCCCGAGTATTTTGCCGGCCCTGCCTAAACGCATTTCTGATTCCGTGCGCAAGGAACTGATTAAACTGGGGGTCGAGGTGCTGGAAAGTACCAAGGTGGCCTCCGCAGTGGAAAACGGCTTTTTTACCGCCGAGGATAAAACCATTCGCGCCGATTTAATGGTGTGGGCGGCTGGGGTTAAAGCCCCGGATTTTATCAAGGCACTGGGCATATTTGAGCTAAACCGCCTGCAACAGATAGTCGTTACTGGGCAGCTTCAGGCTAAAGGCTTAGACAATGTGTATGTGATTGGCGATTGCTGCGGTTGCCAGCAGGCAGACGGCAGTTGGGTGCCCCCTCGTGCCCAGTCGGCCCATCAGATGGCTTCACTGGTGGCGGGCAATATTATGCGTGCACGCGCAGGTAAACCCCTTAAGGATTACCAATATAAAGACCATGGCTCGCTGGTGAACTTAAGCCGTTACAGCACCGTGGGCAACCTGATGGGTAACCTGACCGGCAACAGCCTGTTTATTGAAGGTCGCATTGCCCGCTTTGTGTATATCAGCTTGTACCGTATGCACCAGGTGGCCATTCACGGCTGGTTTAAAGGCATGCTGATGATCCTGGTGGAGAAAATCAACCGCGCAGTGCGACCTAAGCTTAAGTTGCATTGATACGTTTGTTCACCGCCGAGGCGCTGAGAACACAGAGAAGGTAAAAGCAATTAAAGCTGTTAATCACCGCGAAGCGCACAGAGAACACGAAGAAAGGTCTGGGGTTTCTGGCTTCTTCGTGGCTTTCGTGTGCTTTGTGGTCAATAGCATTACAGCACAGCCGGATTTATAAGGGCCGACTGTGCTTTTTTGGAGTGAAATAATGTCAGGTAAAAACTGGGAGGTAGTTGAGACCACCTTGCCCAAATAGCCGAAAGTTTAACTTGGATGTGACCCTGTCTATTCACTTCCTACCATCTATCGTCTTTATCACGGATGATGGTAATGATCTTACCCTTCTTAGCACCCCGATAGAGCCGATCACCAATTTCAAAACATGTACCTACTGTAAAAATAACTAAAATAAGGTCGATATTCTCAACAATCAAAGCTGTTGTCTCTTCAAAATCAAATGACAAGAGGAAAACGCTCACCCATATTGTTGGAAGTATAATTAAAGAACTAAGCAACATTGCGCCGATACCATTCGCAATAGATAAGATGACGAAGTGAATTTTAGTCAGGGCTTTATCCCTCTCTAGTTAACTCCTGCATACAAGGATAATAAAGTTTGGCTCGAGCCAAACTTTACTAGTCTGCGCGTTGATTTTCTATAAGCTGATCTTAGGCAACTCTTTTGTTCTACCCAGTTCAAAGTTGGTTAAATTAATAGTTGAGCTAAATGACTTACCGTTTAACTGATATATTATGAATAGCTCCGTTTCAGACAAAAGTGTGCTTCCAATTACCTGCTCTATATCTGTTAATACTTCCCTGTAACCAGAACCATTAGGCTTAGAGATAGCTATTGTTGTTAAGTCACTAGTAGTTAGGTGGCTATCACCATTAGAATCTAATTTCACCAAGGTATAAAGAATGGCTAAGACGGGCTTTTTGGAACTGTAATCCCCTATTCGCAATTGGTCAGCATGTTCAACTAAATAGTTTGTGTGATCAAAAAGCCATTTACTTGAATCAGTTTCAGTGTTTATAAACAGGTAGTTTCGAGTGGAACTTGAAGACTTGCTAAAATATTCGCGGTTAAAGCTCTGATCCGAATCTAAAGGAATCATAAGCGTTTTATGACCAGATAAGTGAGTGATGTGGCCAAGTCTCCAGGTTTCCTTTACTTGGTCGCCATCTTCAATATTAACGATATTGTGAGTATTTCGCTCCCTAGTTACATCCTTTAAAATTTGGTACATTGCAAATAAAAGTACGCCAATTGCCAAAATACCCACAACAGAAATAACCAAGCCGTTAAAACGCCAAACTAACTTAAAAAATTTATTATCTTCCATGTACAACTCCTTAATGGCTTAACGCTGCGCCCTGCCATTTGTCGGCAGTGGGGCATTGTTACATGATTTAGAGCTTGGTCGACAGCCAAATAGCAAACTGCGTTGACCACTGAACAAGCCAGAAAATTGGCTTATAGAAAATGGAATGCCTACCATTCTTCTGTCCCAATGCTTGATGCTCTTCCTCGTCTTTTTTGATACTCAAAACAGCAGCATAGGCTTCAGCATCATGAATCTCCAAGAACGCCAATTGCCACTGCAAGTGATGCAGCACCGCTGTTTCTACTGAGTTTGTACACACCCAGATAGCATTACGCCCTAAAAGGGCTGTGATAATGCCAAGGCTCCAGCCTCCCAATGCCCATATAGTAAGTCCATAACAGTGCCGGATACCACGGGCTTTAAGGAGCCGATTGAACCTACCGTAATGTTCATGCTCATGGCTTAGCATTTCTTCGAGCACCATAACCAAATCTTTATACAGAACCCTGGCGACAAGTAGTTGAGCGCTATAGATTCCAATAGCACCTCTTTCGCCTGCATGATCAACCCTGATAATTCTTTCAACTTCTCTCATGCAACCAACTTGAAGTTCGACTCATGTAACGCCTTAAACAGCGAAAAACATGAGTACAGTGATGGTTTTTTAGATGGTTTAACTTACTATGCTGCACTTAGATCTAACTTGTGTAGGTTGTCTAATTTAGCCGCCCTTTTGGCCAGTCAAAGATCATACGAGCCGCAGAATGGCGTTTTGATGGCTACTGTTACATGCAAATTCACCTGACAAGCCCTAAAACCTCTGCACCGTCAAAACTAACAATTAATTGATTGCAACCTTTTGAAGTTATTTGAACATCAACAAATGAATCATCCGCTGCGCTATACATCTGCGCATCCCATAACGAAGAATTTGATGTTGGCATTACACCTTTTAAAACAACTAATCCAATTGCTTTTTTATTGTTGTCATGGGAATAGACAGTGGCCTCAGCTTTGTCTAAATCAATTAGTAGTTTTGCGGGCTTAGCAGAGTGATTCCAAATTCCCGAAATATCACAGTCACCTTTGGCATGAGCAGAAAAAGTCGAGGCCACCAGCATAGAACTAAAAACTAAGAACCTGAACATGAACATCCTTTGCATATTACAATATTGTCAGAGGGCTAAGCGCCGCGTTTAAACAAGGTGCTTCGCAGCACTTTTGCAAGGTCACTTTTTAGCATGCTTATAAGCCTTTGCCCAGTAAGAGTTTTTTAGGTTGCACTAAGAGGTGCCGAGGAAAGACGCACTTGGTCCATACACTTATTGTTATGCGGCTTCATATCTGCATGTATTCACACCATCTGCTTCGTTATGTTGGGTACTTAAGGATACTTACGGTTGATGCTGCCCTCTCATATTGAACCCACAACTTCAAGCCATTATCACAAGATGCCCTAAGCACAAAATCCTCGCACTGGCGATAATCAAGAATTCGTAGATTTTCTGTAGTACATCGATTTATTAAGTAAACCGATGATGCCCCTACCGCTTTCGTCCCGCTGAAAAATTCCCGGTCGGTTCAGAGAGCAGTGGAAAGGGGACAAGTCGTCGTCCGGAACGACTCGACTAGAAGATGCCGCTTTTTAGCTGAGCAGTAATGGTAAGGAGGTCAGGTATCAGGCCTTTTCCAGGTAATTATTTATCTACCACGAAGATCAGAAAAGCACGAAGAGTGGGCGATCTCTATCGCCCTTCGCGGTCATAAAATGGACAGCCATGAACTGCAGGAAAAAGCGCTAACCGGCCTTTGGCCGAGATTAAAATTCCCCTCGCTGTGACGCAGGGGGCACAGCGAAAAGCCCACTCAGCCATTTACTGTTTTTAATTACTCTGGGCGCTCGGCGGCTCTGCGAGAAAGGCTTCCTCGTGGTGAAACAGAGTTATTTACCTGTAGTGGTCTACTGAATCGGGTCTGGAACCAAATTAGACAGCTTTATCTGATTCGCCACGGGCAATGTCTTCCACATCGAACGCAATCCTATGCGCAGTTTTGCCTTATTTTTCCACCGCTTTAATGACAGCATTCTGCACTTTAGAACCACTATCACCATTTAAGTCTTGTACATATACCGCACCGGACTGCTGGCCATTGGCATCATGGTGGGGGGTGGCAATTACGGCAACACCCTTTGATAGCGCAACATTCCAGCCAAACTGATCACCAGGCTTTCCATTCTCAGCCACAACCTTGCTGGTACAACGCCAGCCGTCAGGGCCTTTTTTGTAAACATATAGTGCGCCAGTGTCGGTGCCATTGGCATCATGATTCATGGCACTGATAATGGCGGTATCGCCACTTAACGCCACACCGCGGCCAAATCTGTCGTCTGCCGCACCATCTGGTGAAACCAATTTACGCTCTTGCGTCCAGGTATTGCCCTCTCGCACAAAGAGATAGGCTGAGCCAGCATCTACCCCTAATTCTTCAATATCGTCTCGTCTTGCCGAGATTAATGCGGTGTCACCTGAAATCGCGACCCTGACGCCAAAAATATCGGTTTTACCGCCATCAGAGGCCACCAGCTTAGCTTGTTGTTGCCACAGATTGTTAGCCATCGCATAAACGTATACGGCCCCGGCGTTTTCGGCTTTTTCATCATGCAAATCTGCGCCAACCAGTATGGTATTACCGTCAATTGCGACACTGATGCCGAACAAATCCTTTGCCGCACCGTCGCTGGCGGTGATTTTGCTTTGATAGCGCCATGCGCCGTTTTCCCGCTGGTAAATGTACGCCGCGCCGGAGTCCTCACCCAGGGCGTCGTTACGCGGGGCACCGATAACGAGGTAGTTATCAGTAAGCGCAACACTCTGGCCAAACGCATCGCCTGGTTTTGCATCAGGTGCGGTAAAAATCTGCTTCTGTGTCCAGCTATTGGCTGCGCGTTCAAAAGAAATTACCGCGCCCGAGTCTTTGCCTTTGTCATCCCTTCCCATCACACCGAGCATAGCCACATCGTTTTTCAATGCCACTTTGCCGCCAATGGTGTCGTCAGCGAAGACAGGATCGGCAACAAGCTTGGCTTGCTGGTGCCAACCTTTGTCACCTAACACGTAGACATAAGCGACCCCGGCATCGGTGACCCCATGAATATCAGCTTTATAGGCGCCCACCAGCAGCGTTGTGCCATCGATATCCGCACTGTAGCCAAAGTAATCCTCGGCCTTGCCATCGTCTGCTAAAACCATGGTCTGCGTTGCCAGGCTATCGCCTGCCACTAAGCTAAGGACTGCACAAAGGTGCAGTTTGACGCCATTGATGATTTTCACCCAATCCCTCTGATTTCTAATAAGATTTCTGAGTGTAAATGTATCTGCGAGCGCAGTTCAACCAACACTTCTGGATAGACATATCTGTAGTGGTCAAGTATTTCCAGACACCAGTTTAGGTTGTTCTGCTTTCACTGGTGGCAGCCCCGCAT
>NZ_BAAAEI010000015.1:0-272404 GCF_039522935.1 Bowmanella denitrificans | reverse complement strand
ACCATTTTTACTGGTAGCTCTGAGCACAGCCAGGCGTTTACCGTCGGGTGAGACACTGGCCTGTTGGATGGCTGGTAACGCGGCAAAGGCGTCTACCTGGGGGCTGGTTTGTGTCTGTGCATTGGCCATTGTTGACAAGGCCATCAACAGAGCGGGTAGCAGATGTTTCATTAACAATCCTCTTCCATCACAATCTGAAATAAAAGGCACCTGAGTATTGCTACAAAGGTGCCTGGCTTTTAAGGATTTAAAGACGTTTTAGAAGTCGACGCCAAAGTTGAGGTAGGCTGTTCTGCCAAATACGTCATAACCGATACCCAGAGGGATATTGCGGTTAGAGAACACACCAGCATCATCGGCTTTGGGCGGAGCATCGTTAAACACGTTGCGGATCCCGAAAGTCACGCTGTAGTTGTCCTGAGACCAATTCAGCGCAATGTCGTGAGTATAGTAATCTTCTGTATACCATACCGGGCGGCACTGAATTTCCAGGCCATCGCAAGGTGGGGTGGTGCTGTCATTGGCGAACTCGCCCGGATCGTCCAATTCACCTTTGCCGATAAAGCGAGTGATCCAGCTCAGACGGAAATCGTCATAGCCCAGCGAAAGTCTGGCACTGGCACGCCATTCCGGGTAAGCCGGTTCGCCGGCATTGTCGTCAACACTGCCCAGAATATCGCTGATCTGCTCTTTCATGTTGGTAGCCAGCATGTCGAGCGTGACTTCCAACGTTTTACCATCAACTACAAACTCCTGGTTGTAGTAAATGTTGTAGTCAATACCTTTGGAGGTATACAGACCGGCGTTTAGGAAGCTGGTATCCAGCAATTGGATACGGCCACTGCTATCACGAGTCACACGACTACAGAAACCACTGCTGCCATCCGGGATCTCGGCATTGTCGTAGCATTGATCCACAACGTATTGATTACTTGGCTCGACAATAGCATCGGTTATCTCGATGTGGTACCAGGACGCCGATAACGTTAAATCAAAGTCTTCGGAGAACGGCTGTTCGAAAACAAAACCATAGGTTTTTGCTGTAGAGTTCTCTTCCTTCAGCTCTTCAGAGCCGCCAGTGACAATTTCTGTATTGACGTTGCTGGTAAAACTTGTTCCGGTCAGACCCAACCCCAAAGAGGTTGGGTCAGCACCATTGGCTCTACAGGAATCCAGTATCCGTTGTTGACGGGTTTCTTCAGCAGGATCGTAGGTCGACGGCAGGTTGGGATCCAAAGGCTCAACACGTGCAGCTTCCGGCACTACGCAGGGGTCGGTAATGTTGTTAAAGCCTGTAGTACCATTCAGGAAACGCTCACGCAGGTTGGGCGCACGATAAGACGTGCCTTTGGTACCACGAATGGTAAACCATTCAACCGGACGATACACCATCTTCAGGCTGTAGGTTGTTGCCGGGTCGTAGTAACTTTCATCGGTCCAGCGTCCAGAGGCAGTCAACGTTAACTCCTCTGCCCACTCTTCTCCTCTCAACAACGGGAAGTCAAATTCGGTAAATACTTCGCGCATATTGCGTGAGCCGTCTGCCCCTTTGTCGACGAAGTAGTTATACATATACCCTTCAGAAGCGATGTCATTGGGGTTGGATTCAATCTCATCTTTACGGAATTCCGCACCCAGTACCATGGGAACAACTTCGTCATTCCAGGGCAGAGTGAACAGGTCACCAGTGACAAACCCACTGATAATGCTCTGTTTGACCTTGGTTTCCATATAACGTTCGGTAAACAGATAAGCTTCTTCCTCAGCAGTGAAATGGCCACCACCTAACTGGAACATATTGTCAGCAAAAACATTAACAGGAACGCAACCGTCAGTGCCATCACCGCAACTGTAGCTGCCATCAGCATTTTGTACGGTTGTATTGAGTGACAACTGTAGTCTTCTGTCATCTAAACCATTTCTTCTGTCTTCGCCTTTTGAAGCACTGTAACCAACATAGAGTTCATACGCCCAGTTTCCCTGAGCGAAGTCGTCAAGTGCGCCAATGTTACCCATTATTCCTGTTGTCAGGCGGTATTGAGACACCTCTGCCTCAAAGCGATCGCGATCACCTCTTATGCCGTAAAGAATGGGACGGGTTGCCACACCTCCACGGTCAATATCAAGAGATGCCTCACAGTTTGGCGCGCTTGTACCACAAGGGTTAAATGGGTTGCTGGCTGGTACCCAAGGGAAGAAAGAACTACCGGTACTGAAAAAGGTGGATTTTCTTGTCGCGTATAGCCCCTCAAAGAACACAGTGGTGTCGTCATCATCACCGAAGTTGTGTTCGCCATTAACCATGACGGAATAGCGTTTCAGCGGGTTGATAAAGTCCTCAGAGTTGGCGTAATCAGAACGGGCGTATGAGTAGAAGGGGTCCTGGAATGAAAAGTCCTGCAGCCCATCACCATCACCATCCACTATGGCAGAATCGGGAATTCCATCACCATTGCCATCAACGGCAACCCAGTCAGGGAACAGGCCAGCATATTGAAAGGGCACGCCTGACTCTGAAAAATTCGGAATACCGACATTGGTTTTGTTTGGAGTGTAATACAAACTGCCCCAGAAATTTTGAGCTTGTATGCGGTTGGTTAAAGGGAAGATATCACAGCTGTCTACAGGTCGAGAGGACGGTGCAACACTGCGATACTGTCCTAATTTATTGCCATTTTCGTCCTCATAATACAATTCAACACAGTTAGGGTTGAAAGGGTTTTGTGCGACGGACTGTGCTCTTTGGTTGTTATATTCTGCGCCTATGGTGATGAAGCCATTGTCAGTGGTTTGCCCCCACATAACAGAAAGTATTTCTTCTTCACCACCACCAGCTTGCGGATTTGAGTAAGAGCCCTCAATTTCAAAGCCCTCAACATCTTTTCGCAATAAGATGTTGGCTACACCGGCAATGGCATCAGAACCGTATACGGTGGAGGCACCATCAAACAGGTTTTCGACCCGATCAATCATGACACCTGGAATCAGGTTTAAATCGGCTGCGACCGGCGCTCCACCAACCCCAGCAGGGGCAATGCGTCTACCGTTTAGCAGCACTAACGTGCGTTCTGGCCCTAACCCACGAAAGCCAACGGTGGAGGCACCTGGACCGTTATCTAATACGAAACCGCCAAAACTGTTATCAATTTGCAGGCCACCTGCTTGAGTGGTTGTTTGAAGCATGTCTTCAGCGTTAAACATACCCATTTCTCTGGATATTTCTCCGCTAACAACCTGAACCGGTGAAGCGCTGGAAAATTCAGCCTTGCGTATGCGTGAGCCGGTAACTGCTACTTTCTCAACGACTTCTTCTTCGAGGAGTGAATCGTCCTGCTGTTGTGCTTCCTGAGCAAGTGCAGCCTGAGCAATGCTAACCGAACCTAATAGGAGTGAATATTGAATCGCCCTGGCGATTCTATTTTTTTTAAGCATGTTGTTTCCCTTTTATATCTGAATCTCAGAATCCGTAAAATCCGGTTCAGACTTTTATATTTAGAGTGTTGTCAGCGCCATGACTTATTAGTTAAACAAGCAGGTCGCATAATTAAAGTTTTATTACGGGAAGATAGTAATTGCAACAATTTGTGTCATATGTTGCGATGAATGCCTAAAGTTGTCACAAAGTGGCGGTATGTATATGAAATGTTGCAAAAAATGCGATAGAGAAATGTGGCACTTATGGGTAAGTGCCAAGAGGTGGAAATATTTTTTTACATTGGCAGATAAATTTCTTTATAAGTATTCAAACGCTTTTATAACTTTCACAACACCATCAATGTTTCTGACGATATCCACGGCGATGTTAGCTTCTTGATTGCTTACCAGTCCCATCAGGAAGACTTCTGAATCTTCTACCACCACATTAATGTGTAAGCCGTCGACCCGTTTGTCAGCCAGTAGATTGGATTTCACTTTGGTCGCCAGCCAAACGTCGTGAGTACGCACGGACGCCGGGGTGGGTGGACCTAAGCGGAGTTGGTTGTGCAGGCGGTTTACATGTGGCAGGCTTTCAGCCAATTGCTGTGCTTCACGCTTTAATTGCTCGTCTGGCACCTGACCGACCAGCAGGGTCACACCATTAAAGACTTGCACATTGATATGCGCCAGTTCTTTTATCTGTTGGTGGCTGCTGAGCTTGCTGCTGATACGTGACTCCAGGGTGGCATCGTCCAACTGAGTGCCGACAGTGCGCCTGTCATGGGCCACCGAAGCAGCGCCTACGCCTGCGCCGACAATAACAGCCGCACAGCCCGATAACTGACTGGCGCCTAACACAAGACCCAGTAACAACATGGAGGAAGAGAAGCGCTTAGTCATGGTTTATTCTCCGCTATGATCTGGAAACAAACAGTCGTCAATGGCGCAACACAGGGAATGAATCACCAATAAATGCACTTCCTGAATGCGCGGTGTTTTATTTGATGGTACCCGGATTTCTACATCATTGGGGCCCAGCAAGCCAGCCATCTCGCCACCGTCTTTACCGGTGAGGGCGATAATGGTCATATCACGATTCAGTGCCGCTTCCATTGCCATAATGACATTGCGCGAATTACCACTGGTGGAGATGGCCAGTAAAATATCACCACTTTGCCCCAGTGCCCGCACTTGTTTGGAAAAGATTTCATCGTAGCTATAGTCGTTGGCCACCGAAGTGATGGTGGCGCTGTCACAGGTCAGGGCAAGCGCCGGCAGGCTGGGTCTGTCTCTGTCGTAACGATTTAGCAGTTGTGAAGCAAAATGCTGGGCGTCACCGGCCGAGCCACCATTGCCGCAGCATAGGATCTTATTGCCGGCAATTAATGCCTGTACCATCATGTAGGTGGCCCGTTCAATCACGTCAGGGAGCATTTCGATGGCGGCAATTTTAGTTTGAATGCTTTCAGTGAAGTTGGCTTTAATACTTTCAATCATAGGTACTTAATCCATTGGATTTGCTGCCCGTCAATGGCGACCAGATCGATGCGGTGCGGCACGATGGCGGGGTTGAGTCTGTTAGCTTGCATATAATGTTGCAGGGCGGATTCGAATTTGTTTCTTTTGCGTTGGTCAAAATATTCACTGGCATTGCCGTGCGACGAACTTGAACGAAATTTCACTTCAACAAACACCCATTCTTGCTGGTCACGCATGATCAGATCAATCTCACCCGATTTGCAGCGATAGTTGGTTTGCACTAACGCCAGACCTTGCGCCGTCAGATAGCGGCAGGCCTTTTGTTCGGCGGCCTGACCACGCAGCCCGGAAAGTCTTTGCTTAATCCATTGCAAGGCGGATAACCTTCTCCTGCTCCACTCGTCCCAACGGCAGGCTGCGGCGAAGTTGGTTAAATTCGTCCATGCTGAGGCTTCCCGTCAGCCCTGACCTGGTCATATGTGGCACGCTGGCCATCTGCGCCAGATTCGGTAACAAGTTATAAGCGTCATATCCCATTGCGAACAGTCTGCTCTGGCCATCATTACGCTGAGGCCAAAGTTGTCGGCTGAGTTCTCTCAGTTGATTGTTTTCATCGCTTAACATCCAGGGCATATCAACAAATGTCAGATGCCGCAGGTCACGTAAGCTGTTACTGCCCAGTTCCTGGCTAAAGCTGCGCGAGGAAGCATATACCGGCACCATTTGCGCAAAAGGGCTGATACTGGATTCAATAATAGGATTCAGTAATTCAGTCTGTGCTGCGCTGGCAAATACCACAATGACGTCGACGTCCCTACGGTTGCGGGCGAAGGCGTGCACTTCCTGTTTAACTAATTTTTCTACTGTGCCGATACGTTGTTTACTGTGATTGACATCCAGCAAGCTCTCCATTGCAGCGCGCATGGATTTATTGTCGGTAAAACTGACTTGTCTGGGTTCGGGTTGATTCAGAGCCTGCCACTTGGTCGTAAAGCTGCTGGTCATGCGCTCGAATACAGGGCGGTCTGCGTTTACCACTAAGGGTGTTTTATAGCCTTTCTGGGCAAGGATACTGGCTAGTTGCTCTGCTTCGTCTTCTGGTGCCAGGGAATAAAAATAGCGATTTTGCTGGCTTGACGGTTGATCCAGACGATTTAAAGCCAATATCGGCAGTTGTGCTGGCAGTTGCGGCAGGAACGCATCCAGATTTTCTTTGAGCAGAGGGCCAACTATAAAATCATACTGCAAATCCAGTGTGGCAAGGCTCTGATTGTCCAATGTCAGCGAATCAATAAAGTGCAATTCCGGCCGGGCACTTTGTGCCCCGGTAAAATAGGCTGCCAATATGCCATCCTTTAGTGCCTCGCCTTGATTGGCCAGGCGGCCAGACAAGGGCAGAATGATACCGATGCGCTTTGGCAAACCCGTTGACAGTGCTAACAATGGATGCAACTCTTCCGGCAGTTCCAGGCCATAACGGTTTTGCCAGTCCATTAATTGTGTGGCCAGGCTTTCCCCGCTTTGCGTTCTGCTGATACCTGCCAGTTGCACCCAGGGATGCAAGGCTGTTTGCCTGGAAGCGCTGGTTCGAAGCACATCATCCGGTGTTTGCTGAATGAATTTCCAGATAGTTTTGTTCAATGCCTGTTGTCGATCCGGTTGCAGACTAGCCAAATCAGCCAGGTGCCCGGCGGCTGCATAATGCTCACCCAAATGCTCAGCCAGCTCTGCCGCCAGCTCAAGTCGTTTGGGGAGTATATGCAGATTTTGGCTAACCTGCTGAAGACTGGACCTGGCCAGTGACCAATGCCCTAAGTCGGTTAAGCAACGGGCTTGTAAAAAGTGGCCTTGATCCAGCAGGCCCTGCTCCTGCAGGGCAGGCAGCAAAGGCTTGAGCACTTTAAGCGCACTGGTGCAGTCCTGTTCCTGTCTGAACGCCTGGGCAGCATTCAGCAGCAGGCTCTTCTGTTTATCGCCGACAGAGAGTCTTGCTTGTTGCAGATATTGCTGCGCATTTAAGATTATTGGCGCCTGTTGCGGCTGCGGACGGATGCTGGTGGAGTCAGTGCGGCTCACTTTGGGCGCTGAACTGCAGGCGCTCAAGGCGATGACAGCAATAGCATATATGAGGGTTCTCATCCTGGACATCAGCATTCCTGCGCTTGGGGTTGGCGTTTCCCGGCAATTCTACCTCAGCTTTGCGGCAATTCACATGTATGCAAGGTAGAATAGCGCGATTCAAACTTTAATGAGCGAACTATGCAACAATCATCCATGCACAGCGGCTGTCTTTATATTGTCGCGACCCCCATTGGTAATTTGGAGGATATTAGTCAGCGTGCTTTAAGGGTGCTGGGGGAAGTGGACCTGATTGCTGCAGAAGATACCCGCCATAGTCGTACTTTGCTGAACCACTATCAGATTCAAACCCGATTGTTGTCGCTGCATGATCACAATGAAAAACAGCGTGCTGAGCAACTTTTAGAACGTCTGCAACAGGGACAGAGCCTAGCATTAATCAGTGATGCAGGCACACCGCTGATCAGCGATCCTGGTTATGCACTGGTTAGTTTGTGCCGCAGTGCCGGCTTTAAAGTGGTGCCACTGCCAGGACCTTGCGCAGCCATTGCGGCCTTGTGTGCAGCAGGTTTGCCCACCGACCGCTTTAGCTTTGAAGGTTTTTTGCCGGTTAAGCAGGTTGCGCGCAGGACGAGCTTGGCCAATCTGGCAGATGCCAGGGCGACCACGGTTTTTTATGAAGCGCCACGCAGAATAGAAGAAACCCTGGCCATGTTGGTGGATGAACTCGGTGCGGAGCGTCAGGTAGTGCTGGCCAAGGAATTGACCAAAACTTTCGAAACCTTTTATGGCGGGCGCAGTGAAGATGTGCTGAGCTGGCTCCGTGAAGATCCCGTACATCAGAAAGGTGAATTTGTGCTGATGATCGCTCCTGCCTCTGACAACAACAGTGAAATACCGGCAGAGGCCATCGCATTGCTGAAATTACTTATGGCCGAGCTGCCATTAAAAAAAGCCGCAGCTTTGACCGCCAGTCACTATCAGCTTAAGAAAAACGAGTTGTATCAACTGGGTTTGTCGTTTGCTGATTAGCCCTAAGTTGAACATCAAACATGGGCTCAATAGCGTTGGCTTTTAATTCTGCTTACCTTGTATTCGGGTTTCTCTGGCGTGTACATGGGAATGATGCCAGTGTTGCTGGCGCCAGCGGCGGTAAAACAGAACTGCGCGACCCGATTCGTCCACCACGGCAGAGATCAACAGGCCAATCAGGCCCAAATCCATCACAAAAGCCAGCAGATAGGCCAGCGGCAGTGCCACCAACCAGGTAAACAGCAACCCCACCGCCGAGATATACCAACCGTCGCCGGTCGCCCGCAAGTTCAGGCCGGTCATAATATTAACCGTACGCCCGGGCTCAGATAACGCTGCCAGCAGAAACCACCAGAATGCTCCGGCCAGCAGCAGCTCATCCTGGGTGTAAAGACGCATAATGGGATGGTGCAAAGTCACCAGTAAAGCGGCGGTTAACCCGGTTCCCCATAAGGCAATACGCAGGCTGCGGCGTAATTGTTGATCGGCTTGGTCCAGTTCACCTGCACCGACTTTCTGCGTAACCAGAATTTGTGTGGCGGTGGTCAGGGCCACCGAGATTATCAGGCCAAGCATAAAGGTATTGAACGTATAAACCTTGGCAGCCAGTGCCAGTGCCCCCAGTTTGGCTGCCATACTGTTAAGCACCACCATATTGATATCAAAAGATAAGGGCTCAATGGCACTGGGAGCGGCAATACGCACCAGGTTCTGACTGACATTGGCGACATTCTGTTTGAGCTGCAGGATGCTGACCCTTAGAGGCACATTAACAGTAATGGCCGCTACACTGACTAACACGCCCAGGCTGGATGCAATGACACTGGCCCAGGCCACGCCACTTATTCCGTAATCGGCTATACCAAATAACTGGAAGACCACAATGGCGTTACCGGCCAGGTTGGCCACAAAGTACACCAGATTGGCGAGCAGATTCCAGCCTGGCAGGCCATGCATATTGAGAATGGAATGACAGACACCTTTAACTGCCCAGATGACAATCAGGGCAAAGGCCACCTGTAAGTATTCTCTGGCATTCAGGCCGATATCGCCACTTAGCCCCATTATCGAGGTAATCCAAGGGGCACTGAAATACAGTAACAGGGCAATCAAAATACCCAACTGCACTGACCAGAAGGCATAAATCCAGATTGTCGCTTTAGCTTTATCCAGCTTGCCTGCGCCCAGGCGCTGATTGGCAATACTGGCGCCGGCAAATACCGTCACCCAGATAATATTGCCACATAAGAACAGCACCGGCGCCAGCGCCCCTGCTGCAGACGCGGCGGCATCGCTGATAATAGCCAGGAATAAAGTGTCCATAAGGGGCACGCAAAACTGCAATGTCTGCTCCAGTAAGAGTGGCTTGCTTAAGCCCCATAACCCCTGTTGTTGTGCTCTGGTGTTCAATGTTCGCTTCCAAAAGCGGTTGCAACCTGGCAGTTGTTCAATATTATCTGCCCATTGCCAATGCCGGATGTATTAAGCCATGACAGTATCAGCACCACTTATACAAGCAACGGAAAAGTTTGCCCACTGGATGCAAACGTATGCATTGCCGTTGTGGCAACAACAAGGCATTGAATCCAGCTCTGGGGCCAGTACCGAATGCATGAATGCACTAGGCAAGGCCGAGTTTGCACAGGATAGGCGCACCCGGGTGCAGGCCAGACAAATGTTTACCTATGCGGTGGCTTATGAACTGGGCTGGTGTGCCCAGGGGCAGGGGATAGTGACGGCAATACAGCATTATCTGGATAACCATGCCACCCATCCGCAATACCCCGGTGCCTATGTATTTAAACTGGATGCGGCCCATCAGGTGGTGGACAACAGTCTGGACACCTATGACTGTGCTTTTTTTCTACTGGCCTGGTCCTATCAGTTTCGAGCCTTTGGCGATACTTGTGCCAAACTGCGTGCCGAGCGTTTGCTGGCACTGCTGGACAGCACATTCAAGACCACAACAGGCGGATGGTTGGAAGGCAGCCTGGGGGGGACGCGTCGGCAGAACCCGCATATGCATCTGTTTGAAGCGCTGTTGGCCTGGTACGAAGCCAGCGGTGAGGCAAAATGGCTGGCCAGAGCAGCAGAGATTTTCAGCTTATTTGAGCTTAAGTTCTTTTCGCACCAACACGGTGTGCTTTATGAATATTTTCACCAGGATTTAAGCCCTCTCAGCTTTGCGCAAGGGCAGGCTGTTGAACCAGGGCACCATATGGAATGGGTATGGTTACTGCGCCGTTATCAGATGTTTAGTGATGCACCGGTGAGCGCATACTGCGACACTTTATACCAACGGGGAATACAGTTTGGTCAGGACTGCAATGGTCTGTTATTTGACGAAGTGAATCATCTTGGACAGGTAACGAAGGCCTCAAAACGCCTGTGGACGGTAACTGAGCTGATTAAGGCGCATTTGGCTGAGGCCAGAATGGGCCGGCCAGGGGCTGAGCTGGCAGCGGCAAAGGCCATCAATGCGTTGTTTGAGCATCATCTCAACTGCCCTGTGCCGGGACTGTATATCGAGCGTCTCGACGAACACAATCAGCCATTGGCTCAGTCTGCCCCCGCCACTTCAATGTATCATCTGATGATGGCCTGCGTTGAGGCATTCAGCTACTGCCAGAATAAATGAAACGTATGGAAATAAAGGTTTGGTGATTTTCTGACTGCAAGTCTGGTTATTTCTTCCGTATCACCTCTGTGGGGCTTGTTTTAAATAGATAGTTGTTCTGGGTGAATGTTTTAAGCTTGGGTAACATAACTGATTTTTAACTGCTAGTGGTGGAAAAATAAGGCTTTTACACTGAATTCTATTTTTATCCGGTTTTTTGTTAGACTAGGTCTTATTCACCTTCTAGACAGAAACCGCGAGGTCATCCTTTGCTAGCAGAAAATACTCAAAGCTCCACCAATAAAGAGCAGATGCAAAGCGGCTGGTTTAACCGCTTTCTTTCCACCGTTGAGTGGTTTGGCAACCTGTTGCCCCATCCCATCACGTTATTTGCCTGTTTTTCGCTGTTTATCATTTTGTTAAGTGGTCTACTTGGTTATCTGGATGTCAGTGTTGCTGATCCCAGACCGCTGGGGGCTGCAGGCCGCGAGCCGGACGGTATGATTGAAGTCATTTCGTTGTTAAGCGCTGATGGTCTACAGCGCATTGTGACCGGGCTTGTGACCAACTTTACCGGTTTTGCGCCGCTGGGCACGGTATTAGTGGCTTTGCTGGGTGTGGCTGTGGCCGAGCATTCGGGCTTGTTATCGGCGGCAATGCGTGGACTGGTGTTAAAAGCGCCCGCCCGACTGGTAACTTTTACCATGGTGTTTGCCGGTATCTTATCCAATACCGCATCTGAACTGGGCTATGTGGTATTGATCCCCATGGCGGCGATGATTTTCCATTCTTTAGGCCGTCACCCTCTGGCGGGATTGGCAGCGGCGTTTGCTGGTGTATCCGGCGGCTACAGTGCCAATTTGTTTCTGGGCACCATCGATCCCTTGCTGGCAGGTCTGACAACCGAAGCGGCGAGCATGATCGATCCAGACTATGTCGTCGGTCCGGAGGCCAATTACTTCTTTATGTTTGTCAGCGTGTTTATGATTGCCATTCTGGGCGCCGTCATTACCGAAAAAATTGTCGAGCCTCGTTTGGGCAAGTTTAATCAGGCTAATGCAGAAACGAACCTTGAGACCCCTAAGCTGCAAGCCCTGACCGCGCAGGAAAAACGTGGATTGCGCAATGCCGGATTGGCGTTATTGGCAGTATCCTTGGTGATTGGCATGACCCTGGTCCCCCAGTTAGGTGGCATTCTGCTCAACCCTGAAACCGGTGGTATTCTTAAGTCGCCATTTTTGCATGGCATAGTGGTGTTTATATTTGTTGGTTTTGCTATACCAGGGTTTGTCTATGGTAGAACTGTGGATAGCATGAAAAATGACAAAGACGTGATAAATGCCATGTCCAAAGGTATGAGTACCTTAGGGATGTATATTGTCCTGGTGTTTTTTGCCTCTCAATTCGTAGCCTTTTTCAACTGGACCAATCTTGGCACCGTGCTGGCGGTGAAAGGCGCAGCGCTGTTGACTGCTATGGGGTTGGATGGGCCAGAGGTCTTTGTGTTCTTTATTTTGATGTGTGCGATAGTGAACTTGTCGCTTGGCAGCTCGTCCGCGCAATGGGCGGTGACCGCCCCGATCTTTGTGCCCATGCTGATGTTGGTAGGATTTGCCCCGGAGGTGATTCAAGCCGCTTATCGCATTGGAGATTCAGTAACTAATCTGATCACCCCGATGATGAGTTATTTTGGGCTTATTCTGGCGGTGGCCAGTCGTTACCAGAGAAATCTGGGAATAGGTACCTTGGTTGCTACCATGTTGCCTTATTCCATGATCTTTTTTGTCGGCTGGACAGTATTGTTTTACCTTTGGGTGTTTTTGCTGGGTATGCCGGTAGGACCTGGGGCGCCAACCTATTACGCACCCTGAATGTAGCATTTGAGGAATCAGCATGCAGTATCGCAACAGCGAAAGCTTTAATCATAGCCAGCCTGACAAAATAGGGGTATTGGTGACCAATCTCGGTACCCCTGACGCGCCAACCAAGCAAGCGCTGAAACGTTATCTGAAGGAGTTTTTGTCAGATCCCAGAGTGGTGGAAGCCCCGCGCTGGCTATGGTGGCTGATTCTGAATCTGGTGATCCTCAACATTCGTCCGGCGCGCAGTGCTCATGCCTACCAAACGGTGTGGACAGAACGGGGTTCGCCGCTGATGTTTCACACCCAAGACCAGGTTAATGCATTACGACAGTCTTTAGCGGCTGAATGGGGGGAGTCGTTGGTTGTGGAATTTGCCATGCGTTATGGCAATCCATCCATCGATTCCACCATTAACCGGATGCTGGACCAGGGGGTTAGAAAGCTACTGGTTCTTCCCTTATATCCGCAATACTGTGCCTCCACGACGGCGTCGACATTTGATGCTGTCAGTGCTTGTCTGCAAAAACGCCGATGGATGCCTGAAGTGCGTTTTATTGGTCAGTATCATGATCAAGAGGCTTATATTCAGGCGTTAGCTGATTCCATTCAAACACATTGGCAAGCGCATGGGCGGGCAGAACGTTTGTTGTTTTCCTACCACGGCATTCCTCAACGCTATTTGGATAACGGTGACCCTTACCATTGTCAGTGCCTGAAAACGTCAAGATTGGTTGCTGAAAAACTAGGATTGGACAAGATCCATTACCTGAGTGCTTTTCAGTCCCGGTTTGGCCGGGAAGAGTGGCTTAAACCCTATACCGATGAAACACTCAAAGCCTTAGCGGGCGAAGGGGTCAAGTCAGTGCAAGTGGTATGTCCTGGCTTTTCTGCCGATTGCCTGGAAACCATAGAAGAAATTGGGGTTGAAAACCGCGACTATTTTCTTGAGGCGGGCGGTGAGCGTTACGAATACATCCCTGCATTGAATGCCAGTACAGAACATATTCAGGCCCTGACCAATGTCATCAGACAAAATTTGCAGGGCTGGCGGTTGAGCGATCAACAGGATCGCACAAAGTTAGCGGAACAGCATTAAAGTCACGACGGTAGTACAGTGAAGAGAATCTGTGCTACTGTTTTGTGAGCCTCCGCCATCCTTTACAGTGGACGTATGAAGTGTGCATGGACTTTTCTCTTCCTTCTCAGCGGCCAGCTTTGGGCCACCCCCACGCTTGTTATCTACACACAGGATCTTGAACCTTATCATTTTATTCAGGATGGCCGCCCTGGCGGGATGAATTATCAGTTAATCAGCCAGGCTCTTGATGATGAAGGCATCCAGTACCGGATGGAAAAAATCAATTGGGCCAGAGCGGTTGTACTGGTGAATAAAACACCGAATACGGCGCTGTTAACTCTGCCGCGCAATATTCACCGAGAGAATCAGTTTAAGTGGGTGGGGCCTTTGGTTTCATCCCAGCCCTATTTTTACCGTCTCAGACAACGACAGGACATTGATGTTCGAACCCTCAATGATGCCATCAAGCTAAGAATTGCGGTGGTGCGAAATGGTGAATGGCATCAGCGTTTGCTGGCGTTAGGTATGCAGGAAGGAGAGTTACTCTACCCTGTTGCCCGTATCAGTGACACTTACAGTATGGTGTTTATGGAGCGGGTTGAATTGATACCGGGGTCGGATTTAACCATGCCCTACATGGCCAGGGATGCGGGCTATGATGCTGAGCAACTGGAGCCTGCTATGGCCTTACCAAGGCGATCGACCGGTAATCATCTTGCTTTGAATCCCGACGCCAGTGATGAGCTGGTGGAAAGACTGAACAAGCGGGTGGAATTGCTCAAAGCCGAAGGGCTAATTCAACAACTTAAACGCCAGTACGCCCTGTTGGTGGATTAAATATTGCCAGTTTCGCCTGGCATTCATCTTGCTGTGCATAGTCTGATTCTCAGCTAATCAGCCAGGCAGGACGCAAGATGCACATTAATACCAGTAATCAACCCCTTCCTATATCCTCTTCTGCTGGGGCCCAGGGGCAGACAACTGCCAGCGGGCGGCAAACAGACACCGCAGCACTGGATCCGCAGCAAGATCAGGTTTCCCTCAGTGATAAATCCAAACAACAGCGTTTTATGGATGACCTGATGGACGCTATGCTGGCCAATCGACTTGGTTTGGACAGAGAAAAAATTGAAGAACTAAAGGAAAAGATTGAGCAATTGGAAAGTGCAATCGAGTCGATGAAAAATAAAGGCAGTCTCAGCCCCAAACAGCAGGAATCCCTGAATATGATGGAAGAAGAGCTAAAGGCGCTGAAAGACAAACTGGAAGAATTAATCCGCGAAGCGGCGGAGCGCGCGGCTAAGGAAGAAAGCCAAAACAAGGCTCAGGATCCGCGACTTACGCGTTACAAAGATATTCTTAACCTTACCAACATATAGTCTGGACGCTTTGATAAGCAACCGCATAAATTGAACTTTGCAGTTTCCATATCCAGGTCTACGCTTAAAACTCCTTAGGATTCAACACCTAAGTGGAGCAGTTTTAAGGCAGTTTGCGGTGCTGGCGTGGCTGATCTTATTGGTACCAGTTGGAAGGAGTCTGTATGCCTGATGCGCATGTTCTCACCAGACAATCAAATAACGGGAGATACCATGCTTGATATTCATTCAGGCAACAACAGGCTGTTGCTGGTCGGCACTGTCGTGCTGGCTTTTCTCCCCCCGGTCATTTGTCTTTGGTTAAGCGGTGCATCTTGGGCCCTGATGCTCAGTGGTACTTTGCTGGGCATGGCAGGCTTGCTGGCTTTTTGGTATTTATCTGCTGTGACAGTTGCAAAAGATCCATTTGTTGAGGAGCTGCCGATGCAAAATCCGGCAGAGTCAGAGCGCCAACTGTTGGCTAACTACCAGCAGACCCTGCTGGAATTGTTGCCCCTGTGGACCAGTCTGCAGGACCTGGTGAATCAGCAGGTGGAAAGCAATATCAATGATTTGGTGCAACGCTTCAGCCATATTCATGAACAGTTGCAAGTCTCGGTACAGACCTCCAGAAAGACCGCATCCGGTATGCAGGGCCAGCAAGGCCTGAGTCAGGTGATAGAGGAGGCGGACACTGAACTTGGCCAAATAGTGCACATACTGCAGCAAGCCATGGCCAATCGTCGTGAACTGCTAAAGGAAATCACCGAACTTGCTGCCATTACCGATGAGCTTAAAGCGATGGGGGCAGAGGTCGCCGGTATTGCTTCACAAACGAATTTGCTGGCCCTGAATGCCGCTATAGAGGCTGCCAGAGCAGGAGAGCAGGGGCGAGGTTTTGCTGTAGTAGCGGATGAGGTGAGAACCTTGTCAACCCGTTCTGGTGAGACGGGGGCTCGGATCACCCAGCGAATTGACCAGGCCAATGAAACGCTGCAGAAAACCCTTTCCCGCACCACTAAGTTCGCAGAGCAAGACGAACAGCAAATGGCTGATGCACAGGCCAGTATAGGTAATGTCTTGTCCAGCTTTAAGGAATCAGGCCAGGGAATAATTGAGTCGGCCAAAGTGCTGGAAGATGAAAGTCATCAGATACAAAAAGATGTCGGTGACGTACTGGTGGGGTTGCAGTTTCAGGACAGAATCAGCCAGATCCTCGGGCATATCAAAGACGATATGCACAAGTTACAGCATACACTTGATCAGCATCAGCACTTGCTACAAACCGGTGAGCTGGCCCCACCCATAGATATTCAGGCCTGGTTGAATGCACTAAGCAGCACTTATACCACGATGGAACAGGCGGCTGTTCATCGCGGGGGGAAGAGCAAAGGCAAACCGCAGGATAATTCAGACGTCACTTTTTTTTAAGGAGCAGTTGTGGGCAAAACGATATTGATAGTCGATGACTCTGTCAGCATTCGCCAGGTGGTAGGTATTGCGTTAAAAAGTGCTGGCTTTGACGTCATTGAAGCAGTGGATGGACAGGATGCACTGGCTAAGCTGAGCGGGCAGAAAATTAATTTAGTCATTTCAGATGTGAATATGCCAAACATGGACGGGATTACCTTTGTCAGCGAGCTAAAGAAACTGCCAGCTTACCGCTTTACTCCTGTCATTATGCTGACAACCGAAGGTGCCGATGACAAAAAGGCCGCGGGTAAAGCCGCCGGTGCCAAGGCCTGGGTAGTGAAACCCTTTAAGGCTGAGCAAATGCTGGATGCAGTGAATAAACTTATTCTGCCCTGAGCGTTGTTATGGCGATTAATCTGTTTAACAAGGCGGACTTCACCGTTGTTGAGTGCGACGGTGAGCTGAGTATTTTCAATGTGCGTGAGGCCTTTTTGCAACTAAGCGAGCTGGCCGAACAGCCTCCCGAAAAGCTGATTCTGGATCTCTCCAGCCTGCTGGAATTTGATTCGGCCGGAATGCAGTTGTGTTGGTGGCTGAAAAGCCGTATGCCAGAGCATACTGAGTTTGTTCTGAGCATGGCCGACAATGATGTGGTGCAAAAGGTTTTTGCCCTTTATCAACTGGATGCTGACTTTCAGCCGCTGGCGGACAACCCTCAGGAGCCAGTCAATGGACATGCATGAAGCTCAACAGCTGTTCATCAATGAAGCAGAAGAACTGCTGGACGTGATGGAATCCTGTCTGCTCGAGGTTGAGGCCGGTGATGCCACAATAGACGCACATATCGATGCCATATTTCGTGCTGCTCACACCATTAAAGGATCAGCAGGACTGTTTGGCTTTGATGCCATCGTGGCCTTTACGCACAGCGTTGAAAGTGTTTTAGAGCAAGTTCGCGCAGACAAGCTGGAGTTTACCCCAGCCCTGGCCGAGCTGCTGCTGGATTGTCATCGTCATATGGTGCAGATGATCCAGTCCATTGCTGACCCTGAGTTGGCCTCAGACAAAAACCAGGGCACTAAACTACTGGCTGCTTTGGATGTGTACTTGCACCCACCCAAGTCAGATGAACCACTGACAGACACTAGCCAGGCCCCAATTCCTGATGACAGCGGGCATTGGTCTATACACATAGACTACGGACGGGAGGTTTTTCGCGACGGCATGGATCCCTGCTCGCAATTAAAATTTCTGCAAACGCTCGGGCAGGTAGATGACGTCAGGGTCACGGCGGATTTTTCAGATGGCGAGTTTGATCCCGAGTGCTGTTATTTGCGTCTACAAATGGCGCTGATTAGCAGTGCCGATAAGCAGCAAATAGAGGAAGTGTTTGAATTTATTCAGGATAGCAGCAAAGTCACGATCAGCGCCCCCAAGGCCTTGGTGAACAAGGTGCAGGCCTGTGCCGAGGATGATGCTCGCTTAGGTGAAACGCTGGTCAACAGTGGGGCACTGACCAAACGTGAGCTTGAAATGGCACTGGCTGAGCAGCGTCGGGCCTTGCAGGAAAACCGGCAAGCCGAGGCATTGGGCAATATGCTGATTAAACAGGGGGCGGTGGATAAGAGCCTGGTGAGCGCAGCCCTGAGTAAACAGAAGAATCAGGAACACAAGCGCCCGATTGACCTGCAGTTTCTTAAGGTTGATGCCAGAAAACTGGATAATCTGATTGGTCTAATTGGTGAGTTAGTGACGGCCGGTGCTGCCAATGAGCTACTTATCGGCCAGTTGGCCCATGAAAAACTGCAGGAGTCCTTTGCCGGCATGACCCTGCTGGTTGAGCAAATCCGCGATGCGGCCCTTGGCCTGCGTATGGTGCAGATAGGTGAATCATTCGGCCGCCTGAAGCGAATTGTGCGCGATGTTAGTAAGGAACTGGGCAAAGATATTAACCTGGAGGTACTGGGAGCTGAAACCGAACTGGACAAGTCAATGGTGGAAAAGCTTTCCGACCCGCTTATGCACATTGTTCGTAACGCCATTGATCATGGTATCGAACCCCAGGACGTGCGTATTTACAAAGGCAAACCGTCACAAGGGCAGTTGTGTCTGAATGCTTATCATGAAGCTGGTGCTGTGGTGATTGAAATCACAGACGATGGGGCCGGACTGGATCCTGACAGGATCCGCGCCAAAGCCATTGAAAACGGTATTTTGGATGCAGACAAGCAGCTCAGCAAGGAAGACATCTATAAACTGATATTTGAACCAGGCTTTTCGACCGCGTCAGCCATAACGAATTTATCCGGCCGCGGTGTCGGCATGGATGTGGTGAAGCGCAATATTGAGGAACTGCGTGGCCAGATCAGCATAGCCAGTGACATTAATCAGGGCACAAGGTTTCGCATTCGTTTACCGCTCACCCTGGCCATTATTGATGGCTTTGAAGTCACGGTAGGTGATGCCCATCTGGTGATCCCGGTCAATATGATTCAGGAGTGCCTGGCTTTTGATGCCGAAGCACTGGCAGTAGAGCGCGACTACCTGAATTTACGGGGCGAAGTCCTGCCCTTTGTGCGGGTGCGGGATATTCTGAAAATTCCGGGGCAGCGTTTGCAGCGCGAACATGTGGTGGTGGTGCAGTTTGGTGAGAATCGCGCCGGTTTGGTTGTGGAGACATTGCTAGGGGAACTGCAGGCGGTAATTAAACCGTTAAACAAGATGTTTCGTGCCATTCGTGGCATAGGTGGGTCTACTGTGATGGGCAGTGGAGACATCGGCTTTATTCTTGATGTGCCGCAGTTAATTGAATTCACCATGCATAAAGAAAGCCGCCAATGCGCGCCCGCGTCAGACAAATCGGAGAAAGAAAAACATGAATGATGTTGTGTTGGATCCGTTGCATGCAAGCCAGCATCACCAGTATCTGACGTTTGTACTTCGCGATGAGTGTTTTGCTGTTGGTATTGAGGCGGTTAAGGAAATTATTGAATACAGTGGCGTGACCGCCATTCCATTGATGCCGGATTTTGTCAAAGGGGTACTGAATCTGCGTGGTGAAGTGGTACCCGTGATCGATCTATCCCTGCGCTTTGGTAAAAGCGTGACACAGATTCAAAAACGCAGTTGCATCATCATTTTGGAAATTCCTTTTGAGCAGCATCATGTTGTGCTTGGCGTGGTGGTGGATGCGGTGAACGAAGTGCTGGACATTGAGCCGCACCAAATCGAAGCACCACCGACCTTTGGAGCCAAGATTCGTGCTCAGTTTATTAAGGGCGTAGCCAATATTGATGAACAATTTGTGATCTTGTTACATGCAGAGAAAGTGCTGTCGGTGGAAGAAATGGCCTCCATCATCGAAAACGTCATTGAACAATAAAAAGTGGGGTAATTATGTTTAGCAATATGAAAGTTGCCTTTCGACTGGCCTTGCTGGCCGGTGTCCTGATCCTGCTGATTGTGACGATAGGATTGATGGGCATCAGGGGCATGCAGTCTGAACACCAGGCGATGGAAACGGTATACAAAGACCGGGTGGTGCCGCTTAAAGATCTTAAACTTATCGCAGATATGTACGCTGTCAATATTGTCGATACCGCTCATAAGGTCAGAAATGGTGGCCTAAGTGCCGAGGCAGGACTGAAAAATATCCGCATGGCAGAGCAAACAGTGCGCCAGACCTGGCAGGCCTATCTTGCCACATCACTGGTGGCCGAAGAAACGGCATTGGTGAATGAGCTAAAGCCTTTGCTTATCAGCGCAGACAATGCGGTGAGTGAGCTGCTGACAATCCTGACCACCAATGACAAAGCAGCGCTTGACCGCTTTGTACTGGAGCGTCTGTATCAAAGCATTGAACCTGTGTCCGATCGCTTCTCAAAGTTGGTGGATGTGCAACTGATGGTGGCGGAAAAGGAATTCAATCTGTCGATGCAAAACTACCAGCGGACCCTGACCATTAATATTGTGTTGATTCTGGTGAGCCTGGTGGCCAGTGTTATACTGGGCATCGCCATTACCCGTAGCCTGGTCAAGCAGTTGGGAGGTGAGCCTCAATATGCCGAAGAGATTGTTTCGAAAGTCGCTGCCGGGGATTTGCGGGTAAAAATCCAACTGGCGAATGGTGACAACAACAGCATGTTGTATGCCATTAACCAGATGGTGGCGAAACTATCCGGTATTATCAGCCAGGTGCGGGCCGCAGCCGATAACCTGTCATCTGCCTCTGAGCAGATGAGTGCCACGGCCCAGTCCATTAGTCAGGCGGCGTCAGAACAAGCTTCCAGTGTAGAAGAAACCTCGGCAGCCATGGAAGAAATGAGTGCCTCGATTAATCAGAATAATGACAACTCTAAGATCACCGACGGCATTGCCAACAAAAGTGCCAGGGAAGCCATGGAAGGGGGGGAAGCGGTCAGGCAGACGGTGGTGGCCATGCGTCAGATTGCCGATAAGATCAGTATTATTGATGATATTGCCTACCAAACCAACTTACTGGCGCTGAATGCCGCCATCGAAGCAGGTAGAGCTGGCGAGCACGGACGGGGGTTTGCAGTGGTGGCTGCTGAAGTGCGCAAGCTGGCCGCCCGCAGCCAAACTGCCGCCAAGGAAATTGGGGAAGTGGCGGGAAGTTCCGTGGCCCTCGCGGAACAGGCTGGCAAATTGCTGGATGAAATTGTGCCTTCCATTCAAAAAACCGCTGAGCTGGTACAGGAAATTGCAGCGGCCAGCGCTGAACAAACCACGGGGGCAAATGAAATAAATGCCGCGATTAGCCAAATTACCCAGGCTACTCAGCAGAATGCGGCGGCGTCGGAAGAATTGTCTTCCACCTCGGAAGAGCTGACCAGTCAGGCGGTTGAATTACAAGAGATGATGGAGTTTTTCCAGGTAGACCATAACGCGACTGCCAGCAGGCGTTCATTAAGCCGTAAAGCCTTGCACACAAAACAAAATGTTGCGCCCAGAGTAAAGAGTAAAACGCAGGAAAAAGTTGCTGACGACGAGTTTGATTTCGAAAACTTCTGACCCAAGGTGTCCATTGATAGCCAATGATCTCAGTCAGCACGATTTCAGGCAGATAGCCAGGTGGTTGTACGAAAAAACTGGCATCTATATGAATGACAGCAAGCAACCTCTGGTCAACGGCCGTTTGCAGAAACGTCTGCGTGAACTGCAGTTGACCAACCTGAGTGCCTATCGCAAGTGCTTAATGGCCGATGAGAACGAACAGCAACTGGCGATCAATCTGCTCACCACCAATGAGACTTACTTCTTTCGCGAGCCTAAGCATTTTGATTTTATCAGCCATGAATTATTGCATGCCGAGCAAAAGCAGCGCGGGTGGCAGGTATGGAGTGCGGCAGCATCTAGTGGCGAGGAAGCTTACAGCATTGCTCTGCTGATGGCAGAGCGCTATGGATTAGCCTCGTCCTGGCAGATTGTCGGTACAGATATCAACACGCAGGTACTGAATACGGCCAGGCGGGGGATCTACCCCATCCAGGCAGCCGCACGAATCCCGCAGAATCTCCTGAAAAGCTTCTGTGTTAAGGGTAAGGGCAAAGACGAAGGCTGGTTTATGTTCAAGCCTGCGTTAAGAGACCATGTGACGTTCACTAGGTACAACCTGATAAATGGCCCTGGGCTAGGGCAAAGCTTTGATCTGATTCTTCTACGTAACGTTTTGATTTATTTTGAATTAGCCGACAAACAGCGAATTGTACAAAATGTACTGAGCAACTTGCGACCCGGCGGATGGTTGCTGGTTGGACATTCTGAGAGCATCAATGGTTATGATCCCCGCCTGCAGACAGTGAGGACCGGTTGCTATCGGTTTATGCCATGATTTATCTGGCGCCAGGCGGTTATGCAACAGGTCGGCGACTATCCCGTCAGTACAGCACTATTTTAGGTTCTTGTGTCAGTCTGGTGCTGTGGCATCCAGCCACAGGCTTTTTTGCGATCTGCCACTATCTGATGGTGCATGCCAAGGCTGGCGCGATAAGTCCTTTGTCCATGGGCAAATATGCCGAACTTATCCTGCCGCATTTTCAGCGTCAGGTACAAAAGGCCGGGCTGGTGGCGGGCGATGTGCAGGCCAGTCTGTATGGTGGCGCGGGAAATGCCAGAACACGGGGATTGGCCAGGCACTTTCAGGTGGCAAGATGCAACGTGGACTATGCTGACGCATTTGTTCAGCAGCAGGGGTGGCAGTTGTTTAACCGGGATGTCGGTGGCGAGCAGGGACGAAAACTATTGTTTGATAGCCACACGGGGGAATGTGAAGTTTTCAGGCTTAGCGAGAGTTCATTGCCATGAGTCATGCAGAGAAAAAAATTCGTGTATTGATCGTGGATGACTCTGCTGTGGTTAGGCAAATGTTGGCTGCAATAGTGACTGAACAAGCTGATATGGAAGTGATTGGTACAGCCGCAGATCCTTATTTTGCGGTGGAGAAAATGCGCGGAAACTGGCCGGATGTTATTACCCTGGATGTGGAAATGCCGCGAATGGATGGTATCACGTTCTTGCGAAAAATTATGGGGTCCAGGCCCACCCCCGTGGTTATTTGTTCTTCCCTTACCGAACAGGGTGCCGAGACCACCATGGAAGCGCTGTCGGCCGGTGCCGTGGCAATCTTTACTAAGCCACAGTTGGGTGTAAAAGGCTTTTTGCAAAGTAGCAAGCAACAGTTGGTTGAAGCTATTCGCTCGGCGGCAACCTCCCGGGTCGGTAATATTCGTCCGCTTTCTGCAGGGCATAGAACCCAGTTGCAAAATCAGCAGGAGAGACCAGCCTCTGCGGCGCTCAGTAAAACCACTGATAAGGTTATAGCCATTGGCACCTCTACTGGTGGGACTATTGCATTAGAGCGAATTCTCAGTCCCCTTCCGGCTGATGTGGCGGGCCTGGTGATTGTTCAGCATATGCCTGAAAAATTCACCGCTGCCTTCGCTCAGCGTCTGAATGGTTTGTGCCAGATTGACGTGCGTGAAGCCTGTGACGGTGACCGGGTCAGGCCTGGTCTGGCTCTGATTGCACCAGGTGGTCGGCATATGACGTTAAGCCGCAGTGGTGCGTTTTATCATGTTCAGGTTCGGGCCGGGCCTGTGGTAAATCGTCATTGTCCGTCTGTGGATGTCTTGTTTCGCTCTGTGGCGCGCAACGCAGGACGCAATGCTTGCGGCATTATTCTGACCGGTATGGGTGACGATGGTGCCAGGGGCTTGTTAGCCATGCGAGAGGCCGGGGCCAATACTTATGCACAAGGTGAGGCAAGCTGCGTTGTGTTTGGCATGCCCAAAGAGGCGATTAAGCATGGTGGTGCAGAGCAGGTCGTCGAACTGGATGATGTGCCGGATGTACTGATTCGGCAGAGTCGAACGCATTAGGTGATGTGATGGAAAGGCTTTCTGTGTTGATTGTTGAGGACAGCGTCAGTCAAAGGGAATTTGTTGCCAATATGTGCCTGGACGCTGGTGTTGGTGAGGTTGCGCTGGCCGAAAATGGCCGGGTTGCCCTGACCATGATCGATGCCAGGGAGCAGGATTACGACATATTGATTTGTGATCTGGAAATGCCGGATCTGGATGGTATTGAACTGATCCACCTGTTGGCCAGCCGCCAGCGGAATTCCGCCATCATTATTGTCAGTGGCCGCGAATTGAGTTTGATCTCCGCAGTGGAACTGATGGCCAATACCCAGGGGTTGTGGGTGCTGGATGGGGTGCAGAAACCCTTGTCGGTGGAGCGTTTGCATAGTCTGTTGCGACTTTATACTCAGCGACGCGACAAACTGGATTTTAAACCCCGCACAGCCCAGTCATCGCCGCTGGCGATTGAAGAATTGCGCATGGCGCTGACCCAGCGACGCTTTGTTCTGCATTATCAACCCAAGATTGACATGCAAAGCGGCCAGTTGGCGGGCGTTGAGGCGCTGGTCAGGCTAACATGCAATCAATACCAGATTGTGTTCCCCAATGATTTCATCCCGCTTTGTGAAGCACATGGCCTCATCGATGATTTGAGTTATGAAGTGATTCGTCTGGCGATTGAGCAGCAAAAGCGCTGGCAACAGGCAGGGTTGGATACCGCAATTTCAGTCAATTTGTCGGCGGTATCTTTTGCCAATGAAGCCTTCAGTGGCCGGGTAATGCAGCAGGTCGGAGAACTTGGGGACGCGGCGAAACAGCTGATATTTGAAGTGACGGAAACCGCCATTATTCAGGATATCGGCAAGGCGTTGTCAATTCTTACCCGTTTGAGATTGTCCGGCTGCGGCCTCTCCATTGATGATTACGGCACCGGTTATTCATCAATTAAACAACTGTCGCAAATTCCCTTTACTGAGCTGAAAATTGACCGTAGTCTGATTGAAGGCGTCTCCCGTAAGGCGCATTTGCAGGTTATTTTTGAGAGTACCTTGTCCATGTGCAACAAGTTGGGACTTAAGGTTGTCGCCGAAGGTATCGAGAAGAAATCTGATTGGAAGTACCTGGCCGCGCAAGGGTGTCATATTGGTCAGGGATATTATTATTCTCCGCCCATGCCAGAAGAAGATTTGCTGCGATGGTGGCAAGCTGGTATGCCTGCGCTGAGTTAGCTATGGGAGCGAAGTTTTGCTACCACCAAAGTCAAGTCAGTCATCAACCTTGAACAATCCAGCCAAGCTGATCAGCCTGGATACAAGTATCCGGCAGATGATTATCAATGTTTCGGTCTACCCATTGGTCCTGGGCTTACTGCTTTTCACGTCTTTGGCAATACTTTTATCTGTTTATGCCACGCCTGTGGCAGAACGCGCCTTGCTTAATGGTCTGAAGGCTTCTGTTGTGGGCCTGAGTCAGAAAGCGGCGGCTTTGATTGACAGCCAGTTACGTGAAGTCAGCCATCTGGTTGTGCTGTTTCGGGCGTCACATGAACACTATCTGAGCCTTTCCCGCCACACCGATTTACCCCTGAGGGCACCAGAACCGCAGTTTAGTACCAATGCTGACGGCGTGTTTTTTAAGTCTGCCGATAATGGCGGAGCAGGTATGTACTATTCTGGTGATACCGAGATAGGCGCAGAGCAGCGCTGGAAAGCGCGTAACCTGGAAGGGCTAGACACCTTGTATAAGTCTATCGTGCAAACCAATCCGACGGTGGCGCAGGCTTATTTTAATTCCTGGGATAATATGAACCGCATTTACCCTTATATCGCCAATCCCGCGCTGAGGTTCGGCCCTGTCATGCACATGCAGGATTTTAACTTTTATTATCTGGCCGATCAGCAACATAACCCCGAACGCAGGGTGGTCTGGACCTCGGCCTACCTTGACCCGGCTGGTATGGGTTGGGTGGTGTCCGCGTTGTCTCCGGTTTATCGCAACGACTTTCTTGAGGGGGTGGTTGGTCTGGATATTGGTTTGGCTGCCCTGGTGGACAATCTACTCGTCGATGAACATATCGGCAGCAAAAAAGTATTTCTGCTGGATGGTCAGCGACGTATTGTTGCCATGTCTAATGATATGTCTGAATTACTGGGATTACCTGAGCTGTCGGGCCATGCCTATTCGGAAAAAGTCAGCAGCACCCAGTACAAGCCTGACAGTTACCGGCTTGATAGTCTGCAAGATCAGCAACTGGCAAAGCGTTTAGCGCAGTTTCTGCAAAACAACGAGCAAGTCGCCAGAATTGCCGGTCAGCAGCATGACCACCTGGTGACGCAAGTGAAAATTCCGTCTACCGACTGGCAGTTTATTATGTTTTATGAGCTTTCAGATGTTTTGCAATCGCAACAGGACATGCTGAGTCTGGTTAAAAAGCTGGTCTGGGGCCTGGTGCTGATTGTGGCAATGGCGTTGCTTATATACATACCCTATGTGCAGCGCAGGAGAGCCTGGTATGCCAAGACGCTGGCCGAGCCAATTAATAAACTGGCCAGTCTGACCTCTGAAATTGGTCAGCGGCCGTTGTCAGTGGATGAAATACAAGCTGGTGGTATACGTGAGCTACAGACACTGGTGGGTAACTTTGCGCATATGTCAGCGGAGCTGAATCAACGTACTGATAAATTGGTAAAAGCAGTTACCGCCAAGCGGTTAATTGAAGAAAAAGCTAAGCTGTATCAGCGTTTGGCTAATACCGATCAACTGACGTCCCTTTACAATCGTAAGTTTCTGGATACGGTGTTGCGTCAGGAAGGGGTAAGGGCGGGGCGCTACGGCGATGCGCTGAGCGTGCTTCTGATGGACGTCGACAGATTCAAGCAGATTAATGACAACTATGGGCATTTAGCTGGCGACGCTGTGCTTAAGCGGGTGGCGCGTACACTTAAAAACAGTGTGCGGGCCAGTGATGTGCTGGGGCGTTGGGGTGGAGAGGAGTTTTTGTTGATTTGTCCCAAAACCAGTTTGTCGGAGGCCGCTATACTGGCTGATAAGCTTAGGGCCCTGATCGAGGAGCAATCTATGGAGATGCCAGTCACCTTAAGTGTGGGCGTAGCACAGTTACAGGAATCGGAAAAAACTGAACATACATTAGGGCGGGCTGACAAGGCCCTTTACCAGGCCAAGGCAAGTGGGCGGAATAAGGTATGTGTGGCAGATTAGGAAAAGGAGGCATCTATGCCTTATAAAATTCTGGTAGTGGATGACAGTAAAGTAGCAAGATTATTCGTATGCAATTTCTTGCGAGAGCAGCATACTGATCTGGAGTTGTTTGAAGCGGGCAGTGGTGATGAAGCGCTGCAACTGGCCGTTAAGCACCAGTTTCATGGTGCCTCGCTGGATTTCAATATGCCCAATATGAATGGCCTGGAGTTAGCCACTCAATTACAGCAAAGTCAGCAAAAATGCTTTATCGGCCTGTTAACTGCCAATGTGCAGAGATCCATGCAACAACAGGTTCAGGACGCCGGATTGGGGTACTACAAAAAGCCCGTTAATCCAGATGTGGTCAAGCAGTTGCTTATTGATATGGAGCGTTTTCATGCTGCATCTTAACGACCTGCAGCGGGATGCCCTAAGCGAAGTTTTTAATATCAGCGTGAATCAGGCTGCTGCTGCTCTTAGCGAAATAGTGCGGGAAGACATCCATATGAGCGTGCCCATGGTGGATGTGTGTGATCTACCCACTGCCGTTGACTATCTGAATCAGGGGCACGAGGTCTGTGCTATTGCGCAAAAGTTTGCGGGTGGTTTGAAAGGGCAGGCCATGATGGTCATTCCTGAAATGCGCAGCCTGGAGTTGGTGCGTATGATGATGGGCATTGACGTCCCGATGGGCGCCCTGACCGACATTGAGCAGGATGCGCTGGGGGAAATGGGCAATATTGTGCTAAGTGCTTGTTTTGCCTCATTGGCAGACATGTTCGACGAACATTTTGATTATGAACCGCCACAGTTGTTCTGGGGCGCCATTGCCAAGCTGCTGGATAAGGGTCAGGACGACAAGATGATGTTGCTGATTAAAATCCGCTTCAGCTTTGGTAACCGGGAGTTGGATGGCCATATTGTGCTGTTGGTTGACGGTGATTCCATACATTGTCTGGAAACCGCGTTGAACAAGTTTCTACGCTTGATCATGGGGGATAGCTAAATAATCCAATGGCTTATGCTACCGCTGGAATATCCACAACAACCCGGTTACGACCGGCGTCTTTGGCCGAATACAGGATTTTATCTGCCTGGGCCAGAAGCTCTATGGCAGTGCGCGGTGGCGTATTGTTTACCAGCCCGATTGAAATTGATACTTGCAAATCAGTCAGCGCCATCATCTTGGTGATGTCTTCGGCGCGTTTCCTAAGCTTTTCCATCAGAACAGCGGCATCGTCAATACTGGTATGGGGAAGGGCAATCAGGAATTCCTCACCGCCTATGCGGCCGACAATATCTGTATGCCTCAGGGTTTTTTGACAAAGATCGGCAAAATGCTTCAATACCACGTCACCTCCCTGATGCCCCAGACTGTCATTGATTTTTTTGAAATGGTCCAGGTCAACCAAGGCCACACAAAAATCAAAACCATGGCGTTTAGCCAGATCGGCCTGCAGTTGCAACAGGGCCAGTGTTTTACGTCGGTTTAGCAGCCCCGTCAAACTGTCTGTGTCGGCCAGTTGTTGCAGGGCGCGTTTGTGGCTGTGTTGGCGATAGAATAAAAACAGTAACAATGTGCAAATTAAGGTAGCGCAAATAAACAGCAAGATCAGCAGCTGATTTTTGCGTTGCTGGCTTTGCAACTGGGTTTGCTGCAACTGATTCTGGGCATTTAGTATTTGATTCTGATGGGCCTGTGCATCCAGTTCATAGCGACTGCGAAGCTGATGTAACTGCTCGCTACTCTGTCTGTTTTGTATGGCCTGTTTCTCGTCGGTACTTTGCAATAAGAGGTCAAAAGCCGACTGGTAATGGCCCTGTGCCGCCAGCACCTTAGCTTGCTGAATGGCCAACTCAACTCTCTGGATAGGCATACTGACCGGATCCAGCGCCTGCTGGGCCTGCTGAAGCCAGGTTTGGGCTCTTTCGGTCTGCTGTTGTGCCAGATAAATACTCGACAACAAGCGGGCTGTATCCAGCAGCATATAGTTGTTATCGGCTTGCCTGAATAGTTGTATCGCCTCTAACGCCTGGCGCTCTGCTTCGGTGTAGCGCTGCGCTTGTAAGTCCATACCGGCTATTTCTTTAAGCGCGTAGGCTACGCCCTGATGGTCGTTCAGTTGTTCAGATATTTTTGCCGATTCCTGCAGTTGTGCCCGGCCAGTATCTGTATTGCCCTGATTCTTGTTCGCCCGGCCCAGACCATACAGATAAATACTCAGGCTGACCGAGGCTGGCTGCTGACGGTAGTAATCCACCGCTTCCTGAAAATAAGGCAAAGAAAGGTTGTCCTCTCCGCGATATTCATAAACCAGCGCCAATGCGCCTGCAATATCCGCTCTGGCAATATCGTCACTTTGTTGCGGTGCCAGATTATAGGCGCGTTGCAAATCGGCCATGGCACCTAAGTAGTCGGTCAGACTGTTTAACAACGTGCCGCGGGTCATCAGGGCCGCCACCAGCAGGTTTGCATCGTCGTGTCTTTCTGCCCACTGCAGGGCCTGGGTTACTGCGTCTAACCCACTGGCGGGGGCACCGTCTAAATCCAGCGCCAGAGCCTGGCTAAGCTGTAATTGGTGGTATAACCAGGGCTGTTCATCCAACGTCACCAGGCTGAGCCCGGCCTGTGCTTCTTGTATGGATTGTTCTGGCAACACCAGAGCGCCGCTGGCATGGCTCATCAATAGATGGTATTGAGCTTGTTGTAACGCGGTGTTTTTATGCTCCGCAGGCATTGAGTGTAGCTGTTCCAACAACAGATTTGGGTTGGTTTTGATCAATACTTGCCATTGCTGGAAAGGCGCTTCGAGTTGCGCCAACCATTGGCTGGATGCGGCATACAGCGAAGACGACAGGCAGCTATACAATAATAAACCGGTCAGGCTCAACAGGCGCAATGTGCATTCCTTTTGCGGTAATTTTGCGCAATTATGCCGCAAAGGTCACGCCTGTGGCAAAGTCCTTAATGTGCGCCCCTAGGCCGGGCTGGTGGCGGGGCCCATTAATTTTTCAACAATGGCCTTAATTTTCTGCAGATGGAAAGGCTTGAGAATAAACCCTGAAGCCCCGAGTTTGATGGCTTCGGTAACATAATCCATGGTGCCATGGGCGCTCACCATCACTATCTTGGCATTGGCGTCGGTTTGCTTTAATTCGCGTAAGATGGCCATACCGTCTTTTCCTGGCATCTGAATATCCAGAAACACCAAATCTATCTGGTTTTTTGTATAGATACCCACTGCGGTGTCTCCGCAAGAGGCTTCCATCAGATTACAGCTAAACAGACTGCGCAGTGCGGTACGTAGAAAAGCCCTGACATCGGCATCGTCATCAACAATCAGGGCGGTCATATCCCTGTATGGCATAGTGGACTCCTTTAATTAGTCTGCGGACAGCTTGTCCGTATCGGCGACCAGTTTTTCCACTTCCTGGCTCAGGTCGTCAAGAGCCAGTGGTAGCTTGTCAATGGGCAGACGATGTTCCAGGCGCCTGGCCATTTCGCTGATTTGTTTGAACTGAAACAACGCAGCGGTGCCTCTGAGCTTATGTGCCAATTGTTCCAGCTGTGCAATATTATTTTGCTGATACGCTTGTTGTATGGCTCTTAAATGAGCAGGTAAGCCACGCACAAACTGTTGCATCAACTGCTGCATTTCCTCTCCTGGCATATGCAGTTCATCAACATTCTGGCAATTGGGAAGATAGGTATTCAGCAGTTTAGCGAATTTTTGCCGGTCAATGGGTTTGGATAGGTGGTCGGTAAAACCGGATTCAAGATAGACCTTAATGTCCTGACTCATCACATTGGCGGTCAGGGCAATAACCGCGGTATCTACGCCAACCGCACGCATCAACTTAATGGCCTGCAATCCGTCCATGGTCGGCATACTGATATCCGACAATATCAAATCAAATTCTTCGGCCATGGCAGCTTCCAGCAACTGCTGACCATTTTCCACTGCCTTCACCAACAGTCCCTGGCTTTGCAGCATACGTTTGAGTAACTGGCGGCTTTCGGTGGAATCTTCGGCCAGCAATACTTTGCCGTTGAGCTGGCCTTTGTTGGTACCTATGGCATCATATTTACCTGGGATTTGACAGGGCTGGGCTTGCAGATAAAGACTAAAGCTACTGCCCTGACCTGGTGTGCTGTCAAGATGAATATGGCCAGACAATTTCGCCGCCAATTGCGCAGAAATACTCAGGCCCAGCCCGGTACCGCCAAACTCCCGGCTGATAGAAGAATCACCCTGGGTAAAAGGGGCAAATAATTCTGCCTGCCGGGCTTTGTCGATACCAGGTCCGGTATCTCGCACGGTAAAACACATCTTCTCGCCTTGCTGGCTGACAGACAGGCTAACTTCTCCCTCGGGGGTAAATTTAATCGCATTTGACAGCAGGTTAACCAGGATCTGTTTAAGGCGTACAGGATCGGTAAGAATACCCTGTGGAAGGTTGTTGGCCAGTTCCATCGAAAAGGTCAGATGCTTTTTTCTGGCGTTGTCGGCGACCAGCATCTGCACTTCTTCAAGCAGTGCCGCTAAATTTACCGGTAACAATTCCACTTCCAGCTTGCCCGCTTCTATCTTCGACAGGTCCAGCACGTCATTTAGCAAAGTCAGCAGATGCTTGCCACTGACGCTGATGGCTTTGATTGCCTGCTGCTCATCGCCGTTAAACTCTCCGGCAAGTAACGCTTCTGCATAGCCGATAATACTGGTCAGTGGGGTGCGTATTTCGTGGCTCATATTGGCCAGAAAGCGGCTTTTGGCCTCACTGGCCCGGCTTAGATCCTCAGACAGCGTTTGCAGCTCCCTTCTGCTTCGGACGATTTCCAGTTGGGTGGCGATTCTGGCTTTTACCACGTCAATGTTAAAAGGTTTGTGAATGTAATCCTGCGCACCCAGACGCAGCCCCTCTTGTTCCTTTTGTGGGTTGTCCAGGCCGGTAATAAAAATCACCGGTATGTCACTGGTTTGCGGCATGGATTTAAGAGCGCGCAGGGTGTCAAAGCCATCCATGCCTGGCATCAGAATATCCAGCAGAATCAAGTCTGGTTGCATGGCCACCGCTTTTTCAATGGCCTGGTTACCACTTTGCGCCAGGATGATACCGGCGTCCTGTCGCAGCAGATCGCTGAGTAGCCTTAGGTTGGCTTTTTCGTCATCAACCAGCAGTACCGTTGGGTGCGCTGTTGTCATGCTGGATCACTCCCTGTTCTTCGCCAAACCACATTACCCTGTTCTTGCCCTGGTGCTTAGCCAGGTAAAGCATGTCGTCAGCCAGTTTAAGGCTGTCCTCCGGACGGTTTTTCATTGTAGGACTACAAGTAATGCCGCCAATACTTATCGTCACGTTTTGCCTGTTTTCACAAAAGGGATGATCCAACTGTAGGGCCTGGATGGCCAGTCTGCAATTTTCCATCACTTCCATACTGCCGGCCCGGTCAATATCAGGCAAAAGCACCACAAACTCCTCGCCACCGTAGCGGGCCAGTAAATCCCGTGGACGTTTTAATTGCTCATTCAGGGTTTGCGCTACTTCCTGCAACACCCTGTCACCTGCCGCGTGGCCATGGCGATCATTAAACTGTTTGAAATTGTCGATATCTATCATTACCAGCGACAGCGGCGCCTTGTTGCGCACTGCCACGCGCCATTCTTTGTGCAACACTTCGTCGTAACGACGACGATTGGCTACCGACGTCAGTGGATCAATATTAGCGAGCTTTTCCAGCATCAGCCGCTGTCTGCCTAACTGCAGATGCAGTTTAATTCTGGCCAGCACGATAGCGGCGTGGAACGGCTTCTGAATATAGTCACAAGCACCTAGCAATAAGCCTTTTTCCTCATGGCTGACATCGCCCAGCGAGGTAATAAAAATCACCGGAATGGCGCTGGTGGTGGCATCATGCTTAAGGTGACTGATGACGTCAAAGCCATTCATGTCTTGCATGACGACATCCAGCAGGATCAGATCCGGAGCATATTCCCCGGCTTTACGAATACCCTGAGGACCATCTTTGGCCAATATCACTTCAACTTCGTCTCGCAGTATGTCACTGAGAATTTTTAGGTTGGTTTTTTCATCATCGATGATCAATACCCGCTGTTTAGCCAGCATCTGTCAGGATCCAAGATTAAGGGTTCAACACTTTAAGTTTATGGTGCGGCGCGGCGTCCTGTAGCTCTGCCAACATCTCTGTAACCAACTCACCAGCCCGCTCGTATTCCACATCATCGACTTTTTTGACCAGGCGGGCAATTTGTTCCGCATAAGGGCCTCCGGCCAACAATTTTTGCAGCGCCGCCAGTTTTTCCTCCACCATAAAATCCGATTGTTTCAGCAGTGCAAGTATTTGCTGCAGTTGGCTCCTGAGCTCACTCTCGTCAATCGCCTGTGGGCTGCTTTGGTCGCTGGATTCGAATACTGGCGCCAGCGTATTTAACAGGGCTTCCAGGTCATCCGCGACCTTTAACAAGGGCTTAGGATCACAAGGGCCTTGTTCAAGTATAGCCTCCAGTGCGCCGCACTGAGCCGATAAGCCTGACGCGCCGATATAAGCGCTGCTGGATTTCAGCGAATGGATTAACCTGAACAATGTGGAGTGGTCGTGTTGGGCCAGCAACTGGCGCAACTGACGGGCAGTCTCGTTCTGGTCACGAAAAAAAGCCCCCAGCAATGACTGATACAATTGCGGGTTGCCACCTAATCTGGCAATGGCTTGCTTTACATTCAGGCCCGCCAGTTGTTCCACCTGCCAGGTTGGCTCATTGGATTCAGCATCAGGCGAGGCCAGAGAAAAATAGCGCTCGGTATGCAGATACTTGCCCAGCAAGCTATACAGGGTCTGGGTATCTATCGGTTTGGCAAGGTGGCCATCCATACCAGCCTTAACGCTTTTTTGCCGGTCGGCTTCCATGGCGTGTGCCGTCATGGCGATGATCGGTAACTGTAACTCGAGATCCTGGCGAATCAAAATAGCGGCAGTCAGGCCGTCCATAACCGGCATTTGAATATCCATTAAAACCAGATCAAAAAACTCGTCCTTCAGTCTATCCAGCGCCTGTTGGCCGTGTTCTGCCACTTGTATCTCAATCGCGGTTTTTTGCAATAACCCTATGGCCACCTGGCGATTCACTTCATTGTCTTCCACCAGCAACAACCGGTATTGTGACCAGTCAGGAATGCCCTTGGGAAGATAGCTGTCCTGGCAGGGCTGCGGATTGCCGGCAAGGCGTTTAAGCGGTAATTCAAATCTGAATGTTGAGCCATGGCCAGGTTCACTTTCCACCCAGATGCGGCCGCCCATTAAGTCACATAACTGCTTGCAAATGGCCAGTCCCAGGCCGGTGCCACCAAAGCGCCGGGTGATGGAATCGTCAGCCTGGCTAAAGGATTGGAACAAGGCATCCTGCTGATCCTGACTCAGGCCAATGCCGGTATCACTGACTGCGCCTTCCAGCATCAGCAGATCCGGCTGGTCCGGGGCAGGATTAGCACAAAGGCGTACTGTCACCGTGCCCTGCTCGGTAAACTTAATGGCATTGCCAACCAGATTATTCAGTATCTGCTTGATGCGCCAGGGGTCGCCAAGCAGTTGGCGGGGCATATCCGCGGCGATATCTTCAACCAGTGCCAGGCCTTTGGCATTGGCCTGAACAATATGCATATTCAGGGTGCTTTTTAATAATTCGCGAGGCGTCAGCGCTACACATTCGATAGAGAGTTTGCCTGCCTCAATACGGGAAAAATCCAGAATATCGTCCACCAGACGCAGCAGTATTTCACCTGCATCCAGAATATTCACCAGATGGCCCCGTTGCTCACGCTCATTCTGGCTGTCCAGCGCCAGGCGACTAAGGCCGGTAACGGCATTGATTGGGGTACGGATTTCATGGCTCATTCTGGCCAGAAAGGCGGATTTTGCCTCGGTTGCCGCTTCGGCCTGACGGCGGGCCACCGTTAACTGCTGACTGAGTTTGGCCAGGCGTATTTTTTCCCGCTGCATCAGCATCGCCCAGAGGGCGATGGCACCCAACATACCCAAAAGCAGTGTCGCGGTGAGCCAGGCATTTTCGGTGCGTTTCTGACTAACCTGCTGCTCAAGTTGCAGCATCTGGTTTTGTTCTTCCAGCTCAGCTATCTGGGCTTCTTTGGCTTCGCTTTCGAATAGGGCTTGCATTACTGTTAGCTGTGTTACTGTCCTGTCACCTCTATATTGTTCTTCTGTTGATTGAGCACTTTTTAATGCGTTGATTGCTGCTTTGAAATCCCCTTTTTCTATTAGAATTTCCGCCTTTATCCGAAAGCTTGTCGCAAGTTCTTCTTTTTCACCAGAGATCGTTGCCTGTTCTATGGCTTTATTTACCCACTCTAAAGCTTCAGCTTCTCTGTCCAATAATAACAGTGCAGATGCTTTCCTATGCAGCGTTGCAAGATTTGCAAAATCCATTCTCCTTTTTGAAGATATCTCTATCGCTTGTTCATACTGCTGGATTGCATCGAGTGGTTTTCCTTGTTTAAGGTAAGCGTCACCCAGTCCATTTAAAGCTAAGACCAGTCCCAAATAGTCCTTATCATGTGAATATCTTTCTAAAGCAATATTGTAATGTGAAAATGCTTCTTCAACCTGACCAGTTAACAACATGACATCGCCAATTCCCTTTTCAGCAGAGCCTGCTTTGTTCTTATCTTCTAAAAGCTCCTGAAATTTCTTATAGTACTGAAGAGATAATTCATATTGGCCAGACCTTTTATATGTATTAGCCATGTTGTTATAACAATAACCTAAATATAATTTATTGTTAGATTTCTGATAGTAATTGGCTGCTTTTTGATATTTTACTATTGCTTTAGTATATTCCCCAATGGTGAGTAAAATGTTTCCTTGTAGCATTTGAGCTCTTGCTTTTACTTCCGGAGACAGTCCTTTTTCTGCTAACTCTTCAGCTTCTCTAGCTGCATTCATAGATTTTGAATACTCACCCAAAAACATTAGTGAATAAGCTAAAGAATTTAATATTCTTCCGGTGTTCTCCGGTGATACATCTTCTCTTATATCGTTTAATATACTTTCTGCAAGGGACCTCGCTTGAGTGGGATCCGTTCTGGCAAGCGTTTCAAGATCTGCTGCTTTAATAGCAATATTTTCATGAGAAGACTGAGGCAAGCTAAATTCATCTGAGAAAGTAGTGCTGCTCGCTAGGGAGATTATGAGCCCAACGAATAAAAACAGTTGCCTCGCCTTCTTCATTTTTAGTTCACTGCTCTAGATAAACCAATATTTCCAACATTGTTTCTATTGTCATCATTGCTAGATGTTTTATCTAATCCATTCCAATTTCCAGTGGAAGAAATTAAAGCAGTGGCTAAATTTTTACGTAGACTTTCACTATCCATGCAAAGGAGCTTGTCAGCGTCTTCCACTCCAGCTTCAGCCAATAAACGCTGGCGGTTAGCGGCCAATTCGGCGGCATTGCTGCCATTATTGAAGGCGTCCAGTTTGCTGGCATTGGTGGCCAGCTCCAGGTAGAAACGGCTTAGGTTATCCATAAGGCTTTCCTTTTGTTGTTATGGGTTAAATATCACACTCTACTTCTTCATACTCATCCCAATGATGAATATCCGCTTCCGTCAGACCCAGCCAGGCAAGGCGGTCTGCGGCAAATTCAGGGGCCTGACAGGCCGGTATATACAAGGTACTGACGGTATTGACTTTGGCACCGGCACCGGGTAAATCGGCCAGGGCCAGCCAGTCTTTTTTCGGTTCAAAGCCGGGAAAAATCGGCGCTTCGTATAAGCATACCTGATGATCGGCCGGGTAGCTTTGCAACAGCAGTTTCGTCAGGGCAGCCAGTCCCTGTTCGCCGGGTTGAAAGTGATCCATACTGTGCTCACCGGTCAGACCCACCTGCCATAAAATCAGCGCGGCGCTGCTGTCCACCTGGCGGCGGGTAAGTAAGAAGCGGGTGGATTCATAAGACTGGCAGCCGGTATCAGCCGGGTCCAGATCCAAATCAGCATACAGGCAGGCATCGGCAGAAATGCCGGGTAGCATGCGGACCTGGTGACCTAAAGGCTTAAGAACCCGACTGGCCATCCGGGTAGAAGAAACAAATACGCCGGGATGACCATAAAATACCGTGCAGACATCTTTGCCGGCCGTGACCAATTCAATAATGCGTTTGGCCATTTGCCGGTAAATTTCCGGGCGCGAGAAGCCCATATTATAAAAACGCCCCAGATGCTCGGTATTGGCATTGAGCTGCAGTATATGCTGGATAGACAGGGGATTCGGGGCCACCAAAAGCACAATTTCGGCATGTTCAATCAGACTCTGGGTTTCCAGCGTCATATGGCCCGGATGCAGACCACAGCCTGCAATGGTAAGACGACCTTTTTTCACGGGCGTTCCCTCAATTTTTGTAGTTGTTGTTATCCTTACTGCGCAAGCATAAAAAACAATCAGGCGCAGCGCAATAGGCTTGGTGCCGGATTAGGGCGGTTAACTGGCTAGGTCACTTGGTCATTATCCAGGCTTGCTAATAATTCAGAGGCTAAAGTCGCTGCCTTTTCGTATTCAATATCTGCCACCCGACGATTAATTTCTTCCAGTTTTTCTGCATATTCGGTTTGCTGGCATAACGCCAGCAGCTGCGCCAGTTGCTCTTCGGCAGCAAAGTCCGATTGTTGCAGCAGGGGCAGTAATTTAACCAGCGTTTGGCGGAACTGCTGCGGGTTTAAATGTTCGGCGCTATTACTGCCATTTGGGGCTTGGAACAGCGGACTGAGTGTTTCCAGTAATTCCTGTAACTGATGACTGATGGCGGCCAGGGCCTTTTCATCACAGGTTTTTTTCAGCAACAGGCTTTCCACTTCCCCGCAACGTTTGGATATGTCGAACGCGCCGATATAAGCAGAGGTCGATTTTAATGAATGCACCAAACGCAATAATTCGTCGAGCTTGCCACTGACCAACAAATGTTGAAGCTGGATTGGTGTTTCCTGTTGTTCAAAATAAAAATCCTGTAGCAAGCTTAAATACAGTTGGGTTTTACCACTCATATTATTGATGGCTTGCTTGCTGGATAGCAGTTTGATGCGTGACACTTTGCCAAGTAAAGCTGTATCAGCCTCGGGCTGTTGGCTGACGGGCAATTTCCCGGCTCTGGTTAATGCCCTGTCCTGCAGCAGCTGGCTCAGGGTTTGGAACAGCACATCAGGTTCCAGAGGTTTACAGATATGTTCGTTCATACCCACTTCCAGACTTTTCTGGCGATCGGCTTCCATCACGTGGGCGGTCATTGCCACCACAGGTAAATCGACAAGCTTAAGCTGGTGGCGAATCAGATTGGTCGCGGTCAGACCATCCATATGGGGCATCTGAATGTCCATTAACACCAGATCAAAGGTTTGTTGCTGAAGCTTCTCCAGCGCTACCAGGCCATTTTCAGCGGTTTCCACCCTGACACCAGTGTCTTTTAATATTCCCAAGGCCACCTGGCGGTTGATGGCATTGTCTTCCACCAACAAAATACGGTACTGACGCAGATCAGGAACGGCCAGCGGCCCTTTGTGCTGCTCTTCGTTATCATTTAATTGCCCCGCCATCACATTGGTCAGGGCATCCACCAATGTGGAATGATTCACCGGCTTTTCCAGAAACTGGTTGATAATGGTGCTACCCAGTTGCTTTCTGGCCTCTTGTTTATCATAGGCGGTCACCATCAGAATGCGGGGTGATTCCGTCAATCCCATTTGCTGAATGCGTTTGGACGTTTCGATGCCGTCCATCTCCGGCATCCGCCAGTCCATCAGAATCGTGTCGTAACAGTTTTTGTCGGTGGCGGCTTGCCTGACCATGTCAATCGCCTGGGCACCGCTACTGGCTTCGTCTGCGCTGATACCAACGTCCTGCAATAGACCACGCAACAACTTTCTGGCCAGGGCCACATCGTCGACCACCAGCACTTTCATTTTTGCCATGCGGGTGGGGTTGAACAAAGGATTGGCTTCAGTTTGCATTGAACGGCTAAGTGGCAGACTGACATGGAAACAGGACCCTTTGCCCAGTTCGCTTTCCAGCCAGATTTGCCCCTGCATTAAATCACAGAGCTGTTTACTGATGGTCAGCCCCAGGCCGCTGCCGCCGTATTTACGTGTGACCGAATCGTCTGCCTGAGTGAATGACTGGAACAGCCTGCTTTGTTGTTCCTCACTCATGCCAATTCCGGTATCCCGGACGCTGATATGCAACTGCACCTGATTCTGCTCATTGGCTTTGCCGCTGAGCTGGATATGCACCAGGCCCTGATCGGTGAATTTTATGGCATTGGACAGCAAGTTCACCAAGATTTGCTGGATCCGCAACGGGTCGCCCAGCAACAGATCGGGTACATCACGCTCTATATCACAAAGCAGTTCCAGACCCTTGGCGTGTGCTCTGAAGGCGTTCAGATTGATGGAACGCTGCACCAGCTTACTGAGTGAAAAGCTGCAGTGTTCCAGTGTCATTTTGCCTGCTTCGATCTTGGAAAAATCCAGAATGTCGTTGACCAGACCTAACAGGGTTTCGCCTGATTCCTGAATTTTGCTCACGTAGTCCAGTTGTTCCGAATCCAGCTCGGTTTTTATGGCCAGGCGGCTCAGGCCAATTACCGCATTGATAGGGGTGCGGATTTCATGACTCATTTTGGCCAGAAACGATGACTTTGCCTGAGTGGCTTCTTCTGCTTTCAGCTTAGACGCGGCCAGCTCGGCGGTGCGCTGCTGGACCTTGCGTTCGAGGTTTTTGTTGGCCTCGATCACTTTATGATAAAGCCTGGTGTTGTCAAACATCACCGCAGTCTGGTTGGCTAGTAACTGCAGTACGTTTACTCTGTCCTGGGGAAAGGCACCGCTCATATCGAAGTGCTCCAGGTACAGAATACCGCGATAACTGCCGGTTACGATCACAGGAATACAGAGCAGAGACTGGGGTTGGCTGCGCTGTAGGTAAGGATCTCGGGCCAGACTGCCGGCCTGCGCAATATTGTTGAGCAGTTTCGGCTTAAGGGTACGGCTGACCAGGGTTAACAAACTGTGAGGCAAGTCTTCATGCTGGCGAATTTCCGGATAACCGGCGCGGACTTTTAACACGCCTTCATCGTCAACAAACAGTAATGTGCCGGCCTGCGCGCCGGCATTTTCGACGATAATATGGATCATTTTGTCCAGATAGGCGCGCAGATTGACTTTACCGCTTAAGGTTTCTGATGCCTTAAATACCGATACTAAATCCAGATCTTCGCTGCGCTGCACCTGGTCTGCCTGACCGGCCTGGCCTGCGACTTGACGCAGACGCATATGGCGCACCTTGCTGATAGCCCCCCAGAACTTAAAGTTCTGATAGGCTTTGCTTTGCAACTGCTGGGCAAAATCCAGGTTGCCCATTTGCAGCCAATAATCTGCGTAACGTTCTTCGGCAATGGCCTGATGCTGGATAAAGCCTGACTGCTGTGCTGCCTGAATGGCGGTTTCATATTGTTGCCAGCCGGCAGCCTGCTTATTAAGCCTGGCCAGTTCGGCTTCCAACAGCAGCACTTTGTGCTGGTGATTGTCTGGGGCGTTAATGGCCCAGTTTTGCAGTAGTGTCAGTTTGCCTTGCAGTATCTGATACCATGAGTCGTGCTCAGTCTGGCTGAGCCGGGCAGCCAGTAATGCCGCAAAAAAGTGAAATTCGGTTTGGTGATACAGTGAAAACGCCACGGCCGCCAATGGTTCAGCGGCCTGATAGTGATGCGCGGCCAGCTCCAGATCATCGTGCAAATACGCCAGCATCAGTTTGACACTATGGTAGCAAAACAAAATGGTCAGATTCTGGGTTTGCTCCAGTACTTCCACCTGCACCGCTTCGTCAAAGGCTGGCCCCGCCAGTAGTAATGGGTCCTGCTCATCTTCGCGCAGATTCAACACGTATTGGCGCCAAAGATTAATGAACTCCAGATTGTAGGGAATGCGTTTGTCCATAATAAAACGTGCATACTTGTCCATCTGCACATTAACTCTGTCCAGCGGCTTGCCGCTTAAACACAGATAAAAGCCGAAAAACAGCGCGGAATGCACGGCAAACTCAATGTTGCTGTCATCCATGGCCAGATAAATATTGCTCTCCAGACTGTCGAGGCTCTGCGCCAGGGGCGCAACCCAGGGCAGAACAGCGGCGGCTTTCTGGAACTGCACTTCAGGGGTGTACAAATGTTGGTAACGTCTGTCCACTTCAATGGCTAGGTCGGCAAACTGCAGCGCTTGCTGATACTGTCCATAAGCACCGCTGAGAATGATGGCATGGGAGCCGTATGCGCGGCTGGCTGGTGCCGAGTTACCCTGAGTGACACTCAGAGCGACAATCGCATGGGTCACGGTAAGATAATGATCCGGCCCCAGAATATAGGCAGCGGTGGAAAGTACATTCAAGGCCTCGATGGCCAGTTTCAGCTTCTCGTCTTTCAGGGCCGGTTTATGAATAAGGCCAGCAATGTTGTTTTTATCATAATGCTGCTCCAGTTCCAGATAGCGGGTCGCAATACCGGCTGGCTCGCGAATATCAATACCGGCTTCAACTAACACCTGCGCGCCTAGCTGGTACACCTCAGGAAGCTGATTCTGACCGTACAAGATCAGTAGCTGCAACTTGGTGACTCGCAGTTTATCGGTCAGGTCCCGGACATGCTCCAACAAAGCCTGGCAAAGATGCCCGGCTTCCTCGTAGGCCTGGGTTAGATAAAAACTGCTGGCCATTGCCAGCTTAACCTTAAAACACACATCGTGGTGTTCATGCCAGTCGCTTTCTTCCAGCAAGCCTGCGGCAATACTCAGGTAATCTCTGGCAGCACTGTGAGCGTTGGCAGCCAGGGCTTTTTCACCCGCCTGCAGGTTAAAGTTGGCCAGTGACAACCTGTTATGGTTGGCCACAAACAGCCTGCTGGCTGCGTTCAGATGGTTGACAAATTCAAGTACTACATCATTGAGCTGTGCAGCCGGGTAATTTTCCAGATAATACTCACCTATGGCCAGATGCAGTTGCATCTGGGTTTGCTCACTGCACAGTTTGTATGCGGCCTGCTGCAATTTGTCATGGTTAAAGCGTAGCGACTCAATCCGGGCACCTTTGGTATCGGTAAAGGCCGTCATAATGCCTTCCTGAACAATCTCGGCGATGTGCATTTCCAACTGCTGGCGTGTTAGCCCCAACAGCTCAGCCAATATCTGGCATTGGCTGCTATTGCCTATCAGGGCCGCGATACTCAGCAGGCGGCGGCTATGGGCCGACAAGCGTTCAAATCGCAAGGTGGTAAGCTCAACCAGGTTGTCGGTAATTTTCTGTTGGGCAATTTCTGTTACATCCCAATACCAGTGTCCCTGAGTGTCGCGTTGTAACAAGCCCTGATCATGCAATGTCAGTAAGAACTGGCGCACAAAATAGGGGTTACCATTGGTTTTTTGCATCAGCAAAGCGGTTAATGCTGTCAGCTCGCCTTTAGGTTTGCCCAGGGTGTCTGCCAGTAGTTCCTGTACCGCTGAATCTGCTAACGCATCAACCTGCATCTGTTCAACCCTGACACCTGATTTGCCGATGCGGGTCAGACAATACAGCAAAGGGTGGGTATCGCTGACTTCATTGTCACGGTATGCCAGTAAAACCAACAAATTATCTATTTGCTTATCGGTCAGCAGCTCTTCCAACAGATTTAAACTGGCGGTATCGGCCCATTGCATATCATCCAGAAATAGCACCACAGGGCGCTGCTGTTGGGCGAACACTTTAAACAGCCGGATTAGCAGCTTACTGAATCTGGTATCCTGATAATCTGCAGCGTCACTGTTCTGGGCGGGGCCGGTTATTGGCAGCCATTGCGGCATAAAGGCTGCTAGCAAGTATGCGTCATCGCCCGCCGCTTGCTGCAGGCATTGTTGCCAATGCGCCAATTGCGCGGCATTTTCCTGCAATAGCTGCTCCGCCAGCTCACCCAATGCTTCGAGGATGGCACCAAACAGGCCATCAAGCTGAAACTGTTCGCATTTACCGCGAATGAAATTGGCTTTGTTGGTCAGGCCCGGCTGGGCAAGCTGCTCAACTATGGCGGTTTTTCCGATCCCTGAATAACCCTTGATACAAAGTAAGTGGCTTTGCTTTTCCACCAGAGTGCGTTCAAATAAACCTTGTAACTGACGAACTTGTGTATCCCGGCCATATAGTTGGTTGGAAAAATGCAGTCGCTGGCTGCCTAATGACACCGACATCGGAAAAGCGCTGATGCTGGCTGACTTTTGCCATTGCTGCTGACATTGTTGTAAATCTTGCAGTACCCCCTGGATATCTCCATATCTGTCATTGGGGTTTTTGTTGAGCAACCGCTCGATTATTTTGCTGACTTGTGTGGGCAGACCAGGGTTTAGTTCTTTTGGTGGCGGCGCGGTGGAGGCAATTTGGGCGTGAATAAGTTCCATGCCATCGTCTGCTTCAAACGGGAACCTGTCAGTTGCCAGGAAATAACACAAGGTTCCCAAGGAATACAGGTCAGAACGATTATCCATCGGGCAATTAACCCGCCCTGTGACCTCCGGTGCCATGACTTTCAATAATACCGGGTCAAGCTGACCCTGAAGGCTGTGCCGGTTTACCTGACTGACCACGCTTGGGTGGCCTAAATCCAAAATACTCAGACTACTGGCGTCGTTATTCCAGTAAAGTGCTCTGGGATTAAGGTAACCACAAATAAGTTTTTGTGCATGAATCTCTGCTACAGCCTGGGCCAATTGCAGCATCGCTTGCAAGCGTAAATTCAGGTCCTGTTTGGGTAGACGGGAAACCAATTGCCACAGATCCAGCTCATGTTCGTTTATGGCCAGTACTTCAACATACTGACCGGCTTCACTGAATGCGCTTAATGTTACTGCCAGACAGTCCATGTCGGGCAGCTCTGTGGCAGAGGTATCCGCATCTTTGCCGATATCGCGTTGCTTGATAAACAAGGCTTCACCCTGTACCGACAGCGCCTTGAAAAGCCTGATGTTCGTGCTTAAAGCCGGGAGTTCCGTCAGGCGATTGTAATTATCAAGTTTGTCCATGCCCATACCAATGCGGACCTTTTCAGAAAACCAAGCTTAAATGAGAGTGCGATGATTGTTAAGAATAGATAATAGCGGCTGAACCGTCAGTTGGTCATAGTTTCACCAATTAAATCCAGTGCTTATAACAAAGTGTCATGGTTTTCTGCTACGCTTTGCTGCACATATCTTTTTCCTGTTTCAGGCGTTTGTACAAAATCTGAGTACAGTCTGCAATAACCTTGCTGTTGCATCGCACAACTCGCTGGCATGTGCCAATGCCTGTTGTGTGCAGAGGCTGTTTTTTGATACATGCACGTGCGCTAAACGGCTCGTTAGCAAGGAAAAAGCAAGGATTGGTGAGCGGCTGGAATGCCACTGACCCATACGGAAGCGAAAGAACGCATTGCGGCAGGACTGCGCCGCATGAATGCGATAATCCAGGTTTTCGTTGGTTGGATCCCTATGTTTATAACAAGGCCCTTAGTTATCCCTATTGCCCTGATCTATAGTCAGTTAGCGGTTGCGCAATCTTCCACATCACAGACACAAGACGACATAGAAGTGATAGTCGTCAATGCCCAGAAACGTCAACAGGATATTCGAGACGTTGCTGTGGCAGTGACATTAATTGATGGTGAGCAGATTGCCCGTCAGCATATAAAAGATACCACGCAACTGGCGGCACTGGCGCCCAATATGAAATCCTCCAAAGTGGCCGGGGAAGGTACGGCTCCGTCCTTCAATATCCGCGGTATTGGGATGTTTGATTACAACACATCTACGGTGTCACCCATTGCTATCTATGCAGACGAGGTGGTCAGTGGTGGTGCCAACTTCCTTGATTCTACTTTATATGACATCCAACGGGTGGAGGTACTGCGTGGGCCACAGGGTACATTGTTCGGCCGCAATACTACCGGCGGTGCCATTTTACTCACATCAGTATTGCCACAGGCCGAGTTTAGTGGCTACGCCAGAGCGTCTGTAGCGGAGCAGGATTACCGGGCTTTGCAGGGGGCGGTCAACGTACCTTTAGCCGACAACACCGCAGCACGGTTGGCGTTTAATCATGTGGATTACGATTATTCCATCCAAAATCTGGATGCCAACGGCCAGGACGGTGGTATGCGACAAAACAGTGTGCGCCTGCTGGTGGCCAGCGAATGGGAAAATGCATCCCTGCTGTTTAAATTATATTCGGAAGATTGGCAGGGCGCGCCCAAACCCATATATAGCGCGGGGATACTGAAAGCCTCAGGAACGGGCGCGCGCTGTCTGCCTGATGAGGTCGGTAGCCGTAGCTGCGTGGATAGCTTTGGTTTTGCGCCGGCTACCGATGATTTCTGGCAAACCGAGGCGGACACTGCCGACAAGCGGCATGATACGGACAGTTGGGGAGCCAGTATTCAATGGCAATGGCAGGTTAATCAGCGGTGGAGTTTGAAATCCATCACCGCCCATAAAGATCTTGAGCGCTTTCATTCGTTTGACTCTGATGGTCCGGGCAATTTTATTGAGGGGAGTCTGGGCTCGGATAACCAGTTTTTCAGCCAGGAAATAAGCGTCAGCCGACAGGGTGAAAACAGTCACTGGATGGCTGGTCTGTTCTATTTACAGGAAGAGCTGAAGCAGCAAAACGACCTGGATCTATTCAGGGATTTTCGCGCTAATCCTGCAACGGCAGGTGGTGCCGTGCAGTTTTTCTACCACAACACGCTGGAAAATCAGTCATTCTCTGTCTTTAGCCAACTGGACTATAACCTGTCACCAGATTGGATTGTCACTGCGGGTTTGCGATTTACCGATGACAGCACTGAATACCATGCCTTTGCTGATATGGATGTGGTGGGAGCTTATATTCCAGGCGTTTGGGATCTGCGCGGCGAGGTGGATGACCGCGAGTGGTCGGGCAAACTGGCTCTGGTACAAAAACTCTCTTCGCGCACCAGTCTGTACTACAGCTATTCACGCGGCTACAAAAGCGGCGGTTACAATGGCGGTTTTGCCAGTAGTGAAGCTCAGGCTGTCGATTCTGAATATGCGCCGGAGCGCCTCAATGCCTGGGAAGTGGGAGCCAGACTACAGCTACCGCAATGGGATATGAATATTGACCTGGCAGCCTTCTGGTATCGTTATCAGGACCAGCAGGTATTTATCAATCGTACCACCGGCCTGGCACCTTATCATGTCCTTAAAAATGGCGGTGATTCCCGTATTCAGGGGCTGGAATTGAGCCTGGCCTATACACCTGTCAGCCAATTGATGCTGGACCTGAATATTGGCTACTTACCCAAGGCTGAGCTGGGGGAATATCAGGAAGAAGATTTATATGTGGCGGGCACCCAGTTGCCTTTTACTTCTGAGTGGAATATCAGTGCATTGGTCCAATATGAAATCAATCTGGCCGGTGGCCGCCTGCTGAGCCAACTAGGTTTTGATTACCAATCCGATTTTTATTTTGATCAAAATGAAAATCCTTACCTTCAGCAGCAGGGCTACAGTGTGTGGCATGGCAGGATAGCTTATCAGCCGAATGCACAATGGGAAGTAGCACTATGGGCGAAGAATCTGTTTAACCGCCAGTACCACGAGCTGAAGTTTGACTCTATTGCTGCACTTTCTGCCGTGACCGAGCTTCGCGGTGAAGCCCGTCAGTTGGGGGTGGAGCTGAGTTATCACTTTTAGCCTGGTTGGAAGATCTGCCGCCAGTCTCTTTGCATATCCACTTTGGTCCAGCCGTGGCTTTTGGCTGCCGCCAGCGTGTCATCACCCGGGGAATAGCGATATTCCCTTTCATCATCGGTGTGTTCAATCAACACGCACAGGGATGTTGGTGATGTGCCAGCCCAGCGCAACATCTGGATGTCACCACTGCTGTTACCAAACGCGGCAATAGGGCGTCGGGCAATCTGGCTTTCAATCGCCAGCACCTTACCGGGCCCATTATCAAAGAACCAGGGCACCGGTGCCATTTCCACTTCCAGTCCACCCGACTTGTCACTCAGGCGGGTAATCAGTTTGCTGCCGATGACCTGCTCGGGAGGAATACCATAGGCCGCTTCGCACCAGGGGCGAATAAAATAACAACTGCCTCCGGAGACCAGATAATTTTTAAAGCCATGGGCGGCAAACAGTTGCAGGACTTCACGCATGGGTAGATAAGTCAGCTCGGTATAAGGTTTGTCAAACCTGGGGTGCCTGGCTTTATCCAGCCAGTCTGCCACCCAGCTATGGTATTCATCGGTACTGATACCTTCTCGAAACTCCTTAAACAACAGGCTGGCATCTTCAATTAACTCGTCATGAATATGATGCAGCCAGTGCTTGACCCGCTGACGCAACCCGGCACCCACAGGTAAGGTACGTTTTTCATCAAAGCGCATCAGATCCTTAAGAAAAACCAATTCGGTAATATTGGGCTTTTCCAGCCACAGGGTGCCGTCGTTATCAAAGGTGGCAATGCGTTGTTGTGGTGGCACAAATTCGGGTGAATCCGCTGTGGTTACCCGTTCCAGAAATGCCAATATGTGGCTGCGTGCCAACCCAGGTTGCCAGGAAGGCAGATGATTTTGCGTGTCCATCGAACAATTTATTCCTGAAGACTTTGACGAAAAAAGAATACCTGTGGCAGACTGGATTGCAATGTTAAAAGGATGTTGCAGGAGCCAACTGATGCGATTTCAACTTATCTGGCCGGTATTGCTGACTCTGCTGGTGCCGCTGGCGGTAGCCTGGTTTATTTATCCTGACCATTTGCCGCCGGGCTTTGGGGTATTTCCGCCACAATTTATTGAGCAGGCACCCGGCTTCAATTTATGGGCTTTTCTGGCTGTTGGAGCGGGCGCAGTGTATATCTGCGGTTTAATCCTGTTTCCCAAGCTATATGGTTTTAAGGGAGCCACACCCAAGCCGCAGCCCGGCAAGCAGCCGTTGCCCTGGTGGTTTTGGTTTGGTCTGGTATTAAACCTGTTTTTCTGGTGGCTGATGTGGTCACACTCCACGGCTTTTGGTGATCTGGTTTACTGGTCTTTTACGCCCTTATGGTGGGGCTTTATTCTGGTATTGGATGGTATTGTTTATCATCGCAATAATGGCAGGTCGTTGTTTGCCAGTCGGCCCACCACGCTATTTATTGCCGCACTGGTGTCCATCGGCGGTTGGGCCTATTTTGAATATTATGATTATTTTGTGTTGGGTAACTGGTATTACCCCGACGCTGACCAGGCGCCCTGGCCCTATCCGGTGTTGGCATTGGAGTTTCTGGTTACCTACAGCACGGTAACGCCGGTGTTATTCCAATGGTATAACCTGTTCCACACCTTTCCTGCGCTGCCGGCCCGCTATAAAAATGGCCCTAAAATGCCGTTAAATGGCAATTTAATGATTTTAATCGGTACGGTGCTGATTGGCTTAATGGTGGTCTGGCCTTATCCGTTTTTCTGGGTGGTATGGATAGGCCCCTTTGCCGTAATGACGGGTATTCTGATGCGCATGAACATCTGGAACCCTTTTACCGATATTGCCAAAGGTGACTGGAGTGCAGGGGTTTTAATTGGGGTGGCGTCACTCTGTAATGGCCTGTTCTGGGAATTTTGGAACCATGGCAGTCATGCCTTTCATACCAGCACGACCAATCCAAACTTTTGGGTTTACAATATTCCTTATGTAGACGTCATTCATCTGTTCTCGGAAATGCCATTGATGGGGTATTTTGGTTACATACCTTTTGGTGTGCTGGTTTGGCAGGTATTTATCTGGAGCGGTAAGCTGTTTGGTTTTAATACCGATATTCGTCTGGACAATGTGGATGTACTGGATGAAGACGTACAAGTTGCCCTGAAATAGAGGGCAGGACCGGGCGGTGTTGCTGCACCCGCCGCCCATGACACTTTTCCATATTGGATCATCTATGCCGAAGGTGCAGCGAACCACTGAAGAATGGATCCTACTCAGCATCAGCTTGCTGGGGGCGCTGGCTATTTTGCCCTTTGCGCTATTAAGGTTATTCAATGGTGACTGGCTGATAGCCGCGCTGGATAGTTTTGCTGTGGTGGCCATGCTGGTGGTTTTTGTGCATGTCTATGTCAGCGGTCGGGTGTGGTTGATGAGTCATGTATTTGCCTTTTTATGCCAATTGGTACTGGTGATGACCGTGATGCTCAGGGGGGCGGAGCAGCTATTCTGGTTTTACCCGGCCGCATTGGCGGTGTTTTTCCTGTTAACTCCACAACTGGCCGTCGGCCTGGTTGGCACAGCGCTACTGGCGCTCTTTCTGTTGCTGTGGCAGCAAGTGGCTGTTTTGCATCTGGCCGCATTTATTCTATCTGGGCTGGCTACCATGGGGTTTGCCGGAATTTTTGCCTGGCGTACCAAAGCGCAGCAGCAAAAACTGCTGAGCCTGGCGACACTGGATCCGCTGACCGGTGCCGGTAACCGGCGCGCGCTTGAAGAAAAACTGCTGGAGGCGGTTTACCATTTCCAACGTGTGCCTCTGCCTATGTCACTGATTCTGCTGGATTTGGATAATTTTAAGCAGTTTAACGACAACTATGGTCATGAAGAAGGCGACAGAATTTTAGTGATGGTGTGCAAACTGATAGAAAAGCGTATTCGTCGTAGCGATCACCTGTACCGCTTTGGTGGCGAGGAGTTTGTTGTTATTACCGACAATACCGGGCTTAGGGAAGCGGGCTTGCTGGCTGAAGAGTTACGTAAGGATATTGCCCAGGCGAATATTAGTGAGCGCCAGGTGACGATTTCTCTTGGTATTGCGCAATATCACCCGGGAGAAACCGGTTATCAATGGCTGGGCCGCGCCGATCAGGCGATGTACCGGGCGAAAGACAGCGGTCGGAACCATCTGTGTATCTGCGCAGGTCAGGACGACCAATTGGCGCTCACGGACAGATAAAGCGAGCGAGGTAAGCCGATAAAATAGCGATACTGGCCAAATCCAATGTCGGCACGTTCTGCATAATCGCGGTTAGTCAGATTCTGCAGACGCATTCCCAACTGCCAGCGTTGATTCAGGGCGTACTGAGCGCGCAAGTGCAGCAAGCTATGTCCCGGATAGCTGGCGCTATTCTGCGGGTCAAGATAATAGCTTCCCATATGCTGCCATTGCAGTTCCAATTTGTTGCCTGAATCAGTCTGCCAGCCGAGTATGGCGCTGAATTGCTGACTGGGGGCCGTGTCCATGTGGTTACCACGAATATTGTCCTTCGCCAGTTTTAACTGATTGTGATAGGTGTGGCGAGCCAGGCTGGCGCTACCCTGCCAGTACCAGGACTGGCCGATTTCGCCCTGTAACGTTAGCTCCAGACCGCGATGCCGGGTATGGCCGTTACTGACATTTTGACGTTCAGTATCCTGGAAGATCACCTGACGTTTGTCCATCCAGTAAAGATCCAGGTTGTAACTGATACCCTGCCAGTTGCCTTTGACGCCGCTTTCCAGGCTGCTCAACTGTTCTGAGTCTAACTCCGCCAGTCGCTGACCATTTTGCAATCTGAATAGCTCGGTAGCCTGAGGTGCCCGATAGCCGCGGCTGGCTCGGGTATACCATTGATGCCCTGGCGCCCATTGATATTGCAGGGCAACGGAAGGTGACCACTGCGGGTAACTGACGGTCTGGCTGGTTGGACGTACAAAACGACAGTTTGCGATGTCTTCGGCGCAGGCATCGCCGTCAGGCAGATGATTGCGATAATCGTATTGCTGCTTGTCGTACCTGAGCCCGGCAATGAGTCGCCAGTTTTTCGCCAGGTGCCAGTTAATGTTGATAAAAGGTGACAACGTGGTGGCAATAACATGGTAATCATAATGAAGGCCTGCAGGAATAGCTGGGCTAAAAGGCTGCGCCTGATATTCCTGCAAATCGCCATCGGTCAGTTCCAGATCAACGCCTGCCAGCCAGTTTAATGCACCGGCAGCATGGCTATATTGGGCTTGCAGACCAAGGCTGCGCTGGCCATTTTGCTCCTGTGCCTGCCAGGGTACATAGTGTTGTAAAAAATCCATTTGCTGCCAGCGCAAGTAGGGCGTTATTTGCCATTGCCGATCTTCATCCAGGGCCAGGGTAAAGCGGCTTGACATGCGTATTGCTTCGGCGTTTCGATACGCTTCCGGGTTAGGGTTTTGTCTGCGCAGTGTCTCATCCCGGTAGGCATCCAGTCCGCTGACGTACCCGGCCGTTTGCTGGTCCAGCTTGGTCATGGCCAGGCGGCCTAGCCATTGCCAGTTACCTAACTGGCCTTGTGAGGCCAGATTTAATTTATATTGGCTATAACCTGAACTTTGCTGGTATCCGCCATCATCAGCCACATTGCCATAGGCAATGGCATGTTCATTGCCAAGAGCAAAGCTGCCGCGTCGATATTGATTTGGACCGGTTTCAAGGCTCGTTTGTGCTTCAAAGCTTTGCGGAATAGGGCGGGAAACCAGGTTAATAATGCCGTGCTGGGCATTGGCGCCAAACCAACTGCTGCCCGGGCCTTTAAACACCTCGATGGCCTGGGCTTGTTCGCTGTTGAGTTCAAACAATTGGTTGGCATTACAAAAACCACTGGCGCGGATGGGAATACCGTCTTCGCTGACCAAAAAGGCACCGCAGGCACCGGCACCAGTCAGGACGGGGGAGCGGATAGCGGTCAGATGCTCCTGACCGTTACCACGACTAATCCATACACCCGGTTGTGACGCCAGGGCTTCACTGATATGGACCGGGCGCAGCAATTGCAGCGTCTGTTGCTTGACACTATTGTGGCTAACGGCTAGGTCGTCTTGCGCTTGCGCCGTAACACTAATTCGCTCCACTTCATTGGTGAAACCATAAAATGGGAGAAATGTAATGAAAATCAGTGCGCTACGCATACAGGCTAAGATATTCTGTGAACAGGGTTGCATGATCATAACCGAATCCGGGATGGCTGGCTTGCAACCTGCCCCATAACTCAGCACGATAACCGCTCGACTGTTAAAGGAGAATAAAAATGAAAGGCTGGATAGTCTCGCTGATAGTTGCGCTTGCCACCTGCGCCGTGCAGGCCGAACAGGGCTGGCGCACACCAGATCCGCAGAACCTCATCTATTTGCAATTGGAGCAGGGGCAGGTTGTTATGGAATTGGCTCCCTTTATGGCCCCGGAACATGTCAGGCAATTTAAACGTCTGGTGCGAGAAGGTTACTATGACGGTCTGGATTTCTATCGGGTCGTGGACGGTTTTGTGGCGCAGGGCGGCGATGTTAGTGAAACACGCTTATCTGAACATAAACAGAATCTTCAGGCAGAGTTCAGCCGGGCGATTAAACCGGATGCAAATTTTACTTTGGTACAAGAGCCGGACTTTTTTGCAGACCAGACTGGTTATTTGCAAGGTTTTGCTGCCGCCCGCGATGTGACGGACGGCCAGGAATGGTTGGTGCATTGTCCTGGTGTCCTGGCCATGGCACGCAGCACTGAAGCCAACAGCGGCAGTGCGGATTTCTATATTGTGATTGGCCAGGCCCCCCGTCATCTGGACCGTAATATGAGCGTTTTTGGCCGGGTACTATGGGGCATGCCACATCTTCAGGCGCTGCCCAGAGGAAATCCGGATGTGGATATGGGCGTGATTGCCGCTGACCAGCCGAAAGGTAAGATTCTGTCTATGCAGGTGGCTGCGGATATTCCGGTCGAGAAACATTTGCCATTGCAGGTTCAGGAGCAGGACTCTGCTGCAATGGCCGAGCGTCTCGACAGAGGCAGAAAGATGGACAATGCCTTTTTTCATTTTAAGGGCAATGGCAAGCTGGATATCTGCTATTACCCAACCAAAGTGCGACTGGCAACTAAGGGTTAGCGAATAGCTCTTCGGTTTATTGGCGGGGTAAGCGAATAATAAACCGGGCACCGCGCAGGGGGCTGCGATCGGCACTGATGCTGCCCCCATGCCAACTGGCCACACGTTCTGCAATAGCCAGACCTAAACCATAAGTCCCACGCTGACGATTGAGTTCCAGGCTGACAAAGGGTTTAAATACATCTTTTAGTTTTTCCTCATCGATACCCGGACCGTCGTCTTCAATATGGATTTCCAGTATGTCCCTACTGGCAATCAATCTGAGTAAAATCTGACTGCGTGCATAGCGAGTGGCGTTAGCAACAATGTTGCTGATGGCCCGGCCCAGCCACATGGCGTCGCCCATAATCCAAAAGTCTTCCTGCGGTGTCTGATGTTCCAGGGTTAACCCGCGCTTGACCACCAGTGGTCGGTTGTCTTCTGTCGCACGGCAAAGTAGCTGAGTGAGGTTTAAGGCTTTTGGCTGTATGCGGGCGGCTTGACGCTCCAGGCTGGCAAAATCCAAAAATGCAGAGACCATGTTTTCCATACGTTCCAGATCGCCCTCCAACCTTTGCAGATAGCGATCTTTCTCCTGGCAGTCCTGACTGTCCAGGGCCGCATCCAGTCCAAAACGAAAGCAGGCCATAGGCGTACGCAAATCATGGGAAAGACTGCTGGCCAGCAAGCGATTTTCCGCAATCAGCTGTTCAATACGCTGTGCCATTTGGTTAAAGCTGGATTCCAAATCCTGAATGTAGGAAAAGCGGCTGCGTGGCACTCTGGCCTGCAAATCTCCCTGACCAAATCTGTGGGCCATGCGGGTCAGCAGTGACAAACGGCGGGTAAGTGGCAATAACCAGATGCCCATCATCATGGCCAGTCCCCCATACAGCGCGATGGTGAGGGCCAGGTCGCGGTCCAGATCCATGCGTTCCATCGGCGGCAAGGTCATACGTAGCAAATAGTCCGGATGTGAAGGTAATGACGCCAGTAAGTAAGGTCCCTGAGACGACTCCAGCAGCAGTCCGCCGGGATGCCGCAATTCGTCCATCAGATCTGCAGGCAAGGCAAGATTAGATGAGGACTCCAGTGCCAATGGCAGAGGCATAATCTGATTCATACGCTCAACCAGACTGGCTGGCTCATTGCCCTGGTCTACTTTGCTGGTTAGATCGGCAAACAACTGACTTAAATGCGGATAATCCTGAGGTTGCTGGCTTTCCCTGTGCTGTTCTACCCATTTGTCGATGCCCCAACCCAATAAAAACAAAGTTAGCAGGGCGGTCAGCAACAGGCTGATATATATACGACTCATGATTGGGCCAGACGGCTTTCCCGGTAAAAGCAATGCATTTTGCTGATATTACCTTGTGTCAGGGCGACAAGTTGTAAAGAATTGCGTGAACTTGTCTGGACGGTTGTAGGAGCAATAGCCTACCAGTTAAATACTGGCAGTTGTGCACCTTGGGGTGGATTTTATTCCCAGGCATCTGCGACAAACAGATAGCCTTTGCCCCAGGCTGTTTTTATCCGTTTTGGGGAGGCGGTATCGTCCCCTAATTTTTTGCGTAGCACCGAAATCATCACATCAAACCAGCGATCCAGGCCATCGTATTCACGACCTTTCAACTGACGAAAGGCTTCATCCCGGTTGATAATGCGCCCGGCGTTTTGCGCCAGGTACCAGAGCATAGCAAACTCATTGCTGGAAAGGTCTATTTCCTGATTATCCAGTACGGCGCGGTTGGCATCCAGATTCAGATGCAAGCGGCCAAATTCCATCAGGTTATCAGCCTTGCTGGTGGTCTCGGTGCGTTGCAACTGACCTTTAATTCGCGCCAGCAAAGCTCTTGGTCTGATGGGTTTTACCAGATAGTCGTTGGCACCCACTTCCAGACCAATCACTTCATCCAGCTCTTCGCCCTGAGCGGTGAGCATAATAATGGGAACCTGACTAGTGCGTCGGATTTCTTTGCACACGGAAATACCGTCCAGACCCGGTAGCATCAGATCCAGCAGAATCAGGTCTGGCTGAGATTGCTTGGCGACAGCGACAGCCTGGTCGCCACGGGCTTCATGGCAAACTTCAAAGCCTTGCCCCTGCAGGTATTCCTGAACCCATTGGGCCAGTGATGCGTCGTCTTCCACCAGCAGGATTTTTCCGTATAACTGCATACTTGTCGCTCCTAAAACAGACGCCAATTACGTTTGCGTCGCTGTGATTCATAAACCCAGTTAACCTGAATTTCCTTGCTTAGCATGATGGTATCCTGACGTTTTAACAGCACCTGAATACTGGTGGCTGACGCGAACTCAAACTGCCATTGGCCACTGCGACGATTTTTCCAGCAAGCCAGGGGCGTACCTTGGCCTTCTAAGAACAAACAATAATCGCCATGTTCCGGAAGTTGCCATTCTATGCTCACTTGGGTATAGCAGGTTCGCCCTTTGTTAATGGCTACACAGGTATCCGGTGATATCAAAAACTGCCTGTCCGATGGTCCTTCCTGAGCCGCTGCTGGCAGGCCTAGCAACAACAGTAAAAGTGCAATTCCCTTAAAAAACATAGCGAACATTCACCATGCCAAGGGCTTCCAGACTGCTCTCAACAATAGGGCTGTCGGACACGCCTTTACTGTAATGATTCATGCCAAAACCGAGTTCCAGCAACCAGTCTTCATTAATGGGATAGAGGGTGGATACCCCCAAGTGCAGTCGGTATGCCGCTTTTCCTTTATAGAGCGGTCTGTCCGGGGTAACTTCATGAGGGCGAATCCCAAAATAGTAATCCACCAGCGCACTGCTGTAGAGATTCAACCCCAGGGTTAACTGGATATCCCAGTTACGTGCCTGAATAATATAGTTGTAATAGGTTTGCAGCAGGAAATCCCGGTAGGCGTTGTCTAAGTCTCTGACTAACTCTACCGAGAAGTGCTGATTGTCTTCGAAGCGCTGTAAACGAACGCCAATACTGCCGTCAGATTGGCGTTCACTGATACCGCGCAGCGCTTCATTAACGTCAAAGCCGTGCTGCGTATAGCCGGATTCATCCAGAAACGGCATATAGGAGCCCCAGATGGCATCCACCTGCCAGACTTCATCCTGATAAATATGGTAACCCCACAAGGCATAGCTGCTTAAGCTACTAATTCGACGACTGGGGGTTTCCAGGAAAAAATTTTTATAGCTGACGTCAAACTGCAATGTGGGTAATACGGGCAGGGCACTGTTACCCGGCGCGTCTTTAAGCAGCGATTTTTCCTGCCAGGCAGATAAGCCCAGGGAGACTTGCCAGTTCCAGTTGCTTTCACTTTCAGACTTGTCATCGGCCAGCACGGGCAAGGCAAGGCAAGCCAGCAATAATGCTGCGGCGGTTTTCCTTATCAATGCTGTGGTTCCCGTGTTGCCTAGGTAATTATCGCTGCGGATTGTATCAAAGCTGGATTGGATAGGGAGAGAGAGTTCAGTCAAATTTGTAGGGAAATTGTAAAAGAAAAACCCGGGCGGGCCATGGAGAACCCGCCCGGTAAGAATCCCAAGAAAGACCAGTAGACTTGGGTGTGTAGTGCATTTGTAGTTTGCACAAAATGATAATGATTCGCAATAATAAAAATTAAAAAAATGTCAAATACTTGAATTTTAGTGTTTTTTAGCATCATCGTGTTGCTTGCCATTTATTCAGTTAGATTTTCTGCCCCCGTCCAGTAGCACACTTATAGTGTACATAGCCGCATTACACCTTGCCTTGACAGTAGTGATCAATAAGTAAATAATGCAAATGAGAATGGTTATCATGTGTGAGTATGAGGACACTGTTAGACAGACTGGATGATTTCAGTCAACGGGCGAATGTCAGATATGCCCTGCAACCGGATAATCCGGCGCTACTCTTTAATTATCTGCAGCACAATCGCATGTTGGCCGACAGTCATGCCTGCCGGCGAATGAAGCGTCGTTTACACCGCCAGGCGGTGCGTTTATTGCTTGATACTTTGTGTGACAACTGTATCGACCTGCACTGGCGGCATTTGTGCCTTGATCAGATACATCAACCGCTGCTGGCGTTGCAGAAATTGGCGCGCTCAGATCATGAGCGCCGCCAGGATAGTCATCTACTCTGTGAATTACGTCTTCTCAGCCATTATTTTTTGTCCGGGACCTGACCCGGATAACTAACCAGGGAGTCATGATGAAACAAACCCGCATGGAAAAAGACAGTATGGGCGAACTGCAGGTTCCTGCAGACGCCTTGTACGGCGCGCAAACCCAGCGCGCGGTGAACAACTTCAGTATCAGCCAGCGCACCATGCCGCCTGCCTTTATTCGCGCGTTGCTGCAGGTGAAAGCCGCTGCCGCCAAAGCCAATAAAGCGCTGGACACCCTGCCCGCCAGGATTGCCGATACCATCTGCGAAGTCTGTGACAGCTTGCAGCAAGACCGTGATTTGATGCAACACTTCCCCGTAGATGTGTTTCAAACCGGCTCAGGTACCAGTACCAATATGAATGCCAACGAGGTGATTGCCAAACTGGCGTCTGACAAGCTGGGCGAAACTATCAGCGCCAATGATCATGTTAATTGCAGCCAAAGCAGCAATGATGTCATTCCCACTACTATTCACATCAGTGCCGCTCTGGCGGTACATGGCGAGTTGCTGCCAGCTCTGCAACATCTCAGCAGGGTGCTGGAGGAAAAAGCCGGACAGGTCAAAGGCTACTGCAAGACGGGGCGCACCCATTTAATGGACGCCATGCCGGTTCGGCTGGATCAAACCCTGGGCGGCTGGCAGGCGCAAATCCAACAAAATATCCGTCAGTTGCAAGGGCTCCTGCCTGAGCTTTTGCAGGTGGCCCAGGGAGGCACAGCAGTAGGAACCGGGGTTAACGCCCATGTAAACTTTGCCCGGCTGTTCTGTGAACACCTTAGTCAGACATCCGGGCTGCTGTTTAAACCAGGCGATAACCTGTTTGCCCTGATTGCTACCCAGGATACCGCTGTCGCACTCTCGGGGGCGGCTAAAACCACAGCGGTGAGTCTGATGAAGATTGCCAATGATCTTCGCTGGATGAACTCCGGTCCATTGGCCGGGCTGGGCGAGATTAGTCTGCCCGCTCTGCAGCCAGGTTCGTCCATCATGCCCGGTAAGGTTAACCCGGTGATCCCTGAAGCCGTCGCTATGGCCGCAGCGCAGGTCATGGGCAATGATGTGGCCATAGGGATTGGCGGGCAGTCCGGTAATTTTGAGTTAAATGTCATGCTGCCAATGATTGCAGCCAACTTGCTGGATAGCCTGGCCTTGCTTAGCAGCAGTGCCACGCATCTGGCTGATAAAGCCATCGCCGGTTTTACCGTCAACGGCGAGCGTCTGGAACAGGCACTGCATCGCAATCCTATTCTGGTCACGGCGCTTAATCCGGTTATCGGCTACCTGAAAGCCGCTGACATTGCCAAACAGGCATACCAGCAGCAACGACCCATAGTTGATGTGGCCGAGGAGCAGACCGATTTGTCCCGCGAAGAGTTACTGCGCTTGTTAGACCCGGTCAAACTGACAGACGGAGGAATCTGATCATGGTGGCCTGCATGGAAAGGTGGCAGAGCCATATCATGGCAGGTAATGATTGCCTGGCGGATCGCCAGTTATGGGCGGCCATTGCCCATTACCAGCGTGCCATTGCCGAAGCGGAACAGTTGCTGGATGAGGAATGTGACGCTAAGGCGGCTGTGACGGCGCTGGTGGTCAGTTACCATAATCTGGCCGATCTATATAGCCGTGAAGCAGAGCCGAAGCTGGCGGAAGGCCAGTTGCGCAAGGTGCATGAATTTGTTTTGTCTGCCATGCGCCACAACGGTAATAACCAGGCCATGGCACAGGCGCTGAATTGGGCGTTTACCAAGACATATCAGGCCCTGGTGGAGCATTACCGCCAGTATGGGGATGGTCAGGATTGTCTGGTGCCATTTCCCACATCATCTCAGTCTTTGCATTAAAGCGCGCTTTCCGCGCTTTTTCTGCGCTCCTGTCAGGCTTCTACCAGCCAGTACCAGCCATAGCCAAAAAGCAGGGCCGGGACGGCGCTATACAAAGTAGCCCAAAGTGCCGCTTTACCATTGATGGCCAGGGTGGGGAATAGCGCATCGCCGTCGTTGCCGATCGCGTTTGCCAGTAAGGCTGAAAAAGGTACCTGACCATGCAGATACAAAGTGGTTAGCAGAATTTGTGGACCACAGCCCGGCAAAAGACCGACAAGCAGGCCTAGCATAGGCATCCATACAGCGCCAGCACCAGTAACCGCTGCCAGATTCAAGCCGCCGAAGTGGTCAAGAATCGCATACAGAACAAAAGCACCTATCACCCAGGAACTGACAAATAAGGTCTCGTCCTGGGCCTTCAGTAAAGCTGATTGCTTGTTGTTGTAATGGATAGTGGCAGGGGAGAGACACCAAATTACCATGCCCAAAAACAGCGCCGTTAAAGCTATGCTGTCCTGAATCTGCGCCAGCAAAACAGAAGGTTGCCATTGCAACAGTCCTGCAATAGCAAAGCACAATCCCGGTATGCCGAGCAGCAGATACAGATAGTCGAAGGGCGTGGCTTTTCTGGGTGCAATAACTTGCACGTCACTGTGTCTGGTGCGGGCCGGCACATATAGGTTCAGCACGTCCACCAGGTAGCCGCTGATAATGGCAGCTGCTGCGGCCAGTGCAAATACCTTTAGGGCCGTAACAGGCTGATTAAACAACAGCAAAAATGCTGCATCGCCCATGGTGGCAGTCAGTGTGGCGACCAGAGCGCCCATGGATATTTTACCTGCCGAGTAGGCCGTGGCGACCATGACTGCACCGCCACATCCTGGTAGTACACCCAGTAAGGTGGCAATAGGCACCTGCCATAAGGGATTTTGTCTGAGCAAGTCTGCCAGATCCACGTTAAGGCCCTGCTCAATGGTGTAAAACAGTAACAGGGTTGCCAGTACAAACACCGACACACCCAGATAAGCATCCACCAGACTCTGACGGATCAATTCCGCCAGTGGCCCCGGCAGCAACAGGTTGATAATCAATGCGACCAGCAGCAGTATACGCCAGCCTCTTGCTTGCCAGAATGGCGCTAGCTGGGTGAGTTGACTAAATTGTTTAGCACCTTGTCTAAGCAAACTGTCGTCACCTAAAAAAACGGCGAGATAACTCGCCGTAAATACCAAATAGGGCATCAACCCAAGGTAGACCAGTAAACATGGGAGACCTTGGATATATTTCTTTAAATGAGAATGATTGTCAATTGCTTTGGGTGTTTTTGTTTTTGTTCTGATTTAGCCAACTTGCCAACGGGGTAGAGCCGGATACCTGTGTTTCGGCCCAGCCGTGTTTTCAGACCTCAAGATTTTCTTCGGATTGGCGGGAATGGGATTTGGATCACCCGCAATTGCTGATTATCACTGGCCGGGAGTAGCAGGCTTGCTGACGCATCTCTACAGCCCATTTACCGGGGCAGGTATCATTATCGGATGACTTTTTGCCTGTTGTTAAGCAAGGCTTCGCCCGCCTGATGGAAAGTAGCCAAACCAGCCAGGTAGTGAAGGCCTGAATAGCTGGTTTGGCCGGATAACGATGCCCGTCCCCTGAAACGGGTAGTCGCTTATTCGCCGCTTACCTGGATAATCCTGACTCTATTGTCTCGTGGTACTTCGGCGATATCTTTAATTTCCGTATAGGTTGCCTGTGGGTTAAGCCGATTGAGCTGTCGGGCTACCCTTAGATTGCCGGCCTGATAGGCAAAATCGCCTATGGCACTGCCGTTACAGCTGACTTTCTCCGAAATAACACGAAGTTTTAAGCCAGATTGTTTTTGTTGCAGGTGAAAATTCACCGGCGCATCCGTGGCAGCGCTGACACACAGCTTGCTCGTCAGACTGTCATCCGCAGCGACATAAATAGTCTTGGCGGACACCACCGTCGGACCAAGCAGTAAAGTGGCACACAGCAGTTTATTCAGGGGGTGCATAATCAGTTCCTTTATTGGAGGGGCCCAATGCCCGCATCCAAGTTTCGCTAATCCGTAGAAAAATGCTGTAAACCACCTATGTGCAATTGTAAGCAAGCGTACAAAAGTGTCCGCAGCGGACACTTTTTCTGTCCGCGGACAGCTTCTAAAATCAAGGGGAAGTTGAAAAAATATTTAAATACAATAGCTTATGTGTTTTTTAAAAAGTGGCATAGGGCTGGCTTTAATGTCTGCAGGAAGCAAATTAAAACCGGAGTGTCCCATGCAATTACTGATGATTTATCTAACTGTTCCTTTGATGCTTTGTGCTCTGGCACCTGTGATTGAACTATGCACCGAATTCAGCAACGGGAGAGTGAAATGATCCGTGATACCAGTGGCCAGGATATGCTGGTACAAAGCACCCCCGGGCAAGTCTGGCGCAAGCGTGCGGCAGTGGCCGCCATAGTGCTGGCGTCTGTGGGGACACTGGCCTGGTTAAGTGGGGCTGAGTCGAGTCAGTCAGTGAATGGCGCCGGGCTGTTAACAGCCAAAGTAGAGCGCGGTACCCTGGTACGGGATGTCGCTGCAACAGGCCATATTGTGGCGGCCAATGCCCCGGTGCTGTACAGCCCGCAACCAGGCCATGTACGGCTGCTGGCCGAGCCCGGCGATGAAGTTGCGGTAAATCAGATTGTGGCCGAGGTAAACAGCCCTGAACTTGCCAACAATTTGAAGCAGCAACAATCCGTATTGGCGTCACTGCAAGGTGAGCTGGAAGGTCGACGCCTGGATGCCAGGGCGCAGGAACTGGCACTGACCCGTACCCTGGAGCTGGCCAAAGTGGATTTGGATGCGGCTGTGCGTGAAGAACGCCGTGCCCAGCAGTCCATGCAACGCCAGTTAATCAGTCAACGTGATTTCGACCAGGCCATTGACGACCTGGCCAGGGCCGAACTTAATCACAGATTAGCCGCGCAGGAAGTACAGATAGCCAAAGATACCCTGGCTTTTGAATTAAAAAGCGCTGGTATTGCCATAGCGCGCCAGCAACTAGTGGTGGAAGAGTTGGAACGACAGGTTGACAGTCTGACCATACGTGCGCCGGTTAAAGGCATTGTCGGTAACCATCTGGTGGAGCAGATGGCCGCGGTCAGTCAAAGCCAACCATTGATTACCCTGGTGGACTTAAGCGCCTTTGAAGCGGAATTACAGGTACCAGAAAGTTACGCCGACGAGCTGGGACTGGGTATGGATGTGGAATTGCAACTGGCCGGTACCACCCTGAGCGGACAGCTTAAGGCTATTTCGCCGGAAGTGCGGGATCGCCAGGTGACTACCCGTGTCAGATTACTGGATCAGCCTCAGGGACTGCGTCAAAACCAGCGCCTGTCAGCACGTATCCTGCTGGAAAATCGCCCGGATACCTTAATGGTAAAACGTGGCGCCTTCTTACAAAGCGGTGGCAGCCTGGGTTACAAGGTTGAAGGCGAAACCGCCTATCGTACCGCCATTCGCACCGGAGCCAGCAGTATCAGCCATGTGGAATTACTCAGTGGTGTGAAGGAGGGCGATACCCTGATTATCTCGAGCCTGGATACATTTGAAAATCAAGAAAAAGTGATGTTGCGCTAAGCGGCATCCCAGAATAACGAAAAGGAAAAGAACATGCTTAACATGACCAATATCAGCAAAGTGTATCGCAGTGAAATGGTACAAACTCATGCACTTAGGGATTTTAATCTGCAGGTGAATGAAGGCGAATTTATTGCCGTCACCGGTCCGTCTGGCTCAGGCAAAACCACTTTTTTAAATATTGCCGGTATGCTGGAAACCTACACTGGTGGCACTTATGAGCTAGACGGTATCAATGTCGGCAAACTATCGGATAACGGCCGCGCTGAACTGAGAAACCAGAAAATCGGTTTTATCTTTCAGGGCTTTAACCTGATCCCTGATCTGAATCTGTACGAAAACGTGGAAGTACCGCTGCGTTATCGCGGCATTAAAGCGGCTGAGCGTAAGCGCCGCATTGAGCGCTGCCTGGAGCAGGTTGGTTTGGGTGCCCGTGCCAAGCATGTACCGGCGCAGCTTTCTGGTGGACAGCAGCAACGGGTGGCCATTGCCCGGGCGCTGGCCGGTGAGCCTCGTTTTCTGCTGGCGGATGAACCTACCGGTAATCTGGACAGTCTGATGGCCCGCCAGGTGATGGAGCTGCTGGAAAGCATCAATAAAGACGGTGCCACCATCATAATGGTCACCCACGATCCGGAGCTGGCCCGCCGTGCTCAGCGTAATATTCAGGTGGTGGACGGTCAGATCTGCGACTTCAAGCTTTATCAGGGTGGGGCTGAACAACAACGCGCCACGGCAGGAGCCTGAGATGTTTATTCATTATATTGATCTTGCCTGGCGCAGCTTAAAGCGCACACCCATCGTCAGTTTGCTGATGCTGCTGGCCATTGCCATCGGTATCGGTATTACCATGACCAGTTTGTCTGTTTATCACATGATGTCGGCCAACCCTATGCAGCACAAAGATGAGCAGATTTTTGCTGTACAGCTTCGCACTATGGATCAGGACGCCAGCTGGTGGACAGTCGATAACCTGCCGCACCAATTAACCTATCAGGATGCCATGAACCTGCGCCAAAGCCCGGTGCCGTTTCGCCAGACTGCCATGCTGAAAACCGGTTTTGGGGTAAAACCCGACAACGCCAATATTGCCCCCTTTATGGAGGTGGCGCGTGCCGCAGACAGCGATTTTTTTGCCATGTTTGAAGTGCCTTTTGCGCACGGCGGCCCCTGGGACAAAAGTATTGATCTGCAAGGCCAGACAGTGGCCGTGATTGGTGCCGAAATGAATCGCAAATTGTTTGGTGGCGGCAATAACGTGGGGAAAGACATTGTGCTGGATTCTGTTGCCTACCGTGTTGTCGGCATTCTGGCTGACTGGAAACTGGCACCACAGATATATGACCTGAATAATGGTGCCTGGGGTAATAATGAACAGTTGTTTATTCCCTTTTCCCTGCTGCCCACCGAGGAGCTAAAGAGCTGGGGTAACAACAACGGCTGGAAATATGAAGAGCAGAAAACCTACCAGGATAAGTTGAATTCAGAAGTGGTGTGGTTGCAGTACCGGGTGGAACTGACCGATAAGCAGATGCAGCAGGATTATCGTGACTATCTGGCTGGTTATATCAAACAACAGCAACAACTGGGGCGTTTTAACCGTGACGATGCACAAGGAGACATTAAATACATCAGTCAGTGGCTGGATTATCGCGAAGTGGTCAGCGATGACAACAAGGTTTTAGTCGGGTTGAGTTTTATGTTTCTGGCGGTATGCCTGGCTAATATCCTGAGTTTGCTGTTGGCCAAATTCCTCAAACGTGCCCCGGAAATTGGCGTACGCCGCGCATTGGGGGCCAGCAAAACCCAGGTGTTTATGCAGCACTTGGTGGAAGTCGGCATGTTGGGGCTGGCCGGCGGTGTGCTGGGCCTGGCCATCGCCCAGTTGGGGCTGCATTTGCTGCGTAGTGGCTTCAGCCGCTATGAGGAGGTAGCACAGATGGATCTGACCATGTGGCTGGCTGCTCCCACTATTTCCATCCTGGCCTGCTTGCTGGCCGGTTGTTATCCGGCCTGGAAGGTCTGTCGTACCACGCCAGCCCTGTACCTGAAAACCCAATAGGAGTTAGCCCATGTCTGAATTAAGACCCATCTTCAACGCACTGATGCGTGGTAAAACCGGTGCACTGCTATTGATTATGCAAGTGGCCGTCACCCTGGCTATCGTCAGTAATGCCGCATTTATTATCAATGACAGGCTGACTTATCTGCATCAGGAAACCGGTTTACAGGACCAGAACCTGTTCAGGTTCAATCTCTACACTTTCGGCAAACAAGTGGATATTCGCCAGCAACAGGAAGTGGACGAAACCCTGCTACGTAACATTCCCGGGGTGGCGGACGCGGTGGTAATAAACCAGGTGCCCTTGTCTGGTAGTGGTGATTCTACCAGCTTTAACTTAAAGCCCTCACCTCAGCAAAGTCAAAGCGAGCGTGCGGCGTTTTTTATGGCCGATGAGCATTTGCTCAATACTCTGGGGGTAAAACTGGAAGAAGGACGGAATTTTACTGCGGCCGATGTCGTGTATTCCCAGTATTATGATAAAAATGCCGCTGTGGCTCTGGTCACCCGTCAGTTTATCGATGGTTTATTTCCTGCCGGGGATGGCCTGGGGCAAACCATGTATCTAGGTGATATCCCTTTGAAAATCATTGGCATAGTCGCTCCCATGAAAGGCCCGTGGCTAAAGGATGAAAAACCCGACAATGTGGTGCTGATTCCGCAGGTTGAAGGGGTGGCGTTTAAGCGCGTGCTGGTTAGAACCGAAGCCGGACGCCGTGACGAAGTGATGCAACAGGTCGCGCCTGTGCTATTAGCTTCAGAGTCTGAGCGGGTGGTCAGTAATATAAAGGGGGTGGACGAACTACTGGCGACCTATAACAGTCAGGATAAATTGATGAGCAATATGTTGTTGGTGCTGATTTGTGTGCTGTTGTTGGTGACAGCCCTTGGGATTAGTGGCCTAGCCTTGTTTAATGTGGGGCGTCGTACTCGTCAGATCGGTACCCGCCGTGCCCTGGGAGCAAAGAAATCTGACATCTTGCGCTACTTTCTGCTGGAAAACAGTCTGGTCAGCATTAGCGGTATGATACTAGGCAGTATTCTGGCACTGGCCATGAGTGATGTGTTGATGCGCCACTACTCGCTGCCGCGTCTGGACAACTGGTTTATTTTGTACAGCTTGTGCGGTATCTACCTGATGGGCATGTTAGCTGTTTACTGGCCAGCCCTGCGCGCAGCACAGATTGCGCCCAGTATTGCCACCCGTAATGTATGAGACATCGTGCTTGGTGTTAATAAGCAACAGGCTTATTAACCACATTTTACTGAAGTAAATGGTGTCGGGCTAAAGCCCGACCCACACAAAAAGACGATAATAGATGGAAAAAATCCTGATAGTGGATGACAACCAGGCGGTATTGAATGCCCTGAGCTTGTTGCTGGAGATTCATGGTTACCAACCCGTGCTGGCATCAGGCCCGGCTGAAGCGGTAAAAGCAGTGATGTACCAGCGCATCGCCCTGGTGATCCAGGATATGAATTTCACAGCTGATACCACCTCAGGCGAGGAGGGCAAAGCGCTTTTTTACCAGCTTAGAGAGATCAATCCTAACCTGCCGATAATTCTGATCACAGCCTGGACAGAGCTCGAAGCAGCGGTGTCGCTGGTGAAGGATGGTGCAGCCGATTATCTGGCCAAGCCCTGGGATGACGCTAAGCTGCTAACCAGTATTGCCAATTTACTGCAGCTAGGTAGTGCCCTGGAGGAAAACCAGCGATTTCGGCAGATTCAGCGTCAGCAGCAGGCAGAGCTGAACAAGAATAATTTATGTGGTCTGGTGTATGGCAGCCATGCTATGCAGCGGCTGGTGGATATGGCGCTGCAGCTGGCAAAATCGGATGTATCGGTATTGATTACCGGCCCTAATGGCGCAGGAAAGGACCGCATTGCCGGTATTATTCAGGCCAATTCACCGCTAAAAGACAAAGCCTTTATTAAGGTTAATGCCGGTGCATTACCCAAAGAGCTGATAGAAGCCGAGCTGTTTGGCGCCGAAGCGGGTGCTTACACAGGTAATAATGCCAGACGGGTTGGGCGCTTTGAAGCTGCTGACGGTGGCACCTTGTTTTTGGATGAAATAGGCAACCTGCCGTTATCCGGCCAAATCAAACTGCTTAGGGTTTTACAAACCGGTGAGTTTGAGCGACTGGGATCCACCGCCACCCAAAAAGTAAAGGTGCGGGTCATATCTGCTACCAATGCCGATTTGCAGCAAGATATCCAGGCCGGGCGCTTTCGCGAAGACTTGTATTATCGCCTGAATGTGGTGGAGCTTAGCCTGCCACCCTTAGGGCAGCGTAGGGATGATATTCTGCCCCTGATTCAACACTTTTTACCTGGTCGTGAGTGGTCACTGTCTGCTGAGCGTGCTTTATTAGCCTATTCCTGGCCAGGCAATGTGCGGGAACTGGAGAACGCCTGCAAAAGAGTCAGCGTGCTGTTTCCCGAGGGCATACTGGAAGCGGAACATTTTGCTTTGCAGGATCGTGGGTCGCAACCCGCGCCGCAAACCAGCGCCGAACCGGGACCGGAAGAAATTCAACAGGCCATGGATAAACATCAGGGCGTGGTTGCTAAAGTGGCGCGTGAACTTGGCATGAGTCGCCAGGCGTTATACCGGCGCCTGGAAAAGTACGGGCTGATTTAATGTTCAAACTGAAGTTCCAACTTATTTTAAGTGCGCTGGTGGCGATTCTGGCCAGTGCTGGTGTTTATGCGGTAACGCTGGAAGTGCCCCTGAGTAAGTTGATATTGGTCACATTGTTTGCCCTGCTGCTGGCCATCTGTCTTTGTCATTATCTGTTCGATGGGGTGGCAAGGCGCCTGACCGCGCTGGAAACCGGCCTGTTGAATTTCCGCGATAATGAGTTTGGTGTCAGCCTGGCAGTGGAGGGCAAAGATGAAATCAGCCAGCTGGCAAGCTTGTACAATGAGACATCAAACCGGCTCAGACAGGAAAAACAGTGGATTTATCAGCGTGAGCTGATGCTCGACAAAGTTCTGCAAAGCTCGCCGTTGGCGGTGTTGTTACTGGATAACAGCGACAGAGTTATTTTCGCCAATGCCAGTGCCAGAGAATTGCTCACGGCTGGCAACCGGATTGAAGGCATGAGTCTGGGAGATTTGCTCAAAAACCAGCCACAAGCCATGCAAGATGCGGTGGATTCTGGTCGGGACGGGCTGTTTAGCCTGGGAGACAGTGAGGATGACAGCAGCCAGCAAACCTGGCATTTGTCTCATGGCAACTTTTTGATGAATGGCAACCAGCATAAGCTATTGCTGTTCAAGCAACTTACCCGCGAATTAAGCCGTCAGGAAGTGCAGATTTGGAAAAAGGTCATTCGGGTTATCAGTCATGAGCTGAATAACTCCCTGGCACCAATTTCGTCCATGGTACATTCGGGCAAGTTGTTGGCCGAACAGCATCAGGAAGCTCGCCTGGCCATGGTATTTGACACTATCGGCGAACGTGCCAGCCATCTAACCAGCTTTATTCTTGGCTATGCCAAATTTGCCAAATTGCCGCAACCGAATCGAGTGCGGGTGGAATGGCCGACTTTTATTCAGGCGCTGGCCAGCCAGTGGCCCTTCCGATTAGTGGGCGATTTGCCACAGGAGCCGGGCTATTTTGACCCGGCACAGTTGCAACAGGTACTGATTAATCTGCTGAAGAACGCCACTGAATCCGGTTCCTCGCCTGCCGATATCAGCCTGAGCATACGCCAGTTGGAAAATAGTCTGGTGATTGAAGTCAGTGATGGCGGCAGTGGTATGAGTGACACGGTGTTAACGCAGGCGCTGCTACCTTTTTATTCCACCAAGAGTGAGGGTACCGGGCTGGGTCTGGCCTTGTGCCGGGAAATTATTGAGGCCCATGATGGCCGTATCAGCCTGGCCAATCGCGTGGAAGGTGGCCTGAAAGTCAGTCTTTACTTACCCATGTAAGAGTTCTCGCAGAGTGAGCCGCAGCGTTTAGCGCGGGCCTCTGCGAGAGTATTTGTCGATATCTGGTCACCGACCCTAAAGTTTTAAGCGAATGCCGATACGGTTAAGCAGGGTCACCAATACCATCATCGCCAGGGCAAACAGCAGACTCCACAACATTCCTGGTATGCCGGATGACAGAAATTCCGGGCGCAGGGTTAACCCCAGGCTGCCAAGGCCGGCGGCAATAATATAAGGCAGAATATAAATCAGCAGTGGGTTATTGGCCGCAGGTTCAAATGCTTTGACCATGGCGGTGTGCCTCTTTACCTCAATCAACTGATAAAACAGCGCAAACAGCAGACTACAGAAAAATACACTCAGTAGTGCCCAGCTTGGGGTGGCCCAGATCTTTGAAATTGGCCAAAGCTGGCAACTGATATAGGCCAGCGCGGCGCTGACCACAATATAAATACCCAGATTCATTTGGCGTTTAGGATAGTCGGCATGGAAGCACAGTAATGACATCAGTGTACCGGCCAGCACCATGGCAGTATGGGTGTGGTTACGGTTTTCCTGAGCGAACCAGCCCAGCAAGCCTGACTGCCCCTCAAATGGCTGAAACAGGGCGAACAGCGCGATAAAGCCAAGGGCTATCAAGCTAAGCAGCAACGGTCGCTGTCCGACTAACAAATACGCTATCAGCGCAAACAAATATGCCCAGCCGATTAACCCTAGTATTCCCCACCATTGTGGCGTCATTCCACTATTTTGGGGGCCTTGAAACAGCCACCATAGCGCTATCAGACCGGCGATTCCGACGGCCCTCACCAGCCACTGTTGACTGTGACTCCAACCCTTGGGCAGGCTGCACCAGACCAGCAATACCGACAGGTACATGCAAAAGGTCCACAAATGAATACTAATTGGCATGGCGGATTCGTCATAACCACCAATACTGTTGACCATATAAAAACCAATCACAATCAGGCCGAAAGCACGTACCAAGCCATGACGGAATACCCCCCATGCGTTGTCGCCTTTATTGAGTCTGGCCTGTACCGCAAAAGGAATAGACATACCGACGATAAACAAAAAGGCCGGAAACACCAGATCGACAAAGGTCATGGTATCGGCATCGGCCGCCACATGTTTCATCCAGCCGGGTATATCGCTAATACCTGCCAGCTCATTCACAAATACCATGACCAGAATGGTCAGGCCGCGGAACAGGTCGATGGAAAGAATTCTTCCTGAAGCTAAGGTGGACATCATAGATCCCTGTAAGATTCGATGCCCAGAAACTACTGAATTCTTAACCTCTGTGCAACAAATTAACATGCATTACCTGCTTGTTTGTTAGTTGGTAACCTTGCAATGCGACCAACAACAGAGTTTCATATGCAATCGAGAGTTGTTCTCAAGCAGGCGGGATGAAATAATAAACAAGAATAGTTATTAGTAGATGGTGCAATAAATGAAGAGGTTTAACTGGGCCCTGACCCTGCTGTTTTTTGGTCTGACGGCCCACCTGGCACAAGCGTCAGGGCCTGGTCCCGAGCGGATCCTGCATTTGCTTTCCTATGTCGGTGTGGACTATCCCATGACAGTGGCCGATGGTCAGATAGTGGATCAAGGCGAATATGTGGAGCAGGTTGAGTTTGCCGAAGCGGTGGAGCAGATCCTGCAAAATTTACCGGCCACGGTGCAAAGCCCACAGCTGTTAGAAGACAGCCGCACCCTGAAGCGCCTGATTGATGAAAGGCGTCCAGGTCAGGAAATCAAGGCCATGACCGCTAAGCTGAGCGAAGCCGTGACTAAGGCCTATGACATTAAACTTGCCCCCAGAGGCACACCTGAACCTCTGTCGGTAGCCAATCTGTATCAGCAGATGTGTTCTGCCTGCCATGGTGCAACGGGGTTAGGCGACGGTATTGCCGGAGCCGGTATGGAACCTGCACCGGCGAATTTTCACGATACCGAACGTATGAACGAACTGACCCTGTTTGGTTTATACAACACTATTACCCTGGGCGTTGAGGGAACGGGAATGGCAAGTTATGCCAACCTGTCTGAAAGTCAGCGCTGGTCATTGGCGGCTTTTGTGGCCGGATACGTAACCGAACGGCCACAGGGCAAAGTGACATCACCCTTTAACCTGGACCAACTGGCTACCCTGACCCCGGTGCAAGTTCAAGCGCAAGGACAGAATGTCGAGCAGTTTGTACAGTTACGTGCCCATCCGGATGTCATCGAGTCTGACAAACCGGCACCGCTGGTATTTGCCAAACAAACGCTGGCTCAGTCCTGGCAGGCCGTTGAAGCAGGGGATTTCGAGCAGGCATATCAGCTTTCCATCGGTGCATATCTGGAAGGCTTTGAATTGGTGGAAGCCAGTCTGGATAACCTGGATAAGGCCCTGCGTAAGGATATTGAGCTGGCTATGTTTGCCTACCGTGACGGCCTGCGTGACAGATTAAGCTTGGACGAGTTGCAAGGCCGCTATAACCGGGCCCAATCCGCTTTGGATCAGGCGCAGATTTTGTTGGATGAAGGTGGGTTATCACCGCTGCTGAGCTTTATCGCCTCTTTAATCATTTTGTTACGTGAAGGCCTTGAAGCCATATTGGTACTGGCGGCAATCTTTGCATTTTTAAAGCGCTCTGGTGCTACCTCCAGTTTGAAATATGTACACAGCGGTTGGATTGCCGCATTGGTCTGTGGTCTGGCGACCTGGGCGGTGGCCAGCTATCTGTTTAATATATCCGGTGCCAGCCGGGAGCTCACCGAAGGTATGACAGCATTGCTTGCTACAGCTATTTTGCTGTGGGTGGGGATCTGGATGCATTCCAAGGCTCATGCCAGCAATTGGCAGCAGTATATTAAAGACAAGCTGAGTGCCAGTTTGTCTTCAGGGCAGAATATCGGTTTTGCGGTCCTGGCCTTTGTGGCGGTATACCGGGAAATCTTCGAAATTATCCTGTTTTATCAAGCGTTGTGGTTACAGGCTGGCCCCGAAGGGCAACAGGCTGTGATTTTCGGCATGCTGGCGGCGGCTGTTTTGTTGGTGGTACTTAGTGTGGTTATCTTCAAACTGGCAATGCGGGTGCCGGTGGGCATGTTCTTTAAGGTGAATGCCGCCATTATGTTTGCGCTGGCGGTTATTTTTGCCGGTCGCGGTATCGCTGCATTGCAGGAAACCGGCAGTATTGTCAGTATCCCACTGAATCTGCCGGAAGCAACCTGGCTGGGTATTTACGCAGATGGTGTGACCCTGATGTCGCAGGCTGTGCTGATTGCCCTGATAGCGTTAATGACCGTCTATCAGCGAAAAGCCAGGATCTAATGCAAAAAGCGGCGCTAAGGCGCCGTTTTTTTGTCTTTGCCTTGGTTACATTTATTTGCATTTGGTGGCATTTGATCACATGACAGCGTTGTCATTGGTGGTTTAGTATCCTTAACGAGCTCAAAACAAGATGGATCTGTCTTTCATGCTACTTATTTATTTTTGAAAGGAATTAACGGAATGAAATTGAATAAGCTCGTTTTAGCGATAGGTATTGCCTGTGTTTCTGTCAATGCTGTGGCTGCCCCGCAAGTTGTTTACGACAATGACGGTTTTAAACGTGATTCTGCCTATAACCAAGGGCCGGTGACGACTATTTCCACTGCCGAGGTAAACTACGGCACGGTTAAAGCTTATGTCCGTCATGGCGGCAATGCGTCCTGCACCGAAGCTGGTCTGTATAATGCCGAAGATGGTACCCTGATTAACCCTGGCCGCATCGGTCCGTTTGGAACTCCTTTGGTGGACCAGGTTGAGACCGGTTTCGATGAAAGATTTGCCACAGTGCATAAATACCTGCAGGTACAATGCACAGATCTGGATGGTCAGCAGTTTGCCATCCGTCATAATATCCCGCGCGCCCCCAAAATGACCTGGGACGCCACACTGACGCCCAACGGCTACTACCATGAGCGTCCGACTAAGCCCTGGGAGCCTGGTTACCCATATCAGGACCAGTTTGAGTACAGCGGTATTCTGTCTGTGACCAACTATGCAACTGATGGCGTATGCTATATCAGTCAGGACCATGGTCGTTCGCTTGAAGTGTTTAACGGCGAAAACAGCAAGTATGGCTTTGATACAGATGTCTTCACTGGCCAGAAAATTCATCGTAATGAGCTGCCTAACCTGTATCAGGAAATCACCTGCCGCAATGCCGGTGGTACCACTGTATACAGTAAGGTTTGGGATTTGACTCAGCCAGATAGCATTCCTCTGGATAGCGAGAACATCTCATACAGATAGTTCCCTTTAGCTAAATAAAAAGCAGCTTCGGCTGCTTTTTTACTGGCTGGCAAATGTGTAGCTGAGACCAATCTGTATGCGGCTGGTGTCAGTATCAGCATAATGCTCTGCTTTGGCGAACCAACCTAAGCCACTGCTGTTCAGTTTGCCGTCCAATTCAAAGGCCAGGGCATGGCCATATTCGAGAAAGTCTTCGGTAAGTTCGGCACGTTGGCCAAAGCCTTTATCCACATAGCTGTAGTGAGTGAAAAACTCGGCACCGAGCCAGGCCAGTGGCATGCCCATACTCAATACCATTTTAATTCTGCTACTGTCGAGCCTGTCGATAAGCTCAATGGCGAAGTATTGAGCGCGAGTATTCTGATAACGAAGTTCGCCCCTGAAGAAATTGTCTCCCAACATATGCTCCAGGCTTAGCTCGTAGCCTATGGATGAGTTTATTTGGCTGGTAAATTCAAGCTCCAGATAGTTCAGACTATGCAGTTTTTGCCAGGCATTGGCATCGTCAATATGGGCCAGTTCGCCCGCCACCAGCTCCAACTGACTGTCTGGGCTGACTTGTTGTACATGCCGAATACCGCTTATCCAGCCATCCTTTGACAGCCCGGTGGAGGCTACATCGCCCTTGTAAGTGGGAATAACGCCAAGTTCGGTTTTACCTTGGCTATCTTGATGGCGAATAAAAAAGCGACGCATGTAAAGATGGTCGGCCTTCCCTTCGTCCAACGTGTTATGGCTGGATGCAAAGGCGTTACCGGTAGCGACAAAAGCATGCAAGCTCCAGGCATCATTAACATTGAAGGACGGATAAATTCGCAGGCGATATTGGTAGCGCAGGTCCTTGCCTGAGCGATCATCCAGCCTTATCTGACTAGCCACTTTGCTTTGCAGGCCCTCAGCTTGCCCTGCCTGTGCCACTAAGACTGACTGTAGCAATAACAAACTGCTTAATATGGATTGCGATCTTTTCAATGGTGCGTGGCCTTAACTTGCGTAAGGCCAGCTATTTCAGCGTTAATATATGACAACGTGATGAATCAGCATTGATCAAGCTGGGTTTGAAGAGCAGATCCGCACAACTAAAAATTTAACGGCTTTAAATTGTCCATGGGTACCCAACCCTGGTCGGTGCTATCCTGCCTCGTTGCCCATACCCAACCGTTCAGCATGCGTCCGCCAATGAGGTATTCACCTGCCGCTACATTTAGTTCTTTGGCGCTGTAGTCCTCTAATGCCAGTCCCTGGTCTTCACTTGTTAGGTGGAAAACCTGAGCCGGAACCCAGCCCCCTGGATGCCTGTTAGTTGAGCAAAAATACCAATCCTGCCAATCTTCAGGCCCTGCATATTTTTCTCCTATGGTTAACACTGTGCCTTTTGTAAACTCGATAGGGGCTGGATATTCACTCTGGTGAGCGGTGACAACAATATACCTAAGCATAAATACTTCCTGTTTTGCGTTAGGTGCCAGACTATGGCAAATAACTGTATTTATGTACAGCATCTTGTGGTCCCGAGTCGAACATACCGGCTATAACATTAGCCTGAACTACGCGGGATAAACTCCACATCCACCAGAATACGTCCTTCAGAGGCGACCGCCTCTTTCTTATTGCCCAGCAAACGACATACTGCCTGGCCAATTTTATCGGCATCAATATGCACTGTAGTCAGAGCCGGGGACATACGGCACGAGTCTTCAAGATCATCAAAGCCTGCTACTGCAATGTCTTTACCAGGGATTCGGCCTAATGCGTGCAATTGTTCAATGGCGCCGTAAGCGATAACGTCGTTAAAACACACTATTGCCTGCAGATTGGGATCGGATTGCAGGGCTTGCTGAATGGCCTGGCGTCCGCCGTGGCGATTGGTGGGAGCCTGAATTCGGGTAATCTGCAGGTTTGTCAGTTGTGCTTTTAGTAAGGTTCTATCAAATCCGGCCAGTCGTTCATGAAAGTCCGAAATGCTCTCATTACCGCCAATAAAGGCCAAATGACGGTAGCCCTGGTCGAGCAGGTGTTGGGTTACCAGGCTGGTTCCTTTAACATTATCCGGGATCACCAAGGGTGCGCGCGCGCCAACAACCTCGCGCATAATCTGGATAACCGGAATGCCGGCATCGATTTGCTGATTAAGCCATTGTGCATCAGTACCTGGAGTTGGACAGATGACCAGGGCCGCCAGCCGATATTCTTTAAGCTGCTGAACTAATTGTTTCTGAGTGGTGAGGTCCTCGCCACTGTTGACCAGTACAGACATATAGCCCAGGCTGCGAATATGCCGCTCAAGACCCACCGCCAGCTGGGCAGAATACGGATTGGTCAGGTCATTGATGACAATGCCGACAAGATTAGAACGGCGGCTGCGCAACGCTGCCGCATCACGGTTATACACATAGCCCAGTTCATCAATGGCTTTAAGTACTTTTTCCTTCGATTTCTCACTGACTTTATCACTTTCGGTCAGAACCAAAGACACGGTGGATTTGGACACACCGGCCTGTCTGGCCACATCAAATACGGTTATGTTTTTATTCACGTTATTGGCTGTCATTGTCACTGTTCTGTTGTTTAGTCCGGCACCGATCCAAATGCCTTGACGATACGATATGCTTATTTACACTCATTAACAATTTTGGAACGTTCCGCGTGTGAATCTGTAACCTATGATTATGCACATGCTGGCTGTAACAAACTGGGGTAAGGACGCATCACAGCGACCGCCTGGCGTCAAAGCTCAGTTTTGAACCATTATGCTCCGGTGATTAATCCTGGCAAATTGGCAACAGGTTTAGCGAAAGTGGCATACTTTTATGCAAACAAATTGATAAAAAAGTGGTTACTAACCTGAAATACACAAAATATCTTTGTTTTTTTACTTTTTGTGTCTTGTATTCAGCTTATATATCCGTTCAAATTGTTTGCATAATCAACAATCTGCAAATAAAAGGTCAGCATCAACATTGGTGTAAGGCTGCAGGTTAAAAATAAAAAATGGAAAATGCAGCCCAATAACACCTTCAGGCTGAAACGACTTAAGGAACTACAGTTTCTTACGCAGTTGTGCCTGGCCATTATATTTGTGCACTGGACCTGGCTTGGTGAGTGGTTTGTCACTTGCTATGTGCCCCCTGTGTCAGCCTTGCTTTATGCCAGTTACCGCGTTGCCGCTACGGGTCGGATTGAGCTGGGCAGCGCTTTATTCCTGGGTATTATCAATTTCAGCGCCTTGCTGTTTATGTGGAGTTTCTACGGCTTACGTGATGAAGCCATTATGCTGCTGCCAGCAGTGATGTTTTTTGCCGCCATGCTAAGCGGTATTCGCCTGATGTTGTGGAGTTTTGCTATCAGCTCGGTGAATTTACTGATTCTCGGCTGGATGGGGCAAAGTGGCCAGTGGACGCGTGAAGTCCCAATGCAGGACCTGAACAGCGCGTTTTTGATGTTTTTGCTATTGGCTATGACGGCCTATGGTATCTGGGCTGTGGTGTCACAACTTCGCACTATCCTCGATGAACTGAAACTGGAGAATGCCCGTTACCGTCAGTCACAGTTGCAGGTTGAGCAGCTTATCCATCATGATCCACTCACGGGCCTGCCCAACCGGCTGAAAGCCCGGGAGATGTTTGATGCTGCGGTAGTGCGTTGCAGCAGTAATCAGACCATGGTGGCGCTGACCTTTCTGGATTTGGATAACTTTAAATCTATTAATGACTCACTTGGACATAAATTAGGTGACAGGTATTTACAGCAGGTTGCTAAAACCTTGTCGGCCACCTTGCGGGAATCTGACAGTCTGTGCCGTTTTGGCGGTGATGAGTTTGTGATCATCAGCACCAATCTAACCCATAGCAAGCAGGTAGATGCGCTGGCCATGCGCATCCTGCAATGTACCGCTACCGCCCTGGAAATTGATGGTCATGAGCTGACCCTGACCTGTTCTATGGGGATCTCAATGGTGCCGCAGGATGGAATGGATTTTGACAGTATTTGCCAGCAGGCCGATCTGGCTATGTACAAAGCCAAGGAAAGCGGTCGTAACCAGTATCGCTACTTCCAAAGTGGCATGAGCGAACAGTTATCCCAGCAACTGTGTATGGAGCGTGGTTTACGCAACGCCATCGAGTTACAGCAGTTATCTATTCAATACCAGCCCAAAGTGTGTCTGCAAAGTGGCATGATTGAATCAGTGGAGGCGCTACTTCGCTGGGAACACCCACAAATAGGGGAGATCAGCCCCGAGGTGTTTATTCCCCTGGCTGAACGCAGTGGGCAGATAGGCATGCTGGGGGACTGGGTACTGGAAAATGCCATCAGACAATGTGTTGAGTGGCACAAGGCTGGTTTACCTGAGTTGTCTATTGCGGTTAACGTGTCACCGGCGCAATTGATTCGCGGCCGCTTTGCGCAAACCCTGGCGCGGTTGTTGGAACAATACAACTTGGCTGGGCAGTTTCTGTTGCTTGAACTGACCGAATCGGTGTTTTTGGAAGCCGGACAGGAGCTGCGTCAGAGCTTGTCTGTGATCCAGGGACTGGGCGTGCGACTGGCCATTGACGACTTCGGCACCGGTTATTCCAACCTGGCCTATTTGAAGAAGTTTCAGGTTTCACAACTGAAAATTGACCGCTCCTTTGTCACTAACCTGATGGACAGTGTGGAAAATCAGGCCATTGTGACCGCCATAGTGCAAATGGCACGTAGTCTGGGCTTAACTACCATCGCTGAAGGTATTGAAGATAAACAAACCGCCGATTTCCTTGGCCAGCTAGGTTGCGACAAAGGTCAGGGCTACCATTGGTCCAGGCCTTTGGAAGCGGCACAAATGCCCGGTTTTTTGCTCGCTGATACCCCTCTCTTGAAAGCAACTGCAATTTGAGTTGCAGTTGCTGAAATCATTCATCTCGCCAGCCTACATACCTTTGCGTCACGCTTCGACCTGTTGGTCGGCACTATCCAGGCGTCAACACATAGTACTAACCTACTGATAAATATAACTTTAACGCCAAGCGGTTGATTTTAAGCTGGTAAAAAACGCTAAAATTATTGCTTCAGGCAATGAGAGTTATTATTATTCGCGCCAAATTCCAGGGCGGATGATAGTCGCCCACTTATTGCTAACGGAGCTGCACATGTCTGGATTTCGTCCCCATCAAATAGCTATGGCCATTGCAATCGGCTTGCCACTGCCGGTAATGGCCAATCAAGTCGCAGAGCAGAATGTGGAAACCATTGTGGTGACGGCGTCGGGATTTGAACAGAAGCTGGTGGATGCACCGGCCAGTATCTCGGTAGTCAGCCGCCAGGAACTGCAAGCTAAGCCATTTACCAGCCTGGCCGATGCACTGCGTGACATTGAAGGCATAGATGTGGGCAGTGGCCAGGACAAAAACGGCAATATCAGCATTACCATGCGTGGGCTGCCTTCTGACTACACATTGGTACTGATCAACGGTCGCCGTCAGTCAGATATTGGGGATATTGGGCCGAATAACTTCGGTAACAGCCAGTTTATGTATATGCCGCCACTGGAAGCGGTTGAGCGCATCGAGGTAGTGCGTGGCCCTATGTCCACATTGTATGGCGCCGATGCCATTGGCGGTGTCATCAACATTATTACCCGCAAACAAATGGACAAAACCATTGGTAGTCTGAGTCTGGGCTCCACCTTTCAGCAAGATGACCAGTATGGTGATGATAAGAAGGTCGATTTCTATCTGACCGGCCCCAGCGGCATCGATAATCTGGTATATGCCCTGCGTGCCAGTGTGTATGACCGTGAACAAAGCGAACCGACCTATGCCGACAGTCTGCCACTTCCGGATGGAAGTACCTGGACCGACGAAGGGAGTTTTGGTGATAAGAAAATTGTCGCCGCCAAAAACTGGAATGCGGGTTTCACTTTAAACTACGCGCTGAGTGATACTCAGGAGCTGGCCTTTGAATACGATATCGCCAAGCAACGTTATGACAACACCGAAGGGCAGACCGGCACCCTGGACAGTCCTGTCAGTCTGTGGCGTAGCCGCGGGGGGATCATCCAGCCAAGGGTTGGTTATACCCCATATCAGCGTGTGGAACGCGAGCAATTTGTACTGTCACACATTGGCCGCTGGGAAATCGGCACGCTGACCAGCAGTCTGACCCGCAGCCGTAGCGAAAACTTCGGCCGTTCATTGCCGCTGACCGTGCAGGAGCGCAGCGATTTGCAAGCTATCTGGGATCAGGCTGTGAGCGATCAGGGGAGTAACAGCCCGGAGCTGACCGAAGCCTTATACAGCCAACTGGAACAGCAGTTTTTACCCAGACCCTTGCGCACACTGAAGATTGACAATCTGATCCTGGACACCAAACTGGAGTCGCAGTGGCAGAATCACTACTTTGTATTGGGTGGCCAATACTTTAGTGCGGATATGGAAGACGGTGTATTTGGTATGTATGGTGACGGTTTCCGTGACGGCACCAGCCAGAAACACCGGCAGTGGGCGGTGTTTGCCGAAGACAGCTGGGATCTGAATGAGTCGGTTACCGCTGTGTTTGGCGGCCGATATGATGACCACAATATATTCGGTGGGCAGTTCAGCCCGCGTGCTTACCTGAATGTGCGCCCTAACAGCGACTGGACCATTAAAGGTGGCATCAGCACCGGCTATAAAACCCCTAAGCCTAATCAGCTGTTCCCCGGCATCGTCGGCTTTGGTGGTCAGGGTGTCAGTCCTTTTGTCGGTACCCCGGATCTGCAGCCGGAGACCAGTGTGAACTATGAGGTGGCTGCTTATTATCAGGGCAGTGACCGGGTCAGTGGTAATATCACTCTGTTCTACAACGATTTTAAAGACAAGATTATTAATCAGGATAATCTGCCCAACTGTGAAGTGGCGGCAAATGGCCAGGCCTGTGTGGACATTGGTCCCGGCTGGGCGGACTTGGGTTATAGCAGCTTCAGTCAGGCTGATAACGTAGATAAGGCCGAAACCCGGGGAGTGGAACTGGCCGGTAAGGTTAACTTCACTGATAGTTTGTCACTCACCGCAAACTACACTTATACCGACAGTGAAGTGAAAAGCGGCCGTGATGAAGGTTTACCCCTGGTCAGCACACCCAAAAATATGCTGAATACCACTTTCAACTGGCAGGTACTGGATGACTTAAGCCTGGCATTGATTGGTGAGGTGCGCAGCAAGCGCTTCCGCGGTACAGCCGACATTCAGGGACCACAAGGGCCGCAAACGGTAGAGCTGTACTACAAGTCTTATGAACTGTTGCATCTGGCGGCTCGCTATCAGGTGAATGCCCAACTGACGATTAATGGCCGGATTAACAATCTGCTGGATGAAGATTTATCCAGCCGCAGTTGCCTGTTGTCTGCAGATCAACTGGGTTATGAATGTTCATCCGACTATAACACCACAGAGAAAGCACGCAGTTTCTGGCTGTCAGCCAACTACACTTTCTGATTTCGGATAGTTGTTCCGCCCCTGATAAAATCCCCGCCTGGCGGGGATTTTTAAATTTCATTGTCTTTTTGGGCAATTTATTGCTATCCAATAGCCATGCTGTTTGCTTAGCCATAAAGACCCTTATTCATGCCCAGAGCTACCCTGACATCCCTGGCTTCTCCGCTGTTAAGCCTGCTGATTTATTCTGTTGGTCACGGTTTGTTAACCACCCTGCTGACCCTGCGAATGACAGAGGAGCAGGTATCTGCCACCCTGATTGGGATGATCTCCACCGCGTATTTTACCGGCTTAATGGTGGGGTCGTTTGTCAACAGTAAGCTGATCTTAAGGGTAGGGCATATTCGCGCTTATGCCGCCTATGCTTCCATGCTGTGTAGCCTGGCTTTGTTATTTGGCATGTTTGTCGCGCCCGAGTCCTGGATGCTGCTGCGTTTGTTGGGTGGCTTTGCCACTGGCGGATTATTGGTGGTGATCGAATCCTGGATTATGGTTAGTAGCCCCGTTTCTATACGCGGGCGGGTGATGGCATTGTATATGGTGCTGTTTTATGCGGCCATGATCCTCGGTCAACTGCTACTTAAGCGTTTGGATATTATGTCGTTGCTGCCCTTCGCAGTTGCGGCACTGGCCTGTTCTTTATCTGTGTTGCCGCTGGCCCTGGCCAAGGTCAATATTCAGCATCTGGAGCGACATGAGAAACTGCCGTTTTGGAGCTTGGTACGGCTCACACCAACAGCGGTGTTCAGTTGTTTTATCTCTGGTTTGATCCTCAGTGTGGCTTATGGTCTGTTGCCTTTTTTCTACGCCAAGGTGGGGCTTGAGCTTAGCCAAATCGCCGATATGATGGCCTATCTGATCCTGGGCGGTATGTGCTTGCAATACCCTTTAGGCAGGTTGTCTGACAGGTATGATCGACGGCTGGTACTGATGTGTTTGTTCGCTGCGGTACTGGCCGTGAGTGTGGCGTTTATATTATTCGACTCCGAAGCGGGCAGCGCCCTGACCTCAATATTAACCTTAATGTTCGGTGGGGTTATTTTTGCGGTTTACCCAATCAGCCTCAGCCAGGCATGTGATGAACTCAATCCTTCACAAGTGATTGCCGCCAATCAGGGCTTACTGCTTTGCTACAGTCTTGGCGCCATGTCTGGCCCCTTATTGGCTCCATTATTTATACAGGCATTAGGCCCGGATGGCATGTTTGTGTATTTTGCCAGTATGTCGGTACTCAGCCTGCTATTTCTGACCTGGCGGCGTTTGGTCAGAGCGCCTGTGCCCATAGAGGAACATGTGGCGTTTTCTACCAGTACCCCCAATACCCCAATCATGGCCGAGCTGGATCCCCGCGCGGATGCGCTCCCGCAGATGCCTCACGACCAGGCCCAGGAATATTACCAGCGTCCCTGAGTTACTCTAAAAAGTTATAGTTATGCAAATAGTAATGGTTTGCATAAATGCTTCAATCTGGATAAAGTTTGCCGCTGTGATCTGACACGGCATGAATGAGTTTTAAGTATGTCCAGAGGTGCGCTTCGTTCCTTCTATAACGGCAGCCGCTGGCTGCATATCTATCTGTCTACCGCATTGTTTGGCTTGCTGGTGTTTTTCTGTGTTACCGGTGTGGTGCTGAACCATGTCGGTTGGCTGGATGGTGGCGGTAAAGAGGGGGAACTGGATATCAGTGTGCCGCCGCAATGGCAGGCATTGGCGCAGTCGCCCCCGCAATTAATTGCTGCAGTCGGGGATTATCTGTGCCAGCAACATAATCTTGAACATCCCAGGGCGGTGGAATGGTCTGCTGACGACGCTGAGCTGGTACTGGATTATGCCCTGCCGGCGGGTTACGCACTGGCGACCCTGGATTTGCAGGGCGAGGTGTTATTGCTGGAATACCATAAGGGCAGTTGGCTGGGCGTTTGGAGCGACTTACACAAAGGCCGGCATAGTGGTCTGGCCTGGTCCTGGGTGATCGATATCTCTGCGGTATTGATGCTGCTGTTTGCCCTGACGGGATTGATTATCTTGTGGCAAAACCGCGGTAAACGCCGTTCGGGAATGCTGGCCGCGGTACTTGGCGCTTTAACGCCTGTGCTGATTTATTTTTTGTTTGTCCCAACACTAACTGGAGTCTGAGGATGAAGTTTGCATCGTTGCTGCTGGGTGCGGCATTAGTAACAAGTGTGGCAGGTGCTGCGCAACTGGATATTACCCTGAATCAGCCACAACTGGATGTTCAGCCCTATCACCGGCCCTACATAGCGGTGTGGGTGGAAGACGCTCAGCGTAATCCGGTGGCCACTATTGCACTGTGGAAGCAAATGGAAGAAGGCGACAAGTGGCTTAAGGATTTACGCCAGTTCTGGCGCAAGATTGGCCGCAGTGCCGGAAACGAGATTGATGGCGTAACCGGTGCCACGCGTCGCCCCGGCGACCATCAGTTGCAATGGGACGGCAAAGACAATCTGGGTAAGCCGCTGCCGGCAGGCGAATACCTGTTAAATATCGAAGCATCGCGGGAAGAGGGCGGTCGTGATTATCACCGGGTCGCTATTACTTTGGGCAAGCAGGGCGACATTTCGCTGCCAGCCAAAGTGGAGTTGGGCCCGATTCAAATCAAAGTTAAATAAGAAGGAAAACCATCATGCGCAAGTACGCTATGTCTCCCTGGGTTAAAGCATTTAGTCTGGCCGGTTTGATGTTATGCAGCCAGTCCGCTCTGGCGCACGCCCGCTGGCTGGTACCCAGCCATACTAATTTGTCCGGGCAGGAGGCACATGCCATTGCCCTGGATTTCAGTATTTCCAATGACATTTTTCATGCCGACAGAAGCTACGGCAGTTCTGAGGATAAAGGTCGGGGCGGTCGTGCCAGGCCGCAGTTGATTGCCGTGGCGCCGGATGGCAGCCGCAGTGCACCTATTGCCTATTTTGACTTGCTGCGTAAAAGCGCCGCTGGTGTAACACTGGCGCAGTCCGGCACCTACCGTATTGGCCTGGAACAACCTGCTACTGTCTTTACCTTCTATAAAGACGCCCAGGGCGAACGTGGCCGGGTATTTGGCGGCAAAGACAGTAAAGAGATTCCTGCTGGTGCGACAGATTTGGCTACCACGCGTATGCATGCCAGGGTGGAAACTTACGTCAGTCGTAACCAAACCACAGAATTAAAAACCACAGGTCTGGGCCTGGAAGTGGCCAATGGCACCCATCCTAATGATCTGTTTACCGGCGAAACGGTGCGCTGGCAACTACTGCAGGACGGCAAACCTGTGGCCGAAGGCACCGAAGTGATGTTGATCCGTGGTGAAACCCGCTATCGCAATCAGCGCGGTGAAATTCATGTTAAAGCCGATGCCAATGGCTTTATTGAAGTCAATTTCGACGAAGCTGGTATGTATCTGCTGGAAGCCGGGGTCAACACCCCATCCACCACCGACGGCATCGATACCGAAAGAGCCTCCTTGTTTCTGACTTTTGAAGTCAATCCTGCCTAGTAAGCTGAAGTACTGCTGTTAAGGGGCTGCATTTGCAGCCCTTTTTGTTTGCAGCCACCCGACAGTGCGCTGTCTCTGATAGGAGACACTAACCATGAGCTGCAACACTGGCGCTAAGGACGTGGTTGTTGGGTTATTCAGCAGCGCACTGTCGGCAACAAGCGACAATATTAGAAGGAGTAGGCAAAGGAAATGTGTTAAGTTATTGATAATTAGGTGAAATAAAAGTTGGCCCGGATATTGATATAACCAATTAACTCGATAGTCGGGACCACTCTCTTGGCTATCGGGCTCCAAACGGGCCGGTATTCGCCCTTAATTGAATACCATTCCCTGAAGGTGTTTTGGCCGTACCATTTTGGTACGGTCTTTTTTTATGCGCCTGAAAATTCTGGTTGCCAGCCAAGATTCGTTCTGGCTTTTTCACTACACAGCTTTTGATGTAGTCCATAACCTTCCGTCCAGGTGCCGTAGGTAGCAAACCAGTCGCTGATGGCAACCCGTTTTACCGCGTTGTCGGCAAGTCGCCCGGCGAGCGTTACTGCCGGTATATGCGATGCGCAGCCAATGTACTCTTCGCCATCTTCACCTTGCTCCAATACCAGGCGGTACAACCGTGCCAAATCCCGCCGTTCCACTAAGGGCCAGGCAAGATTAGCAATATCAGGAATGGTGGGCTGACCATGGCGCTCAAGTTCCCAGTGCAAAATTGGCATGGCAAATTGCTGCTCCTGACTCACAACATTGGCCGGACTGACCCTGCGCAATCGAATTTGCGGCTGTGTGGCCAGCCACTGGCTGTTATTCAGCATCCATTGAAAGTCACCAATAGACTGTGGCTGGCTTTGCTCGTTGATAAGGCCGGGCTGGCTGCCAAAGGTCCAGCAGCCGGTGGTATACAACATCAGTAAAGGTTCGCTGCGTAGGGCTGCCTGTGCAGCAACCGCCTGCAAAAATTGGCGGTCTATGCTGCCCATGTCCTCAGCAAAACCACAAGCGGTGTGAATCAGTACATCAATTTGCTGAATATGCTCAGCCCATTGCTGCGGCGCACTGATATCACCCGTGACAACCTTGGCTGGCGCCGGCACTTTTTCAGCACTTTGCTGGCTGCGACACAGCACATCCACCTGATAATGGTTAGCCAGCAGTTCTGCCACAATGGCTGAGCCAATACTGCCGGTTCCACCGGTTACCAACACGCGTTTATGCATTCTAATTATCCTAAGTGTTATGTATCTGCTATCTATCTTAAATGCAGGGAAATTGAAAAAAAGATGGGCTTAGCATTGCTGGCCTTAACGTCGATATTGTTAGCCAAAGGGTCGCTAAGAAGGCTGCAGCAAGCATCAGGTGTTGGCTGCGTAGCGGAACTGATTGGGGGTCATACCGCAGAAGCTGCGAAAGTTGCGGATAAACACATCACTGGATTGAAACCCGCATTTTAATCCAATACTGGCGACCGGTTGGTCGGAGAGTTTTAGCAGTTGGGCTGCCTGCTGGCAGCGCCAATGGCGGATAAATGCCTGACAGGACAGGCCGGTCAGCTTCTTAAATCGACTGGTAAAGGCAGAGCGGGACAGCGCGGCAATACCGGCCAACTGGTCAAGATGCCAGGGCCGGCAGAGATCTTTCATAATTGCCTGCATCGCTGGCGCCAAATGTCGATCGTTCACGGCATTCAGTACCCCTGGATTTAATGGCAGCGTATCCAGGGTTCTGATGATCTCAAGCAACAGCATTTGCAGCATCTTTTCCAGCATCAGCGATTGTCCGGCCCGGTAGTCGGCGTTTTCAGCGTAAATCCACTGCAGTAATTGCCCCAGGCGACAAGTTGCAGGAGCGTCCAGAATCAACACTTCAGGCAGACTGTCGGTCAGCAAATTAGGCAAATGCCTGTGCAGCGGCATAAAACGAATATAGCCACACAAAATATGACTTTGTTCACCATCACCGCCAAGCACCATTTGCTCAACTTCCGCTCTGGATTTGCCGCCAAACAGAGCATCCACATCCTGGCATTCTGCGTCAGGGCCGCTGGCGACGCTGTGTGCAGCCCCTCTGGGTAAAAGCAATAGTTGACCTGGTGTTAACTGCTGTTGCAGATGGTCGTCTACCCGCAAAAAACAGGGGCCATCTAATACATAAGTGAACGCGCAGACATCCTGCCTGGGTTCACTCACCCCCCAAGGGGCATGTGCCGTGACTCTGGCAAAAACCTCCGTGGTAGGGGCCAGAGATTCAATCAGTTGGCTTAATGGATCAATAAGCTGCACTCATACCTCCTGCTGGCCACCGGTGAAGCTGCGATGCATGGCTAAACTGGCCTGCTCACGTGCCCAGCGTTGACGTGGCTCATTTTGCAGCCTGCTGGGCCAGGCCAGACAATATTGGGCGTCAGGCGTAGCAAAGGGCAGCGGCTGACAAGCAAGATTAAACTGTGCTTTATAACAACTAGCCACCCAGCTTGGCACGGTCAGCAGATAAGGATTACCCGGTAGCATGGCCAGGGCCGCCAGCAGATAGGGAACCCGCAGGGCGATACGACGCACAATGCCTTGCGAGGCAAGCATGGCCTCAATAATGCCCTGCTGTTTGGTCCCCATCGGGATCAATATATGCTCGGCGGCCAGATAACTTTGCTGACTCACAGGGCCGTTTGCCAATGGATGATTGGCACACATGACCACCACATATGGGTCGCTGTACAACGTCTCCAGTGTCACATCTGCGCCGTGGGGCTCATTCAGGCACAGTGCCATATCAATGCTGGTGCTGGCCAACGTCATCAGCAGGCCCGGTGTCCAGGGGCGGATATCCACAGTTAATCCTGGGGCCTGCTGTTTCAGTTGGGTGCAGATAGCTGGCAGCAATTGGTTGGCGGCAAAGTCATTACAACAAAGAATCAGCCGACCCTGGTCCTCGGCCGGGTGGTAACGGGTTTCCTCAATTAAAGCCTGCATCTGTTCAATAGCGCTCTGCACTTGCGGTAATAGCTGTGTTGCCCGGGGCGTAGGTTGCAGGCCCTGGTGGGAGCGCAGAAACAGCGGATCAGCGAAGATATCCCGGAGTTTGGCCAGCACCCGGCTCATGGCCGGTTGTGACAGATTCATCTGACTGGCTGCGCGGGTCAGGCCGCGTAGCTGATACAAGTGGCGAAAGGCCAGCAATAGCTGCAGGTCTAATTGTCTGGCGCGATTCAGGTTCATGCAAAAACCGGATTAACAGTATGCTTTAAATGCATTATTCGAGTGTTGCCAAGAATAGCTATGCTGTCTGCCAGTTTCAAGCCGCACAAATACTGAGGAATTACCGTGATAACCCCCCTTATCGTACTTTTTTTACTGACCCTGCCGTTGGGGATTTATCGGTTATTTAGGCTACAGGATTGGCAGAGACTGGGCGGCGTGCACGGGCTGGCCTTAGCCTATCTGTTTTTTTGCCTGGGCCACTTTATCAAAACGGCCGGTATGGTGCAGATGTTGCCGCCCTGGATACCCTTTGCCGAGTGGCTGGTTTATCTGACCGGTGTGCTGGAAGGGTTGATTGCGCTGGGATTATTGCTGCCACCTTGGCGAAAAAGGGCTGCTATGGCGGCGCTGGCTACCCTGATACTGTTTTTCCCGGCCAATATTTATGCGGCATTGCATCACACCGGGCTTGGTGGACATCAGTGGGGGCCGGTTTATCTGCTGATGCGCGTTCCGCTGCAGTTGTTGCTTTTATACTGGGCCTGGTATTTCTGCCTACGCGACCATGGCCGATTTGGTTTAAAAGCCCCGGCCAGTACATTTTAGTCTCTCGCGGTGACGCTGAGTGCGCTTTAAAGCCTGTTCACCGCAGAGCCGCGGAGATCACGGAGAGAGACAAGCGCTTTCAGGCTAGTAAAAACTCCGTGTTCTCTGTGCCTCTGTGGTTTTTAATCTTTCTGCGCAAATAGATAGTCACCACTGAGGCACAAAGAGACACAATAGCTAAGATCATAAGCTATTGAAATCTCTGCGCCTCTGCGGTGAATTATGATCGCGAAACTAGTAGTAGCGCAGCTCCCGTACTTTGCCCCAGAAGACCCGGTAAGACCAGGCGGTGTAAGCCAGGATACAGGGCACCACGATCAATGCGCCGACCAGGATAAAACGCAGGGAAGATGGCGCGCTGGCTGCTTCGAAGATATCCAGGCGACCCGGCACAATATCCGGAAAGAAACTGACGGCCAGGCCCTGGAAGCAAAACAGGAAGATAAACAAGGCAATCATAAAAGGTACCCAGCAACCTGCATCATTTTGCAGTGGCAAACGTTTTAGTACCTGGTGGCACAACACAAACAGGCACAGACTGACAAAGGGGATCGGCCAGATAAACAGAGCGAAGGGCAGGCTGGTCCAACGTTCCAGTACTGATGAGTTAATCAGGGGATTGACCAGGCAAACCGCCAGTACCCCAACAAAACAAATCCAACCGGTTTTACGTGCCCAGTGAATGGCTTTTTGCTGCAGTTCACCTTCGGTTTTCATAATCAACCAGCAGGCACCAATAAAGCAATAGGCGGCTGTGACACCCAAGCCGCTGAGCAGGGCGAACACTTCGGCCTGCAGACTGTGCTCAAAGCCCATAATATACATGCCCAACATATAGCCTTGCATAAAGGACGCTAATAACGAGCCAAACTTAAACGCTTTGTCCCAGTTGGCTTTGCGGGTTTGTTTAACCTTGGCGCGAAAGTCAAACGCCACCCCCCGTAAAATCAGACCAAACAGCATAAAGGTCGCAGGCAAATACAGCTCTTTAAGCACCAGACTATGAGCACTGGGAAAGGCAATAAATAAGATGCCGATGGCCAGCACCAGCCAGGTTTCATTGGCGTCCCAGAACGGGCCAATAGAGGCAATCATCTGATCGCTTTTATCTTCGTGTTTCAGGGGCAGCAATATGCCCACTCCCAGGTCGTAGCCATCCAGAATGGCGTAAACCAGCACCGCTAAGCCCATCAGGCCGACAAATATATAAGGCAAATGTGCGTCAAGTATCATCAGAGAGCTCCTTGTGCCAGTGGGGCGTTGTCCCGATGGTTTGGATGTTCATGGGGCTGGATTTCTTCAATCTCCACTGCTTTGCGTGCCATTAGCAGCAAAGTACGGATATAGGCGACCAGCAAGAAGGCATACAGGCTGATATACAGGATAAAGGTCAGCAGCACATTGCCCGGGGCAATATCTGTTACCGCCTCGGCGGTACGCAGCACACCGCTGACTAAATAAGGCTGGCGGCCAATTTCGGTTACATACCAGCCCGCCAGGGTGGCTACCCAGCCGGAAAAGGTCATAGCCATGGTGGTTTTCAGCAACCAGGGCGACAGCTTATTGTGACGCCATAGCTGATAGCTGCCTATCCAGGCCACCAGCAACATCAGCATGCCAATGCCGACCATAATCCGAAAGCCGTAGAACACCGGTTTGACCGGCGGATGCTCGCCAATAAACTCGTTCAGACCGCGAATTTCACCGTCCACTTTATGGGTCAGGATCAGACTTGCCATATTGGGGATACCGATGGCCAGATGGTTGGTACGCTGCTTCTCATCAGGAATGGCAAACACCAGCAGGGGCGCACCTTGTTCTGTTTCCCATATTCCTTCCATGGCGGCGACTTTTTGCGGCTGATGCTTAAAGGTATTCAGACCATGCAGATCGCCCACCAGAATTTGCAGTGGCATTAAAATGGCGGCAAAGGTCATGGCGGTTTTCAGAGCCAGCCGTGGTGCCCGTTTGGCGTCGCCGCGATAAATCCGGTAGGCCGATAAGCCAGCCATTAAGAAACTGGCGGTCAGGCTGGATGCCAGCAGCATATGCGCCAGGCGGTAGGGGAATGACGGATTAAAGATCACCGCCCACCAGTCCAGCACATGGGCCACGCCGTCACGCATCTCAAAGCCTTGCGGGGTTTGCATCCAGGAATTCAGCGCCAGGATCCAGAAAGCGGAAATCGATGTGCCCACCGCCACCATGCAGGTGGCCAGCGTATGCACCCAGTTAGGCACCCGACCCTGACCAAACAGCATCACACCGAGGAAGGTGGCTTCCAGGAAAAACGCGGTTAATACCTCATATCCCAGCAACGGCCCGGCAATATTGCCGACCTTTTCCATAAAGCCCGGCCAGTTAGTGCCAAACTGGAATGACATGGTAATCCCGGACACCACGCCCAGCGCAAAACTCAGGGCAAACACCTTGACCCAGAAGCGGTAGGCGCGCATCCACACTGGATCCCGAGTCAGGTCAAAGCGAATTTTGAAAAAACACAGCAACCAGCACAGCGCGATGGTGATGGTGGGAAACAGAATATGGAAACTGATATTGGCGGCAAATTGCAGCCGGGAAAGCATCAGTACATCTTCCATCAGAAAACTCCCATTGGTGATTGAAGCAACCGGCCCGGGGGCCTTAACAGTAAAGAGGCTAGCGGTTTTTCTTACGCTCCTCTTTACCAATAAACTTGTCTTTCATATCCAGTACCTTACCTACCCCGGAGCTGAGTTTAAGCAGGGTGCTGAGGTTATCCGGACTAAGGCGTTGTAACTCATTGGTCCAATTGGTAACCGACTCCAACAAGTCATGGATTTCTTGCAGGCGCTGCTGGGCATGTTTTTCCTGGGCACTGGCCGGCTTGTCCAGCAGCATGTCCCTGAGCAGTGACAACGTCGGGTCGATTTCGCGTTTACGGCGCTCTTCAATGACCCGTTTGGCCATATCCCAGATACTGCCGATGGCGCGGAAATAGTCCTTGCGATCCCCCGGCAGATGGGACACCTGCACTAACTGCCAGGACTGCAGTTCCTTCAGGCCCATGCTGACATTGCCGCGGGAAATATTCAGGGTTTCGGCCAGCTCATTGGCCGTCAGCGGTTCGGCGCTGATCACCAACAGGGCATACATCTGCCCCACTGTGCGGTTAAAGCCCCAGCGGCTGCCCATTTCACCGAAGTGCATCACAAAACTGGTTAGGTTTGGGGTAAGATTCATGTTGTTTTTGAAGTTTCAGTAATTTCTGAAAATTATAAATGTTTGTTGATCTGGCGCAAGGTTTTTAGATGATTTTTTTGTGATCTCTCGATGGTAAGGCTTTGAACATGCGTAACGGATGTCAAGGCGTAAGGGGATTTCCAGCTAACGCTGTTCAATCTGTTTCCTGACACCACTACAGGTAAAAAAACTGTTTCATCACGAAGAACACGAAGTGCACGAAGGGCAAATCCGATTTTCTACTCTTCGTGTTCTTCTGATCTTCGTGGTGGAGAAATAATTATTTGTGAAATGCGGGGGCAAAGCGGCTTGGGCCGCTTAGGGGGGCATAGGTCTATTTAACAAGTAACTGGTTCAGCAACGACAAATCAATTTTTGACTATCGCAAGTGTGAGAATTTCGAAACTAGTGCCACTTTGTGAATGGCTGGGTTAAGCGAGTTTCTGACTTGGCTTTCCCTGCTGGATATGACACTCCATCCATGGAGCGCCAGTCACTTTTCTTTGCTCGTGCAAAGAAAAGTAACCAAAAGAAACACGCCCGCTGGATTCCCAACAACGTCAGTCCAGGGCACTACTAAAAGGCGGTCGTGAAAACGACGTTCCCGACGCGTCTTCCACTCAATTTGCTCCAGGCAAATTACCCGCCTTTTAGCAGCGCCCTGAACCGACCGGGAATTTTTAAGCGGGGCCAAAGCGGCTTGGGCCGCTTAAGGGCATCATAGATTTATTTAACTAGCAATTGGTCCACCAACGACAAACCAACTTTTGACTATCGTAAGTGCGAGGATTTTGGCGCATATGGCACCTTGTGATAACGACTTAAAGAGGTGTGTTGATAAAGTTCCAGATGCTGAGCCGCATAACAGCAATGGCGCGGAACACGTCCGCCATTGCCCGGCACCATCTTGGGGCAGCCAAAAAACTCTTGCTAGGCAAAGGGTTATAAGCATGTTAAAAAATGACTATGTAAAAGTACGGCGAAGCGCCGTGTTTAAACACGGCGCTTCGCCGTCTATTAATATAGTTATGTGCCTGCGCACCTTTAAAGATCAGAGGAAGATTAAAGAGTGATACCTGAATTGAATCAATCTGGAGTTTTACCTCCATTTATCCCAGAACAAGGCCCAACAAACCCAGCTGGTATGGCTCCTTATCGATCAACAATCACAGAATTTGTAAGCCGATACGCCCAGTCACCCGAAAGAATAACTATACTTAGGGGGTTATTAGAGTATCGTCAGAAATTGAGAGCGATTGGTATTACTCATGGTTTTCAATGGTTGGATGGCAGCTTTGTAGAAAATGTAGAATTGAATCTCGGGCGGCCTCCAGCGGATGTTGATTTAGTCACTTTTGCGATGAGACCGACATTGGACTTAGAGATATGGAAAGGTATAGTTAATGACAACAAAGAACTATTTCTACCAAACGAATCTAAGGAACATTTTAAGTGTGATGCGTACTTTGTAGATTTAAATACTCATCCAATACATGTCGTAAGTAATACAAGATATTGGTTCGGTTTGTTTTCTCATCAAAGGGAATCGTATCTTTGGAAAGGAATGGTTGAAGTTCCTATTGTGTGTGCAGACGAAGAAGCTTTGGAGATGTTAGACAGGGGGATTGGCAATGCCTAAAAAGCTTAATATAGATAGCCTGTCTTCTGAAATCACCACAGTGAAGGATCTTTTAAGTAGTGCGCAACAATCCGGAGATATAGTCGGTGAAATGCAACTGGAGCATCGGCTTAAAGAGCTATCTCGGAAAGTTGAATCGCTGAAAAGCGATACTATCGCTGATAATAGCGCTAGTGTTGCACTCTTCTTTGGTGGGCAGCCAGTTTTAGGATCAAAAGGTATAGCAGTTGAATTTGCAGGTTTGGCTCTTGAGCAGTTTCAAAATTTAATAGCAAAAGTTTTTGCTAGCAGTGAAATTGGTGCTTTAGGTGAAAGAGGAAAAGTCCCTTTCAAAGCTAATTCAGAATTGATGGTTACGGGGCTTGCGCGAGGCTCGTTTGGCTTTGTTCTCGATGAAATGAGTGATCAAATGCAGCTTGAATCATCACAGCTGTCGCAAATAATAGATAAAGCATCGTTTTTACTTAGAGACACAGCGGCGCAAGACGAAGCTGTGTTTGAGGCTCTTCTAGAAGAGTTAGAGCCAAGAACTTTGATAGCACTCAAAGACTTCTTCTCGAATCTAGATTCAAGTAAAGCAACCATAAGAGTTGTCGAGAAAGATCTAGATTTTATTCTTGATGGCCCTGCAATACATCGCGCAAAGATTCGAACGGAGGCCACTTCTATCGAAGAGAATACAAGTGATATTGAGGGAATACTTGTAGGATTCTTGCCTGAACATAGAAAATTTGAGCTACAAGACAAGAACGGGCAGCTTTATTACGGGTCAGCAACAAAAGAGGCCGTTGATCAATTTGTAAAAGCTACTGCTACCGTTATAGGTAAGCACTGTTTAATTAGAGTAATAATAAAAACGGTAGCCCCTCTAAATCGCCCTCCAAGAGAAATCATTCGATTATTGGAGTTTCTACGTTTTGGAGAGTAAGTACATAACAAACGCGTCAATTAGGACGCTAGCATTTCTAGCCAGGGAGTAGAGGTGGTCAATGTAAGCGAAGTAAAACAGTTTGTTATCAAATACGGTAAGAAGTGGCTTTTCCCTGATTTCACAAACAAGTTAACTTGGCTCGTTGCTGGAACTGGCGCAACGTTATTGATTACGCCGGTAGCGTTGGAGCAATTGCTGTACAACTGGCTAGTTGAAACAGTTAACTTGAATGCAGGCGTACCTATTGCTTTTGCAGAGTTAGAAATTGGTTTTGCTGACTATTGGGTTGGATTTGGGCTTATCTTCTTATCGTTGGCTCATAATATTGCCAATCGCTACTTCATCTACATGGATGGATTATCTTCTAAAGAAGCTAAAGATAGATTGATTCAAGTTGATAGAGAGCTTTTTTCAAAATTTAAAAATGATTTAAGTCCTGATTCTCGCACGGTCCGCTTCCTGAGAGATGTTGATCTTGGGGGAACGTATCATGATGATGACACTCGTGTTCTAGATCGGTTTTGTCAAACTTGGAATGCTACTGACCGTGAGTTTCATGATGAAGAACTCGAAATTTTGCGTAAGGCTTTCCTTGACAAGTCAAAATCTTTTTTATGGAAACTGGCTAACAATTCCTATGATATTGGAGGCTCGCGATATCGTTGCGTACCAGATCCTTATGTAGGAGACTTTAATTACCCACCAGAAGTGGATAAAACGTTATGCGAGCTTAATGATATGGCGACAGAACTCTATAACATGCATTCAGAGCTAGTTAGAAAAGCTCGTACCACACTATCATGCTAACAAGCCGTTAAAAGAGAGCGTGAACTTGCTGTGCTTAGGCTTTACTCTGTTTAAAGTGTAGTGGTGGAATGAATCAAATCCGGAGCCAGCTTGAACAGATCCAGCTGAAAAAACTGATTAAACGGGCTTTTGACATAGTCCGCAAACGCCGGGCCGCTAACAAAACCATAACGCTGATAGAGCCGGATCGCGGGCTCAAACGCTTCGCCTGAGCCGGTTTCCAGCATTAACCGCTGATAGCCTCGCTGGCGGGCCTCATAGATAATATGTTCCAGTAATTGCCTGGCCACTCCCTGCTTCAGCCAGTTGGGGTGGGTACGCATAGACTTTATTTCGCCACTTTGCTGATCCAGTGCTTTTAATGCGCCAATGCCGCAGGCTTGCTCGCCATTCCACAGGCAGTACAAGCTGATATCCGGCTGTTGCAGGCCGGATAAATCCAGGGCAAATACATGGCCCGCCGGAGAGTTCTGCTGCATGCCTTGCAGATGCAGCCTAAGCAGCTCAAGCACCTGTGGATGGTTAAAATCGGCCTGAATGATGTTTCTCATGGTTTCGCTACCGCCAGTATATAGATGCAATCTTTATCACCCGGATTAACAAAGCGGGTACTGCCATAGAGTTTAAATCCAAGACTATCGCCGCGACTTAACTGGTACGTCTGCTGTTCAATGGTTAAGTGCAGATTGCCCTGGTGCAGCACGATATGTTGTTCAAGCCCGGCTATTGGAGGTTTGTCATATTGGATGTCGGCACCGGGCGGCAGGCTGATCTCCAATAACTCCATTACAAAACCCGGTGTCGGCGGACACAGCAAGCGACGCTGGTAACCGGAATCGGGATCGGTCCAGTGCATCATCTTGTCGCTGCGTAGTAAGCGAATTGCGCCGGCTTCGGCGGCATACATCAATTGCGACAAAGTAATACCAAAGGCGTTGCACAGACTGTTAAGCTGACTGGCTGTGGGGCTGGTGGCGGCGTTTTCTATTCTGGATAGCGTAGCGGTGCTGATGCCGCTTTGCTGGGCTAGCTGCTGCAAAGACAGTTGGTGGTCTTTTCGTAGTTGGACCAAACGCGCGGCCAGTTGGTTGTCAAACATGTTTTTCAAATATGAAAAATAATATCATAAGTGAAATTTATCTGCGCTAAGGCCTTAGGTCAACATAAAGATGCGGCCGGTTGTTACCGGCCGCCAGCAATAAATCAGTAGTACTGGTAGTTCAATACTACATTGTTAAAGCTGCTATAGGCCCGCACCCCAATATGCCAGGTGCCGCTGGCCGGAGCTGGGAAAGTACAAGTTTCGTTATTGCCGTACAAATAAGGGCGGCAGTCAAAGGTGTACAGGGTGGGAGATGAGCCGTGACGCATATACAAATCGGCGTCGCCGCTGCCACCACTAATGCTGACCTGCATTTGTGTGACACCTGATGGAATATCCCAGGTATAACGCACCCAGTTACCGGTGCTGGTGTTGGCCACGTTTACCGAGCCATTAACCGGGTCAACATCACCACCACCGTCATCATCGTCGCCCTCACAGCCGTAGGTATTGAGGTAGTCCACCGCATCTTTGGCTTGCACCAGGCCATAGCCATAATAGTTATCCCGGCCTGCACTGCCTTTGTCCTTGGCGGTATCCTGCAGCGCGTTACGGATTTCTTCATTGCTGCAGGTTGGATGGAAACTCCATACCAGCGCCGCCGCACCGGCGGTATGCGGGGATGCCATTGATGTGCCGCTTAGGGTTGCGTAAGTATTGGTGGGGTAGGTTGAATAAACAGAGGAACCCGGCGCAGCCAGTTCAACCTGATTGTTGTATTGGGAGTAGGAGGCACGATTCTCACTGGAATCGACAGCAGCGACCGATATCACCGCATCATAGGACGCCGGATAAGATAAGCTGCCGTTACCTGAGTTGCCGGCTGCCGCCACCAGCATAATGCCGTTATTCACAAAATTCTGCATGGCGGTTTGTTCAGATGAAGATGAGCCACTGCCACCCAGGCTCATATTAACCACATTGGCCCCGGCATTCTGGCACTGCTGAATACCGGCAATCAGGTCTGACGCATTGGTCCAGTTACCGCTGTCATTAAAAATTTTAACAATGTGCAAATTCACTCCGGGATAGACGCCGATAACACCCTGGCTATTGTCAATGGCGGCGACAGTGCCGGCCACATGGGTGCCATGGCCATTACCGTCGTTATACCAGTTACCTACCTGGCTGTTATTGGCCTGCCCGGTTACGCCGTCGTTCTGGTCTGGCAGGTCAGGGTGGCCGAGGTTATAGCCTGTGTCGATAACACAGACTTTTCTGGCTGAGGTATCCAACTGACTTAGTTGATTGGCCTGCACCATGGGAATCCCATAGGGCGTGGTTTGCGCCATCAGATAACGGCGCGGGTCTTCTTCAACGCTGGCCACCTGGGGGTTGTCGCTCAGGCGTTTAAGCCCCAGCAGATCCAAATTAACGGCCATCATTTTGTGCTCAGGCAAACTGACCAGTACTTCGGCACCGATACCTTCCAGCATAGCTCTGGCATTGTCTGTATTGAATTTGCCACCGGCAATCACGGCAGGGCCGCGGGCCTTACTGCCAATCCCTACTGACGGGGCACTTTCCTGAAAGCGCACAATATAGCGACCTTTCTTAACCAGATCGGAAAGCTTAGGCGGGCTGACCTGATTAGCGGGTTGTGGACCTTTGTTGTCTGCCTGGGCATAAAGTGTGGACAGGCCAAGTAACAGGCCTATGCTGAGTTTGCTGTATTTAGATGAGAACATTGTCTTTCCTTGTTTGATAATAAATCAAGAATTCCTGGGAAAACAACGGATTAAGCGGGCAAGGAACAGTGGATGCGTCGACAGTTCCTTGTCAATCATTCCTGGGATTTAGTGCGGTAACCTGACCGTTTGGGCCGGGTCACCCCCAGTATAGAAAAGCCATGGCAGAGAGAAAGTCAGCAAAGATTTGTTGCTGACGGAAAATGAATCAAAATGTAAATAAGATGTTACATGTTGTTACTGTGGTGGGCCGAAAATGGCTACAGCTTATCCGGGCTCAGAGTGGTCAGTAACCCGGTTACGGATACTGACGTGTTACTTTTACTACCTGTACCTGGTAATCGCTGTACCAGTGTTCGCGGCCTTTTTGTTGGGCTTGCATATGCATCGGGTCAGCCTTCCAGGCGCGAATTGCCTGCTCGTTGGGCCAGTAAGAAATCGCCACTTCCTGATTGCCTTCACAAACGGCAATAAAGTCCAGACAGCCATACTTGTCAAACGCCAGTTGGCGCAGCTGGCTGGCAAAATTTGCATATTCTGCGTCAACCTTGTTCATCGTGGCACGAAAAATTACAGCGTACATGTTATTTCCTTTGAATCTTAATTTTCATTCAGTGCTTGTAAATCACGGCGTAACGTATCGTTTATATGGCGTTGTGCGCAGGAGGTTGCGGCAACGGATATTGTTGTTGGCTTTGCTGGCGAGGGTCTTGCTGCAATTCATCCCAGTGACGCACAATTGGCATCACCCCCGACCAAACTGGCCAGTCGTAATCCTCTTCATCATCAACGGGGGGCGCATCACGTAATTTCACCGACGCTTCATTAATTGGTAGCCAGGCAATGGCTGTTAACATCAGTTCTTGCTGATTGATGGGTCTTAACTGTTGCCAGCGTCCAGGCGAGATCCGTTCCACAAAGCGTTGCAACTGGTACAAGCGCTCATTTTCGTCGGTCAGTAATTGTGCTTCTCCAAACAGAGTGACCGACTGATAGTTTACCGAGTGATGAAAGGCGCTTCTGGCTAACACCAGACCATTAAGCTGGCAAATATTAATGCACACCTGGTGCCCGGCATTGGCAAACACATTTCTGGCTTTTACATGACCATGCCAGTATAGCTTGTCACCGTCGCGCCAATGACAGGTTGGTGTCACAAGAGGTTGGCCTTCTACCACCTGGGCAATATGACAAAGCAGGTTTTCATCGATGATTCGCTTTACCAGCAATGGGTCATAGCTGGCGCGTTTGCGACCGCGCTTGACCTGTGTGCGTCGGCTCGGGGCTTGCATATGGGGCTCCGGTTGGATAACTTCGCCTTATGCTAGCTCTTCTGGTTATTATGAAAATATCCAGTTTTTGAAAAAATATAGATACCAGATGAAGTCAACAGCGGTCTTATCTATCAGTCTGAATAGTCAGGCCAGGACAGCGCTCTACCAACAGCTGCAAGCAGCCTTACGCCAGCTTATTCAGTCGCAGCGATTACGCCCCGGTGAACGTTTACCTTCCAGCCGAGAGTTGGCTCAGGTACTTGAGATCTCTCGCACCAGCGCGCTAAAAGCCTATGACAACCTGATTGCCGAAGGCTTTTTGCTTAGTCTGCCCAAGCGTGGGATCTATGTTTCGGATAACCTGCCCACGATAGATTTGTGTGGGGAAACAAGCAGACCAACAGATAACCTATCACCACTGACTTTGGCGTTTGACTCGGTGGCTGATGTCAGGCATTTTCCTTCGCGTCAATGGGCGGCTTGTTTACGCCGCAGTTGGCTAAATCCTGATCCTGGTTTAATGATGGGGCAGCACCCCAGCGGCTGGCCTGCATTTAAACAGCAGGTGGCGGACTATTTGCGCGACCTGCGGGGGCTGGATTGCAGCGCTGAGCAGGTGTTAATCACAGCGGGTAATCGTGATGCACTGACCATATTGGTTCAGGCCTTACTGAAAGATGACACCCCGATATGGCTGGAAAATCCCTGTTATGTGCAGATGGCTTCTCTGTTCGCCTTGCTCGGCAAGCCCGCCAGAGCGATTGCGCTGGATGAACAGGGTGCCATAGTGCCTGATGGATGCTTTGGTATGGCGGTGATCACACCAAATCGCCAATATCCACTTGGTACGGTGATGAGCCCTTCCAGGCGCCAGGATTGGCTGACTCAGCAGCAAGTGATGGCAAAGCGGAACAAACCACTATGGTTGATAGAGGATGACTATGACAGTGAATTTATTTACCAGGGGCGCGCTCATGTACCGCTGATGCAACTGGACGGGTCGCAAAGTACTTTCTTTGTCGGTAGTTTTTCCAAGGTATTGTTTCGGGGATTGCGATTGGGCTTTATTCTGGCACCACCTGCACAAGTGCAAAGGCTAAAAGACAGTCAGTACTTCCTGGGGTCCTCTTCAGCACTAGGTATGCAACCTGCTTTGGCTGACTTTATGCTCGGCGGAGAGTTTGCTAGTCATTTACGCCGAATGCGCCGTTTTTATCTGAATCAGCGGGACCTTTTACTAAACACTCTGGCCTGTCTTACGCCCTGGTTAACCTTTGAGAAAAACACCGGTGGTATGCATCTGGTAGCCTATTTAAAGTCTCCCTGGCAGACACTAGCGAAAGACGGGAAAGCTTGGGATGCCAAGGTAGCCGAGCGGGCAGAACAACTCGGTCTTAAACTGAATTGTTTGTCGGCACATTACTTCCAAGGAAACCCGATAAGTGGCTTCGTGCTGGGCTATTCACAACTCGACGAGACGCAGATGAAGTACGCTGTAGGGCTTTTCAAACAGTGCCTGCAAGAGGTATTATCCTCTTCCGCTTAATGTTAGGGACGGAATCCCTGCAATCGAATTTTTTGCAACTAACAAGGAGGTTGAAGTGTTGCGCAATTTGTTAACCATTCCCGGACTCTGTGGCTTGTTTCTGAGCACAGGAATTACCTGCCTTTTAACCTTGGAAGTATGGGGCAACGAGACCCAAAGCGCGGGTGTATTGGCTGAGCCTTATGTATTGCTGTCTGTGGGCTGGAGCCTGATTTTTATGGGTTGTGTGGTCGGCTTAGTATTCCTGTTACGCAATCGCTAAAGGTTTTTATAACGGTTAATATCCAGCACACCGGCTTCCAGCGGCCGGTGCTGTTTGTGCCATTGGTGGATGTTATCCAGTGTCTGCCAGAATAGCGGATGAGTGCGCCTGAGCCCCCATTGGCTGATCCACTTTTCAAATTCTGCCTCGTTACTGATGGCCTGCATTTGCTTAAGCCAACTGCCTAGCTGCGCTGCTGGCAAATCAAATATGAAATTGGGGTAGCTGCCAAGTAAGCCGGGGAAAATGGTCAGATTGTCTTTTTCCTCTTCATAACGCAAAGATTCTCCCAGCATAAAAGCCACATTGGAATGGGCGCGGTTGCGGATCAGACTATATAAGGTGTCTTTTTCACCATTACTAATTCTTAGCAGGGTCACATCGGGCAGCCAGCGCAGTGCCATCAAATTGTCAGCGGTTTGGGTGGAAAGTCCGGCCAGCAGGTTGTCAGTTTGCTGCATCCAAGCGGCTTGCTCCTGGCGTGCACAAGGGCTATTTGTGCAACGATTTAACGGATCCTTTCGCATTGCATTTATGTCGTCAAAGTCAGCCAACAAACGTTGTGCCAGTTCCTGGTAGGGATCCTCACTTTGATAGAGCAAAGCCGTTGGCGTGGTATCGTCCAGCGGTGCGTAGCTGAATTTACGTTTTAATAAACCACTGCCCTGATACCAGGCCTGCATATAGTCAGCTCTGGATTTTGCCGGTAACAATCGCAGCAGATTCTGCTCAGAACCATTGCGAATCAGGTCAAAGTAAAGACGGGTCTGTAGCTGATGAGCCAGGTTACCGAATACATTAAAATTGACTACCAGCTCATAGTAAGTGCGTTCCAGCAGTGGATAGTCCATCCACCAGATTGTCTGAGGGATCTGACCAATTAAGCCCCGTTCTACCGAGGCGCTGTCGTGATGACGAAAGATACTCAGCAGCGCATTGGTATTGTTGCCATCCCCATGCCATATATGCGTCAGATCAGGTCCATCTGGATATTGCTGTTGGTAGGCTTGACTGCGCAACTGTGCGTATTGATTACGTTTTTCCCGATATTTTAACCAGTTGCTGCCGGCATCCAGCAAGTCATCGTCCTGTCCTGGCATGCCAAGCAACGGCATCACCTTGGCAGCATAGTCTGGATGCGTAATGAAAAGATCTTGTTGCGGGTGCTGGAACAGCGTCCAGAAATGGTCGCGTATCACATCTGTGGCTATCTGCCCGCGACAAACCGGGCCACGAATAAAAGTTCGTACAAAGTACTCAGCATTGTCCAGCATAAACTGATAGCGTGCCCTGGCGGGAATTGCGGCAAAGGTAACAAACGGATTGGCCCGCTCTGCATAGGTATAACCTGGCAGTTGCCCGGGTTGCCACTCACTGGCAAAAAACAGCTGGTCAATACGCGCTTGTGTGGCATCGTCAAAGCGCAAGGCTATATGGCGTTTATGTACCAGGGTTTCGTCGATAAGGCTTAATCTATAGTAAACCTGTTGTTGCGCATCGCCGTTAGGCTGTGCGGTTGTGATCGGTACTATGGGTTGCCCTGGCGGGGTTAGGGAACGTTGCAGACTAAAGTACTGGGTCTGTTCAGACTGATCAGCGAAATATAAATGGGCAAGAAACAAATGCTCGTAAAGCCAGCGTGCCACCAGTTGCCGGTTCGGCTCAGATTGATTCAGATAGGCTTCCCAGGAGGCAACATATTGCTGTTGCTGAGCGGTTAATGGCCTGTCCTGCCAATCGATAGTGGCCCCCTGGTTCAGCCATCCACTTAACGCGGCATATTCTGCGTCACTTAATGCCGTCATACCTAAAGGCATGCCTTCCCAAGGATGCGTTTGCGCATATTGGTCAAAACCGCTGTTGTCTATGCATTGGTTTTGTCGCTGTAATCCCAGATTAATATGCTCAGGCAGTTTCTGATTGGCCTTAAATGGATGTTGCTTACCCAGTGCCAGCATATTCTGCATTAAGGATTGACCATGCATGTCGGGCGTGAGTACCGAATAAAAACCCAGCTCCCGCCATTGCGCTTCTGTCTGGGCATCAATCCCTAAACGGGTAGGGGATTGCGCTTCTCTGCGGGTACCGTTGTAGACTTCCTGATGATGTGCACCGCGCAGCAAGGCTTGTGCAGATTCCAGCTTAAGTTGGCAGGGGGCGTCGAAACAGCCGTGACAGGTCAGGCAGCGCTTGTCTAATATGGGTTTAATATCTTGTGAGAAAGACAGTGGTTGTGGCGCTGGTGGTGGCAGCCTCTCGGGTATCGGCTCAACCGGGCGACTGCAGGCGGCTTGCATCAGTAACAGTAACCACAGACCCAGTCCCTTGGCTAACCTGCGGCGTTCAACCATTCAAGGGCCTGATGTTGTTCGGTAAAGTTTTTAAGGTTGAACCCTTGTTCCTTAGCGTATTCTTCAATTAAATCATGCTTGAACTCGGACAGTGTGACCAGTCTTGCCACCTGTAACTGCTGCAGTATTGGGCTGATATCCCTTAACACCTGAAACACCTTGCCACTGTCGTAATCCAACGCCAGCTCACGCACATCCAACAGCAATTTATAACAATTGGCTTCACGGCCGGCATCCAGGGCTTGCTGATACAGGGTGTGAATATCCTGTGGCTCGGCCAGACCACCGGTACTTACCCGGACGGCAAGAATATCCGGGTCATAGTGGCAATCATAGTAAAACGACCTGGTCATAGCGAAATCCACTGTCAGAACAAGGTTCAGTATCAAATAAGCGCGAGGCTATTACCAGTGAAAATTGCTTTTGACTTGCTCGAATTAAGTCCCCAGGATGATGGATAAAAATGGTCTTTGCCGGGAAACTCAGAGTGAAAAAACGTTGGTGGGCTTTAGCAATATTGACCGTGGCGGTGGTGGCGTCACCAATCTGGCTGGGGTTTGGTCTGTGGCGGATCGCCGACGCCTTGCAGGTGTCCGCCAGTATGGGGGCGAAACTCGGTTGTTCAGGGCACTTTATCAGCGGTCAGGATAATCAGCAGATTCTGCAAGATTTGGCTTCTTATTCACCGGCTAACAGTTTGCTTGAATTACATTATTCATCCAGCAACGTCGCTGCCAATCTGCTTGGCATCCGCCAGGCCAGCGCAACCTACAGACCGGGACTGGGCTGTACGCTGGATATTGGGGATACCCAGCCACTCGATCGCTTGCAGTTGTCTTCCGCTAAGGCAGACCTTTCTCCCGGGTTGCCCCAGCAAATAAGTGCCAGTTGGCAAAGCAAGCTGGATGACCTGTTAGCGGCTGACAATGCAAAAGGCCTGGACAGCCGGGCGTTACTGCTGGTTAAAGACGGTAAATTGGTGGCCGAGTCATATGCCACAGGATATAACGCCTATACACCGCTACTGGGTTGGTCGATGGCTAAAAGCGTCACGGCCATAATGCAAGGGCGCATGCAGCAGCTTGGCCTGGTCAATGAAAATAATATGTCGCTGTTTGATGAATGGCGGTCTGACCGGCGCGCCAGTATCCGCCTCAGCCAACTATTGCAGATGACCAGCGGCTTGGATTTTGATGAAACCTATGCACCAGGAACTGATGCGGCCAATATGTTGTTTATTGCCCATGATGCCTCAGCCCTGCCTTTGCACAGTGATATTGCCTATGAGCCAGGCCGTCATTTTGCCTATTCGTCTGGCACCACGAATGTGATTATGCGCTATCTGAATCAGCAGTTAGGCGGCAACCAGGCGGCATTGGATTTCTTGCATCAGGAATTGGTCCAGCCGCTTGGCTTGTCACACTTTTATCTGGAAACCGACCCCAGTGGCGTGTTTGTCGGCAGCTCTTATTTGTATGCCTCTGGCAGAGACTGGGCCAGCCTTGGTCAATTGTTGCTGAATAACGGCAACTGGCAGGGCCAGCAATTATTGAACAAAGAATGGCTGTTCAGGGCAACCCAGCCTAATTCCAGTGAAAATGATGACAGGTATGGCTATCAGTTGTGGTTGAATGCTGGCAGAAACAAAGCGGAAGACGCGCGGCGCTGGCCACAATTGCCAGCGGATGCCTATGCGATGCTGGGCAATCGTAAGCAGGTGGTCATGGTGATCCCCAGTTGGAACCTGGTGTTTGTGCGTCTTGGATGGAGTAAAAGTGACTACCCCACAGCTGAGAACATCAGCGCTTTAATGCATTGACCTCAGGTTCACAGATGGTGCCTTAGTTCTTTCGCACTGACGAAACATAAGGAATGTTGGTGCTGGGTAAATCGGGGCGCCATAGCTGCACTTTATTTCTGCCGCTGGCTTTGGCGTGATACAGCGCCTGATCAGCCAGCACCAAAGTCCTGTGGTAATTGTCCGGATCGTCGCATTGTTTAATACCCACACTCAGTGTCACTTTGACACCGCTGGCAATATGGCTCATGTCGGCACTGGCCACTTGTTTGCGAATACGCTCGCAGATTTCCACGGCCGTGGTTTCATCCACATCTTTAATGATCAGTGAAAACTCTTCGCCACCCCATCGGGCCGCGTGATCGCCGGGGCGGGAATGCGCGGCAATGATTCGCCCCACTTCACGAATGACCTGATCGCCAACATCATGTGACCAGTTGTCGTTAACCAGTTTGAAATGGTCAATGTCCATAATCGCCACATAAGCCAGCACATTGCGATTGGCCTGGCTGCCCAGCGATTTTAAAAAACTGTCAAAGGAGCGGCGGTTCTCCAAGCCGGTAAGCTGGTCTTGCAGGGCCAGACGAGCAAAACGCTGGGCCTGTTCCTGCAATGCTTGGGTTTGTTCCTGAACTTGTTGCTTAAGCTTTTGCGACTGAACCCTGAGAAGATGTTCGCGGGTACGGATGAGTATCAGCAGCAGTACAATAACAAACACAAAAAACAGCAATATAACGTCCAGACGTTGCCAGAACGCCGGCTTGATACTGAATGCCTGACGCAAGCTGCCAACCCCCATTTCTGCATCTGAAGCCGGGTAAGAGGCCTGAGCCTCAAAGATATAATCCCCTGGTGGCAGGTTTGTATATTCGGCGGTGTTGTCGGTATCCCGGGATATCCAGTCCCGATCAAACCCCACCAGTCTGGTCTGGTACTGGATGGTTTGTGGCATAATGTAGCCAAGCGCGACAAACTCAAAGCGGATCCTGCTGGTTTGCGCTGGAAGTGGACTCAGCAGGTTATGGGTAAATGTCTTGCCGTCCACCGAGATGGCCTCCATTTGCATCGGTAAGCTGGCGGTAGTCAGTTTGCTGATACCCTCAGGCCGGGTACGCACCACCCCTTTGGCCGTGGCTACCCAGATATTGCCCTGCTGGTCTTTGGCGATGGCCGGACTGGATGTGCCATTGGCCTGAAAGCTTTGCATACCGTCGCCATCGGCAAACACCCGGTAGCGAACTTTGTCTGACTCGTGGTCTGCCGCCTGGTGGGCGGCGTTATAGGGAATTCTGACCATACCCAGATTGGAGGTTAACCAGAAAAAACCCTGATTGTCTTCGGTGACCTGCCAGAACTTGTTGATAGGTAAGCCCTGCTGCCTGCCAATCAGACGGGTCTGACCGTCGGTATATCGATACCGAATCAAACCCCGGTCGGTGGCCAGCCACATATGTTGCCCGTCCTTATCTGCATGAAAGCCATACACAGAACGGGTCTCATCCAGATTCGCCAGTTCCAGGCTGACGACCTTATGTTGATGAATAATTTGTGCCCCCATTTCTGAACCAATCCAGATGCCACCGCGGGGGTCTTGCGCTATGGCCATGATATAGTCGTCCGTCAGCCCGTTACTTTTATCGAAGCTCTGTATGCCCTGGGCCGTCAGGTGATTTAATCCTCTGGTTGTGCCTATCCATAAGCTATTGTCAGAGGCAACCAACAATGAGCGGACATGGTTGGCTAACAGCCCATCGCGGGTATTCATCTGTGACAACTGGCCGTTTTGCTTATTCAGCATCAGCAAGCCATGACTATAGGTGCCGAGTAAAAAGTGCTGGTCATTTTCGGCCAGACTGAGTATCGAAGGGGTGTCGCCATTTGGCATAGGTATGTCGATGGTACTGACCTGGCCATTGTCAATTCTGGATAAGCCATTGCTGGTGCCAACCAGTATTGAACCTGATTCTGTTACCAGGACGGTTCGGGCGTAGTCGCCGACCAGGCCACTTTTACTGCTGATGGTGGTAAAGTTGGCTTTTCTGAGGCGCACCAATCCGCCGTTAGTCCCCACCCAGATGCTGCCCTCACGATCCTGATACAAGGCTTTGATGCGGCTGTCTGGTAAACCGTCGTTGACTCCTTTATGTTCAATCTGGCCATTGTGTAGCCGGTATAGACCGTCGTTCACTGTGCCGACCCACAACGCATTTTGGTTATCGGCCAAAATCTGACTCACGCCCCGGGAAAGGATATGCTGATAAAAAGGCACAAAATCCTGACCACTTTGACGAAATAAGCCCTGTTCAGAGGCGACCAGCAAGGCCCCCTGACTATCCTCTGTCAGGCCCACAACCGGAATATCAGGGATGGCCGTATGGACGTGAAAACTATTTCTATCCAGATAGGCCAGGCCGGCAGTAGTGCCAACCCAAATCCGGCTGTTATTGTCTTCAAACAAGGCTTTGATACTTTGCGAAGGCAGACCGGACGAACTGTCAAAATGCTGTAACTGGCCGTTCGCCGTTTGCCGGTACAAGCCCTGATTGTTAGTGGCAATCCAAAGTTCACCGGCATTATTTGTCAGCACTTGGTTGATGCGTACATCTAATTGTGGCATCGGGTGCCATTGATGGTTGGCATAGCGGGCAAAACTGCCTCTGGAACCTGCCGCCAGCAATTCCCCTTTGCTGTTTATCGCTAAGGTTCGTATGCCTGAATCACGTAAGTGGGTATCTGTTCCCCAGCCAAAATGGGTGAAACGTCTACCGTTGTAACGTACGACACCCTCCCAGGTGGCAAACCATAAGTAACCATCAGGGGTTTGTACTATGCTGTTGACACTGTTGTGAGGCAGGCCATCCTGGGTTGTCCAGGATTCGGCAAAGTAATCAGTCAGGGGCGTGGAAGAAGCCTGCAGCTTACTGATACAGCCAAATAAAATAATCAGTAACGTCAGCCGGGAACCAAAATACTTCAACAATATTCCTCCTTGGCTGGTTTGCTACCAGTCAGCCACAACTGGCTTTGCCACTACTATGGAAATAATTCTTGGCAAATCTGCAATATTTTCTGACCTGTTCAGTTTACGCGCTACCTGGCCATACGTCACCTTATGATAAAGCAGACAATTTTAATTACCGGGCACAACACATACCGAGTAGTTCTGGCATAATAAGTGACACGCTAATGTTCAGGACAACTGGACAAAATAGACCAGCAAGAGGACTTCATGACTCAATTGACCATCACCACGCCTGATGACTGGCACTTGCATTTTCGCGATGGCGACATGCTACGTGAAACTGTGCCTGCGACGGCCCGTTGTTTTCGCCGCGCCATTGTCATGCCTAATTTGGTACCGCCGGTAACGAATGCCCAGATGCTGACTGAATATCGCCAGCGTATTATTGACGCCAGGCCCGTAGGCAGCCTTTTTGAGCCCCTGATGACCTTATACCTGACCAACAGCACAACGGCAGCAGACATTCGTGCAGCCAAGGCCGCTGGCGCGGTGGCCGCAAAGTTGTATCCGGCAGGTGCGACTACCAACTCTGATGCGGCGGTGTCGGCTTTGGATGCGTTGTTTCCGATATTTGCTGAAATGGCCGAACAAAGTATGTTGCTGCTGGTGCATGGTGAAGTCACCGACAAGCATGTGGATATATTTGACCGGGAAAAGGAATTTATCGACCGCCATCTGCGCCGAATTGTTGAGTCATTCCCCCAGCTTAAAGTGGTGTTTGAGCATATTACCACAGCCGATGCTGCGCACTTTGTGCTGGAGGCGTCCGCACAAGTGGCGGCGACGATTACGCCTCAACATCTGATGCTGAATCGCAATGATATGTTGGTGGGGGGGATCAGACCGCATAATTATTGTCTGCCAGTGTTAAAACGCAGCACCCACCAGCAGGCCTTGCGGGATGTGGTCGCCTCCGGTTCAGCCAAATTCTTTTTAGGCACAGATTCAGCCCCTCACGAGAAACACCGTAAAGAATCTGCCTGTGGATGCGCAGGTTGTTACAGTGCCTGGAGTGCTATTGAACTGTATGCCCAGGTTTTTGAAGATCTGGGATGTCTGGATAAACTGGAAGGTTTTGCCAGCCACTATGGGGCAGATTTCTACGGCCTGGCGCGTAATACCGATGAAATCACGCTGGTACGTGAGCCCTGGCAAATTCCGGAGCAAATAGTGTTGCCAAATGGTAACCCTATTGTGCCGTTCCATGCAGGTCAGACCGTGAACTGGAAGTTGCAATTGACCCAGGAGTAAGGCATTGAAGCATGGATGGTTGCTGGCATTGTGCTCGTTGTGGGGCGCGTATACCCAGGCACAGGATGCCCCGTTAACGATATTAACGCATCAGGAGCCGCCCTTTGTGTACAGCAATGCTCAAGGGGACCTGGATGGTTATGCCGTGCAACTGGTCCGTGGTATTCAGAATGAAGCCAAAAGCCCCGCCCCTATTTTGTTACACCCCTGGGCGCGTATTTTTTATCGGGCCAGCACCGAGCCCAATCTGCTGGTTTTCTCGATGGTACGCAGTGCAGAACGGGAATCACAGTTTCACTGGATTACGCCTATCACCCGCAATATGCATGGCCTGTTTGCCAACGGCCCACTGCGAACCGATATCCATACCCTGAAGGATTTTGCCGCGTTACCGGCCATTGGTGTACAACGCGGCGACTTTCGTGAACAGATGATGCTTGAGGCCGGGCTTGAGAACATCGTGTCTTACACCACCTGGGCTCAGGCGGTAGGTGCACTGCTGAAAGGGCGTGTGAGTGCTTTGTTTTTTTCTTCGGCGGGAATCAATTATTACTGCATGCAACTGCAGCAAGACTGTCATTTCGTTGCCAATGTGTACCAGCATCAGATAGAAACAACCTATCTGGCCATGTCACGGCAGGGGACATCAGCAGAGCTGGTAGACCAATGGCGCAGTGCCGCCACCAGATACAAGCAGGGGCAAGCATTTACCATGCTGGCTGAGAATTGGGCAGCGCGGTACCGGCGAGACTATGGCTTTCCATTGCATCTGCACAACGGCACCCTGAACTTCTGGCCCGCCAAACAGATTGACCGTGAACCGCATTTGCCCTGAGCTGCGCCTCAGCGCTATTTGTCCAGCCGCGCAATGATGTCCTGAAGTTGCTGTTGCAGTGCGGCGACATCTTCTTTACTGGCAGGAGCGGATTCTGGGTGTCTACTGGCGTCTTCTTCATGCATTACCTGCATCGCATCGACAATAATACCGATAAACAGATTGAGTACCGCGAAGCTGGTAATAATGATAAAAGGCACAAAGAATAACCAGGACCAGGGAAACAATTCCATGGTTGGGCGTACGATTCCCATCGACCAGCTTTCCAGCGTCATCACCTGAAACAGGGTATAAGCCGAAGCGCCGATACTGCCGAACCATTCCTGCATATTGGCATCGGGATGAGTACCAAAGAGTTTCGTTACCAGCACGGCTGAAACATAAAAGATAATACCCAGCACGCCTACCACGGATGCCATACCAGGCAGTGAATGACCTAAAGCACCTATGACTCTGCGCATTTGCGGCACCACAGAAAATAAGCGCAGTACCCGTAGGATCCTGAAGGCTCGCAGCACCGCTAATGGGCCACTGGTGGGCAGCCATGACAGCAGCACAATAATCAGGTCAAACCAATTCCAGCCTCCGCGGAAAAATTGCTGTCGATAAGCAACCAGTTTAAGCAGTAATTCCAGGGTAAACACACACAGGATAACGGTATCTACCATATGTAAGGCGGCGATATTGGCCTGGCCAAAGGCTGTGGTTTCCAAACCCAGGGTAACGGCGTTAAACAGGATCAGGGCGACAATGCTGTTACTGAACCAGCGGCTTTCTACCAATTGGATAAGCCAAGAAGTGGATGCCGGTGTCGGAATTGTTTGTGACTGTGCTTGCATAGTGTTCCGTCTGTTGTAGCTGACACGAGGGGCTGTTTATTTCTGGCAACATCATAATCAAGAAATGAACAGCCCCTAAGTAAGGGCAATGCAATAATTTACAAGATGGTTTTCAATAATTATTACGCTTTTTAGCTGACCAATAAGGTAAACTTGTCGGTCTTTTTCTTCGTCCCGGATAAACTCAATGCGCACTGCCTTCTCAGCCCTGTCTTTACCCGTTGCCATGCAAGATAACCTGGTTGCCTTAGGGTATTCGCAGATGACCGAAATACAGGCCGCCAGCCTGCCAGTCATTCTGGCCGGGCAGGATGTTATTGCTCAGGCCAGCACGGGCAGTGGCAAAACCGTTGCATTCAGCATTGGTTTACTGAATCGCCTGACACCTGAACAAATAGCGACGCAGGCCCTGGTGTTGTGTCCGACCCGTGAACTGGCCGAACAGGTGTGTGGTGAAATCCGCAGACTGGCGCGCTTTCGGGACAATATCAAAGTACTGGCATTATATGGCGGCGTACCCATGGCTGCGCAGGTGAGTTCATTGCAACATCAGGCTCAGGTTGTGGTGGGCACGCCGGGCCGGGTATTAGACCATGTGCTGCGCGGTAATCTATCGCTGAGTCAGGTGAACACTCTGGTTCTGGATGAAGCCGATCGCATGCTGGATATGGGGTTTGCTGAAGACCTGGACAAACTGGTTCGTACCACGCCCAGCAGCAGGCAGACCTTGCTGTTTTCTGCCACTTACCCCACTGCTATCGAGCAGATTAGTCGCACCTTACAAAGACAGCCGCAACGCATTGTGGTTGAAGCCGTGCACAGTCAAAGTAAGATCCGCCAGTTCTTTTATGAAATAAGTGACGACAAGCGTTTGCATGGACTGCGTTGTTTGCTGACGCATTTTGAACCAGAGTCCTGCATGGTATTTTGTAATACCCGGGCAGAATGTCAGCAAGTAGCAGACGACCTGAATGAAAAAGGCTTTAGCGCTTTGGCGTTGCACGGCGATATGGAACAGCGTCAGCGCCAGGAAGTACTGTTGCAGTTTGCTCACCGCAGTCTGAATATTCTGGTGGCCACCGATGTGGCAGCTCGTGGTCTGGATATTAAGGATGTGGCTGTAGTGGTGAATTATCATCTGGCCAGCGATCCTGAAACCCATATTCATCGTATTGGCCGCACCGGCCGGGCTGACAGTCAGGGCCTGGCCCTAACCTTGTGTTCACCGCAGGAAGCATCAAGGGCTGCAGCCATAGAAGATCTGCAGCAGCAGGCCATTTCCTGGGCCGATATCAGCAAAGTGCGTTATAACGGTCGGGCCATTCGTGAACCTGCCTTCAGAACCCTGTGCATTGAAGGAGGCCGTAAAGACAAATTGCGGCCAGGGGATATTCTTGGCGCGTTAAGCAAAGATGGTGGGGTGGAAGGTGTGGATATTGGCCAAATTAGTTTATTGGATTCTCACAGCTATGTTGCGATAAAAGCCCGCAGTGTTAAGCGAGCACTTGCTTACTTACGTGAGGGTAAAATTAAAGGCCGGCGCTTTCGCGCTCGTAAGCTTTAACGATTTTTACTTTAGCCTTACGCAGCCCATATAGGGTTTTACACAGGCCCTTAAAAACTCTGCGCTCTGTGCGCCTCGGCGGTGAATGAAGATAGCTCGCAGAGCCGCTGAGTGCGCAAAGCAAGGTGCACAGTGGCAAAATCTACAATCACTTTGTGTTCTGTGCCTCTTTGGTTTTTATACTGTTGCGCAGATAGATTGTCACCACCGAGGCACGAAGAGCACGGAGGTTTCAGGGGATGCTCTTGGCTTTCAGGCGTGGAGAGAAGCCTGCAGAGTTTTGGCCCATCAACCCCTCTGTGTTCTCTGTGCCTCAGTGGTTTTAGATAAGGAATAAAATGTTTGCTATTTTTGAGCGGCTGGTAAAAGCCTTTCCCGAACAAGCACCTGTCAAGCCGCCAGGCACAATGCTGGCATTTTGTCTGTACTATTGCCGTGGTGCCAAACGGGTGATCATCAGTTTGTCCATCCTCAGCGCCCTGATTGCTATTCTGGAAGTCAGCTTGTTTGGTTACCTGGGCCAAATGGTGGACTGGTTTGCAACCCGGGACAGAGCCACCTTTTTGCAGCAGGAAAGCCAGAGCCTGCTGTTGATGAGCGTGGTAATTTTATTATTGCTGCCCGGTGCTGTGCTACTGCACTCACTGGTTCACCATCAGGGCTTGCTGGGTAACTTCCCGATGCGCATTCGTTGGCAGGCTCACCGCTATCTGCTTAGCCAGAGTCTGGGCTTCTTCCAGCATGAGTTTGCGGGTCGGGTGGCCACCAAAGTGATGCAGACGGCGCTGTCGGTGCGAGAGACGGTGCTCAAGCTGTTAGACCTGATGGTTTATGTCAGCGTCTATTTTATCAGTGCCTTTATAGTGGTGTTTGCGGTCGACTGGCGTCTGGCATTGCCACTGGGAATTTGGTTTCTGGTTTATGTGGGGATTCTAAGAGTATTGCTACCGCGTCTGGAGAAAATCTCCGAGCGCCAGGCTGACGCGCGTTCGGTAATGACAGGTCGAGTGGTGGACAGTTACACCAACATCACCACGGTCAAGCTGTTTGCTCATACCAGTCGGGAAACCCAGTACGCCAGAGACAGTATGGACACTTTCCTGACCACGGTGTATCCGCAAATGCGCCTGGTAACGGTATTAAACGCCTGTGTCTGGTTTAGTAATGCGCTACTGATTTTTTCCACCAGTGCGCTGGCCATCTACTTATGGTTACAGCAACTTGCCAGCCCCGGTGACATTGCCGTCGCAGTGAGTCTGGCACTACGTCTGAACGGGATGTCGCAATGGATAATGTGGGAAGTGGCTGGCTTGTTTGAAAATCTTGGCACCGTGCAGGATGGTATGAACACCCTGTCAAAACCCGTGGCGGTGCTGGATAGACCTGATGCGAAACCTCTGACAATCAAAGGTGGCGGCATAGAATTTCGTCAGGCCAGTTTTGCCTATGACAACCGCAACAAGGTGTTCGATGAATTAACGATTCAGATCAATCCCGGCGAAAAAGTCGGGCTGGTGGGCCGTTCTGGTGCCGGCAAGTCCACCCTGGTTAATCTGCTTTTGCGTTTTTATGATCTCAACTCAGGTAAGATTCTGATTGACGGGCAGGATATTCGCGATGTCAGTCAGGAGAGTCTGCGCGAACATATCAGCATGGTGACTCAGGATACTTCACTGCTGCATCGTTCGGTTCGTGAGAATATTCTGTACGGCCGCATGGATGCCAGCGAAGAGGATATGATCAAGGCTGCCAAACAAGCTGAAGCCCATGATTTTATTAAGAATCTTTCGGACTTACATGGCCGCACAGGCTACGATGTCCATGTGGGTGAACGAGGCGTGACCTTGTCCGGTGGGCAGCGTCAGCGCATTGCTATTGCTCGGGTGATGCTCAAGGATGCGCCCATTTTGATTTTGGATGAAGCCACCTCGGCACTGGATTCTGAAGTGGAAGTGGCGATTCAGGATTGTCTTAACAAGGTTATGCAAAGCAAAACCGTGCTGGCCATTGCCCACAGGCTATCCACTATCGCGGCTATGGACAGACTGCTGGTGTTGGATCAGGGCCGGGTGGTGGAATCCGGTACTCATGCAGAATTGCTGGCAAAGCAGGGTATCTATGCCAAGTTATGGGCGCATCAGACCGGCGGATTTCTTGGCTTAGACTAGGCTGGTCTGACGTGCTGTTCAATCTGCTGGCAGCACAGAGGCGCTTGGTTACAATGACGCAATCTAAAAACAGTACCGCGAGTATCAGGTTGGAATGGCAAATATGTTCAGGGCACATGGAAGTTTTTCGTTAGCGCTTGATGGGCGAGTTTTGTTGCTGCATGGTGAAGGCCCCGGCAATGCGGAGTTGATCGAAAGTTATCAGCAGGCTGTGCAGGAGTATCGTCAGGCTTTGTCGGGTCAGCCCTGGGGGAATCTCGTGGTGCTGCATGGTGAGTCCTTATTGACCCATGATGCGGTGCAGTTGATGAATATCTCTATTGGCCGTTCCAAAGCGAGCGGCATGGTGGCTGCGGCGGTGGTGCTGGCCGATGCCAATTATCCGGGCCTGGTGGAACAGTTATGGCGACAAATTTACCAGGGCGCAGAGATGCCACATGCTTTCTTTGCCGACCAGCAGTCTGCGCATCTGTGGCTGTTGGAACAAATTAAAAACGCATCCTCGGTAGTGACGGGGAATGGGGGGTGAGATGTTAAGAAAATACCTGTTTTTAGGTTGTATAGGCTTGTCAGCCTCTGTATTGGCGACGCCGGACAAGGTGGTTTTCTCCGCCGACAATTATCAGCAGCAGGTAAAAACGATTGCTTCTGATGCATTTGAGGGCCGGGCCCCTATGTCTGCAGGTGAAGAGAAAACCATTCAGTATCTTGTTCAGGAATTAAAAGCACTGGGAGTGCAGCCTGGCTATTTTGGTGACTTTGTGCAGAAAGTACCGATGGCGGGGATTGCCGCTTCCCAGGACATGCAGCTAAAAATGGGACCCTTGACCTTTAAGCCTGGCAAGGACTTTGTATCCCGCACCCAGCAAGTGGCGTCCCGTACTGAGCTTAAATCCTCTGCTGTGGTGTTTGTCGGCTATGGCATTGATGCCCCGGAGTATAGCTGGAATGACTATCAGGGGCTGGATGTTAAGGGCAAAACCCTGTTGATGCTGGTGAATGATCCCGGTTACGCAACTCAGGATCCTGAGGTGTTCCGCGGTAATGCTATGACCTATTACGGGCGCTGGACTTATAAATATGAAGAAGCCATTCGTCGCGGCGCAGCTGGCGTGTTTATTGTGCACGAAACTGGCGCGGCGGGTTACCCCTGGTCGGTTGTGGAGTCCGGTGCCACCGGCACAAAATTCACCCTGGTGGATGACAATGATAACGCCGGGGAGTTGGAGGCGATGGGCTGGATCCAAACCGACAGCACCCGTGCATTGTTCACCCAGCTAGGCCTGGATTTCGACGAATTGAAAGCGGCAGCTGCCCAGCCGGGTTTTAAAGCCGTGGACCTGGGCATTCATGCCGATCTGCAAACCCGCCACTGGCATCAGATGGGCGAAAGCCGCAATGTGATTGGCCTGATCCCTGGTACCAGCCGTGCCGACGAGTATGTGGTTTTGTCGGCTCATTGGGACGGGTTTGGCAAAAAGGTTGGTGTAAAAGGCGACAATATTTTCAATGCCGCGGTGGACAACGCCACCGGAGTGGCCGGTGTTCTGGAATTGGCCAGAATGCTTAAACAGCGCAAGCAACCACTGCAGCGTTCGGTGCTGCTGGCCTTCTTTACCGCTGAAGAGACCGGTTTACTGGGGGCGCAGGCCTTCGCTGCCCAGCCTCCCGTCCCCACCAAAAACATGGTGGCACTGATGAACATCGACAGCATGAATATGACGGGTGAGTCAGACTATGTCATTCAGTATGGCCAGGGACTGCAGGAACTGGAAGACTGGTTGGCTGACGCTGCAGTGGGGCAAAACCGCCATATCAAGCCGGATGCCAACCCACAAAACGGCTTGTTTTTTCGCTCCGATCATTTTGCGCTGGCCAAACAGGGGGTACCCGGACTGCTGTTTATGGATTTAGGTGACAGCGATCCTGACTATATTGCCAATCGTTATCATAAGCCCAGCGATGAATTTCTGGATAGCTGGCAATATGGCGGCGTGCGCCAGGATCTGGAGCTGATTTATACGCTGACCGAGAAACTGGGTAATTCTGATGCCTGGCCTGCCTGGAAAGTTGGCGCTGAGTTTAAGCCTGCGCGGGATGCCGATCTGGCCACCCGCTAATTGCACTATTGGTCAAGTCATCAAACGCCAGAGCTATCTGGCGTTACTTTCACTGCTCTGCCTTTTTCCTCTGCCAGACGAGACTGACAACCTGTGGTTACGACAACTTACAGTTTGATGGGCTGAAAGTTGTTGAGAAGATGTTAACAGGGGACTAACTTAACAGTTAAAGCCTGAAGTAACCCACCCCTTGTCGGGAGTCGCAATATGAAGCTGTATCGCCCAATCACACTGGTATGGATATGTATGGCCATGCTGGCTTGTACCAGTACGCCACAAACTACGCAGGTTAAATCGCCCCAGGGTTTGTTCATGGATGAGCAGTTCGCCGGTTTTGCACAGGTGGCGGTGGAATCGGAACAGGACGTCTTTGCCCTGGACGAAGAAATGCAGGAGTTTGCCGAGCAGTTTGTGGGCGGCTCCGGCGAAGCTAAATTGATGGCCAAGAAATTGTTACGCGCCATCTTCGGCCGCGCCAATATGAATCTACTGTACGACAACGAAGCCAATACTGTGGCCCGTGACACCTTTCATAACCGTTCTGCCAATTGTCTGTCCATGTCCATTATGACCTATGCTCTTGGCGAGCATGCCGGCATGCAAATTGAGTTTCAGGAGGTGGATGTGCCCGAATTCTGGACGCGCCGTGATGGCTACAGCTTGCTTAACGGCCATGTGAACCTGCGGATTTTACCCAGAATTTCCCCTAATACCGTGTATTTCGCCAGCCAAACCGTGCAGGTGGATTTTGATCCACAGTCCATGAGTGCTCATTTTCCTACCCGAACTATCGACAAACACCGGGTATTAGCCATGTTTTACAATAACAAGGCAGCTGATGCGCTGGTGCATAATCAACATTTGCAGGCGTATGCTTATTCAAGAGCGGCTCTGCAAGCTGATCCGAGCCTGGGTGAGGCCTGGGTCAATCTTGGCGTATTGTACCGTCAGAATAACCTGATGGCCGCGGCTGAAAAGAGCTATCAACGGGCTATCACAATCGAGAACAACCGCAGTGCCCTGGAAAACCTGGCGGTGCTATACAATATGACTGACCGTGAGGAGATGGCACAGGACATCTTCAACAAACTGGAGCGCCAGCGGGCCGATAATCCGTTTTATCACTTCTTATTGGGCGAACAGGAATACGATCTGGCTCATTGGTCTGATGCCATTAGCCACTATCGTCGTGCTATTGCCCTGAATCCCCAGCAACATGAATTTTACTTTGGTTTGGCCAAGAGCTACTACGAAATGGGCGATCTGGCCATGGCTGAACGTTATCTTAAGCTGGCCAAACGCCGCTCGATACACGATCAGGACGAACACCGCTATCAGAATAAGCTGAATTTGCTGACCAGGCTTTGATGAAGCATTTTAGTTCGCTATTGCTGATTTGGCTGATATGCCTGCCAGTTGCAGCAAATGAACAACTTTGGCAACACTTGCAGATACTTAGCAGTGACGCCATGGAAGGGCGTAAAACCGGCAGTAGCGGCGCAGAGCTGGCCCGTGATTATATAAAACAGGTGTTTAGGCAAAACCAACTGCAGGCATTTGCTGAAAACTATGAGATGCCATTTCGTCATGAATTCGCCATTGGCGAGCTTGTCGGGGTAAATATACTGGGGTGGTTGCCAGGAAAATCCAAGCCGCAGCAATATATCGTTGTCAGCGCGCACTATGATCATCTGGGCAAACAAGGTAAACGTATATTTAATGGCGCCGATGATAATGCATCAGGTGTGGCGGTTATGTTGTATCTTGCATCTGTTTTACACGCGCAGCGAACAGAGCATTCAGTCATTTTTCTGGCTACCGATGCAGAGGAAGCCGGACTCTATGGTGCGCAGGCTTTTGTTGCATCCCCTCCTGTTGCTTTGAGTGCGATTAAGTTAAATCTGAATCTGGATATGTTGGGTTATGGCGGGCGTCAGCAGCAACTTTATGTGGGGGGAACCAGGCATTATCCGCATTTGTTAAGTGCCGTGGAAAGGGCCATAGCGCAAGCGCCTGTAACGCTATCACTGGGGTTGGAAGGGCTGGCAAGAGGCTATAAGGGAAAAGGCTGGATTGATTATCGCCGGGCCAGTGATCATGCCGCTTTTGATCAACAGGGTATCGCTTTTTTATACCTGGGAGTCGGCGAACATCGTTTCTATCATACTGAGTACGATGAGATTGGCCGTATCGACCGCCGCTTTTTTACCAGAGCGGCCGAAACGGCATTAGTGCTGCTAAGGGAATCAGACCAATTGGGGATTAAAAATACGCCAGTTGGATCCCCAGACTGATACGTTGCTGGTGCCGGTTGTAGTCAATCAGTGAATCACCATAGCCGTTAAAGTATTGAAGTAGGATCTCATAGCGTTTAGTTAAGGGGTAACTGATGTTCAGCTCAATACTGCCTTTGTTGTCGCTGCTTTTCAGGTTATTGCGGATTTGCGTCATCAACTTGAAGTTACCCAGTTGGGTGCCGTAGCCAAATTCCATATGCCCCAAATAATGCGTAATGTCGGGGTTATCGTCGCCCGCCGGGTCCAGTGGATCGGTTTTTTCATCTTCCTTGATTCTGTACCAGGCCTTTAAAAAATAAAATGAATCCTCGTCGGAAAACAGCAGTGAACCGTACAAACGGTTCCAACTGCGCGAGCGTAACTGGTTTTGCCCGTTAGACTGATGCACCAGGCCAATCTGCGCCAGATTAAATCGATACCCCAGTAAACTCAGATCGGTTTGAAAGTTGTAGAAAACCTCTGGTTCATAGTTGGTTTCGCGAAAGGGTTTGGATATCTCACTGTTATAGACCTGCCACAGAGACATGGCGGTAAAACCGAAATACAAGCCTTCAATACCCAGATTTTCTTCCGGCAGATAGACCGGCATTTTGACGCTAATCTGGAACTTGGCCTCGGTGTGGTCAATATTGCCCTGAGTAAAACCATCAGAGCCTATTTGATTAGGATTTCGTTGGTAGCTAAAGGGTAACAGATAGTTCAGTTTATGTTGGGTGATGGCGTAAGGGTTCACCAGGGCGGCACTGTCAGAGACCAGTCTTTCGGTTACCAGCGTGCTTTTGGGCTCCTCTGCGACATTATCTTGCTCAGCAGCCTGTTGTGCACAAACTCCCCCATGAAAGAGCCCCACCAGCAGTAAATACCTGAGTTTCACAACGTTTTCCTTGGTTATTGATGTGCAGCATCAGTGTAACGCAGAAATGCCGGGCAAAGGAAAACTAGCTGACGACAGGCTCGCACCGCAGTGGTGCATTTTTGTGGGTGAGCACTTCAATGGTGCAATTTATCACCAGTTAACACCGAGTAAAAAGATTAACCTATTGATTAATAATGAATAAATCAAATGGCACGGCATTTGTTTATGTTCCTGTGTCGACACATAACAATTATCTCAGGAGCAACAAGATGAAATTAGTCAGTGCGATCATCAAGCCATTCAAGCTTGATGATGTTCGTGAGGCGATTTCCGAAATCGGCATTGACGGCTTGACCGTCACCGAAGTTAAAGGTTTCGGACGTCAAAAGGGGCACACCGAGCTGTATCGGGGCGCCGAATATCAGGTGGACTTTTTACCTAAGGTAAAACTGGATATTGCCGTGCAGGACGATCATGTAGATCGCTTGGTTGAGGCCATTGTGAGCGCCGCCAAAACCGGAAAAATCGGTGATGGCAAGGTGTTTGTCTTTGATTTGGAACACGCAGTCAGGATCCGTACCGGTGAGACTGACAACGACGCCATCTAACCGCAGCAGGAGACAATAACGTGGAACAATCATTTCACCTTCAGTACGCACTCGACACTTTCTACTTTCTGATTTGCGGCGCCTTGGTTATGTGGATGGCGGCGGGCTTTGCCATGCTGGAAGCCGGCTTGGTCAGAGCTAAAAATACCACCGAAATACTAACCAAAAACGTCGCTTTATATGCTATTGCCTGCATTATGTACATGGTCTGTGGCTACGCCATTATGTACGATGGCGGAGTTTTCCTGGCTGGTATTGGTAATGTGGATGTCAGCGCCACCTTGGGCGAGTTTGCCGGCCGTGAAGATGGCTTTGAAGGCGGGGCAATCTATTCCAAAGCATCGGACTTTTTCTTTCAGGTGGTTTTTGTCGCTACGGCCATGAGTATTGTCTCCGGCGCAGTGGCTGAACGTATGAAGCTTTGGGCTTTCCTGCTGTTTGCAGTGGCAATGACCGGCTTTATTTATCCTATGGAAGGCAGTTGGACCTGGGGCGGACAAGCCGTATTCGGCATGTATGTGCTGGGTGATATGGGCTTCTCTGATTTTGCCGGCTCAGGTATTGTCCACTTGGCTGGAGCGGCTGCAGCACTTGCCGGTGTGTTACTGCTGGGGGCCCGTAAAGGCAAATACACCAAAGACGGTAAAATTAATGCCATCCCTGGCTCTAACCTGCCCCTGGCGACCTTAGGTACCTTTATATTGTGGATGGGCTGGTTTGGTTTTAACGGTGGTTCGGTGTTAAAGCTGGGCGATATCACCAATGCCAACGCCGTTGCAATGGTATTTCTGAACACCAATGCCGCCGCCGCTGCAGGTGCAGTCGCAGCACTGATACTGGCTAAGATCCTATTTAAAAAGGCCGATCTGACGATGGCACTAAACGGTGCACTGGCCGGATTGGTCGCCATTACTGCTGAACCTTCCACACCTACTGCGTTACAAGCCAGTATCTTTGGCGCCATTGGCGGTGTGATAGTCGTGCTGTCGATTATCGGTCTGGATAAACTGAAAATCGATGATCCAGTTGGTGCCATTTCCGTACATGGTACTGTAGGTCTGTTTGGTTTGTTGATTGTGCCTCTGACCAATGACGGCTCGACATTCAGTGGCCAGATTATGGGGGCTGTAACCATCTTTGTTTGGGTATTCGGTGCCAGTCTGGTGGTTTGGGGTGTGCTTAAGGCCGTGATGGGCATTCGCGTCAGTGAGGAAGACGAATACCAGGGGCTGGATATGGTGGATTGTGGCTTGGAAGCTTATCCCGATTTCACCGGTTCGCGTAAGTAATTCAATTTATGCTGGTGTAATTAAAACAAGTATAAACGCCGGCATTCCCGGGTTCCTGATAAAGGAACAACGCCAGTAATACTGGTGAGCTTTTCCACTGTGTCCTTTTGCCCCGGCTCTGCCGGGGCTTTTTATATCCAGGGATGGATGGTATGCCGACGTTGCAGGAGCATTCGTCGGCGATATCCAGGGATGGATGGTATGCCGGTGTGGTAGGGAACAGTCACCGGCGATATCCAGGGATGGATGGGCAGAAAACTATAAGCTACCTCCCTGTAGCTTACCTGCATAGCAGGCCAGCTAAAGCTGTTCTATAGCCTTCCATACGCTATAGTGCTCCTGAACTTTCTGCGCTTCGGCCTTCCTTGGTGGTGTGCCGTAACTGTCCACCTGCGCATTCTGGCGTATAATAACAATTTGATTTTCAATAAGTTGTAAAGCAATAATCCAATTGCCGATAAATTTGGCAACTTTCTGAGAAAGGCGTTGCAAAGGGGACATCAGATTCCCGGCCTTTGTCTGTTCGGGGAATACAAGAGGAACCACATGTCGCAGCCGCAAAAGGGGATCTGTGCAGAGCCTAATCTGCATGCCTTATATCTGCTGTTTAACGTAACAGACGATGACACTCAAATGATTCGTAGCAAACTGGCCAAAATGTTGGATATCTTCGAACATTACGACGAAGAGCACTACGAGGCCATGGTGTCGGGAATGGTGGCGATAGGCAGTAATTACTGGAGCGATCTTTATCCCGGATTGAGCCCGCGTGAACTAACGCCCTTCCCGGATTTAACTTGTGACGACCGTCACGCTCCCGTGGTGCCTTGCGACCTTTTTATCCAAATACGCGCAGATCGCGCTGATATCTGTCATGCCATTGGCGTGGAGGTCTATGAGCTATTGAAGGAACAGGCCGAGTTGGTGGAACAAACTAAAGGGTTTCGTTATCTGGATGGACGTGACCTGACCGGCTTTGTTGATGGTAGTACCAATCCCAAAGGCATGAAAAAACTCGCCGTTGCCATTGTAGGGGATGAAGACAGTGACTTTGCCGGTGGCAGTTATGTGCATGTGCAGCGCTACCGACATGACCTGGACCGATGGAACCGGGTGAGTATTGCCCAGCAGGAAGTCATCATGGGGCGTACCAGGGAAGATGACGTGGAGTTTCCTTTGGAAGACCGGGTTGCTTACAGCCACAGCACTCGCACCAACTTAGTGGATACGTCGGGCCGACCCATTGAGATATTGCGTCAAAGCATGCCTTATGGCGATATGCAGAATCAGGGGCTGTTCTTTGTTTCCTGCTGCAAAAGCCCGAAACCTTTTATGCAAATTCAGCACAGCCGCATTTTTGGCGACCGTCAGGGCAATTATGATCGATTGCTGGATTACAGTGTACCTGAAACTGGTGCCGCATTTTTTGCCCCCTCAATTCAGTTTCTTAAACGCCAGGCATAGGTGTTGAGTTTGCACAAACTCCACGCCTGACAGAGAACAGATTGTGGAGGCATGTTAGGATGAATACATTCTGTAATTAAATTACATTTATTTGTGATTCCTCTGCCATCTTTGTGCTAAATTTCTGTTAAAAAGGTTTTTTTGGTAATAAAATTACATAAAATGCTTGGTTAATGCACTTTTCTTCAGTAGGATCTGCCTCGTTCGGTAATTAAATTTCACATTCAGACTTGTCGAGGTAGTAATGAAAAAGTTTGTATTTGCAGCAGTGGCTACAGTTATTAGTGCTCAGTCTTTCGCGTCAGAAGGCAATCTTCGCTTTGTTGCGGTTGACAACAGCCCGTTTTCATCTATCTGTGTGATTGCCGCAGAACAAGGTGTGGCAGCCGCCCGTAAGTCTGCACCTCGTGAGTTTAATCAGGATATCAAGTGCAATGGCCAGGCAATTAGCCAGTTTGCTCGCCAGTTCAGAGCCGACGCGCCAGTGCAGGCCAATAACGTAGTTTATCAATTCGTTGTGGCGGACGAGCGTCCAGAATCTATGCTGTGCAAGCAGGCAGTGTCTGCTGGTGTGGAGTCATTGGGACTGACACGTCGCCAGATGGACGGCATATTTTGCAATGGCGTGCGTTTAACTTCTTTTGCAAAAGCCTACCAGGCTAACTAAGCAAACAGGCTTGTCGTCTGAAACGTTTGGTCTTCTTTAGGCTCTCTTTTGGGGGCCTTTGCTTTTTTAGTAACCAGCCGGGTTGTTGGATTTAAATCCGACCCACTACAGGTTCTGCACTCCTGAAAGTGACCACAATTCCTTAACCGCATTGGCTAATTAGAGAGCCTGACGCTGCTGGGAATACAGATTAAAAAGCAGCCCGGTTGGGCTGCTTTTTGGTAGTGGTCGAACACACAAGGTTTAACGCAGTTCTGCAATTTCCGCTAAAGGATGGCCGGTGGCTTTATCCGGGTAAGTGATAGACAGTAACGCTGACAAGGTTACAGCCAAGTCCTCAGGTGAAACCTGGCGGCTACTGCTGTAAGGTTTGACTTTCCAACCGGTAAAAAACAGCGGCACATGGGTATCATATTTGTACGGCGAGCCATGTGTGGCGGCCGAGTACCCTTCAAACATACTGGAAGGTTCTTGCACTAACACCACATCTCCCGCTCTGCTTGGGACATAGGCGTTCTGTACTTTGCTGGCGATGGGATCGAAAGATAAATCTTCACTCATCAGTTGTTGGCGGGTAAACACTCTAGCCACGCCGGGCAACTTAGCCGCGTGGGCGGCGACGGCCTTTTGTACGGCATGAATATCCAGATTTTTGTCGGCAATCAAGTCCAGATCAAGATACAAAAAAGGCATGGAGGTTTTGCGTACCAGTTTGCCTTCAATAGCAAATTCCTTGGCTAACTGTTGATTGATAGCGTTGAACTGTTTACCCGTATTGCCACGGAATCCGGCAAAGCCTATGCTTTTCTTATACTCAGGGATGGAATCCACGCCATGATCGGCTGACAATGCAATCAGCACATTTTTCAGGCCAACCTGCTTATCCAGGAAGCTGAAAAAATCCGCCAGAGTACGATCCAAATTCAGCAGGTTGTCTTCAGCTTCCAGGCTGTTAGGGCCAAACATATGCCCAACATAGTCATTCACCGAGAAGCTGACAGACAAATAATCCGTGATCTCATCCTTACCCATATCGCCCTGAATCACTAAGCGTTTGGCAAATTCGGCTGTCAGCTTGTCACCAAATGGCGTATAGGCCAGCATGCCGTAATAGTCTTTATCGGTTTCTGTCGGCATCTGATGTGGGAATCCCGACTTAAAACCTTTGGGGGGAATTTGAAAAGGTCGATTGCCGGCATTGTTGTGATACTGACCTTCATCCAGCATCATCGCCCAACTTTGACCGGCAAAACTGTCTTTCAGGCCTGATTGATTAAATTCTTCGGCGTAAACCGGCAACTGGTCGAAATAATAGTTGCTGGTGACGACGTTGCCGGTACCTTTGTCAAACCAAAAAGCTTTGCCAAAGTGCCCGCCCGTCAACACTGCGCCTCTGTCTTTGGTGGACACGGCAAATATTTTGGCCTTGCCGCTGCTGGCCTGGTAAAGCTCATCGGAAAAAGTGGATGCCATCAAATTGGCCGGCGAGGCACTGTATCCGTCTGCACCAAGCAACTGGGTATTTTTATCCGCAACGCAATAAACACTGTCAGCCGTGAGCCGGTCTGCCCAGCTGTTAGCCGGAATACCGTGTTGAGAGGGAAGTGCACCGGTGGCCAGGGTGGCATGACCCACTGCGGTAAGCGTGGTGGCATGACGGTAGTGCGCGTTTGTGTATAAGGCGCCATCATCAAGGAAACGCTTAAAACCCTTTTGATTGCGCTTATCCACAAAATTGCTTTGATACTTGTGCAGCAGATCGCCGCGCAATTGGTCTACCGTGATTTGTACTATCAACCTGGGCGCGTCTGCCAGCGCCGGCGCGCTGAAACAGGCGCACAGCGCCAGGATGCGTATCGCGTTGTTCATACTATCCTCTTGATTGTGTGGCGGCGCTCAGCGCCGCCCGGTTCTCAGATTACGCCGAGTTCGCGCAAGCGCTCGGTTAGATAACTGTCGGCTGTGTGCCGGTCAGACAACACCACATCGGGTCTGGGATGCAAAAACAGCGGCAGTGAAATTCTTGACCTGGACTGGTCCGCCCCCAGGGGGTTAATGACCCGGTGGGTTGTAGAAGGGAAGTAGCCGCCAGATGCTTCCTGCAACATGTCGCCGATATTGACGATCAGATTGCCAAAGTCGCAAGGCACATCCAGCCATTCTCCCGTTTTACTTTTCACTTGCAGGCCCGGTTCATTGGCGGCCGGCAGTATGGTCAGCAAGTTGATATCCTCATGGGCCGCGGCACGGATAGCACTGGGCTCTTCCCCGCCAGTCAATGGTGGATAGTGCAGCACCCTGAGCAGGGTCTTATCGCTGTTTTCAATCATACTGGACAGCGGCTGTGAATAGCGTGTTGATACCTCTGTCGGTGAGTGTTTCTCAACCCAGGACAGCAGAGTAGCAGCTAAGGCATTGGCTGCCTGATAGTAATCGGCCAGTTGCTGACGCAGTGCGTCAGGGCAACGACCCCAAGGGTAATAATGGAAATATTCCTTGATGTCTTTGACTTTATGCCCTTTGGCAGTTTCCGACACTGACGGAGGAAAATAGCCATCCTGGGTGTCTTTTTTAAACAAATATTGCTGCTTTTCTTCACCATCAAAGAAGGCTTGCCAGTTTTTGTAGATGGCATCCACTATGGCCTGTTGTATGGGGTGATTCTTCAGTACCCCAAACCCGGTTTGGTGAAGTGATTCCACAAAAAGCTGCTGTGCATTGTCAGCATGAAAGTCAACGGCGACTAGTTTCATTATGTTACCTGTCTTAGCAATATTCAGAGGAAAAGGAAAAACCCGGCAATGGCCGCACTCATCAGGTTGGCCAATGTAGCGGCCAGTACGGCACGCAGGCCCAGTTGGGCAATATCATGGCGGCGACAAGGTGCCATGCCGCCCAGCCCACCTAACAGTATGGCGATGGAGCTGAAGTTAGCAAAACCACACAGCGCGAAGGTCACAATGGCCTGACTATGCTCAGACAATTGCGCTCTTTGGTTGATAAAGTCGGCGTAGGCGTAGAACTCGTTGATAACGACTTTCTGGCCGATAAAGCTGCCAGCCAGTTGCGCATCTTCCCAGGGCACGCCAATAATAAAGGCTAGGGGTTGGAACAGATAACCCAGAATAACTTGCAGGGTCAGATCGCCTTCGCCAAAGAAGCTGCCCGCCCAACCGATTATGCCATTTAACAGAGCAATCAGAGCGACGAAGGCCAGTAGCATGGCGCCCACATTAAGCGCCAACTGCAATCCACTGGCGGCACCGGCAGCTGCTGCGTCAATAACGTTGACATTTTTTTCTTCTGCCTGACTGAGATCGGTCAGATCATTTTTCGGTGTTTCGGTTTCCGGCAGAATCAGTTTAGCCATCATCAGGCCACCTGGCGCTGCCATAAAGCAAGCCGCTATCAGGTACTTAAGTTCAACACCCAGACCGGCGTATCCGGCCAGAATTGAGCCAGCCACCGATGCCAGACCACCCACCATTACGGCAAACAGCTCTGAGCGGGTCATGGTGGGAATAAAGGGTTTGACGACCAGTGGCGCTTCGGTCTGACCGACAAATATATTGGCGGTAGCAGACATGGCTTCCGGGCGACTAACCTGCAGCAACCGCTGGATGGCACCGCCAATCAGGCGAATCACCCAGCCCATAATGCCTAAGTAGTAGAGTACGGCAATAAAAGAAGAGAAAAACACGATAACCGGCAAAACATGCACTACGAAAATAAAGCCCATTTTCATCCGGCCTAAATCGCCAAACAGAAAGTCGATGCCCTGCGAGGCGTAGCCAATAATCTGTGAAACCGTATTGGACACAGACAACAGCATGTCTTTGCCAAAGGGCACATAGAGCACCAGCGCTCCCAGGCCAATTTGCAGGGCAAAGGCGCCCAGCACTGTGCGCCAACGAATGGCCTTGCGATTGGTGGAGACCAGATAACCGAGGCCAAGTAGCAGCAGAATTCCAAGCAGACTAATCATAGGGTGCCAATTCCTTTGTTGTTATTATTTGAGTACTTGTTGAATATGCGATTTCAGCACATCCAGCGCGATGCGGTTTTTGCCACCCTGGGTAACAATCACATCCGCGGTAAAACGGCTGGGCGCGACAAATTTGTGATACATAGGTTTAACGGTATTTTCATACTGCTCACTGATGCATTGCAATGAACGCCCCCGTTCCTGTACGTCGCGGTTAATGCGTCGCAGCAGGCAAATATCCAGTGGGGTATCGATAAAAACCTTCAAATCAAAATAGGGCAGTAGTTCCGGACTGGCCAGTAACATAATGCCTTCCACTATGATCACAGAAGCGGGCGTGATGGGCTGGCTTTGCGATAAGCGGGTATGGGTCTTAAAGCAGTATTCCGGATACTCTATGGTTTCACCGGCCTTTAATTGCGCCAGGTGTTTTTCCAGTAACTCATGCTCAAAGGCTTGCGGATGGTCATAATTGGTTTGCAGCCGCTCTTCCATGCTCAGATGAGTCTGATCACGATAATAGTGATCTTCACACAGCACACGGATATCCATTCCTTCATCAAGTATTTCGGCTATCAGGGTTTTGGTAAAAAGAGATTTCCCAGAGCCTGAGCCACCGGAAATGGCGATAATTCGCGTATTAGACATGTTAAGGAATAGTGAGCAACGACAGGTCCGGCAAGAGTACCAGCGATGGGAAAAAAAGCCAGAGACTGGCTGAATTATGTACAGAATTAGCTTTACGTAAAGAAATTACTTACCAATAATTTCTAATGTTTCAGCCTGCAACTGTTCCAGGGCATAGTTGTGCAACTTAGAACGTGACCCCTCTCCCTGTGCCTTTGGGGGATAGAAAGCGGCCTTAAATTCCGGACAATCACGAAATACATCATCCAGCGCGGCGCGAATTTCACTGAGCATTTTGTCCAGATTGCTGCTGAAATCCGGACGTTTACGTATGGTATGGCCTAACTCAATCAGCCGATAGAAATAGCGATTGGCCAGTTCCAATAATTCTTCGGGGATGTTCTTGTTGTGGTTAAGTGCGGCATTTTCATGCTGAAGGCAATATTCAAGCAAGGCCACATAAAAGCAAAATGGCTTATTCGACAGCTGTATCTGTCGGTTATCTACGCTGTTGCTCAGCGTGCGCTCCTGTAAGTTAACGATAAGTCTGGGCAACGCAGGTTCACTGGGGCTTTCACCTGGCTCTAGCTGTTCGTCGGTGGTTTCTCTGCGCGAACTGCTGATCAGAAGGGTGAAAAGCAGGGCCGCCAATAAAGGAAAGATGGAAAATGCTTTGGCTAAGGGAAAGTGCTGAACCCCCAATTGCAGCGTCAGGGTTTGCCCCGGGATCTGCAGTTTGTGCTGCTGAATGATGCCGTCAAATTCTGGTTTGGACTGAGAAGCCGATATGCCTTGCAAGGCAAGCACTCGGATGGAATACCCCTTTAGTAATGATAACTCATTGAGTTTACTCAAATATTGGCGTACTGATTCCTCGTCTGCGACATTATTCATGACATCGTTAGGCAATCTGAGCCAGGGGAGATCCAAGGCAATGCGTTTTTCCAGCGCCAATGCCAGCGTTCCAGCCTGTTGGTAATGGGCCTGACGAGCGGCAAAAAAGTAAACCATCTGCAATACCAGTAAACTACCGATAAACAACAAGGCTGGGGTAATACGCGGATCTAATCTCATTGAGGTTGTACCTGGCAATCTGGCTCTGGGCTCAAACGACTGAAATAGCTGGAGTTTTGCTCTTTCGCAATATGGATTAAAGTGCGCTGCACGGCGCAGAATAAATCGATATTGTTGGTTTCCATCTTCAGATACCACTTGCTGCCACTGACTTGCTGCTCAATCGGCGTGATATAGTTACGTGACAAAATGTTTTCGTCACTGTCCTGCCAATAGGAGGAAATAATATCCACTTTGCCGCTGGTCAGCATATTTCTCAGTTCGGTATGGGAATTGGCATAACTGATTTGCAGGTTATCCAGGCTCAGCCCGAGCTCTTTAAATAATCGAATGGGAATCAGATGTCCTGATCTGCTGGTAGGGTAATCCAATAAGCCGATGCGCTTGCCCAGTAAGTAAGCCTTATCCAACAAGGGTTTTTCACGGGTGGAAATTAAATAGGCTGAATAGTCAGGGTAGGCTGCGACTACACGGTAGCCATAAGTCGATTCCCCCTTTACCGCTTCCATCAGGTTCTCTTTAACCAAGGCTAAATCGGCAATGCCCTTGCCTACATATTGCAGGACCTGGTCTTCGCTATGATTCCAGACGGCTTTCACCTGGCCGTATTGTTTGACCACCACCGGGTCCTGGCACAGCGCCGCGGACAAGTTTTTAGCCAGGTACTCGGCGTTGATAAAAACCACTAATGTGGCACTTAAGTTGTCACCATGGGTGCTGCATTCGGAAAATTGTTCAATAACGGGCGGGAATTCTGCCGTTGCACTATCGATATTTTCATTGCCAATCAACCACATAAGTACGATTAGCAACACCGCAATGGTCGCTATACTGATTTTCGACAGCTTCAAACCCGATAACATCATGAAATCAGAGAACTCCGATGAGTAAGGCTATACATTTCACCAGTTAATCTTACTTGTTTCAATGGGTAAAATTATTTAAAAGGCATAACTTATTGATTTAAAACATATATGAACAAGAAGTTATGAATCTTTATGAAGCCTTCCTATTTTAACCAGAGAAAGGACAATTTCTTCCGGAAATCTGAAGCGTCGGATGATTTTTGTTCAGTTTGGGTTGCCGGAAATTTGACTTTTCCGCAGCAGCGACTACTACAACAAAGTTGTCATAATCGCCTCTTAAACTGTGAATTGCACACAACAAACCTTAGGAAAACACAATGTTCACTAAATCCAAGCTCAATCGCGTTGCGTTAGCTGTGGCTCTGTCAGTGGGGATGTCCGCCGGAGCAATGGCTCAGGAAACATCTTCTGGTATTACCGGGAAGGTCGTTGGACCTAAAGGTAATCCTGCTCCAGGTACAGTTATTACCATTACGCATATTCCTTCTGGTACAGTGAAAACGGCCGTTGTAAATGACGCTGGTCAATTCACTGCCAAAGGTCTGCGTGTCGGCGGTCCTTATTCCATCACTGTGGACTCTGACAAGTTTCAGGATACGTCAGTGACTGACGTCTATCTGACATTAGGTGAACCTCTGCCTTTGAACGTGACGCTGGAACAGGAGCAATCTGTTGAGCGTATTGCTGTCACAGCATCTAAACTGAGCAGCATTGAGTTTGGTAACACCAGTCCGGGCTCTACTTTCAGCTTGTCGGATCTGGAACAAGCTGCATCTGCGGATCGTGACATTAAAGATTTGGTGCGTATTGACCCGCGTATCAGCATCTCCGAAGACAATGGTTCTGAATCCATTATTTGTGGCGGTAGTCACCCGCGTTTCAGCAGCCTGACTGTTGACGGCGTGCGCATGAACGACAGTTTTGGTTTGAATTACAACGGCTATCCTACTACACGTATGCCGTTCTCATTTGACGCCATAGACCAGGTTGCCGTTGAAATTGCACCCTTTGATGTGCAGTACGGTGGTTTTACCGGCTGTAACGTTAATGCGGTCACTAAATCTGGCACAAATGAAATACACGGAAGTGTGTTTTATGACTTCACTAGTGATTCTTTGACCGGTGATGAAGTTGAAGACGAAAAAGTAGACCTGGGCGACTTTACGGTTAAGCGCTACGGTTTCAATGTTGGTGCACCGCTGATTGAAGATACGCTGTTCTTCTTCGCATCTTATGAGAAGTTGGAAGGTGCTCAGATTTTCAGTTACGAAGCTCTGCAAACCGGCTCTGTAACGATGGACGAAGTTAACCGTGCTATTCAGATTTCCAAAGATGTGTATGGTTATGATGCCGGTGGTCTTCCAGCGTCCGCACCTGTGGAAGATGAGAAGATCCTGGTTAAATTGGATTGGAACATCAATGCCGAACACCGTGCCTCTTTGGTGTACAACTACAACGATGGTTACGAAATCGATCAGTCCGATGACAGCAGCCAAAACCTGACATTGTCAAACCACTTCTATAAGAAAGGTGCGACACTGGATGCAGTGGTAATGTCATTGTATTCAGACTGGACAGACAATTTCTCCACAGAAGTGCGTATCGGGCACACCAAGCTGGATAACGAGCAGCGTTCCACTGATGCAGATAGCGGCTTTGGTGAAATTCAGATCAGCTCACTGGAAAACGGCGGAACCATTTTTATCGGTCCGGATGATTCTCGTCAGTCTAACGATCTGGACTGGGAAAACACGACGTTCAAAGTTGCTGGTACATACTACCTGGATGAGCACACCATCACTGGTGGTTATGAGCAGGAAAACCTGGATATCTTTAACCTGTTTATGCAGCACACCATTGGTGAGTACCGTTTTGGTGGCGACAGAAACCGCAACACCAACGGTGGCGCCAGCGGCCTGGATGATTATGAGTTAGGTATTGCTGATGACGTTTACTACAATAACTCCGCCGGCACCAATAATCCGAATGATGCAGCAGCTTCTTTCTCCTATTCTACGCATGCTGCCTATATTCAGGACAAATGGACTCTGGATGATGTGACGCTGATCTTTGGTTTGCGTTATGACTGGATTTCCAGCAGCGACAAGCCTAAGCACAATGCGCTATTTGAAGAACGTTACAACATGACCAATCAGGCGAGCTTCGATGGTAAAGACTTGCTGCAGCCTCGTTTTGGCTTTAACTGGGCCGTTGACGACAGCCTGGAAGTACGTGGTGGTATTGGTCTGTATTCTGGCGGTAACCCTAACGTATGGTTGTCTAACAGCTACTCCAACGATGGTATAACCAATATAGATGCTTACCGTCCTGATATTAATATCTTAGATGCTGAGAAGATTGGTGACGGGCGTGCGGTGTTTGATCCAATCAAGTCAATGTATGATCAGGTCACGGCCAATAATCCGCCGTTGGGTGAAGAACCTTCTACCAACGCGGTGGACCCTGATTTTGATATGCCGTCTGAGTGGAAATACAACATTGGTGTCACCTACGCCACTGAAGATGATTATATCTTCTCTGCCGATTTCCTTTACACCAAGAAGCAAGACTCAGCCACTATTGTTGATTTGAGCAGCTTCGATACTGGTGATGACACCATTGATGGTCGTCCTATTTACGACAAGATGGTTCTGGCTACAGTTGACGGGCGTGAGATCACTCGTAACACTCGTTACAGCGACTTGCTGCTGACCAATGCACCTAAAGATGGTAGCTCTACCACTATCTCTTTGGCGGTGAAAAAAGAGTACGATTTTGGTCTGGATTTCCAACTGGGTTACGCTTACAACAAGTCAGAAGACTACAACCCAATGACAAGTTCAGTGGCGTATTCTAACTTCACCAACATCGCAGTTGCGGATCAGAATGACCCGGGTGTGGCGACTTCAAACTATGAAATCCCCCATAACTTTACATTGAGTGTGCGTTATACCGCTGAGTTCTTCGACGGTTACAATACAACTATCTCTTTGTTTGGTAACAGGAAAGCAGGTCGTAACTTCTCTTACACCTTTGATAACTTCCAACCAGGCTCTGACCTGGCCGATTATCGCTCACTGTTGTATGTGCCAACCGTTGATCAATATGGTACTGATGTCACTTTCGCGTCTGCCGATGTACAGGCTGAATTTGATTCATTCGTTGAACAGGCTGGTCTTGAGAAGTACCGTGGACAGATCGTACCTCGTAATGCTGGCGAGTCCAGCTGGTACACCAGGTTCGACCTGCGTTTCGACCAGGAATTGCCTGCGTTCACTGCTGACCACCGTGCAAATGCCTTCCTGGTGATCAAGAATGTTGGCAACCTGCTTAACAGTGACTGGGGTATTCAGCGTCGCGGTCCGTTCAATGCTGCTTCTGTAGTCGATGCAGAAATGAACGATGATGGTACTTACACTATCAACGGCGTTAACCCTGAGAACGCTGCAGAGTCTGTATACAATCCAGGCTCTCTGTGGGAAGTACGTTTGGGCGTGAAATATAGCTTCTAAGCTGATATAACGCTGAAACAAAGCCGGCCTTGTGCCGGCTTTTTCAGTAACAAAGCATGGCAGAAAACAACGCTCTGCCGTGACATCGCCGACGGAATTGATAACAATGATTAAACGCCTTCTACCTCTGTTACTTATGTTCGCAGCCAGCCAAACTTTGGCAGATATCCGCATCGCTACCTTCAACGTCAGTATGGAAGCCGACAACTATGTTGAGCGTGGTCAGCCTGTTACGGGACAGGAATTATTTGAGTTACTGAAAGACGGCGAACACAAGCAGATTCGCAACACCGCTGAAATAATTCAGCGGGTCAGGCCGGATATTATCCTGCTCAATGAGTTTGACTATGATGCGGATGCTGAGAAGGGGCCGCTGGCATTTATTCGCCAATATCTGAACAAGAGTCAACAGGGCGCGCAGTCGATTGATTATCCCTACTATTTTGTCGCACCAGTCAACACCGGCGTAGACTCCGGCGTGGACTTAAGCGGGGATGGCGTTGCCTCCGGCACCGAAGATGATGCTTTCGGATATGGTAAGTATCCCGGACAGTACGGCATGGTGGTGCTTAGCCGCTTTCCTATTGATACCGCCAATGTGCGCACTTTCCAGCGCTTCTTATGGAAAGACATGCCTGGCAATCTGATGACGTCTGTGGTGAAGACAAATGGTCAACCCTGGTACTCACCAGAAGCGCAGAATGTGTTGAGGCTATCCTCTAAGTCCCACTGGGATATTCCGGTGCAGGTGAACGGTAGAACGATACATGTACTGGCCAGTCACCCTACGCCACCTGTATTTGATGGCCCCGAGGACAGAAACGGTAAACGTAACCACGATGAGGTGCGTTTCTGGGTGGATTATTTATCCGGCGGTACTCAGGCCTCCTATATCTATGACGATCAAGGTAACAAGGGGGGCTTTAAAGGCGGCAACTTTGTGGTGCTGGGTGACCTGAATTCATCCATGACCGAAGGTGATTCGTTGCGCGATGCCATTGTTGGCCTGATTACTCATGACAAGGTCAATGGTCAGTTCGTTCCCCGCAGCGCTGGTGGTAAAGCACATAGCCCTGACAATCCGCTTGGCGCTACCCACACCGCTGGATGGCGTATGCGCGCCGACTATGTGCTGCCTTCTGAAGCAGGCTGGGACATTGTTGATGGCGGCGTATTCTGGCCTGCCAAAGAGGATGCGCTTTATCGCTTGGTTAAAGATCGTAAGAGTTCTTCCGATCATCGTATGGTTTGGTTGGAATTGGCATTTAAGTAAGTGCTGAATCTGTATTGACTGGATAAACCCGACAATATTCATCGCAGAGACGCCGAGTTCGCAGAGCTTTCAATAGTTTATTGTTAACCGGCCTTTCCAGTGTTCTGTGCGGGGCAGCAGTGGAAGTACTTCTTCATGTTGCTTCCGCCATGTAGAGCCTGTTCGTTTCCTACCAGTAGATGTCACCACAGAGGCACAGAGAACAGGGAGTTTTTTATTGCGTATCCAATGAGTCTCATCCTTTCTCTGTGACCTCAGCGGCACTGCGAGAATAAGAATCAAACGTTTTCGAACAGTGCCTCAACCCGCTTCAGGGTGTCATCGATACGAGTGACGTCGGCCGGGGCAATAAATATAGTGTCATCGCCGGCAATAGTACCTAGTACACCATCGGCCTGGCTCAATGAATCCAGCAGTCTGGCAATTAACTGTGCAGCCCCCGGACTGGTGCGGATAATCACCATCACATTGTTGTGTACGATATCCAGCACTAATTGCTTAAGCGGGCTCTTGGCCGTGGGCATACCCAGTTCCGGCGGTAAACAATAGACCATTTCACCCAGCGCATTGCGGGTACGCACCGCGCCAAACTTACTGAGCATGCGGGACACCTTCGACTGACTGATATTATCAAAGCCCTGTTCCTTCAGCGCTTCGACGATCTCGCCTTGCGAACCAAAGTTTTCGGTTTTGAGTATTTCCTTAAAGGATTTAATCAGTTCTTCTTGTTTACCTGCCATTGCCATCCCGCTTTTTACACTGCTATCAATTCAAGCCGTTACTTTACCTGCCAGACCTGACGAATCAATGTTTTTTATACCTTGGTCTTATTCCGCTAAACTTGCTGATGAATTAGAGTCGATTTGCAGGCAGCTTGCTAAGCCCCCGGCCACAAAGTAGACTCTGCCCCCAATGTTTTCCGCAATCCGGCTCAAATGTCAGATCTGGTCATTTCCCGGGTTGTCAGTGGCTTAGTAGCCTAACATTTTTCACAGACTGCGCTGTCAGTCGAAAACGTTACTCACATTCACAGGAGATAAACATGAAAGTAGCCGTATTAGGTGCTGCCGGCGGTATCGGCCAGGCATTGTCACTGTTGCTCAAAACTCAGTTGCCTGCCGGCTCTGAATTGTCTTTATATGACGTTGCCCCTGTGGTACCCGGCGTGGCCGTGGACCTGAGCCATATTCCTACCGATGTGAAAGTTAAAGGGTTTGGCAAGGATGACCTGAATACCGCACTGCAAGGCTGTGACATCGTCTTGATCCCTGCCGGTGTACCGCGCAAGCCGGGTATGGATCGTTCAGATCTGTTCAATATCAATGCTGGCATTGTGCGTAATCTGGTGGATGCCATTGCTGACAATTGTCCAAAGGCCTGCATCGGTATTATTACCAACCCGGTTAACACCACTGTGGCTATTGCCGCCGAAGCGCTGAAAGCCAAAGGCGTATATGACAAAAACAAATTATTCGGTGTGACGACCCTGGACGTTATTCGCGCCGAAACTTTTGTTGCTGAATTGAAGGGCCTGAATCCTGCCAACGTACATGTGCCTGTAATCGGTGGCCACTCTGGCACCACTATCCTGCCATTGCTGTCTCAGGTTGAAGGTGTGGAGTTCAGTGACGAGGAAGTGGCCAGCCTGACGCATCGTATTCAGAATGCCGGTACCGAAGTGGTGGAAGCCAAGGCAGGTGGCGGCAGTGCCACATTGTCCATGGGACAGGCGGCGGCGCGTTTCTGTTTGTCATTGGTGGCGGCCATGCGTGGCGAAAATGTGGTGGAATACACTTATGTTGAAACCAACAGTGATGATGCCCGTTTCTTTGCCCACCCTGTGCGCCTGAGCGCCAATGGTGTGGAAGAAATTCTGTCTTACGGCAAACTGAGCGCATTTGAGCAAAAAGCCAAAGAAGATATGCTGGGTGGCCTGCGTGGTGATATTCAACTGGGCGAAGACTTCGTCAATAAAGCCTGATAGCTGATTCAGCTATATTGCGAAAACCGGCCTGAATGGCCGGTTTTTTGTTTGAGGCAGGTGCTGATTAGTTGCGTTAACTTGCTTGCCAGCGCATCAGATTCAGAAACTCACGACGGTTTTTCGGTCCATAGGTCTGGAAGTGTGGACTAGGCTGATTGCGATAGTTTTCCCGGGTTTTAGCCAGCTTATCCTGGCGGTTGTGCAGCGCCACTTCCTGAGGTGATATCTGATAAGGTTTGCAGGCATTCAGGCCAAAGATCTTGGCTTTTAACTCAGGGGTCAGCGCTGGATAACCGTATTGCTCAACAAAAGCCTCGCTGATTTGAAAAGCACGAAAGGCCTGGATTTGATCCTGAGGGGAGCCATACCAGATAGAATCGGTGCCCCACAGCACATTGTTTTCTCCAACATATCTGAGTAATTTGCCTAGCAAGTGCGCAGCCTGTTCGGGGTGGCGCATCACAAAACGCCAGGTGGAGCCGAGTTCAGCATAGACATTGGTGTTAGGCGCCACCTGATTTTCCTGCAAAGAGCGGATAAGACTATCCACGCCGGCACGGTGTGAGCCATGGGTATACGCCCTTTCCTCCACGGATGGGTCAAACCCGGAGTGGTAGATGATAAAGTTTACATCCGGATAGCGTTTAGCTACCACGCCAATGTCGCTGCACAGACTGTGCTGGTATGACTGAGCACCAAACGGAATGCCTTTATGGATACAGATATTTTTAATGCCAAGCTGCCTGGCTTTTTCTATAAAAGCGATACCCACATCGTCATACAGAAAGAAGCCATTGCCATCTGGTCCCCATTGCGTATAGGTTTTCCAGGCGCTGACCTGCCATTTTTCGGCCAGTTCCTCCATGCCCTGCAGGTCGCCATCCTGATTAGGATTGACCCGTCCATGCAATAGCAAGCGCTGGTGGCCTTCCAACTCGTCAATGATGCGCCGGGTAGCATCAGCCTCCTCAATGGTTAAAGGCTCGCTGTGACGCATTGAGGGCACGAAAGACAGCACCATTATGTCTGTGTCGCTATCCAGGAACACGTCCTTGATAAATTGCCTGGGCCCCAGACATTGCAAGTAGCTCCTGTCGCCGGCCAAGTCAGCCAGTGGACAGTCAGCATATGGCATGCTCGAAAACGGCCTGGCATCCTGGGGGAGTTGATTCAGCCAGCGCCCATTGGGGTCAACGAAATGGCCCTGAATATCGAAGATAAATTCGTTGCCTGCTAGTGTGCTATCTGCCATTTGTGGTTCAAACGCACTAAGTTCAGACAGCGCATAAAAGCCACCATTAAGACCTTGGGCAGCGTTGACCTGGTTGGCACAAAGCAAAGTCAGAGCCGCGGCGCTGCTGGTCAGCATAAAGTCCCGGCGACTTAATCCCAGTTTCTTGCGGGTACTTTCGATACATTGACGGGCGAGAAAGTTAATACTTTCCTCTCGCTCACTCAGCCTGGGCGGACAAAATTCGCCGTTTGAGGTACTGTCCAGTTTGATCGGCAGGGAAGGCAGCGGTTTCATCTTCGACATCCTGATTGTGCAGATGCAGAAATAAAACGTTAGCAGTCATTGTTAGTTTTGCACAAATTTTGTTCTGCGAAGATCTTTGCCTGAAGGGACGGAGATCAGGCCATGCGTTCAACCGCAATAGCGGCCAATCCAATCAGGGCCTGTTTGAATTCATTGTCAGGAAGAGGGCTAAGGGCCTCAACAGCTTGCTGACTGGCTTCCAATGCTTTAGCACGGGTGTACTGTAACGCACCGGTCTGAGCCATGGCCGTCTGTATTTCTTGCAGGTGAGGTAAGCCGTCGCCCTGCTCAATGGCGCGTCGAATCAGCGCAGCCTGCTGTGCATTGCCATGCCACATAGCATAAAGCAATGGCAGGGTGGGTTTTCCTTCAGCCAGATCATCACCGACATTTTTGCCCATTTCTGCCGCATCGGCGGCGTAGTCGAGGATATCGTCAACTAACTGGAACGCGGTGCCGAGGTATTTGCCATAGTTCTGCATCGCCAGCTCTATCACCTGAGATTGGTCTGTCAGTACTGCAGCCAGTTGGGTAGCGGCTTCGAACAGGCGGGCGGTTTTACTGTAGATCACCTGCATATAGCTTTGTTCTGAGGTCTCTGGGTCATTGCAATTCATTAACTGCAATACTTCCCCTTCAGCGATAACGTTGGTCGCGTCTGAGAGAATTTCCATCACCCGCATACGTTTCAGGCTGACCATCATCTGAAATGAACGGGTATAGAGAAAGTCTCCTACCAGCACACTGGCCTGATTGCCGAATAATTCATTGGCTGTCTCGCGACCGCGACGCATGGTAGACTCGTCCACCACATCGTCGTGCAGCAGGGTGGCGGTGTGAATAAATTCAATAATGGCCGCTAGGGTGTGATGCGCTGTACCCTCAATGCCCAGCGCACGGGCGGCCAGTACAGTGATCAGTGGCCGGATACGCTTGCCACCGCTGTTGACAATGTAGAAACCCAACTGATTGATCAGCGCGACCTCTGAGCTTACCTGTTGCTGAATCAACTGGTTGACTGCCTGCATATCCTGTTCGGCAAGATCGCGTATCTGTTGGTTGTTCATTGGCACTGGGTACATCGACTGAAAACTGGCGGCATTTTTGCAGAAATTGCCGTACTGTTCCAGCGGGTTAAACCGAATCTCCCCAAACGTTGGCCGCAAAGCATTAATGTGGCTAAATTTATGGAGAATTGCTATTGCGATGCCTGCACACTTCACGTACAATTCGCGCCCTGTTTTAGAATTGTTGGCGTCCTGCGGGCGCAAAGAGCGGAGTTAAGTATGTACGCGGTTTTCCAAAGTGGTGGTAAACAACACCGTGTGGCTGAAGGCCAAACCGTTCGTCTTGAAAAGATTGAAGTTGCACCAGGCGAAACTGTCGAATTTGACAATGTCCTGATGGTCAGCAACGGTGACGACGTAAAGATCGGCACACCTTTTGTAGACGGTGGTAAAGTCAAGGCTGAAGTGGTAACCCATGGTCGTGGCGAGAAAATTAAGATTGTTAAGTTCCGTCGCCGTAAGCATTCACGCAAGCAGATGGGCCACCGTCAGTGGTTCACTGAAGTGAAAATCACCAGCATCAGCGCCTAAGAGGAGTACTGAAAGATGGCACACAAGAAGGCGGGTGGTAGTACCCGTAACGGTCGTGATTCAGAAAGCAAACGCCTGGGTGTAAAACGCTTTGGCGGTGAGTCTGTACTGGCTGGCAGCATTATCGTGCGTCAGCGTGGCACCAAGTTCCACGCGGGCACTAACGTAGGTTTGGGTAAGGATCACACTTTATTCGCTTTGTCTGACGGTAAAGTTCAGTTCGAAGTGAAAGGTCCTCAAAACCGTAAGTATGTGAGCATCGTTTCTGAGTAATCAGCGCTGCTAACGTACTAAAAGCCCCGCCATGCGGGGCTTTTTTATATGACGAAGAGAAAGGTGTTGCCCTGGTGGTGATAGTATATCGTCCTGACACACGTGGTAGCCTTCAATGTTTGCATCACGCCTTTCTGCTAAAGTATTCATATTGTCCTCATGAGGTTTAACAATGAAATTCGTAGATGAAGCCGAGATCCGTGTTGAAGCGGGTGACGGTGGTAATGGCGTAGTGGGTTTCCGCCGGGAAAAATACATCCCCTTTGGCGGTCCTGACGGCGGCGACGGCGGTGACGGTGGCAGTGTCTATCTAGTTGCTGACGAAAACCTCAATACTTTGGTGGATTATCGTTTTGAGCGCATTCACCGCGCTGAGCGTGGACAGAATGGCGCTGGTGGCAATTGTACCGGCCGTGGTGGCGCTGACCTAGAGTTGCGCGTGCCTGTGGGCACCAGGGCCTCTGATGTGGATACTGGCGAAGTACTGGGCGATCTGACCCGTCATGGCAAGCGTTTAATGGTGGCTAAAGGCGGCTTTCATGGTCTGGGTAACGCCAGATTCAAAAGCAGTGTAAACCGGGCGCCAAGGCAACAAACCAATGGTAGTCCTGGTGATATCCGCAACCTGAAACTGGAGCTGATGCTGCTGGCCGATGTTGGGTTACTGGGCTTACCCAATGCAGGCAAATCTACTTTCATTCGCTCTGTCTCTGCAGCCAAGCCTAAAGTAGCTGATTATCCTTTTACTACATTGGTTCCCAATTTAGGCGTGGTGCGGGTCGACAGCAATCGCAGCTTTGTGGTGGCTGATATTCCAGGTCTGATAGAAGGTGCAGCTGACGGCGCAGGGTTGGGGATTCGTTTCCTTAAGCATTTAGAGCGCTGCCGTATCTTGTTACATTTGGTGGATATACTGCCTGTTGATGGTTCAGATCCGGCACACAATGCCATGGCAATCATTGCTGAATTGGAAAAATACAGTCCGAAATTGGCGGCAAAGCCCCGCTGGCTGGTTTTCAATAAGGCCGATTTGCTGCTGGAGGAAGAGCTGGAAGAAGTCAAGCAGCGCATCATCGACGAGATGCAATGGACAGGTCCGGTGTTTTGTATTTCTGCTATCAGTGCCACAGGCACCGACAAGCTGGCACAAGAGGTTATGAACTATATCGATACCTTGCCGGCGGACGAAGAAAAGCAGCAAGACGCCATCAATGTCTCGTTTAATTGGGATACGCCGAACAGTGCGCATTCTGAAGAAATGGATGACGACGACTGGGATGATGATGACTGGGATGAAGACGACGAAGATGGTGCAGAAGTCATCTACAGGAGATAGCGGGATGCGTGTGTCGCTGATTGCGGCTATGGCCGAAAACCGGGTGATTGGCAAAGACAATGCTATGCCCTGGCATTTGCCCGCCGATCTTCAACATTTTAAACAGGTTACCCTGGGTAAACCTGTGGTGATGGGGCGAAAAACCTTCGAATCCATTGGCCGACCTTTACCGGGACGACACAATATTGTTATCAGTCGCGACACAGATTTTAAGGCGGATGGGATCACTGTGGTATCTTCTCCCGAACTTGCTGTGCAGGTTGCACAGCAAGGCGAGACGGAAGAGTTAATGGTGATTGGTGGCGGCGCTATATACCGGCACTTTTTACCTCTTTGCACACGCCTGTACATTACCGACATTGATTTGTTGGTGGAAGGTGATACCAGCTTTCCTGATTATATGGCTGAGGCCGAGTGGCGTGAGCTGGACACTCAGGTTCGACCGGCTGATGACGCCAATCCCCATAACCTGACGTTTAGAACGTTGGAGCGTATTTAGTCTGACATCGTCGATGAATGTTCCTGACTACATCGACATACGCCCGCCATGGATGGTGGAAGTGCAGAAAACGCACGACTCCATGGATGGAGGAGGTAGGGCGACTCAGGACACAAAGCCGAGGAGCAGTCTTTCTGCCCGTCTATCCCTGGACATCGTCGATGAATGTTCCCGACTACATCGACAATCGCCCATTCTGGACATCGTCGATGAGTGTTCCCTACAACATCGACATACCGTCCATCCCTGGACATAAAAAACGCAGCTGATGCTGCGTTTTTTATGTGGCTTTCAGGTTATTAAACCCTGAACTGGCGAATCGAGCCTTGCAGTTCATCTGCCAGACGCGCCACTTCATGGCTGGAGTCTGTTGTCTGTTCGGCACCGGTTGCCGTCTCTTCAGCAATGGCGACGATATTTTCCAGTTTCTCGCTGATTTCCTGCGACACCTGATACTGTTCACGCGCAGATTGCTCAATCTGGCTGGATACATCGTGTGCCTTGTGTACCGCGTTAGTAATCAAATCCAGGGCAGAGGTGGCTTTTTCAGTTTGTGTGACACACAGTTCTGCCTGCTGCTTACCTTGTTGCATAACCGACACGGCTTTTTCAGCCCCGGCCTGCAGCATTTCAATCATGGAGTGGATTTCCTGTGTGGACTCCTGAGTGCGGCTGGCCAGGGTGCGCACTTCATCCGCTACCACGGCAAAGCCTCGACCCTGTTCGCCAGCCCTGGCGGCCTCAATGGCGGCGTTAAGGGCAAGCAAGTTGGTCTGGTCCGCTACGCCACGGATAACATCCAGAATGCCACCAATGCTGGCACTGTCCTGGTGAAGTTTATTGATAACTTCGGCGGCTTTTTCCACTTCACGGGCCAATACCATGATCGTGCTTTTGTTTTCCTGAGAAATGGCCTTCACTTTCTCCGCTTCTGCATCAGCATGACGAATCTGGTTCAGTGTGTCTTCTGCACTTTGTGATACCAACTGCGAGGTACTGTTCATCTGCGTGGTCGCGGTAGCTACCTGAGCAATCTGTGACTTCTGCTCCTGAATTGAACGGGTTGTTTGGGAAGTCACTGCTGATGTTTCTTCGGAAGCCGCAGCCAGTTGTGTGGCTCTGGAGCTGATCCCGGAGATCAAGGCTTTCAGACTTTCAATCAGGTTATTACAGTTTGTTGCCAGCTCTCCAAACTCGTCTTTGGAGCTGTCATCCAGTTTTTGGGTCAGGTCGCCGGATGAGACCACATGCAGCATCTCATTCACTTTGTTCAGCGGTACGGTAATGGCGCGTACGCTGAAAAAGGCGATAGCGGCCGCAGCAAATGCGGAGATCAGCATAATCAGGTAGGTACTGGTAGTACCGCTGGCCACAGAGTCGGACACATCGCTTTTTACTCTGGCCGTAATGCTGTTGGCCTGCTTCAGTAAATTATCCAAGTCAGCGATACCTGAGGTGATATTGGCTTCTGAGTTTTGCAGCGCACTGACGGCGTCGGCCTGACGATTAAGCTTTTCTACCTGGCTTTTTAAAATACCGCCATTTGAAGAAATGGTATTGTCGATACTTTCCACCATTTCCAGGATTTCGGCCAGCATACCGCTGCTATCGCGCCCTGCTGCCGATTTTTCCATTTTTTCTGCACTACTCTTGGCATTGTCCAGCAGCAGTTTTAGTTCATTACCAATAGTCTCGGCCTTGGTTAGGTCTTCAGTGCGGCTGTACTGGTTGCCGACAGTCACCAACGACATCAAACCGGTTTCGAGCTCGCTACCGACTTTGGCTGCTTCTGCCAGCGGGCCATTACCCCGGGCCTGACTTAAATCCGAGAAGTCCAGCAGTAAGGTAGAGGTATCGTCTGTGTTATCTTCCAGGTCCGATAGCTGTCCGCCCAGCTTTTGTCCCAGCTCCAGATCAGCACGACGGTTATCAAACATGCGGGTAACATTGTTGTTGTAGTCGTTGTATACGCTTTCAACCCTGGCCAGGGTGGCCTTGAGTTCCTGCTGACTACTCACCGTCTGTTTAAGCTTCTGCATTTCTGTTTCAAAATTACTGCGACTGGATGAGAAACGTTGCAACGCATCATCAAGGCCAGATAATTCGGCTTCGTAGAAAGCCTCAAAGGTAATTCTGCCCATATTAACAAAAGATACTTTCAATGCGCTGCTGCCCTGAAGGGTAGGTAAGGCGAGGGTATTCACCTCTTCAGTGGCGCTGTCCACATCATTTAAATTAACCAGGGAGGAAATACTGACGACAAAAAGCAACAGAGTGATGATGGCAAAACCACCGATAACACGCATTGCTACTGTTAGATTCATACGGGCTCTCCAAACAAACGGCTCGAGACCTGCTGATTGTCACAAATTTGCAGTGTCAATTCACCTGAAAACCGACGGAAGGGTTATTTTTTACTTTTTGTTACTACTACAACAATAATCTAACTGATTGTATCGACGCAAAGAATTAATTCTATACCGGAAAAATCATGGTACGTTGCAAACAGTCCAAAATATAGCCTATTGATGACCAACGCGGTAAAACTTGCCACATTGAAGTTCGTAAAGACTCAATTGGCCGCCCCATATGTAGCCGGTGTCCAGCGCCAGGCATTGCGAATGGCCGGTCTTACCTTCAATGGCTGCCCAATGGCCAAACAGCACTTTGGCGTGCGGATGCAATTTAAGTTGAGGGTGACTAAACCAGGGAAAAGTACCAGGGGGAGACTGGTCTAAACCGGTTTTAGACTGGAAATCCAAATACCCCTTATCACTGACAAAACGCATGCGGGTCAGAGCGTTAATGGTAAAAACCAGCTTCTGGCTGCGGCTTTGGCAGTCATACCAGGCTTGTGGTTCACTGCCATACATGGAATCTAACAGGGTTTTCCAGTTGTCTGACTGTAATTCACTGGCCACCTGATTGCCCCAATACAGCGCGTCGCTGATACTCCAGCCAGGATACAAACCGGCATGACTCAACATGCATTGTTCATTAAGCAAGGTTGCCATTGGCCGGTGGCGCAGCCAGTCGGCGTATTTGGCACAGTCAGGGGAGTCCAGCAACTGATCAAACTTATCGGCGGGTTTAGGCTTTTTGATGCCGGCATAAACGGCCAGAAAGTGTAGGTCATGGTTGCCTAACACTGTGTTAAAACTGGCTCCCAGCCCGTCAAGGAATTGTAATGTTGCCAATGCGTCCGGACCGCGTCCAATAAGATCGCCAACCGCCCAAAGCTGATCATGCTCTGGAGTAAAGCCCGCCAGTTGCAACAATTGTTTTAACGGAGAGAGGCAAGCCTGCACATCGCCAACGATAAAGGTTGCCATATTCAGTTGATCAAATTAGGAACGGCCAAGCGAAAAATAGCGATGGGGGCCTGAAACCTTTCTCCATCCGGGCGTTGCATCTCATAGTATCCCTGCATACTGCCGACAGGTGTATCCAAAATAGCGCCACTGCTGTATTCGTAAGTCTCTCCCACGCCAATATGAGGTTGCTTGCCGACCACTCCTGCACCTGAGACTTCGCTCACTTTGCCGTTGGCGTCACTTATCAGCCAGTAGCGGTTGAGCAATTGAGCGGGCTCGTTACCCATATTAGTAATGCTGATGTGATAAGCGAAGGCAAACCTCTGTTGTGCAGGACTTGAACTACCGGGCAGATATTCGGTTTTCACCTGGATAACGATAGGACTCTTCACGCTTGGTCCAATGGTTTGATGCGATCAGACAGGGCTGCAAAATCTGCCAAACTAAGGTTCTCGGCACGAAGCTCTGGCTTAAGGCCTAATTCTTCAAAAGTGTTATCGTCAATCAGGTTACGCAGGCTGTTTCTGATGGTTTTACGTCGCTGGTTAAACGCCATGGCACAGACCTGATTCAAATTTTGCAAGCTTTGCACTTCGATTGGCTTCTGTTTGTGGGGTATCAGGCGAACCACCGCAGAATCTACCTTTGGTGCTGGTTTGAAAGCACCAGGCGGTACTTCCAGCACAGGAATCACCTGACAGTGGTACTGCGCCATCACCGACAGACGCCCATAGTCTTTACCGCCAGGACCGGCCGCTAAGCGTTTGACCACTTCTTTTTGCAACATAAAGTGCATGTCCTGAACCTGGTCGGCAAAGCTGAACAAGTGAAACATCAAAGGGGTAGAAATATTATATGGCAGGTTACCAAATATTCTCAGTGGCCGGTCTTGTTCTACCAACTGACTGAAATCAAACTTCAGCGCATCGCTTTCCACAATATTGAGCTTGGATGCAATAAAAGGGTGGGTGCGCAATCTGGCAGCCAGATCCCGGTCCAATTCCACCACGGTTAATTTGTCCACCTGTTCGCAAACCGGCTCGGTGAGCGCTCCCAACCCCGGACCTATTTCGACCAGATTCTGACCCGGCATCGGTGCAATTGCGTCGACGATTTGTGAAATAATATATTGGTCATGCAGGAAGTTTTGGCCAAATCTTTTACGGGCGGTATGCCCTAAATGTTGCTTACTCATTGACGAATTCCAGCCAGTTCAATGGCTCTGTGTAAAGCGACAGAAAAACTGCCAACATCTGCCTGCCCGCTACCGGCCAGATCCAAGGCCGTACCATGATCCACCGAGGTACGGATAAAAGGTAAGCCCAGCGTGATATTTACCGAGGCGCCAAAGCCTTTATATTTCAGTACCGGCAGACCCTGATCATGGTACATGGCCAGTACCGCATCAGCCTGTTGCAGATATTTGGGTTGAAAAATGGTATCGGCGGGTAGTGGGCCAATCAATTCTAAACCTTCTGCTCTTAGTTCATCCAACGCCGGGATGATCACATCCAGTTCTTCCCGACCTATATGCCCGCCTTCTCCTGCATGGGGATTCAGCCCACATACATAGATATTAGGGCGGCGAATTCCGAATTTTAGAATCAGGTCAGTATTGACGATATGGATAACCTTGTGCAGACGCTCACGGGTAATAGCTTTGGACACATAGGCCAGCGGGATGTGAGTGGTCGCCAGCACCACACGCAGACCTTCAGTAGCCAGCATCATCACCACATCAGGAGTGTTGGCCTGCTGGGCAAAATATTCGGTATGACCACTAAATGACACCCCGGCCTGATTAATAATACCTTTATGTACTGGCCCTGTTACTACAGCATCAAATTCACCACTGATATTTTTTTCACTGACCTGACGCAGGGTTTCCACCACATAGTGGCCGTTGTTGCTATCTAACTGCCCCGGCACTACTGTTGCTGTGACAGGAATGTCCACCAGATATGCCTGGCCGGGTTGCTGACTTGCTCGAACATCAGGGTCATACGGCAACAGTTGTAATGGCAGCCCTAACTGCGCCGCACGCTGCTGCAGCATTGCCCCGCAACCAAACAACACCAACTGGGCTGGCCATTGTTGTTGCAGTAGCTGCACAGTGAGATCCGGCCCGATACCGGCCGGTTCTCCGGGCGTGATGGCAATACGTACTGGAGGTAGACTCAAGCTATTACTCCAGAACGTCGATATAGGCCTCGTCACGCATCTCTCTCAGCCAGTTGTCGGTTTCTTCGGCAAACTTTCGGTTAAACAGCAACTGATAAGCCTTTTCCTGCTGCACCTTATCGGTGGCATCGCCAGTGCGCTTATCGATCAGTTGTGCCAAGTGCCAGCCGTGCACCGTGCGAAACGGTTGGCTTATCTCATCTTTTTCCAGGTTGTTGAGGGTATCGCGAAACTCCGGCACGTAGATATTCGGGTCAGCCCAGCCCAGCTCACCGCCCTTAAGTGCTGAGCCAGGATCGGCAGAATGCTCTTTAGCCAGAGCGGCAAAGTCTGCTTCACCAGCAAGGACTTGAGCGCGGAAGTCTTTTAGCATTTGTTCGGCTTTTTCTTCGCTCAGGATCACCGACGGTTTAATCAGGATATGACGAGCGTTGACTTCGGTTACTTCTACCGTTTGCACACCACGCAGGTCGATAATTTTAAGAATATGAAAGCCTGCGCCGCTGCGGATAGGGCCAATTAAATCGTCTTTCTTTTTACTGTGCACGGCTTCAGCAAATAGTGTGGGCATAGCGTTAATGTTCATCCAGCCCATATCACCGCCATCCAACGCCTTAGCACCAGATGAGGAGGCAATGGCAATTTTGGCAAAATCAGAGCCGTTGTTCAGCAGTTCCAAAACCTTGTCGGCCCGTTCGCGCGCGGCGTCAATATCTTCTGGAGTGGGCTCAGGAGGAAAGCCCACCAGAATGTGACCCAAATGGTATTCGGCTTGTTGCTGGCCTTGCTGTTCCATCAGTTTAACCAGGCTGTCAATTTCCTGCGGGGTAATATAAACACGGCGACGCACGTTGGCCCGGCGCACTTCACCAGTGATGAGCTCACGACGGATTTCTTCGCGGTAACTGTCATAGCTTATGCCTTCTTCTGCCAGTTTCTGACGCAAGGTTTCCACAGAAACACCTTCCTGGCGCGCGATGTTGCCAATGGTTTGTTCAAGTTGCGGATCGCTAATTTGAATGCCCATCCGCTCAGCCATCTGCATCTGCAGATTGGTCAGAATTAAGCGCTCTGTTGCCTGTGTGCGCAGGGCGGCATCTGAGGGCAGTTCCTGGCCAGAAGTCAGGGCATTTTTCTTAACCGACGCGACCAATTCTTTGATTTCACTTTCCAGTACCACACCTTGGTTGACGATCACCGCCACTTTGTCCAATTCAACCTGTTTGGCCTGGCCAAGCGTGCTTACCAGCACCAATGCCGAACACAATACTGCTTTTAATTTCATAGTTATCTTCATTAATTATGCAAAAAATATGGTTGCCTGTAGCCAAACAGACCTTCATCTAACATGGTGCGGGAGCTTTTCTTGCTGCCCACGCCCTTAAATACAAACTCTAACATGATGGAAGTATCAAACTCCTCTGTGCTTTGGCCACCCAATGCATCGAAGCGGTTGCTCAGGTAGCGCATACTGCCCACCTGAATAGCCCAGCAACAGGACTCATATTGTATGCCAGTGAAGCTTTCGATGGTACGTTTGCTATGCAGATCCTTGTACCAGCGTCCCACCCAGTGCCAATTTTGCGCCAGTGGCCAACTGGCGGTGAGGCCCAACTGATTGATTTCCTCGCCGGAAATATCTCGCACATACCTGTGGCTAATCTGTAACAACTTGTCTTCGCTAAGTCGGTAGTCCAGCGTCAGATTGCTGCGTTCTACTTTCTGGTTAGATGCAGACAGCTGTATCGCGGAGCGGGCCATCCATTTGCTGCTCAAGCGCCAATCCAGCTCCGCTGCCAGTGCAGAACGGTCATCTTCACGTCGGTATTCGGTGAGTCTGGTGGTATTGAAATAAAATATCTGTCCAAGACTAAGCTTGAATAACTCTTTATTTCGGGCGTCGAGCAACCTGGTTGTGACCCCCAATGTCAGATGATTGGAATCACTGATTCTGTCCAGACCAACAAACTCCTGACCTCTGAATAAGCCGGTGTAGTCGTTCAATAACCTGTTGCTGTCATACAGACCGATGGCATCCTGATTTTCATAGCTGGTATACAAATATTGAAATTTTGGCTCCAGTGTCTGAGTCATGCTGTCGCCAAAGAGTTCCGTTTGTTTTTCGAAATTGATGGCGCCGTAAATGCGCCCCTGCCCAAGCGTACGGCTGACATTCTCAGATAATGCTGAACCGTCCGGCAAATCCTGCCTGTACCAGGTTTGCAACACACTGGCTTCAGTCAACAACTCCCCCCAGGCGTTTTGCAAAGGCAGGCTTAGGGTAGGCATCAGATGCAGGCGGCTGGCCGAGGGGGTGTCGCTGCGACCATCTTCAAATCTGGCTAATTCACTGCGCAGACGGAAATTTAAATAGTCAGATAGTGCCTGGCGGTAATGTAACTTCAATTCCGGTACCGCACGGTAGGCACTGGGGTGATCACCAATGACCTCAAAGTCGCGTATTTCAGCGGAAAAATCCAAGGGATCTGAGAAGTAGTTTACTGCCAGGGTCTGATACAGATGGGTATCTCCCCGGTTGTAGTAGTCAGAACCCAGGTCGACAATATAATTGTCGTCACTCAGGCCATTTACCTGTGCACTGATTTGCCAGTTTTCAGACAGCTTACCCTGGTGCATAAAGCGGTAAAAATAGCGGGCATCGTCCGGCTCATAGCGCCTGTCATCAGCCAGATATTCCAGGTCCAACTGACCACTGTGGGCGGCTGTCAGATAACGAAACTCGGTTTTTAACTGTACCCCGCGGTCGGTCATGATTCTGGGGCTGATGGTGGCATCGTAGTTTGGCGCAATGTTCCAGTAGAAGGGTTGCTCGTAGCTGACCCCCACTTTGTCTGACGTGGACACCCTGGGAAACAACAGGCCGGTCTGGCGCTGATCTGTAACCGGAAACTTAAAATACGGAAGGTAGAAAACCGGTACACCACCCAGGTAGAACCGGGTATTGCGCGCCGTCCCCCAATTGTCATCTGGACTTAACTGCAGACTGCTGGCCTTGATAAGCCAGTCTTCGGCACCTGCCGGACAGGTTGAAAAACTCACCTCTTGCAATTCTAAGCCTTGCTGGCTATCCAACTGAATACTATCGGCCAGACCTCGTCCCTGAAAGCCCAGCATCTGATATTCGGTGTTTTCCAGCCGTAACTTACCTGAAGCCAGATTAATGTCGATCTGATCGCTGTTGACCTGAATCTGCTGGTCAGCAAAACGAATATTACCGTCGGCATGCAGTGCACGCTGTGTCTTGTCTATCCTGGCTCGTTGTGCCTGAATTAAGCCCTGCTCAGAGTTAATTTCGACATTGCCACTGAACAGCGCCAGGTTGTCCTGTTGGATCTCCGTTCTTCCTGCCTTGACATGAATATCCCCTGGATTGGTGACAGGAGCGTCTGGCAATATCTGCCGTTCGGGGATAGGACATTCCATCTGTTGCGCCGTTGCAGACGTACTTAGCAACCAGAATATGGCGAGGGGCAGGCGCTTTAGTCTCATAGGCGAATGGAAATCCCTTTGATAACAATCTGTGACATTTGCATGATGGCCAGATTTTAAGGGTTTCGACCAGTTTTACCAGCAGAGTTGCAGAAAAGCGGGCTTATAATATGTTTTTTTTTGTTTATTGGCCGCTATCGTGTTGATTGCTGCCCTGAAACCTAAGGGAATCCGCTTCAATTGCTCTGGGCGATTCGATATATTAGCCGCGCAACGGGCTTGCATAACCGATAGATACAAACAGTTTTTTGATGACGCTTAATTTCAACAAGGATATTGCGCATGCCCATCTGGGGTAAATTGCTAGGTACGTTTTTTGGCTTTATGTTCGGCCGACTACCAGGGGCGGTACTGGGTTTTATTGTTGGACACTTGTTTGACAAGGGCTATAGTCAGAATTTTGATCAGATGGGCGGCTTTGGGCGTTTTTTTGGCCAGGGCGATGATTTTAAGCGCCAGGCGGTGTTTTTTCATGCTTTGTTCGCCTGTATGGGACATGTGGCCAAAGCCAGTGGCACAGTCACCAATGAAGAGATTCAGATGGCCACCCGCTTGATGGATCAAATGGGACTGAGCGGTGATACCCGCAAAGAAGCACAACAGGCATTTCGGGAAGGCAAAGCCGCAGATTTTCCCATTAAAGATATTTTGTTGGAATTTCGCGAGTCCTGTCACGGGCGACGGGATATTATGCAGGTGTTTCTGGAGATCCTTATTCAGGCGGCTTATGCCGACGGCAGTCTGGATAGTGCAGAACAAAAAGTACTGGAGACAGCGGCCAGCCATCTTGGCTTTCGCAAACATGAACTGCTGTACTTGCTGTCCGTTTACGAAGCCGAACTGCGTTTTCGTACCCGCAGCCATCATCGGCGCACCTACAGCCATTCTGGCCCTAAGCAGAGTTATACTGACGCCAATAGCCTGGAAGACGCCTACAAGATTCTGGGGGTAAGTAAAACCGATGATATGGCGCAGATTAAAAAGACTTACCGCAAGCTGATGAGCGAAAACCATCCGGACAAACTGGTGTCCAAAGGCCTGCCAAAGCAAGCCATGGAAATTGCTAAAAATAAAGCCCAGGATATCCAGGCCGCTTATGAATTAATTCGTAAACAGCGCGAAGGTTAAGCGGAGCGGCAGTTTTTCAATCGCCAATGGTCAGGGTCGAAGGGTCATCGGTTTGAATGTAGATGGCCCGGAATTGTTGCCCTTCGCCAGCGTCTGCAGCATGGTTCATAAACACGTAGTTTTTATCAAATTCGCTTAAGTCCGACAGCTCTTCTTTGCTGACGTCGGCATCATAGGAAAACTGTACGACACAAATTCGCCCGGCACAGGCATATTCCTCGCCAAACACTCTGCCCCCCAGCTTGTTGGTTAGCTGCTCGAACAGTTTGATTTCCCTTTCAATACTGGCCTGGGATTTTTGCATAGCGCTAATGTTGTCTACCCATTGATGAAAGTCGGAGTGTAGAAAAAAGCCATTTAGTGAGGTTTTGGATAAAGTATTATCGGGGTATATAAAGCTTTGGTTCAGCGCTTGTTCTGAGCTAAAACGGCTTGGATCCAATGAAGCCTTATTCTGCCAGGTTACGCTGCTTAGAGGCTCTGCCAGGGTATCAGGGGAATCAGGTTTTGACGGTGTGCTGCTAGATAATGCAGCTGAAAAGCTTGGCTTCGAAGGCAAAGATGGGGAAGGACTTTCACTATCTGAATTATTCAATTCATTTTCAGTTACTAAGCCGGGTTCATTAGTGTTTAGCGCTACATAAGTACCTGCCGCGACGACTAACGCAATGCTAACTATTAAAACGGATTTCATCTGCTGGGCGTCCAATGCCAAAAACGAGCAAACAGAATAGCGCGTTGTTAAATAAAAAAACAACGCCTGTCTGGTTGTTTTTTGGTCGTCAGAACGTCTGCGGTAACAACGTAGCTTTTTCCAGGATCACCGGCTCTACCGGCACATCTGGCCAGCCCCAGGTAGGATGGACCTGCGTTTCTACGGCGGCAATTTTGTCCAGCACCTCTGTGCCTTCTACTACCCGGCCAAATACCGCATAGCCCCATTTTCGACCCGGATCGAGGCTGGGGTTATCATTCATATTGAAAAAAAACTGACGGCCGGCGGAATGGGGATCGTTCTCCCTGGCCATGGCGATAGTATACAGCTCATTCTTATTACCATTGCCCGACTCGTTAAAGATGGTTTTCATCACCGGCTTGGTATTAAAGTCCTTGTCGTAGCCGCCGCCCTGCACCACAAAGTCCTGAATAACACGGTGAAATATTGTGCCTTCATAGCTGCGTTTATCCACATACAATAGGAAATTATTGGTGGTAATGGGGGCGCTGGCGCGGTCCAGTTCAACTACAATACTGCCCATATTGGTATCTAACTTAACCCGTGGAAACAGATTGCCTTTTTGCAGCTGTGAGCCGTCATCGGCGGCCAGTGTTAAGGTAGAAAAACACAAGATAAGTGCGGCTATCATCCGATACATGACAATCCTCCTTAGTTTTTAAATGCAGATAAGATAACGAATTTATTATTGACTGCAACCTGGCGGCAGCCACCAAACAACCGTTTCAGTTTGTCCTGATAACCTAAATGGCGGTTGCCGACAATCCGCAGCTCTCCGCCTGAACGCAAATAACGCCGGGCGTCATTGAACATCTGCCAGGCAATATGGTCGGTAATGCGTTGCTGTTGATGAAAGGGCGGATTACACAGCACCAGATCAACCTGCTGCTGTGGCACCTGCTCCAGGCAATTGCTGGCGATAAATTCACAGTCGTTAAGTTTGTGCGGCAGGTTATGTTGTACGTTCAGCCTGGCTGATTCGACGGCCATAAATGACTCGTCAACAAACAGCAGTTTAGTCACTGGTGCGCGGGCCAGCAGGCTCAGTCCCAGCACGCCATTGCCACATCCCAGGTCGATTACCCGCTTATTGCTGGCATCCGGAAGGTGCTGTAGCAGAAAGCGGGCACCGATATCCAATTGCGCTCTGGCAAACACATTGGCGTGGTTGTGTATCTGCAATGTTGTGCCTTCCAGTGGCCAGATATCTGGATAGGGCGAAGGCACTGGAGTGCGCGTTTGCGGTTGGCAAAACACTAATCTGGCCTTCTTTTTGGCCAGCGAGGTGTGGGTTGACCCCAGGTATTTTTCAAATAAGGCCAGGGTGGATTTTTGGATCTGATTGGCCTTGGCACCAGCAATGATGCGGGTGTTGGCATCAACCCAGGGCTGTAACTGAATTAACTGGTGTTCCAGCAGTGCCAGGGTTTTCGGGATTTTCATCAGCACCAGATCGGCTTTGCCTTCGGGTAAGGTCAGGCTGTCATAAAAGCTGACCTTATGGGGGGCGATATTGTTGTCAGCTAAATTTTGCTGGCAAGCCAGTCTGGCAACCTGAGAGTCGCTAATCCAGGATGGTGACCAATGGGCAAGAAAACAGCTTAATGCACCGCAGTCATCATTGAATATCAGTAATCTGGCCGGTTTGGGCTGCGCTTGCATTTGTTCAAGCAGTAACTCATCGGCAGCATCCCAGGCCTGTTCATTTTTGTCCTGCAGGCGGGCTGGGTAGCGATGCAGCTTAAGGCTATGGTCATTTGCGGTTAGAATTACCTTCATGATACGGCAGATCTCTTTGAGGCTTTTGTGCAGCAGTCGTTATTCGATACCGGTGTAATCACCTTACCTCAGGCTGAGTTGGACTATAGACCGGATTTCCTTGACCAGTGCAGTGCTGACGGATTGCTGCGTTGCTTTCGTGACAGTCTGGCCTGGCGTCAGGATCATATCAAACTCTACGGCAAAGTGGTGAAAATCCCCAGGTTGCAAGCCTGGTATGGGGATGCTGGCACACAATATCGTTATTCCGGATTGACCTTGTCACCAGAGCACTGGACTGCCGAGCTCAGCGCACTAAAACTGGCATGTGAGCAAGCCTGCGGACAACGCTTTAATGCGGTCCTGGCGAATTGGTACCGTAGTGGCGACGACAGCATGGGTTGGCACTCAGATGATGAGCCTGAACTGGGGCGCAACCCGGTGATCGCCTCTGTGAGTCTGGGGGTCTGTCGCAACCTGGATTTCCGCCATAAAGGTACCGGGCAAACCCACAGACTGCCGCTGCAACACGGCAGTTTATTGATCATGTCCGGGCCGACGCAAAGCCATTGGCAGCATGGAATTGCTAAAACCCGCAGGGTGATTGGCGAGCGTATCAATCTGACCTTTCGTTATATCTATTGCTGATTTCACTGCGGGCTTTTGGCCAGAGGAAGGTTATAAATGGCTATATATCCTGTCAGAAAAAATATATCTCGAAGGCTCAGACGGTTATCATAGCCAGCCTGGAATTTGGTTGTAACCTTGGTGGCGAAGACTAAATTTAAACCTGTAAGGGACACACATCCGTGGCAAGAATGCCCTCAAGGGCTGGCCACAATTAAGTAGTATACAGGGGTTGAGAGATGAACATTCAAAACACTATCGAAGAAAAACTGTTGACACATTTTCAGCCGGCTTATCTGGAAGTCATTAATGAAAGCCATCAGCATAATGTGCCTGCTGGCGCTGAAACCCACTTCAAAGTGGTGCTAGTCTGTCCTTCATTCAACGGTGAGCGTTTGATCAACAGACACAGAGCGGTGAATGCCGTACTTAAAGATGAATTAGCTAATCATATTCATGCCCTGGCCTTGCATACCTATACAGATAGTGAGTGGCAAGGTTTATATGGCGGGGCGCCAGATTCGCCAGCCTGCCTGGGCGGCTTGAAACGAAAAGTGTCTTAGGACACTTTTTTTATGTCTGTTGACCGGCTCGCCGTTCCATTCCGGTAAGCTTTTTGTTAAAAGCTTTAGCAAAAGGACAACAATAAATATCCATAGTGCCGCTGCTGACATCATCCTGCCAACGAATAGATCGAATCAATTTATACCTGTGTAAGGGCGTCAGTTGGTTGACCCTGACCATGGTTATACTGGTGTTCCTTATTGTGATACTCCGCTATGGCTTTAACCTGGGCTGGATTGCCATGCAGGAGTCCGCCATGTATCTGCATGCAATGGTCTTTATGCTGGGGGCTGCACACACTCTGAAGGCGGATGAACACGTCAGAGTGGACATTTTCTATCGGCGATTGTCAGTTCGAACCCGCAACCTGATTGATATTGCTGGCACTTTGTTGTTATTGCTGCCGGTTAACGGTTTTATTTTTGTGATGAGCTGGGATTATGTCAGCAGTTCCTGGTTGCTACTGGAAGCCTCGCCAGAGGCAGGGGGCCTACCGTTAGTTTTTGTACTGAAAAGCCTAATCCCCATTTTCTGTCTGACAATGACGCTACAGGCGCTCGCACAGAGCTGGTTAAACTGGCAACAGCTTAAACAGGCTCAAGCTAATACACAGCGGGAGGCCTGATGGAGTTTCTGGCCCTGATTTTATTTGTGCTGGTGTGTCTGGTGTTAATGCTTGGCTATCCTGTTGCCTACGCCCTGGCTGGCACGGCGCTGTTGTTTGCTTCGGTTTGTGCGCTATTTGGTGTGTTTGATATGGCGTACCTGCATGCCTTGCCAAGCAGGCTGTACGGCATTATGACCAATCAGACATTACTGGCCGTACCGCTGTTTGTGTTTATGGGCATTATGCTGGAAAAGTCCAAAGTGGCCGAACTGCTACTGGCAGCGATGTCGCAGATGTTTGGGCGTTTTCGCGGTGGACTGGCCATTTCGGTGGTTTTGGTGGGGATGTTGATGGCGGCCAGTACCGGCATTGTCGGTGCGACTGTGGTGACTATGGGGTTGTTGTCACTGCCTAGCATGCTTAACCGCGGATACCACCCGGCATTTGCCACTGGCAGCATTTGTGCGACCGGCACCCTTGGTCAGATTATACCGCCCTCCATCGCCCTGGTTCTGCTGGGCGATGTCTTATCCAGTGCCTACCAACAGGCGCAACTGGATATGGGGATTTTTTCGCCGGAGTCTGTGTCTGTCGGAGATTTGTTTGTCGGTGCTTTATTGCCCGGCCTGCTGCTGGTTGTACTTTATCTTTGTTATGTGTTGCTGTGCAGTCGTTTTAAACCGCACTGGTTTGAATCCAGCGTCACGGCGGCCGCACCACTGACGTTGCTGCCCTTACTTAAAGCCTTGCTGCCGCCACTGTTATTAATGCTGCTGGTTTTGGGTTCTATTTTGACTGGTTTGGCGACACCGACCGAGGCGGCAGGGGTAGGGGCCTTTGGTGCATTGCTGCTGGCACTCATTTCCAGACAATTGAGCATTGCAACCTTAAAAGAAGTAATGCTGGGCACCACAAAAGTCACGTCCATGGTGTTTTTGATTCTTATTGGCGCGTCGGTGTTTTCCCTGGTGTTTCGGGGGCTTGGTGGCGAAGCGCTGATTGAAGATTTCTTCGCTGCACTGCCAGGCGGGGTTTTCGCTGCAATGCTGTTGGTTATGCTGGTGATTTTCCTGCTGGGATTTATTTTGGATTTTATCGAGATCACGTTCGTGGTTGTGCCCATTGTTGGGCCTGTCTTGCTGGCTATGGGGGTGGACCCGGTTTGGCTGGGCATTATGATTGCTATTAATCTGCAGACCTCGTTTTTAACCCCACCTTTTGGTTTTGCCTTGTTTTATCTTCGCGGGGTTGCCCCGGCTTCGGTAAAAACCAGTGATATGTATAAAGGGGTGGTGCCATTTATCGTCATACAGCTAGCGCTGTTGGTGATGTTGGCAATATGGCCGCAGTTAGCTACCTGGTTGCCCGCACAGTTATACGGATAAATATCAACAACAATTTGGGAGAACAAGCAATGAAGCGGCTTAAATACGCCATCCTCACCGTCGCGGCCATGTTGGTACTGGTGGGATGTGGGAAAGAAATGACAGCTAACCAGACAGGCGCAGCACCACAGCAGCACTTTGAATGGAAGCTGGTTACCTCCTGGCCTAAAAACTTCCCGGGCCTGGGGCGGGGGCCTGAAACCTTTGCCACTATGGTGGAAGAAATGTCAGCCGGCCGGTTGAAGATCAAAGTGTATGGTGCCGGCGAGTTAGTGCCGGGTTTTGAGGTGTTTGATGCGGTGGCAAATGGCACGGCACAGATGGGGCATGCTGGCAGCTACTACTGGAAGGGTAAGGCACCCGCTGCGCAGATTTTCACCGCTATACCTTTTGGCATGAACGTGACCGAAACCAACAGCTGGTTGCATTATGGTGGCGGTTTGGCCCTGTGGCGGGAAGTTTACCAGCCTTTTGGCGTCATCCCCTTTGCTGGTGGTAACACCGGCGTGCAGATGGCCGGTTGGTTTAAAAAAGAGATTCACAGCATCGCGGATTTTAAAGGCCTGAAAATACGGATGCCGGGCCTTGGCGCTGAAGTGTTGAAAAAGGTTGGAGCAGTGCCGGTGGCACTGACCGGTGGCGAGATTTTTACCTCTTTGCAAACCGGCGCCATTGATGCCACCGAATGGGTGGGCCCATATAATGACCTGGCCTTCGGTCTGCACAAAGCGGCCGAATATTACTATTATTCTGGCTGGCATGAACCCGGCGCCATGCTTGAGTTCACGGTTAATGCCGAGGCCTATAACAGCTTGCCTGCCGATTTGCAGCGTATTGTTGAGGTTGCCACCAAGGCGGTTAATCAGGATATGCTGGACGAGTATACCGCACGTAACAACGAAGCCATGGCAGCGCTGCGTGATAAGCACGGCATCAAAATACTGCCGCTGCCTGATGATGTGATGGAGGCCCTGCGGCAGGCGTCGGCTGAGGTACTGAAAGAGCAGTCAGATCAGGATCCGCAGTTTGCCAAAGTCTATGCGTCCTATGCCGCGTTCCAGAAGCAGGTCAGTGCTTATCACCGGTTATCTGAAATGGAGTACTATAAAAATCGTCAGGGTAACTAGCTGATAAAATCCATAAAGCCCGTAACGGGCTTTATGGATAGTCAACAATCCTTAAGTGTTCAGAGTTGTTTCTCTGTGTCTTGTCTTTACAATGGCGACACTTCTTAAAAAGGAAAGGTCCTTATGATTATTCAGCCGAAAATCCGTGGCTTTATCTGTACTAATGCGCACCCTGTGGGTTGTGCGGTTAATGTGCAAAAGCAAATCGACTATGTAAAACAGCAGGGCGTAAGTGGTCAGGGACCAAAGAAGGTACTGGTGTTGGGATGTTCTACCGGCTATGGCCTGGCATCACGTATCGTAGCGGGCTTTGGTTATGGTGCCGCTACCCTGGGTGTGTGCTTTGAAAAAGAAGCCTCCGAGACCAAAACGGCCACGGCGGGTTGGTATAACACCGCAGCCTATCACGACAAAGCCAGGCAACAGGGGATGTATGCCAAAACCATTAACGGTGATGCATTTTCTCATCAAATCAAGCAGCAGGTCATCGACACCATTAAGGCTGATTTAGGGAAGGTGGATTTGGTTATTTATAGTCTGGCATCTCCACGTCGCACCGACCCAGACAGTGGTGAAGTCTATTCATCAACGCTCAAACCAATAGGCGGCAGTGTTACCACTAAAAACCTCAATACCTCTAAGCGTATTATTGACGAGGTGACAGTAGAAGCGGCCAATCCTGAAGAGGTGGCCAATACCGTCAAAGTGATGGGCGGCGAAGACTGGGAGCTGTGGATTGATGCCCTGAAAGAGGCTGGCGTGCTGGCCGACAATTTTATCACCACGTCTTACACTTATATCGGCAAAGAGCTGACCTGGCCTATTTATGGTCATGCCACTATTGGTAAGGCCAAGGAAGACCTGGATCGCGCCACACTTGAGATTCGCAACAATACCGCAGATCTTATTGGCGAAGCCTTTGTTTCTTCCCTGAATGCGGTGGTAACCCAGGCCAGCTCTGCTATTCCTATTATGCCGCTGTATATTTCTGCATTATTTAAAGTGATGAAACAAGACGGCACCTACGAGGGTACCATTGAACAGATTCATGGCTTGTTCTGTGAAAATTTGTATGGCACGCAGCGCCGTTTTGATGCAGGCGGCCATTTGTTCCAGAATTACAAGGAACTGGAAGATGATGTGCAGCAGCGTGTTCAGCAAATCTGGGATAAGGTGCAAACTGAGACTATCGATGAGTTGACCGATTATGTGAGCTATCACCGTGAATTTCTGCATCTATTCGGCTTTGGCTTTGACAATGTAGATTATGCCGCCGATGTCAGTCCGTTGGCAGACTGGTAAATAGCCCTTGATTCAGCCGCCTTCGGGCGGCTTTTTTGTGTTTGCCATTTTCCTTGCCGTGGCGCTATTTCGGCAATGGATGTCATACCAAAGTCGCAAGGAATGCGTGGGATAAACAAACATTTGCATGGCGAAATGGCTGTGTTTAATGCTAAAATGCCGGGTTTGAGAGATAGGTCTATCTTTTTCAAAGATCCCTCCCATTTGTAACTGGTTTTGTGCGTTTTTTCATAAACGGGCAAAGCTTGAGCACAGGATGTGGTTGGCTGGTGATCAGCTGGTCAACGGGTTGTTGAGGTCTATCTGGCTGCAACAGCCAACCGGGAATGGTTGGGAAGTCGTAAAGAGAATTGCAGGCGCTTGTTACTGGATGACAGACAACAGGTGGGGTTAGTTTCGAATACTCATCAGGATGGGGCTTGGTGGGACATCAGGGCAAATCCTGATGAGTATTCAGTAAATAAGTAGTGCAATTGCGTATGATAAAAATCACCAAAGGGTTGGACCTCCCCATTGCGGGAGCGCCACAACAACAGATCCATGAAGGGCCCCGGATCACCCGGGTTGCTGTTCTTGGGGAAGAGTACGTCGGAATGCGGCCTACTATGGCCGTTGCCGAAGGCGATACTGTTAAGAAAGGCCAGGTGCTTTTCGAAGACAAAAAAAATCCCGGCGTTAAATACACCGCTCCTGCAGCAGGAACCATCAAACAAGTGAACCGTGGCGCCCAGCGTGTGCTGCAGTCAGTTGTTATTGAAGTGTCCGGCGATGCGCAGGAAAACTTTGCCAAATATGATGCCGCTCAGCTTGCGTCCCTTGGCAGGGATGACGTTGAGAAGAATCTGGTCGACTCTGGTCTGTGGACTGCCTTGCGCACTCGTCCATACAGTAAAGCGCCGGCACTGGGTTCCTCTCCACGCGCCATCTTTGTCAATGCCATGGATACCAATCCACTGGCCGCTGACCCTGTTGCCATCATCGCAGAACGTAAAGACGATTTTATCAATGGTCTGACCGTGCTGCGCCGTCTTACCGAAGGTAAGCTGTATGTCAGTAAAGCACCGGGTGCCAATATTGATACTGGCAGCGCGCAGGCTGAGGTAAATGAATTCGCTGGCCCCCACCCAGCAGGGTTGGTAGGTACGCATATTCATTTCCTGGATTCTGCCGGTGCTGCCAAAGTGGTCTGGCATATCAACTACCAGGACGTGATGGCCATTGGCCACCTGTTCACCACAGGTGAGCTGGATAATCGTCGTGTGGTTGCCCTGGCAGGCCCTGCGGCCAAAAATCCACGTTTGCTGCGCACTGTTCTGGGTGCCAGTACTGAAGAGCTGACCGCAGGTGAAACTGAAGGTAGTGAAGTTCGCGTGGTATCGGGTTCGGTACTGTGTGGTACTCACGCTCAGGGCGTACATGCGTATTTGGGACGTTTCCACCTGCAACTTAGCTTGCTGGCGGAAGGGCGCGAGAAAGAACTGTTTGGCTGGCTGCGTCCAGGTAGTGACAAACACTCTGTCACCCGTGCCTACTTAGGTCACCTCAGTCCTAAGCGTCTGTTCAATATGACCACTACCACTAATGGTTCTGATCGTGCCATGGTACCAATTGGTAACTACGAGCGCGTAATGCCTCTGGATATTCTTCCCACTTTGCTGCTGCGCGACTTGCTGGCTGGCGATACGGACAGTGCCCAAACCTTGGGCTGTCTTGAGTTGGATGAAGAAGATCTTGGTTTGTGTACCTACGTATGCCCAGGCAAGTACAACTACGGTCCTGTGCTGCGTGATTGCCTGACCAAGATAGAGAAAGAGGGCTGATCCATGAGCTTGAAAGAATATCTCGAGAAAATCGAACCCAATTTTGAGCCGGGTGGTAAATACGAAAAATGGTATGCCTTGTATGAAGCCGCGGCGACCATTTTCTATACGCCTGGTTTGGTTAATAAGACAGGTACTCACGTACGTGACAGCATTGATCTGAAACGCATCATGATTATGGTGTGGATGGCGACCTTCCCAGCCATGTTTTATGGTATGTACAACGTTGGCTATCAAGCGCACCACGCTATTCTTGGCAGCGATGCAGTCACTTGGGCTGCAACGGTGGAAGGGTACTGGCAGGCGGGTTTATTTGCTGCCCTTGGCGGTGAACTGGGCACCCAAACTACTGGCTGGTTGGCCATGTTTGGCTATGGCGCCTGTTTCTTCCTGCCAATCTACGCCGTGACATTTGCGGTGGGTGGCTTCTGGGAAGTGTTGTTTGCGTCTATTCGTAAGCATGAAGTTAACGAAGGTTTCTTCGTTACTTCCGTACTGTTTGCCCTGACGCTACCAGCAACTATTCCACTATGGCAGGTTGCTTTGGGTATCAGTTTCGGTGTGGTGATTGCCAAAGAAGTGTTTGGCGGTACTGGCCGTAACTTCCTGAACCCCGCCTTGTCTGGTCGTGCGTTCTTATACTTCGCCTATCCTGCGCAAATCTCCGGGGATGCAATCTGGACTGCGGCTGATGGTTTCTCTGGTGCGACGGCGCTGGGACAAGCTGCTTCTGGCCAGATTACCGATTGGAGCTTAAACGCTGAGTGGTGGAATGCCTTCTTCGGCAGCATTCAAGGATCTGTTGGTGAAACCTCAACACTGGCCTTGTTGATTGGTGGTCTGTTCATTATGTATCTGCGTATTGCATCCTGGCGCATTGTGCTGGGTGTGTTAGCGGGTATGGCGGTGTTCAGCACCCTGCTTAATATGATTGGAAGCGACACCAATGCCATGTTCGCCATGCCTTGGTACTGGCATTTGGTCACTGGTGGTTTTGCCTTTGGTATGCTGTTTATGGCCACTGACCCGGTGTCTGCCTCCTTTACCAATAAAGGTAAATGGGCATATGGCCTGTTAATCGGCTTTATGTGTGTAATGATTCGTGTGCTCAACCCGGCCTTCCCTGAAGGTATGATGCTGGCGATCCTGTTCGCTAACCTGTGGGCACCTTTGTTCGACTACTTCGTTGTTCAAGGCAATATCAAACGGAGGATGGCGCGTGTCAGCTAAAAAAGAAACTTTAGGAAGGACAGTTGGCGTTGTTGTCGCCGTCTGTCTGGTTTGTTCCATTGTGGTATCCGGTGCTGCCGTAGGCCTGCGGTCTTTGCAGCAGCACAATGCGGCACTGGACAAACAAACCAATATTCTGGAAGCGGCCGGTTTACTGGCTGACGCCAAAGGTGACATTGCCGGAACTTACAAAGCGCGTGTTGAAGAGCGTTATGTGGATCTGGATTCTGGTGACTATGTCGAGAAGCCATCTGATAGCTACGACATGTACAAGGCGGCTAAGGACCCTGCTACCAGCACTAAACTGGAAGGTAGCAAAGTTGGTTTCCAACGCAAGCCTAACGTAGCGTCTGTTTATCTGGTGAAAGACGATGCCGGTCAGGTTAACCGTATCATTCTGCCCGTGCACGGCAGTGGTTTGTGGGATCTGATGTACGCCTTCCTGGCGGTTGATGCCGATGGTAAAACCGCTCGTGAACTGGTTTATTACCAGCAAAAGGAAACCCCTGGACTGGGTGGTGAAGTACTGAACCCTGACTGGAAAGCCAAGTGGGACGGTAAGCAGCTGTTTGAAGATGGCAAAGTGGCCATTGCGGTGAAGAAGAATGCTTCAGCCGATGATGTACATGCTGTCGATGCGCTGTCCGGTGCCACCCTGACCAGCAACGGTGTACAACATACACTGGATTTCTGGTTGGGTGAGCAAGGTTTTGGCCCGTTTCTGGCCAAGCAACCCTGGAAGTCCTGAGGAGGCAAACTAAATGGCAATGTCTAAAGAAACCAAAAAGGTGTTGTTTGGTCCGATTCTGGACAACAACCCTATCGCATTGCAGGTACTGGGGATTTGCTCGGCACTGGCAATTACTACTAAGTTAGAGACGGCACTGGTCATGTCACTGGCGCTGACCGCCGTGGTCGCGTTCTCTAACTTATTCATCTCGTTAATTCGTAACCAGATTCCGTCCAGCGTGCGGATCATCATTCAGATGACCATTATCGCGTCACTGGTAATAGTTGTTGACCAGATTCTCAAGGCCTATTCCTACGAGATCTCCAAGCAGCTCTCGGTATTCGTTGGTTTGATTATTACCAACTGTATCGTTATGGGGCGGGCTGAAGCTTATGCCATGAAAAACCCACCCATGATGAGCTTCCTGGATGGTATCGGTAACGGTCTGGGTTACTCCTTTATCCTGATTGTCATCGGCACTATTAAAGAACTGTTTGGTTTCGGCACTATTCTGGGCTTTGAAATCCTGCCACTGGTACAAAATGGTGGCTGGTATCAGGGTAACGGTTTGCTGATCCTGCCGTTCAGCTCATTTATCCTGATTGCCGGTATGATTTGGTTTATCCGTACCATACGTCCGCAGCAAGTTGAGCCCAAGGAGTAACGCATGGAACATTATCTGAGTTTGTTTGTTCGTTCGATCTTTATCGAGAACATGGCCCTGTCTTTGTTCCTGGGCATGTGTACCTTCCTGGCTGTTTCCAAAAAAGTAAAAACAGCTATGGGTCTGGGTGTGGCGGTAGTGGTGGTTCTGGGTATTTCTGTGCCTGTTAACCAGGTTATCTACACCAGTATCCTGGCCCCTGGCGCACTGGCCTGGGCCGGTTTCCCGGATGCTGATCTGAGCTTCCTGAACTTCCTGACCTTTATCGGTGTTATCGCCGCCTTGGTGCAGATTCTGGAAATGGCGCTGGATAAGTTTTTCCCGGCTTTGTACAACGCGTTGGGTATTTTCCTGCCGCTGATTACCGTGAACTGCGCCATTTTCGGTGGTGTGGCCTTTGCAGTACAGCGTGAGTACAACTTCACCGAAAGCATTGTGTACGGTGTAGGTAGCGGTATCGGTTGGGCTCTGGCCATTACCTTGCTGGCTGCGGTACGTGAAAAACTCAAGTATGCCGATATCCCAGATGGTCTGCGTGGCCTGGGCTCGGTATTTATGATCGCTGGTTTGATGGCGCTGGGCTTCCAGTCCTTCACCGGTATTTCCCTGTAACGCGCTGCACTTGGAGGTTCTGATGAATCAAATAGAAATTTATCTGGGTGTCGGCATGTTTATCGCCATCGTATTGGCCCTGGTGTTCATTATTATGTTCGCCAAGTCCAAACTGGTGCCTGCCGGCGAAGTGACCATTTTGATCAATGACGATCCCGACAAAGCCATTAAGGCGCAGCCAGGCGACAAGCTGCTGGGCGCCTTGGCCAATGCCGGTATTTTTGTGTCTTCTGCCTGTGGTGGCGGTGGCTCTTGTGGCCAGTGCCGTGTGCATATCCACGATGGTGGTGGCGAGATTCTGCCTACTGAACTGGACCATATCAGCAAGCGTGAAGCGCGCGAAGGTTGCCGTCTGTCCTGTCAGGTAGCTATCAAGCAGGACATGAAGATCGAACTGGAAGAAGAAATCTTCGGCATCAAGAAATGGGACTGTACTGTTATCTCCAACGATAACAAAGCGACCTTTATCAAAGAGCTGAAGCTGGCAATTCCTGCTGGTGAAAGTGTGCCTTTCCGTGCCGGTGGTTATATTCAGATTGAAGCGCCACCCCATCACGTGAAGTACCAGGATTTCGATGTACCGGAAAAATTCCGTGGCGACTGGGAACGGTTCGGCTTCTTCAAGCTGGAATCCAAGGTCGATGACGAAACTATCCGTGCTTACTCCATGGCGAACTATCCGGAAGAGAAAGGCATTATTATGCTGAACGTACGGATCGCAACGCCGCCACCGAATAACCTTAGCCTGCCCTGCGGGAAGATGTCCTCGTACATCTGGAGCCTGAAGGAAGGGGACAAGGTCACTATCTCTGGTCCCTTTGGTGAGTTCTTTGCCAAGGAAACCGATGCTGAGATGGTCTTTATCGGCGGTGGTGCCGGTATGGCGCCAATGCGCTCGCACATTTTCGACCAACTGCGTCGTCTGAACAGCAAGCGCAAGATCAGCTTCTGGTATGGAGCACGTTCTCTGCGCGAAATGTTCTATGTGGAAGATTTTGACACCTTGCAGTCAGAGAATGAAAACTTCAAATGGCACGTGGCACTCTCTGATCCACAGCCAGAAGATAACTGGACAGGCTACACAGGTTTTATCCACCAGGTATTGCTGGAAAACTACCTGAAGGATCATCCTGCACCGGAAGATTGTGAGTTCTACATGTGTGGACCGCCAATGATGAACGCGGCCGTCATCAAGATGCTCAAGGATCTGGGCGTGGAAGATGAAAACATTCTGCTGGATGACTTCGGCGGATAATTAAAAGGGGCTTCGGCCCCTTTTTTGTCATTATCGGTTAAATGAGCGCTATTGGCTCCATGCTAGCGTTTTAAGAGAAATACATATGCAAAGATTACTCGGCGGCAGCATTCTATGGTTGCTGCTCTGTCTGTTGGTGGCCTGTACCCCGGCACCAAGTGAAACTGCCCTGTCTGGTAAGACCATGGGCACCACTTACCATATTAAGTTTGTGAATCACCAAGGGTTGGATGAACAACAACTGCAGGCGGATATCGATGCTGCCCTGGCGCTGGTGAACAAGCAGATGTCCACTTATGACCCGGACTCTGAACTATCCCGTTTTAACCAGTGGCAAAGTAGCGAGCCGTTTCCTTTATCCGCACAAACCCTGTCGGTTATGAGAGAAGCTAAACGCTTAGGGCAAATCAGTGCCGGTAAACTGGATGTCACGGTCGGCCCGTTGGTCAACCTGTGGGGCTTTGGCCCTAAGGCCAGGCCGGAGCATGTCCCTGAACAACAGGTCATCGATGCGGCCAAAGCACAAACGGGATTGGAAAAGTTACATCTGCATGCAGACAGTGCCAGTAAAAGCCAACCCGATCTGTATGTGGATTTGTCCACCATAGCCAAGGGCTACGGGGTTGATGTTGTAGCCGATATACTGGATGACAGGGGCTTACATGACTATCTGGTGGAAATTGGCGGGGAAATGCGTTTGTCAGGCCAAAAAGCCAACGGCTCAGCCTGGCGGGTGGCCATAGAAAAGCCGCTGTCCGGTGAACGTGCGGTGCAGCAAATCATTAGTGTGGGTAACAATGCCGTCGCTACTTCCGGTGATTACCGCAATTATTTTGAAGAAAATGGTGTGCGCTATTCGCATTTAATCGATCCCACCACAGGTTACCCCATTCAACACAATCTGGTTTCCGTTACTGTGGTACATCCCTCCAGTATGACCGCCGATGGTCTGGCGACGGCAATTAATGTCATGGGCGCTGAACAGGGGGTTGCCTTTGCCACGGAACATAAATTGGCTGTTTTGCTGATCACCCGAGAAAAAGATGGATTTAAAGCGTATAATAGCCCGGAATTTGAGCCATTTTTGCAGTAGGAAGTGACGTGAGTACTTTTTTTCTAGCCTTCGGTTTTTTTCTGGTTATTGTGGTTGCCATGTCTATCGGCTACCTGTTGCAGAAGAAATCCATTTCCGGCAGTTGCGGCGGGTTAGGCGCGCTGGGAATTGAAAAGGCTTGTGATTGCCCCGAGCCCTGTGACAGGAAAAAAGCCAGAGAGGCCCGCGAACAGGCGCGCCAGGAGAAGCTCAAGGAATGGCAGCGTAATCAAATTATTTGATGTCTGTCTGAGGCCTGGCATCCAGGCCTTTTTTATATTCAACGGACGTTATGCCGATTAAGTATTGACCGCCGATTCTAGCTTGTCCGGTTTGTATTTGCTAAGTTCCAGTTGTGGTCTTGCCAAAAGATTATTATTTATGCCGGAATAATAGTCTGGTGGCACCACTTTCAATACCAAACAATAGATTAAAAGGGATTTTGCCATGTCAGGTATGTTTTATTGTCGGGCCTTGTGCCTGATCTTCAGCTTTATGTCTTTTGCCGTTGTTGCAGCGAAGCCACAATATTCGCCTGCGGATTTTGCCATCGATTATGCTTTTACTGATGCCAAGCTTTCCCCCGATGGTCAGTTGTTAGCAGTCACTCTCGTGCATGAGGGTAAACGCCAACTGGCGGTCTTTCGTACTCAGGATCGCAAAATTGTCGGTGGTGCCAGATTTCCGGGCCGTCAGGAAGCCGGTGAGGCTTATTGGGTCACAGATCAAAGATTGGTGATAAAACTCTTAGAGAGCGAACCCTGGGATGAAGAGCCGAAATTTTATGGGCAGCTTTATGCGGTGGACTATAACGGCAAAAATGGTGAACTGATTTATGGCGTGGGTGCGGGGGAAATGCAAACCGGCTCCAGGCTTAAAAAGAAACAGGATACCTTCGGCTGGGGCGAGATTATCAGTACACTGCCGGATGATGAAAAGCATATCCTGATAGCCTCCACACCCATGTCACAAGGTGGAGAGCGCAAGGCCAGTATCCATAAGCTTAATGTGTTTAACGGTCAATTAAGCTATCCCATTACCCGTTCACCGGTGTCTTACGCCGATTTTGTTGCCGATGGCAAAGGTCATCTGAAACTGGCCATAGGTTTGGATGATACCAACAACAGGCGCACCTACCGATACGAAGATGACGAGTGGACCGAGATCAGTGCAGACTTTGGCAAAGGTTTTTACCCGTTAGCGCTCAATGAACAGGGCGACAAACTTTATTATCTGGACAATCAGGGGCAGGCGCTTAAAGGGCTGTTCCAGTTGGATATGCAAAGCGGTGAAAAGAAAGAAGTGTATACCGATGATAAAGTGGATATTACTTCTGTAACCTACAGCGCCGACGGTGACAGTATTTATGCCCTGCGGGTAGACCCGGATTATCCCACCTATGTCATGCTTGGTCGTGACAATGATGAAGTCGCTATGTATCGGCAGTTTTTGCAAACTTTTCCAGGCTACAAGGTCAGGATTACCAGTAAAAGCAAGAATGGCAAGTTGTGGATGATCTATACCAGTAATGATGTTGACGCCGGTACTTACTACTTGTACGACAAAGAAAAAAACAGCCTGTTTTCGATGTTTGCCAATCTGGCAAATCTGCAGAGTGAGCATTTGTCGCCCTCAGAACCCATTGAATTTGAGACCTCTGATAAACTTCGTATCCCCGGTTATCTGACGTATCCACAGTCGCGGCCAGCTGACCAAAAAGTGCCGCTGGTCGTGTTGGTGCATGGCGGGCCACATGGTGTCAGAGATTACTGGGACTTCGACCGGGAAGTGCAACTGCTGGCTTCGCAGGGGTATGCGGTGCTGAGGGTGAATTACCGTGGCTCAGGTGGCTATGGCCAGGCATTTAAGGTGGCAGGCTACCAGCAATGGGGCGGGCGCATTTTGCAGGACATTATCGAAGGCACCCAATGGGTTATCGGGCAAGGGCGGGTTGACTCACAGAAAGTCTGCATTATGGGGGCCAGCTTCGGCGGTTATGCTGCCCTCCAAGCGGCAACCCTGGTGCCAGATATGTACCGATGTGTGATCGGTACTGTGGGGGTCTACGACTTACCTCTGATGTTTGAAGAGGGAGACATTCCTGATCGCTCGTACGGAGAGAGCTATCTGCAGGATGTGCTGGGTACCGACCAAGCAAAGCTGAAAGCTTATTCACCGATTTACAATGTGGACAAGCTGAAAGCGCCCGTATTGATTGCACACAACGAGAAAGACCGCCGGGTTCCCATAAAACATGCTGAGCGACTGCGTAAAGCCATGGACAAGGCTGGTAAAACTTATCAATGGTTTGTAAAAGACACGGAAACCCATGGTTTTTATGACCAGGCCAACCGCACAGACTATTTTCAGACGGTTAGTCAGTTTTTGCATCGGCATTTGCAGTAACCCGTCGGGCGGCCAAAGGGTCGCCTTTTCTTTTTTAGTCAACAGATCCTTATTGCTGGCTAAGCCTCTCTTTCTGAATATTATTTTTTTGTAACTGGTACCAAGTCAGGAACTGGCCAATGATAGTCGTTGCTATTTTGGCAAGTTACGTGTTTTACCTCTGGAGTGCATGTAACTGTATAATTTCACAAGATATTTCTCTGGCGCTTTAAGCTGTGGCTGGTTATGTTATGACCTGTGGGATGGGGATAACAATAACAAGAGGACGACTATGAAAAACCAAACCTCCCTAAGCAGGCGTTTGATCCTTGCCTGTGTGAGCTCCGTTGCCGTGTTGTTCAGCCTGTATGGCGTCTGGCAGGTTCAGAAAGTGAACCAGGACACTGAGTCTAAGGTACTGTCAGATATTCGTGCCCTGGTTCAGCTAAATGCTATCGATATTACTGGCTTTTTTAATGCCAAGGGGCAGGTGGTGCATAGCCTGTTTGCCAGTCCTCAGGTGCTGGACTGGTTTGATGGTTACCGTGAGCGTGGCGGTAACATTGCCAATGATACCGACTATCAGGCGGTGAAGGGATACTTCCGTTATATATCCGAGCAGGATGATGCGATTAAAAGTGTATTCTTTGGTTCTGCTAATACCTTTGAGTATTTTGATCTGGATGGTCGCTATGAGGGCGACCCCAATTACTATACCAATAAGCGTCCCTGGTGGTCAGAGACGCAAAAGCAGGGGCGCTTGTATGTCTCTGATCCGGCGGTAGATGCCAATGATGGCTCTATCTCCGCCACCATAAAAACGCCGATTCGCCACCATGGTGGTTTTATCGGCATCGGCGGTATGGACATCCTGATTACTACTATCGGTGAGCAGTTGCTTGGCCGCATTAAGTACCAGGGAGTGGGCAACGCTTTTCTGGTCACAGACAAAGGGGTACTGGTGTATTTTCCGGGCTTCGACAAGGACTTTCCGCCTGGCAGCAGCATGGCGCAGGTAGAGCAAAAGTTCAGTGACTCCAGTGGTTTTGCCCAATTACAACAAATGACGTCTGACAAGGACAGTGGTGTAGCCGATGTTAATTGGCAAGGTGAGCATTATCAGGTGGTATTTACGTCGGTCGCCAGTGACTACCCCTATATGAACTGGAAGCTGGGCTTTATGGTGCCGGATTCAGTGATTGAAGCGCCGGTGTGGGCTGAAACCCGTGCCACGCTGCTTTATTTGCTCGTTATCCTGGTGGTGATTACGCTTTCCATGACCTTGATTATCCGCCCACTGGTTAAACCCCTGAGCTGTATGTTAGCCGCGATGCGGGATATTTCCCGTGGCGAAGGCGATTTAACCAAGCGTATCGAGGTGCGACGGGAAGACGAAATTGGCCAGTTGGCCACAGAATTCAACGATTTTATTGGCAAAATTCAGGGGCTGGTTAAACAGACGGGGGATATTACCTCTGAGGTGGCCAAGGCTACCGACACAGTGTCGCGTATTACCGAACATAATGTGCGGCTGGTGAATAATGAAAAATCCGAAATAGAAACCGTCGCCCATGCCAGTCAGGAAATGGCGCAAACCAGCCGCGATGTGGCAGCCAGTACCGAACAGGCCATGCTGGTATCTGATCAAACCCGGCAACGAATGGAAGAAGGCAGCGCAGAGGTTACTCAGGCTGTTGCAGGTATAGAAGCGCTATCTACCCAGATTAGTCAGTCTGCGCAGGTCGTTACCGAGCTTGAGCAGGAAACCGATACCATTGGTTCAGTGCTGGAAGTGATCAGTAATATCACCGAGCAAACTAACCTGCTGGCCCTGAATGCCGCCATAGAAGCGGCCAGAGCCGGGGAACAAGGACGTGGTTTTGCCGTGGTGGCTGACGAAGTGAGAACGCTGGCAAGCCGTACCCATGAGTCCACCCGCTCTATTCAACAGATTATCGAACGCCTGCAAGCCAGTGCCCGTCAGGCAAACCAAGCTATGCAGAGCTGTAATCAACAGGCGGACAGCGGCGTTGAGCAGGTTGGCAGGATCCGCCAGGTGTTGGAACAGGCGCTCACCGATATTGGCAGTATCCAGCAGCAAATGCACAGTATTGCCGCCGCCAACAGCCAGCAAGCGCAGATAGCCGAGGAGGTGGCTAAAAATGTCAGTCATGTGCGTGAACTGGCTGATGAATCGGTGCATGAATCGGAAGATGTGGAGCAAAGTATCCAGCAGCTTAAATCCTTATCGCTTGGTTTGGATAAGGTCCTCAAGCAATTCAAAGTATAACTGCCACGGGTGTTGACATTTTCTCCAGCTAAGACAGAATAACTGTATTCATATACAGTTATTCTGTCAGCTGGTGCGTAAGATTATCCACATCGATATGGACTGTTTTTTCGCTGCGGTGGAAATGCGTGACGATCCTGCCTTAAAGCATGTACCGCTGGCGATTGGTGGCAGTGCAGACCGACGTGGTGTTATCTCGACATGCAACTATGTGGCGCGTAAATATGGTGTACGCTCGGCTATGGCCACAGCGCATGCACTGAAGCTTTGTCCTGATCTGGTGCTACGGCGTGGCCGTATGGATGTGTATGTCGAAGTGTCGCGGCAAATTCGCGAAATTTTCAACCGCTACACTCCGCATATTGAACCCTTGTCACTGGACGAAGCTTATCTGGATGTCAGTGATGTTGGTCTGTTCGATGGCAGTGCCACCCGCATTGCCGAAGATATCCGCCGGACCATTCTGACCGAAACCGGACTGACCGCCTCAGCGGGGGTGGCACCCTGTAAATTTGTGGCTAAAATTGCCAGCGATATCAACAAACCCGACGGTCTTTGTGTGATCCCGCCCGCTCGACTGGATGCTTTCGTTCGCCAGTTGGAACTGAAGAAAATCCCCGGCGTTGGCAAGGTCACCTGGGAAAGGTTACAAAATCTCGGCCTCAGAACCTGTGAAGATGTACGCGCTTACCCCTTCGATAAGCTGCTTAAGCAATTTGGCAAGTTTGGTCCGGTATTGTGGCAACGTGCGCATGGCTTGGATGAACGCAACGTCAGTCATGACCGACAACGAAAATCTGTGGGGGTGGAAGTGACGTTGCCTGAGGATATTCGCAGTTTTGAGCAGTGCTGGCAGGTTGTGGAGTCGTTGTTTCCCCGTCTGCGCAAAAGGCTGGGTCAGTGCCAGGCCAATCTGGCCATTCAGAATCAGGGTATTAAGCTGAAATTTGCAGATTTTCAGCAAACCACCGTTGAGCATCGTCTGGGTAAACTGGATCAGCATTTTTTTCGTGATCTGCTCAGTGAAGCGCTGCATCGTCAGGCCGGACGTGGAATACGTCTGGTTGGACTACATGTATTGCTGCCAACAGAAACTGACAACCTACAACTGGAACTTCCCCTGCCTGCTGTTGAGTGTCATTAACGGCACAGGCAAAATAGGCTGACTATTCCTTTCGTTTGCCGCTGGCAAATCCGTTAATGAGGTTATCAATGGCGTTTCCTAAAGCTCTGGCTGAATCCAACCCGTCTTTCGCAATATCTACCAACAGCAACTGGGATGCAGTGATAGTACTGGCAACTGACATCAGTACAATCAACCATCCACCATTAACAGAGGTTATTCGTCAGCATAGCCAGGTGGATAACAGAACCGGCAAAGAAGTGGTTTTGATGGCCGCCGCCGGATTGGCTGGAAACCGACTGATTTTCGCCCCTGTGGGCACACTGGAACGTGATACCGATGATGTGCGACGTATTGCTGATGCGGCCAAGCAGGCTGTATTAATGGCCAGAGACGCTGGTGCGCGAAATCCGCTGCTGATTCTGGGTGAATTACCTGATAAACCTACCTTTGCCAATGCAATGGAAGTGGCTTATCTGGCCGCCTGTCAGGCCTTGTGGCAACCTCTGGAAGCGCGTGAAGCGCTGGATGAAACTGACATAGAGCCGGTGCAGAGTATCGGCCTGTGTAGTGCCAACTCTGTTGATTGTGCCTGGCTGGAAGCCGTGGAAGCCGGGCGTCGGCTGGCCCGGGATCTGTGCGGTACTGAACCTGAACGTATGGCGCCGCCACGCTTTGCCGAGTATTGCCAGCAAGCCTTTGCAGGCACATCTATTAAAGTGTCTGTTATCAGTGATGATGCAACACTGCGACAGGATTATCCGCTGCTGCATGCCGTTGCAAGGGCATCCACCCATGTTACACGCCATCAACCCAGGGTCATACGTCTGGAATATTGTGGCCAGGGGCAGATTGAAAATACCCTGCTACTGGCCGGTAAGGGCATAACCTATGATACCGGTGGCGCAGACCTTAAAACCGATGGACATATGGCCGGTATGAGCCGAGACAAAGGCGGGGCGGCGGCCGTGGCTGGCTTTATGCTGAGCCTGGCCCGTTATCAGCCTAAAGGCGTGAAAGCCATTGCTGAAATAGGCGCTGTGCGCAACAGCATTGGCTCTGATGCGTTTGTGGCCGACGAAATTATCCGCAGTCATGCAGGTGTCAGGGTGCGCATTGGTAATACCGATGCCGAAGGCCGCCTGGTGCTGGCTGATTTGCTGTCCCACCTGCGCGACGATGCCAAGGACGCATTGGCCCCAAGCTTGTTCTCGGTTGCTACTTTGACGGGGCATGCCGCCAGAGCATATGGACCTTACACGGCCTATGTTGAAAATGGCACAGCACGCAGCCATGGATGTGGTGAGGCCTTGTGTGAAATCGGTGATAAGTGGGGCGACCCGGGTGAAACCTCACGGCTGCGCCGGGAAGACTTTGATTTTGTCAGGCCTCGCAGCAAAGCCGATGATATTTTGTCATCCAATAATGGCCCTTCCGCAGTGACGGCCAGAGGTCATCAGTTTCCCGCTGCGTTTTTAAGTATTGCCGCCGGGCTGGATAAACACGAACGCAGTAGCAGCAAACCTTTGGCGTATACCCATATTGATATTGCCGGCAGTGGTGTGGAAGGCGGGGACTGGCAGCACGGTAAACCGTCCGCTGCCCCGGTAACAGCGTTGGCAGCCCGTTACATGCCCAAGGCTTAATCTGGTAAGCCAGAAGGCGCTGCCTTTTAGTAAAACCGTGGAGTCAGTTATGTCACCAAAGCGTTCAGCAGGCTTTGCGCATCAAATGCAACTGGCCAGAGCCGCCTATTTCAAGGCTGACTGGCAAACCGCGTTTTATTATCTGGAGAACGCCCATGTACTGGGCCAGCCCAGTACCAGACGCCATACCCTGAGTCATTGGTGGATGTTAAAGGTGGCGATAAAACGCCGCGATGTAAGGGAGTGGCTTGGCCAGACTGTGCGCATTCTGGCTTCCTTGTTGTTTTCCCGGTTATGGGTGCCGGTGGGGAATACTGGCGGCGCTAATGTTTCAGCCATTAAACCTATGCCGATTAGGCCCGAACTTAATCAATATCTGGAGTAACCTATGTCAGTGAAACCTGGCCGCTATCGGCATTATAAAGGTAAGGACTACGAAGTCATTGGTGTGGCTCGCCATAGCGAAGATGAATCAGAGCTGGTGGTATACAGGCCTTTGTATGGTGAAAAGGGGCTATGGGTTCGACCACTGGCCATGTTTATCGAGACGGTGCACGTCGGCGGACAAAATGTTTCGCGTTTTACCTTGTTAGAAGAATAAAAAAGGGTCCCAAATCTGGGACCCTTTCGGTTTACTTATATCAGGTCTTAGCCTTAGAACCTCAGGCTGGCAGACACAGTGATACGTCTGCCCACTACGTCATACAGAGACGGATCTGTACCTGACTGAACGTTAGGCGCATAAGTTTCTGGCTCTTGATCAAACAGGTTGTTGATACCCAAGCGTAAACTATGATTCTCTGTCATATGGTAGGTCAATGACGTATCCCAGTACATCACTGCATCTGTACCGGTGGGTTCGATTTCCAGCGGCATTTCAACATTCAGACGGTTGTCCATACCGTCGATGTAACGTCCACGCAGTGCGAAATCGAAATCGTCAAAGCTGACCATGGTATTGAAGTTAGCTTTCCATGCTGGGAAGGATTGTCCCAGATTTACACCAAAGTAGGCGATGGTATCAGCATAATCAATGGCCGGCAGGAATGGCAGTTCTTTGGTTTTGTATTCCATAACATGGTTAACATACAGGTTCATGTTAACACTGGCGCCGCCCAGCCAACTGGCTTCAAAGTTGTAACCGGCCTGGAAGTCAAAACCTGAGGTTTTGATAAAGCCTGAGTTTACACCTGGCAAGGCACCACCACTGCCTGGCTCTGGGTTGGCCATACCTAATATGTCATCACCGCCAAAACGTTGAATAAACTGACAGGAGTTATAATCTGCGCTCAAGCTGGAATTATTGCCGTAGAAATTGTAGCAATCGGCAATAATCAGGTTAACGTTGGCATCGATAATGGCATCGTCAATATCAATCTTATAGTAGTCCAAAGACATACTCAGACCATTTTCAAAGGTATGCACCGCACCCAGGGTAAAGGTATCAGCTTTTTCGGGGCTCAGATCTACATTACCTGTGATATCAATAGATACCTGGCCGCCTGGAGTCTGCACGAAAGTCGCAGGGTCGGCTACGCCTGTTGCCTTACAAAGCGCCGTTCCGGCATCACCGTTTGCTTTTCTGAACTCAGATGTAACGGAGCAAGGATCGAAGAACTGCGGGTTGGAAGCAGAACCGTCGAATAGCTCACCAAAGTTAGGGGCACGTACAGCACGCTGATAAGACGCCCTGACTCTGGGCAGGTTGTCACCCATGTTCCAGCTAAGCTCGGCTTTGTAGGCAGAGTTGGTGTCAGAGTCACCCTCAATTTTCTTCACTGTGTCAGTAAACTTAGACTTAGAGGTACGATAGCCCAATGTCAGATCGACAGATTCAGCGAATGGCATGCCGTCAACCAATGGGAAGAAGGCTTCCAGGAAGATATCGTTAAACTGGTTTTTGCCGCCAGCCGCATCCTGGGTATTAAAACCGGATACCGGACCACTCAGTGAGCCTGGATCGAAGTCATATTCAAATTTACGTACTTCGTAACCCACAACCAAGCTAGCCATACCTGCATGGGTTTCAAATAGATCACCAGATACAAAGCCCTGCAAAATTTGCTGGTCATACTCAGTGGCAACCGTAGCACCAATGGTCATGTAGTCTTTACATGCCTGGGAAACTTCATTACGGCCAAATGGATTGTAGCCACCTTCACAGATACTGGCTCCGCCATCCGCGGCTTCAATCAGGTTCTGCACTTTCTGGGTATCCAGGTTACCGGTCTGGCTTTCCTTAACGGTAGTTTTACCCTGCATGCCATAGACTTCCCAGCTCCAGAAGTCATTGAAATTACCGCGCGCACCTAAGGTGTACTGAATAACCGTGTTGTCATATTCAGAGGTCCTCAGGCCGCCCCATAGTGAGCGCTGACGCATTTGGAAGGCTTCATCGGCGCCGGAACCAACCAGATTCGGGTTATCACCGGTCCGGGAGTTTAATATGGTTCTGAAATCATCCGGGATAAAGGGGTTGGTTGTGGGGACGACTAACTGAAAACCAATTGCACCGTCAGGCTCTACGTATTTGGATATGGCAGCGTTGGGATCTGTACCATTAACACCCTGGATAAATACCGTTGGGAACGGCGTGGGAGCCAAAGCTGCCTCAGAGCTGTAGTTCGTCCATCCGGCTGTGGCAAAAATCTCGGTTGAATCGGACACCTGGTAATCAAACTTGGTGGAGAAGGTTTTTCTTTCCAGCGGTAATACCAGAATGTTTACTGCATCAAAGTTATAGCTGTAGCGGTCTGGAAATAGAGTGCTATTTACACCTAAATCCACCGGATAACGCCAGTTTTCTACGTTATAGGGCTGGTTAAACACCCCTGCAGAGAATAGTGAGCCGTCGGTATTAAAACCAATAATACTTTGTCCGGCTGGTACTGCTCCTGCTGCGATACCATACTGACCAAATACCTGATCGACCGCTGCCTGGCTGGGACCATTACCACCAATATTGTAGATACCTTCAGGGAAGAAGGTGGTAGTGGAAGTCGCATTGGCTGAGAAGGGACGTTGTGACTTAATCATGCCCTCACGCTTTGAATAGTCAAAAGCGATAATGGCATTACCACGACCATCCTCAAAATTGGCTCCTAACAGAGTTGAAAAGCCATACTCTTCAGCATCTTTCTCTTCCATATGATTGGAGTGATTGATATCAAACTGGAAGCCTTCAAAGTCATCTTTCAGCTTCAGGTTGACCGCGCCGGAAACGGCATCTGCACCATAGGCCGCACCAGCACCACCGGTAATAATCTCAATACTGTCGATCATGGCCGCTGGAATGGTGTTTAAGTCCACTGTCATATCTGATGCAGATACCATGACCCGGCGTCCGTCTACCAATACCAGGTTTCGGTTGGAGCCCAGACCACGCAGGTCAATATTGGACTGACCATTATTGCCTGGGTTATTGGAGGTTGTGCCGCCTGCGGGGTTAACCTGCGGTAAGGTGTTTAAGAATGTGTCGAGTGTGATGTCTGCTCGGCTGCCGATTTCGTCGCTGTCGACTGTTAGCATTGGACTATTGGCAATCATATCCGGGTTGCGGATACGGGAGCCGGTGACTGAAATCTTTTCTACTGCTTGTTCTGCCGTATTGCCTTCCTGAGCCACTGCCTGAGTTGACAACATTCCCGAGGTAGCGCCTAAGGTTAGCGCCAGGCTTACAGACCTGGCTAATAGCCTCTTTTGCATGTGTTTCTCCCTATTAACATATTGTTACTTTTTTTATTTTTCAGATAGCAAGGAGCACGGGTAGTGCCCCGGTATCTGACCATAAGCTAGGTGGAGGGCGATAAATCGGATAGCTGTGATACGTTGTTGTCGGGTTTCCTGTGATGAAAGGTGGGTTATCAGGGATGAATTAGACGTATCTGTATCTGGTCGCAAAATCCTGTGCGCTAGGCGATTGTGAAAGATTCGTAAGAATTGTTCGGTTGGCGTCTCTTTGACGCATTTCGTTACCAAGTCAGCAGTTGCAATGCTAAGTAGGAATGAGAAATAATCGCGACGAATTTATCGATGACTTTCAATTATCTTCGTTTGTTTATCTGAAGGAGAGTCTGCTTGTCGCTTGGTTGTCACCGCTCCTTTAGGGCGCTGACAACCGGTAATGAGAATATCTGCCAGTGCCGGATAGTTGCTGGTAGGAAGATGAATAGGTATTGAGGGGTGACAGGTTGAGGCGATATCCATAAGGATGGTTGTATGGAAAGGAGGCTGTCATGACAAAAGTAATGGTGGTTGATGATGAGCCATTGGCCCGGCAAGCCATTATTTTATTACTTCAGCAGCAGGGTGAGTTTTTTACCCGGATTTTGGAATCCGCAGACGGCATTCATGCACTGGAGCTTTTTGAACAGGAATCTCCGGACATCCTGTTTCTTGATATCAAGATCCCAGGAATCAATGGACTGGAGCTGGCAGAGCGGTTGGGTGGGCGCTGTGTTATTGTGTTTGTTACGGCTTATGACGAGTTTGCTGTGCAAGCATTTGAAGCCAATGCCACGGATTATCTGCTTAAGCCTTATGATGATGAACGTTTCTATCTAGCGTTGGATAAAGCCAGAGAGAAGCTGGCTAACAGACAACTGAGCTATTTTCATAGATTGATGAACATGCCTAATGTTCCAAAGATATCAAGCTATAAATCGCGTTTGGTGATTCGTGATCCGGGCAGAATTCGTCTGGTCGATGTTGAGTCTGTAGACTATTTTCTGGGGGCTGGAAATTATGCTGAAGTTCATCTTAAAGACGGCAAGCAATTGCTGCATCGGGAAACCCTGACCAGCCTGGAAAAACAGTTGGACCCGGAGCTTTTTATCCGTATTCACCGTTCCTGTATTGTTCGTCAGGACAGAATTGTAGAGCTCCGACCTAATGAGAAAGGAGACTATACCGTCATTTTAAGAGGTGGACAGGAACTGACCCTTTCCAGACGAAATAAGCATAAGCTCGCCGAGCTGTTGGATTGACCGGGCAGATTTGCTTTTCACCCCTTGCCCGGTGAATAATCCCCTCTGATGTCCTCTTTTTGAATCATTGAATGCTCGCACTTTTTTTACGGCAAGTGCCCGGTTGGCGCTTTTGGTTGTCCGGACTGGTTTTCTGGCTGCTAATGAACACCTACTCAGCCGATCTCAGCTTTCGCAGTATGGTGGATTCGGGAAAACATTCCGAATGGGGGCAAGTCTGGCTGTACTACCTGCCGTGGTGGATCCCCTGGGCTTTTTTGTCTCCGCTGATCATTGCCGCGACCAAATTAATCTCAACACAAAATGTAAGAACTTGGGTGCTCAGAGCTGCCTGGTTAAGCGCGCTATGGTTGGTGACACTTTGCTTATTTGTGTTTCTGGCCACACCGATGCTGGCTTTTGTGGAAATTGGCGGTTTTGGGCTGGAAGAGATTGAACAGGCCTTTGCTATATTGCTTCGACGGGGGGCCTGGCATCTGGATTTCATTATCTTTTCGGCCATTGTCAGCTTAGGATTCGTTATGCAGTACTATCAACGGGTTAAAAGTGAAGAAGCCAGGAATGAAAGCCTGTTGAGACAGTTGTATCAACTGGAATTGCAAGCGCTCAAGTCACAGTTAAATCCGCATTTTCTATTTAATACACTCAATACCGTTGCCAGTCTGATTCGTTTGAATGAAAAAAACAAAGCCATACTGGCCCTGAGTGAATTGGGTTTAATGCTTAGAAAAGTCCTGGAAAATCAACAAAATCAACTGATTAGTCTGACGCAGGAGATGGAGTTTATACAAAGTTATCTAACTATTCAGAAGATGCGCTTTGAACACAAACTGGAAACGTCAATTCAGGTGGCAGAGGATTGCCTGGCGTTAAATGTGCCTTTTATGATTTTGCAACCGCTGGTTGAAAACGCAGTACAACATGGTTCACAGTTAGAATCTGACAAAAATTTGTTGTCACTGAGTATTCATAAAAACAACACAACTCTATGTATTCAACTGATCAACAAAGTGCCGCGACAGGATGAGCACAACGGTTTTGGGATAGGCATGAAAAACTGCCGGGACAGGCTCAGCAAAATGTTTGGCCAGCGGTTTCGGCTGGAACTTAAACCTTTGGAAAATGGTTATTTTCAAACTGTACTGGAACTACCCGCGGAGACGACATCGTGATCAAGGTATTAATTGCCGATGATGAAAGTCTGGCCCGTCAGTCCATCCGCTTGTTGTTGCAGAATCAGGCTGGAATTGAGGCGGTTTTCGAAGCGGCCGACGGCCATCAGGCGCTGGCATTGTTTGAAGAACATCAGTGCCAACTGGTGTTTCTGGACATTCAGATGCCAGGTTTGGATGGTATTCGATTGGCCGAAAGGTTCGGCGACAATTGTGTCATTGTATTTGTTACCGCCTATGATCGATATGCTATCAACGCATTTGAACTGAGTGCGGTGGATTATCTGCTCAAGCCCTATGATGATGAACGCTTTTACCGAGCCTTGAGGCGCGCCTGGCAGCGTTTGCAAGATGCACAGTATGTAGATTGCCAGGAGATTGGCCGGGTGGTAGCGCATATTGCCGAGCATAAGACGAATGGCTTAAACAGCAAGGTGGTGATCAGGGAGAAGCGACGGCTCAGTATCCTGGAAACAGAGCGGCTGGACGCCATTGAAATGACGGCGGACTATGCAAGACTGTATTTAAGTGATGGTAGCACAGTGTTGCATCTGGATTCGTTATCCGATGTCACATCTCAGTTGCAACATCATATGTTTATCCGCCTTGATAAGACCTGGCTGGTGCGCAAGGATAGAATCAGTGCCTTAAGCTCAGACGATAACGGGCAATGCAGCGTCACTTTGACAAGTGGTCAGGCTTTCAGTCTGCCCGGCATGACTCAGGCTAACATTTCTGAATTACTGGCGAAGTGACGCCTGCTAGTCACACTTAAGGTGCAGATTTATAACGCATCTCACCGGCCACCCAGGTTTGTAATACCTTTGTTTGCCATAACTCAGTAGCTGGCGCCTGAAAAATATCCCTGTCAATCAGAATGAAATCCGCCCATTTACCCGGCTGCAGGTTACCCAGAATGTCTTCCTGATGCGCAGCAAAAGCGCCATCCAGGGTGAAAGCGCGCAGGGCTTGCTCTATGCTTAGCGCTTCTTCGGCGTGCCAGCCTTGTGGGGGCCTGCCCTGATGATCCTGGCGGGTCACGGCGGCATGCAAGCCATGGAAGGGATTGGCCAGCTCCACCGGGAAATCCGACCCCGCAGCCAATACCGTGCCCTGTTTTAAGAAGGTTTGCCAGGCATAGGCACCTTGCAGTCTTTCTTTACCTATACGGTCTTCGGCCATATTCATGTCGCTGGTGGCATGTACCGGTTGCATCGAGGCGATAATATTCAGGGTCTTAAAGCGAGGAATATCCTCGAGGCTGACAACCTGCGCGTGCTCTATTCGATTGCGCAAATTCCGGCCTCCAACCCTGGTATAGGCACTGGCTAAATTATCCAGTACCAGGCGGTTGCCTCGATCGCCTATGGCGTGCACATTGAGCTGGAATCCGGCGTTTAATACCAGGTCAAATAGCTCTGGCAGTCTATCTTCCGGGGTCAGCAATAGGCCGTTGTTGTGTTTGTCGTCACTATAGGGAGCCAGCATCGCCGCACCCCGGCTACCCAGCGCACCGTCAGCATAGGCTTTAACGCTTTGTACCCAAAGCTTATCTTGTGCGTCATGGTAACGGCCCTGCTTTAGCATTGTGGCCAGTTCGGTATCACTGGCAGAGAGCATGGCGTAGATGCGAATGGCTAATTTACCATGCTGTGCCTGGGCTTTATAAAAGTTATAGGTGGCTTTGTCGATACCTGCATCATGCATACTGGTGATACCCAGTGACAATAAGTGCGCAGTGGCCGCTGTCAGGGCGGATTGCATTTTATTGTGATTGGCTTTGGGCAAACGCTCGGCCACTAAAGACATGGCGTTATCTATCAAAACGCCGGTTGGCTGGCCCAGGTTATCCCGGATAATCTGCCCACCAGGTGGGTCCAGGGTATCTTTATTGATGCCGGCAAGAGCCAGCGCTTTACTGTTAACCCAGGCGGCATGACCATCAATTCGCTCCAGCCACACCGGGGTGTCGGGGATAAACTCGTCCAGCATCGCGGCAGTAGGGAACTGCTTATCTGGCCACAGCACCTGATTCCAGCCCCGGCCTATCACCCAGTCAAGTTTGGCGTTTTGGGCAAAGTACTGACTGACTTTGGCCACCGAGTCCCTGGCACTGCCAATTCCGCGCAAATCAACCTGCAGTAGGTTTTCGCCCAGGCCTAACAGGTGACCGTGGGCGTCAGTAAGACCCGGTAGCAGCGTTTTACCCTTAGCATTAACAACGTTTGCCTGTGGGTAGCGAAGTAACAGGTCGGCGTCGCCTGTTGCCAGCACTTTACCCTCGTTAAATACCAGGGTGTCGAAGCGTTCTAGGCCCTGCATTGGCGTGATGTGGTAGCCGTTTACTTGCGTAATAGCGGTGGGGGTGGCTTGCAGTGACAAGCTGAAAGTGAGTACTGTCGCAAACCAGATGGGGCGGATTGTCATAGGGCTAATTCCGTTTTTACTTATTTTTAACATGAAGCCTTATAACAACCAACCCTTGTTATTCGCTTAGGATCGGTGGCTGACTGAGATAATCGGTCTGCCAAATCTCCTGCATTCGGCTTTGGTCAATGTTGCCACCGGATAGAATCACCAGTGCGGTGCTGGGTTTGTCTTGTTCCTGCAGCCAACTTGCCACTGCAGCCATGCTCATGGCGCTGGTGGGTTCCACATGAATTTTCAACAGATGTTGCAGCCATTGTGTCCAATACGCTATCTGGGCTTCGTCTACCTCGTAGAAGTCATCCAGCTGTTGTAAGAAAGGGAAGGTGAGATCGCCGACAGCAGGCGTGGCCGCACCATCGGCAAGGGTATTGGCAGGTCCAGGCAGGGCAACAATTTTCCCCGCGCGTAGCGAATTGGCGGCATCATTGGCTGCCAGCGGCTCTGCCCCTATAACCTGAGCGTCGGGGCACAGTGCACGGCAGGCTAATAATGTACCAGACATCAAACCACCACCGCCCACCGGGGCAAACACGCCATCTACCTGCTTTAGATCCTGCAGGGCTTCGAGGGCGGCGGTGCCTTGGCCGGCAATAATTTGCGCATGGTTGAAGGGTGGGATCCACAAGGTTCCAGGTTGTTTAGCTGCCTCCTGCACCGCAGCATCTGCTTCAACCCGGGTATCAAATAATGCCAGTTCTGCACCATAGAAACGGGTTGCTGCAGCTTTGACCCTGGAAACCGTTTTGGTGCTGTAAATGGTGGCAGGAATATCAAACTGTGCCGCGGCATAGGCCACCGCCTGGGCATGGTTACCGGAGCTGTTGGCGACAATCTGTTGCGGAAGTTCGTTCTGCTCTTTTAGCCAGCTCAGCACATTAATGGCACCGCGCAGTTTAAAGGCTCCAATTCGCTGCAGGGCTTCTACTTTGAAATACACCCTGTGGCCCAGCCAACTGTCGAGCAGGCTGGAATTCAGTATGGGGGTGCGGTGCACATGAGGCTTAATACGCAGTGACGCGGCAAGCACATCGTCGAAGGTTGGCAGTGGCATGTTAGCTCCTCGTATGGCGAAGCCGGACTTTATCATCTTTGCTGGTGAAAGTGGTGGGGAATAATGGCTACGGGAGTGGTGCAACTGGTTTACCAATCCAGGGTTGATGCATATAGCCCAGCACATTGGCATTCTGCTACCATGCCGCAATGGTTGGACTAAAGATTGAAGCCATCTGGCTGCAGGGGAACAAATATGCAACGTGTAGAACTGGTTAACAATGAACTGAGTTTCTCCCGCATGGTGCAAGGCTACTGGCGACTAACCGACTGGAATATGCATGCACAGGACATTGTCCGCTTTGTAGAGCAGGGCCTGGAACTGGGCATCACCACGACCGATCATGCGGATGTATATGGTGCTTTTACCCAGGAGGCCTTATTTGGCCAGGCCCTTAAGCTGGCACCGGGACTAAGAGATAAAATTGAGGTGGTGTCCAAATGCGGTATTTTGTTTCCCTGTGACAAACAGCCCGATGTCAGGGTGGTGCATTACAACAATGACACCGACTACATCGTGGCGGCGGCAGAACGCTCGCTAAAGGAGCTGGCGGTAGAGTATCTGGATGTATTGCTGATCCATCGTCCCGATCCGCTGATGGATGCCGATGCGGTGGCAGAAGCCTTTATCAGATTACGAGCAGCCGGTAAGGTCAAACACTTCGGCGTGTCTAATTTCAGTGCCAGTAAATTCGCATTGCTGCAATCCAGACTGGATTTCCCCTTAGTGACCAATCAATTGGAAATCAGCGCGGTACACACGGACTATTTGTTCGACGGCAACCTGGATTTCCTTCAGCAGCACAGTGTTAAACCTATGGCCTGGTCCTGCCTGGGCGGCGGCGGGGTATTTCACGACTTTCAGTATAAGGCGCTAAGGGATTGTGCTGGTGCGATAGCTGAGGAGTCCGGCGCCAGTCTCGATCAGATATTAATGGCGTTTGTGCTGAGCATACCCGGTCAGATTATGCCAATCATTGGCAGTGGCAATATCGACAGAGTGCGTACCCAGGCGGCCTCCTTGTCTATCAGTCTGACCCGTCAGCAATGGTTTAGTTTGCTGGAAGCCGCGCGCGGCTACAAAGTGCCCTGAGGTCATAATACTGTCATCAAAGCGGGCTAGACTGCGCCTTTAACGCCTTCGTAGATTCAGAGGTTATGCGGTTTAAGCCTTTGGACAGGGTTAACGGGTTACCTTTTGCCCTGTTTCTGATTCTGTGCCTGATTTTCAGCCTGTTTAGCCTGTACCTGGAAAACCAGGAGCAGAGACGTCTGGCAGCCAAAGCCAAAGTGGTTGCCCAGCAAGTGGCAAACAGTATTGAAGTTTTCTCTGCTGACCGCCAGCGTGCATTAAAAGATTTGATGATCACCTGGCCGGAAAATCACCCTAATCCAACCGATTGGTTTAATGCCCATGCAGTGACCATGCAACATGTCCTGCCGGGCTTTGACGATATTGTCTGGGCCGATGAACAGCAACTGGTGCAATGGAATATCAAAGGCGCAGATCGCTCCCGCCTGCTGTACCGTCCTTTGTCCGACCTGGGATTAGAGTTGGGTAAAACACCCGTCGTGGATTTTGTCAATGCGCTGATACGCAACGATAAGGGGCGTTATGTCGCCGTGGTCGGGCGCGCGATTAATCCTTATGACCCCAGTTATGGCTTTGTGGCCGCCAGCTTTGATCTTGAGGCCACTCTGGCTGTTATGGTGGGCGAGCTGATCGGCTCTGACTTCAGTCTGACGTTACAGGATGGCGAACATCGCCTGATGGCCAATGGTGTACTGCACCAGAGTGAACCTATCATAGAGCAGCAACTGCAATTTGCCGGTCGCCAGTGGCTGCTGAAACTGCAGGGTAATCGTGGCGGTTTTGAAATCGGTCGTATTGTTATGGCCATCGGCGTATTGATGTCGCTGGTCATCAGTATTTTTCTACGCCGTCAGCTGCGCAGTGCGTTTAAGCTCAATCAGTCGCAGGAGCGTTACAAAGCGGCCAGTGAATCGTCCCTTGATGCTATTTTAGTGCTGCAGGCTGTGCAGGACGCTCACAAAGACATTATTGATTTTGAACTGGTCGAATCTAATCAGGTCGCGCGAAAGATCTTTGTCACCGATTCTCCGTATCTGGTGCAATCTACCTTGTCGCAGCAGCTTCAAGCCCTGGGACATGCTGAGCTGTTGCCACTTTGTATTCAGGTGTGCCTAACCGGTAAAGCCCACGAACAATATCTGGAAACCTCCAGTGATTTGATTCTGGCCCAGTGGATCAAGATTCAAATTGTCAAAGCCGGTAATGGTATCGCCGTCACCATTCGTGATATCACCGCCCGACGCTTAAATCAGCAGGCCTTAAAAGAGTCCGAAGAGAAATTCCGCCGACTGGTGGATGGCTTAAATGGTCACTTTGTTTATTCCCACGACCTGGCCGGACGGATTAACTATGTCAGTAGCAGCGTGCAGGACATTCTTGGCTATAGTCCGGAATATTTTAAACTGAACTACCGACACTGCGTCAAACGCAACCCCGGGAACATCGAGCAGATTCGTGAGCAACTGCACAGCGGCCAGCGTCCTGATCCCTATGTAGTGGAGTACTTCAATAAAAATGGTGAAATTCGGCATATTGAGTATCGTGATTCGCCGGTGTTTGACCATGAACACAAGCTTATTGCCATTGAAGGTATTGGCAGGGATGTCACCGCAGATTTAGCCTTGCAGCAGCAGGTGTATTATCAGGCGAATCACGATCAGCTTACCGGCCTGTATAATCGTTACGCCTTTGACAGGCTGCTAAAAGAACGCCTGGCCTTGGTGCGTGAACAAAAGTCGGTATCGACGCTGTGCTACATCGATATGGACCAGTTTAAACTGGTCAACGATTCTTGTGGTCATCAGGCGGGGGATGAATTGCTCCGGCAGGTGGCGAATCTGCTCGCTACTTCTTTGAAATCTGCCGATATTCTGGCCAGAGTTGGAGGCGATGAATTCTGTCTGGTATACGCTGATTGCGCCGTAAAAGAAGTGTTGGATAAGCTTGGTAAGATGCTGAATGCCATTCGCGGTTTTCGTTTTGTCTGGGAAGATAAGGTCTTTCATATTGGTGCCAGTATTGGCGTGGCCGAAATAACGGCTGGCACCATCAGCAGCACAGAACTGATTAAGGCCGCCGATCACGCCTGTTACAGCGCCAAGAACCTTGGCCGCAATCGCTACCACGTATTTGACGAAAGCGATCAGCAACTGAACTATCAGCAAAGCGAGCTGGAGTGGGTGAACGAAATTCAAAAGGCCCTGCTGGGGGATCGCTTTGAACTATTTTATCAAGTCATTGAACCGCTTAACCAACCCGCCTGTGGCCGTCACTATGAAATTCTGGTGCGCATGCTCAGCGAGCAGGGTGAGTACCTTAATCCGGGTATATTTATTCCGGTGGCTGAACGCTACGGCTTAATGAATAAACTGGATGAATGGGTTTTTAACCAGACTATCAACGCGCTGGAGCAACATCCGGCCCACCTTGATGTGCTGGATAAGTGCGCGATTAACTTATCCGGCATGACCCTGGGCAATGATGAGTTTCTGGATAAGATTGTGCTGCGCCTTAAACATTCGTCGGTACCGCCGGAAAAAATCTGTTTTGAAATCACTGAGACAGCAGCGGTGACTAACCTGGCCGCCGCCAGCCGTTTTATCGATGTACTGCGTGATCTGGGGTGCCGCTTCGCACTGGATGATTTTGGCGCAGGGATGAGTTCCTTTACTTACCTGAAAAACATGGCTGTTGACTATGTAAAAATTGACGGTTCCTTTGTACGTAATATGTGCCGGGATCGCAGTGACTACGCCACGGTCAAAGCCATTCACGAAATTGCCACCAGTATGGGTAAGCTGACCGTTGCCGAGTTCGTCTCAGACCAGGAAACCCGCCAGGCGCTGGCCGGATTAGGTATTGGTTATGGTCAGGGGTTTGCCTTGGGTAAGCCTGCACCGCTACACAGCTTACTGAGAGAGTTTTCTGCTTTGGCATCTTAGATCCGGCATAAAAGATAAACAGCTCCTCACAGTCTGAATCTGGTCATTGCCACGTATCTCTGATATTACTTAGGGAACATAACGTTAAAAGGGATACTGGATGGGATTTCTGGATGCCCTGCTGGGCAATGCTGCGGAAGTGGATAAGAGTGAGGTCGCCGAAGAGCTGGCACCCATTCTGGCCGATACTGAACAGATTGACCGGGTTTATAAGTTGATCCGGGATATGTATGTATTTACTAACAAGCGATTGCTGCTGATTGATAAGCAGGGTATGACAGGCAGAAAAGTGGAGTACCACTCTATTCCTTACCGCGCTATTACCCAGTTTAAGGTAGAAACCGCCGGCCATTTTGATATGGATGCAGAACTGCAGATCTGGATCTCCGGTAGCGCAGAGCCGATCAAAAAGGAACTGAAAAAGAATACCGCAGTGGGCATACAGCGTAGTCTGGCCAACTGGATGTTTAACTAGGGCCAAGGCGATCCGCTCCTTGTCATTTCTTACCATCAAAAAGGCGTCGCGTGTGGCGGCGTTTATTGCTCTTGCGTACCTGATTCTGGGCGCCAGTTGGATATTATTTTCTGACTTGGCTTTGCAGCGCGCGGTGCCAGATACCCAGTTGCTCACCCAACTGCAAACTTACAAAGGCTGGTTTTATGTGGCGGTCAATGCCCTGCTGCTGTACTGGCTGATTCGACTGGCGTTAAAACGCTTTGAGCGGCTCGATCAGCGCGACCCATTAACAAACCTTTACCGGCATCACCAATTTATCACCTACCTGAAAGATATGCTCAAATCAGCCCGCAACGGCGGCGAAAAGGTATTATTGCTACATCTGGATATCGATAATTTCAAAGCCCTCAATCAGGCGCTGGGGTATCGCGGAGCCGATGCTTTTTTACGCGCATTGGCGGACAGATTAAGGGCTTGCTACCAGGCCGATACGTTACTGGCCAGACTGGGTGCAGACCAGTTTGTGGTAGCTCGCAAGGTCAGGGCGCAGAATCAAAACTGGGAACAGTATGCGCTCAGCTTAAACGGCTATTTTGCGGATGTGGCAGCAGGACTGAATCTTGATGTTAGTTGTTGCATTGGTGTGGCTCTGGGGCCGGATGATGGTGACAATGCCCGGGCACTGCTACTGGCGTCCTCTGCCTCTTTGGCTTGTGCCAGAGAAGAGGGGCCGGACAGTATTCGTTTATTCAACCGTGCCCTATCAGAAGCCGAACAGGCACGCCAGAATTTACTCGCTGATTTACGTCAGGCCATTGAAAATAAAAGTCTTTCGTTAGTTTATCAACCACAGTTCCATGTACCAGGTGGTAAAATCAGTGGCTGTGAGGTGCTGTTAAGATGGCGCCATCCTCAGCAGGGCTGGATCTCTCCGCAGCACTTTATCCAATTGGCGGAGCGGCATAACCTGATTTCTGCACTGACCGCTTTTGTTGTGCGGCAAGCTTGTCTGGATCTGACATCTTATAACTTGCTGGGACAGGGGCTACCCAGGGTGTCGGTGAATATCTCAGCGTTAGAGTTTAATAATCCTGCGCTGATGGATGCATTGCAGCTGGAACTGGACAAGGCCTCACCGTTACTACCTTACTTGCAACTGGAAATTACTGAAACAGCAGCCCTGACAGACTTAAAAGCCAGCGTGATGCAACTGGCACGCCTGAAGCAACAGGGGTTAAGGTTTTCCATTGATGATTTTGGCACAGGCTATTCGTCGCTGATGATGCTAAAAGAGTTGCCGATTGATGAAGTCAAAATCGATCGTGCCTTTATCCGTGACCTGATGAAGCAGCCACGCACTATTGCCATTGTTGAGGCCGTAGCAGCCATGGCCAAGGGCTTTGGTATCAGTGTGGTGGCCGAAGGTGTGGAGACCCAGGAGCAATTGCAATGTCTGACAGCTTGCGGCTGTCAGGAGGCGCAGGGCTATTTACTGGCAATGCCAATGGGGATAGAAGAGCTGGTCAGCTTTATGCAAAAACAGCAAAGCGTAACGGTTGGAGTGAGTGCTTCAGGCTGAGAGCCACTGGCCATGCAGTTGAGAGCAGCGGGAAAAGGCATACCGCCTTTCCCGCCCTTAGATTAAAGGTTTTTGCCCAAATGGCGCTCAAAGAAGCCAGTAATAGTGCGGTTTAAGTGAATTTGGGTCTGCTTGCCACGAATACCGTGCTTTTTGCCTGGATAGTCCATTACCTCAAAGGGAATGGCCAGATCCTGCAAGGTTTTGTACAACCTGGTGCTATGGGTAAACAGTACATTGTCGTCGGCCATACCGTGGTAAATCAGTAAATCCCCTTTTAGGTCCTTAGCGTAAGGAAACACCGAGGATTTTTCATAGCCATCACTGTTATGGTCGGGGTGGTCCATATAACGCTCGGTATAATGCGTATCGTACAACAGCCAGTCGGTGACCGGTGCGCCAGACACGCCAGCCTGGAAATAGTCGCCGGCCTTGAACATGCTCATCAGGGTCATATAACCACCATAGCTGTGGCCGTGTACGCCAATAAGACTGGCATCGACGAACGGTAATTGGCGTAAGAATTTCACCCCCTCTACCTGATCACGCACTTCCACATCGCCCATATTACGGTAAATGGCGTCTTCAAATGCCTTACCCCGGTAATTGGAGCCACGATTATCCAGACTGAATACCACGTAGCCTTTATTCACCCAATATTGGAACATCAGCCCCCGGCTACCTGCCCAACTATTGGTGACCACCTGAGCGTGCGGGCCGCCATATAAATAAACAATAGCCGGATGCTTATCCTGCAGCTTTTTGGGGGTATAAAGACGGTAGTACAGTTCCACGCCTTCGTCGGTGGTAAAACTGCCAAAACTGGGCTTTATCCACTGCGTCTGGTAGGCGGCAAGGGGATGGTTTTCATCTATGGCATTTTCTTCCAACCAGGCCAGACGGCTGCCGTCAGCTTTATGCAGACTGACTTGTGGCGGGGTGTTAATGGTGGAGAATCGGTCTACATAGACCTGGGCCTTTTTGTCAAAGCTGACGCCATGGAAACCACCGCGTTGACTCACCCGGCTGACTTCGCCGCCCTCCAGACTGACCTTGTATAAGTGTTTTTCTAATGGCGTGTCTTTGCGTCCGGTGAAGTACACCAGTTTATTGGTTTCATCTACCGCCGCAATGTCATCCACCACCCAATTGCCTTTGGTGAGCTGACGCACCAGCTTGCCGTCATTGTTATACAAGTACAGATGTTTAAAGCCGTCCCGTTCAGAAGGCCAGATAAATCTGGGGCTGTGCTTCAGGAAGGTCAGATCATCCTGCAGATTGACCCAGGTGTCGGCGGTTTCTTCCAATAAGGTTTTTTGTGCCCAATTGTCGGTATTGACCTGGCGAAGCTGCAGACTTTGCTGGTTACGGCTCTGCCATTGATAGGTCAGATTGCGGCTATCCCGCATCCACCGCACTCGGGCCAGATAAATATCCTGGTTATCCCCCAAATCCAGCCAATGCGGCTGTTTGTCGTTGAGACTGGCCACCGCCAGCGCGACTTTGGCATTGGCTGTGCCGGTACTTGGATAACGTTGGGTAATCATTTTGATGGAGTCGGCGTAAATTTCGCTGCGGGTGATTTCCTCAACCGGCGATTCATCAATTCGGGTGTAAGCAATCTGGCTTTCATCCGGTGACCACCAGTAGCCGGTCATACGGCCCATTTCTTCCTGGGCTACAAACTCGGCCATCCCATACTTGATGGGGCCTTTACCGTCGGTGGTCAGGGCATGTTCCTCACCGCTTTTGATATTCAGCACATACAGGTTTTGTTCACGCACAAAGCTGATGTAATTGGCTTTCGGTGAAAAGCGGATATCGGTTTCAAACTCCGGCGTTTCCAGCAAGCGCTTGGCCTGCTTGTCGCCCAGCCGGTAATAAAACACATCACCGGCCAGCGGAAACAGCAAGGCTTTGCCATCATCTGACCATTGATAGTCTACGATGCCACTGCCATGCAGACGCAAACGCTCGCGTCGGGCTTTCTCTTCATCTGACAATTCTTCTGGGCCACTGTGCAGTTGGTCGGAATCAAACAATAGGCGGGTAGTGCCACTTTCAATATGGTATTCCCACAAATCGTAGCGTTCATAGTCAGATTCTTTGCCTTTAAGGAAGGTCACCCGGCTGCCATCGGGCGAAATCTTCAGTTTAACCGGCGCACCGCCATCCAAAGATGGAGAAGAGAATATACGTTCTATACTGAGCTGTTCCGCTGACAGCCCAACACTGCTGACGCTTAGCGCCAGTCCGAGTAGGGTGGCTAATCTTTTCATTTTTATCTGTATCCTGATTTAATAGAGCCGCCTGATGCCCTGGGCGGTCATTGCGCAGGCTATTCTATTGATTCTTGTTCGGCAGGTACATTGTGACACAAACAAAAGCGTTTACTGCGCTGGTTCTCGGGGCCAGTGGACTGGTAGGACAAGCGTTGATTAGCCAAATGATGGAGTTACAGTATTTTGCCTGAGCGTCGCCCCGGCTTTGCCTTTAAGCAGTTTTTTGTCGCCCATGACCAGTGTGCTATGAAAGTGGGTACCGACAGTATTGTGCTGGGCAGTTGGGTGAACCCTAACAAAGCCCAAACTATTTTGGATATCGGCACCGGCAGTGGCTTGCTGGCGCTGATGATGGCGCAAAAATCCCACAACGAAGTACAGATTCTGGGCATAGATATAGACCACAACGCAATCACGCAAGCCCGGGACAATGCCAGGCTCAGCCCCTGGCCGCATAAGTTGGTGTTTGAACAGCGGCCATTGCAGCAATTGCAACAGCACAAACACTATGATTTGATTATCAGCAATCCCCCTTACTTCCCCCACGGTCAACAGTTTGCCCGGCAAAGACAACAGGCCAGACACACCAGTGAGCTTGAACATTCGGTGCTAATAGCGGCGGTGGCCGGATTGCTGACCAGACAAGGGCGTTTCGCCTATGTTTTGCCTGTTAAACCAGCTGAAACGCTGATTGAACTTGGCAAAACAGTAGGGCTATTGTTGCAGCGCTGCCTGCTGTTGCAAAGCCAGCCTGATAAAGCACCGGTGCGCATGTTGGTGGAACTGGCGGCTAAAGAGTCGCAGCCCGTGATTGAAACCCTTTGTATACATCAGTCAGATAGTGATTATAGTCAGGCATACCGACAGCTGTGCCGGGATTTTTATCTTAACTTTTAGATTAAATTGCAGTAACCGACTATAGTCAGAATTGTTTATTCCTTATTTTTATTTACCTGAGAGAGAAAAGCGACGACGAACTGACTACAACATTATTGGGGGGAAGCTATGTACGCCAACAAGTTACCCGAAAGTATCCTGTCTCTGTTTGATACTTTGCAGCTAGTGGAATTGGAGTGGCAAGGCCGCTGCGTCCAGATCCCCAAATTTGCCGTTTATGCCATATTGGATAAGCCGGTGTTTGACCGTTATTCCTATATTGACGGAAAGCGCATGGGCATTATCCAACTGGAACCTTATCAAATCCCTGTTCTTGACCCGTTTTCCGGCTGCATCCAGAAAGTGCCGGACCACGTGGTGGTGATCAGTCACAACAAAGGTAATCGCTTCGGCCTGTTCGGCTATCCCGCTGACCGGGTACGCGATCAGATCCGCCTGTCCAAGCAGCACCGCGCCGTACCTCATATAGTGCGAGCTTTTTGCTAACAAAAAACCGACCATCAGGTCGGTTTTTTCTATCTTGCAGAAGGCTTATCAGAACGCCAGGTTGTACTGTACGGCAAACAGATAAGCGTTGCCTTCAGATTCAAACTGCCATTCGCCCAGGCTGTCGGCTTCGCTGAAACGACGGTTCACGCCGCGTAGAATGCTTGCTCCTACATCCAATGACGAGGCTGCGCTGAATTGATGCTTGGCGCCAGCGCTCAGCCACAGACGATTGGTGTCAGGAATGGAGATGGACATATGGTTTTCGTCTGCCGGGGTTTCGTCGTAAGCGATGCCCACCCGCAATTTGGTGTCGGTATTCAGCTGGTAGTCAGCGCCGATGGCGTAGCGCCAGGAGTTTGAGAAATTCTCTTGCTTATGGAAAACCGGCGTATCACGGCCAGGCACCATGGCTTCCAATTTGTCGAAACTGCTCCACTGGGTCCACATCACGCTATAGTGCAGGGCAATCTGCTTATCCAGTTGATGGGTGCCGGAAAACTCAGCCATGGCCGGCAGGCTGATGTCCACCGAGCCAGGCAGACTTTGCCCGGCCAGGCCACCAAGCTGGGCTGGTAGCTGGTTACTGTATTCACCCGCGAACTTAATATCGGTTTCACTGCGATAGTGCAGGCCGAATCTGTGCCCTGGAGCGCTTTGATAACTTACTCCCAGGTTCCAGCCAAATCCATAGTCGTCACCTTCCAGGTGTACCGCTTCGGTTTGCGCCGGCACAGGTAATGGTGTGGTGCCCATATGGCGGATGATTTTGGCATCGGCATACACATAGTTAATGCCAGCGCCAATAGCGAATTGTTCGTTGAGTTTGTACGACAGGCTGGCATTCATATTGACCGTGACGATTTCGGTTTTACCGGCTAACTGCCCGGCGGCGTAGTCATCGGCAAACTCGGTAGACAAGCCAAAGTTGGAAAATGCACCAAAACCAAAGGCAAATTGCTCATTAATCGGCATCACCAGATAGCCAGCCGGTACAATGGCAGTAGGCGCAATGCTGTCGTTATTCAGTTGGCTGGCATCGGCATAAGGCGGCGCGCCGGTGCCCTTAAGGCTGACATCCGGGTTAACATAAGTGGCCATCAGGCTCATTTGGTTGTTGGTAAACACCGACATCAGGGCCGGGTTACGCGCCACTACTGAGGCATCTTCGGCGATAGCGGCTTCACCGGCAAAGGCGCGTCCTAAGCCGGATGCGCTTTGTTCGGCCAATTGGAAGGCGGCGCCGAAAGAATTAAAAGAAAGAAGGGCAACACTGCTTGCTAGTAAAGTTTTATTAAAAGTCATCTTGTCTCTTTAGTTACAGCCAGAGGAAAGGATTACAGCCTGATCATACGGAATCAGGGCGGGGGATAATAAGGTATTTGTCTTAGTTTTCCTGTAACTAAGCGATAGATGTCGGCGCGTTCGCTGCAAATGTCAGCAGTTTTGTTAATGTGATGTTGCCTGGTGCGGTGCTGAACTGGTTTACCAGCGATATTGCACCACGGCCAGACTCTGCTGTTGATTCTGTTTAGCGGTCTGACCCAGAGTAGGGCGATTGGCTGCGGTATTGCGGTTGACATGATGTTCCAGTCCCACCTGCCAGTGAGGACTGAGGTCGTAACGCCAGGTCAGGGTCAGGGCGCGCCCGTCGCTGTTATTTGGGTCCCAGGCCCACTTATCGTCTTCTCTGGCTTTGAAACTGTCCAGCCTTAAGCTGAATCGATGTTTGTTCCATTTATGGCTCAGCAGCAGATACCAGGCGTCGAAATTGACAAACACCCAACGGGTGCCCATTTCTGTGTCGCCCTTCAGCCACTGGCCGATAATGCGCGTGTCATTGCCAAAGCGGTGGGACAAGGCCAGTGAGTGAAAACGGGTGTGCCAGGCATACAGGCGCTGATCATTGGCGGCCAGTGGATCGGCATTATTGTCATAATAGTAATAGCGCAGGTTACTGTGCTGATAATAATCCAGATGCACACCGGCGTAGTAACCGGTACGCCCGTCAATTTCATGAAAAGGTTCCACCCAATCGGGGTGATTGGTGCGACCAGGATCCACCACTGATGGATATGGGGCAAAGGCGATGCGGTCCTGGTGCAAACTCTGCCTGTCATGCAAAGCAAAGCCCCGCCAGCTAAGCAGGGTGCCTAACGGATCATTACCGCGAAATGCGCCCATATTGACTTCCCATGACCAGGGGCTATGACGCTGGCGACCGGGAGAATAGAGGGAAAACTCTACACCTGGGATGCGCAGTTCCTCACCTAGCCAGGAATTAATCGCGCTTTGGGTATACTGATACGGCGATAGCCAGCCCAGCTCGGGGTTTTCCAGTGACATATCCGGATAAAAGAAGCCCGCCCGGCCCTTAAACTTAGTTTGCGAAGGCATCAGAGGTTTATAGATAAGCTGCATCTGACTAAGACCGACATGCTGCTCGCCGTCGCTATGCAGATTTGCCACCAGATCCACAGAAAAGCCGCTGACCAGATCCTGCTCAACCCGCACTAACGCCTGCTGAAGGTGAATACCGCTGTGGTCTTCGCGTAATATGCCGGTACCATATTGCTGGTAACTATCCAGGTTGTCAGCGGCCAGCAGGTTAACCTGCAGCAGGCCGGATATTTCAGCACCTTGGCTCAGGCCGGACGCAACTGTCAGCAGGGCTAACCATCCTCGCAAACCCGTGTCTCCTTGTGCTGGTATTCCTGCAACCATTGGAAAAACGCATTGGCTGGCAGTGGTTTACTTAAATAATAACCTTGTGCTTTAGTGCAGCCCATTTGCCTGAGCAGGCTCAGCGTTTTCGCATCTTCCACACCTTCGGCCACGGTATCCAGTCCCAGGTGTCTGGCCAGGCTGATAAAGGTTCTGACCATTACCTGATCGTCTGCATTACTGGCTAGATCCAGCACAAAGGCCTTGTCTATCTTCAGTTCCTGCACCGGCATTTTCTTCAGTTGTGCCATGGAAGAATAACCCGTACCGAAATCGTCAATAGACAGAACTAAATCCATCGACCGCAACTTTTCCAGCACATCAATAGCAGTGCTTGGATCACTCATTACGGCGCTTTCTGTCACCTCCAGGGTCAGATTCAATTGCGGTTGCTGCAATATGTCAGCGAGCTCACTTAAGACATCAGGTAGTTTCATATCAACTAAATCTAACGGCGAGATATTCACCGCCAGATTCAATGTATAGCCTTGTTCCTGCCATTGCTGCTGCTGTACTAAGGCACTGCGCAACGCCCAATGGGTGAGTTCGCGGATAGCACCGGTTTGCTCGGCCAGGGGAATAAACTGGTCCGGTGGAATAAAGCCATGGATGGGATGAATCCATCTGACCAGGCACTCTGCACCCACCACTTTGTTGTGTGCCAGATCCAGCTTAGGTTGATAATAGAGCTGTAACTGCCCTTCACCCAGAGCGCCACGTAATTCCGACATCAGGCTCAAGCGCTGCACCGAATATTTGTTCAACTCCGCTTTGTATACGGCATGACCCTGGTGCTTACCTTTACAACTGTACATGGCAATATCCGCACATTGCAGCAGGCTGGCCGGGTCCTGGCCATCTTCAGGAAAACGTGCCACACCAATGCTGGCATCCAGTTCCATACGCAGAGTTTTCAGCATAAAAGGCTGTTCAAAAAGCTGTTCCACCGCCTCCAGTAACGGCGTAAGCGCCGATGAGTCCTGACACAGCCAGATAAGACCAAACTCATCGCCACCCAGCCTGGCTGGAAACAGGTTACTTAATTGCAGGTTTGCCAGCCGCTCTGCGATAAGTTGCAGAAGTTGGTCACCGGTCACATGGCCAAGGGTATCGTTAATGTCTTTAAACCTGTCCAGATCCATCATCAGCACCGCGGCATTGGTCTGGCCGTTATGAATAAGTTGCTGTAAATGGTCAATAAACTGGTTACGGTTAGGTAACCCGGTCAGGGCATCGAAATAAGCCAGTTGCTGAATTTCCAGTTCACGTTGTTTAATACCTTGTTGCATGTCCTGAATGGCCACAGACAAAGACGCAATCTCTGAGGTTGAGGACTCTGGCACGGTTTCCACATATTGGCCGCGACTGATTTTATTCGTGACCTGCACCAGCCTGGTCAGCGGGCGGGTAATGCCGTTGGAGATGATCACTGCAGCGAGCAGCGCCAGCAGACCGGCAATGGCCAATAACAAAATAAGCTGTACCAACAGACTGTTGTACGAAAGATAAGCATTGTCAGCCGGGCTGGCCAGTAACAGCTTGAGACTAAGCCGCTGCTCACCGATATTGAATGATGCGTAAATATACTCATCAAGGTGTTTGCCCTGGCCCAGATTGACCAGGTTGAGACCGCTGTCCCATTGCAGTTGCCCAGTGCTGAGGCCGTTTTTCAGTTCTTCATCCAGAGTGCTGTCCAGCAGTTGTCCATCGGGCGAAAACAAGCTGATCTGCATATCGGTCAAAGTGACCAGTTCCTCACTGATAAAACGTCTGGCATTAATTGCCGCAAACCACCAGGCGTTGATGGTCGGGCTACTTTCCACATAGCGAACTGGCACTGCCTGAACCAGGTAGTAATCGCTGCCTAATCGAAACCAACTGATATTGCTGCTACTGGCTAATTCGGGTGGCAGGGGGGATGTGATAAAGGATGCCGTTGTTGCCAGAATCTGCTGTTGGTTATTCTGTACCCAGCTTAAATCGGCATTGATACGTCGTTGATGATTACCCAAAGCGGAGACCAACGAAGCCGGGTCCTCGCTGCCACTGGCAATCAGTTGTTTAGTACTGAAATCTTTGCCCAGGGTGTCTAGAGCTGCCTGTAGCTGGCGGCTTTGATTCAGAATTTTGTCTTGTACCACCATGGCCGAGGTTTTGGCATGGGCCAATACCTGGCCGGTGGAATGGCGATAGGTGGCTTGCTGCACTGTCACTATTGTGACCACCACAATCACCGCCAGGATCAGCAAAAACACCAGCAGCATGCGGGTGCGCAATGAGCTGTCGGGTAGCCATTTGCTGAGGTTATTCATAGCCGGAAAACTCGTCCTGATCTTCAAAGTCATCGGCACCGGGTAAAAGCGGCTGATTAAGGCGCAGTTGCACCTGTTGGTTGCCCTTGATGGTGACAGCCTGGTCCAGGCTGGCGGCGTCATCCTGAATGCGCGGGTGTCGAATATGCAGTGTGTAATCACCTGCTGGTACGTCCAGACTGGCCTGGCCCTGCTTGTTTAGCTGGGTAAAGTAGGGGGTATCCACCACCATAATGTAGCCAAGCATCCAGTCATGTACATTGCAGCCTAGTTCCACCTGCCCCGCTTTGTCAAAGGGCAGAGGGGCGGGGTGATGATCTTTATATAGCTTCAGTTCAAAGGTTTTAGCAGGCGAAAAGGAATAAACATGATGCTGAATGGAATCGGAATTGGGAAAGCGAATCTGCGTGCCTTTCTGTACCACCAGAATATGCGGCTTAAATTGCTTATTGACCTGATCCATCTCCGCTGTAGCCCCTTCTGAAGCCGGGGGAAGGGGTTGTGCGGAGGTCAGATAAACCACGGTGCCAGGCAGCACAGAATCGTCACTGGTTTTTAAGCTGACATCCAGCCTGGCGGCCTGTAGCGACAGACTGAATAGCGCAGATATCAATATAGCGTATCGAAGTATCATGGCGTACGGCTCGTTCGATAGGTGCTTCCTACTATACCTGTATTGTCCAAAGGGTAAACCTATTATGGTGTGCTTAGCCTTACACCATACAAATCCCCTTGCGCTGTGTCGGCCCGCACGAAAAACAGCCTGTCGGTGGTCAGACTGTATTGGTGAATAAAGTCGGCCTGCTGGGCCATCAATAATGTTGATATCTGGGTTTGTGGGTCAAATAAGAATACCCCCTGGTCCTGACGATAGAAGGCGATTTTTCCGTCCAGAACTTGCCAGTTCAGCCAGTTAATGATGGAAAAATCCTCAATAACCTGTGTTTCCTGCTCAGCCCCCAGACGTTTTTGCCAGAGTCCCGGTTGATGAAACTTGCTGAAATAGAGCTTACCGTTGAATAGCCAACCGCTATAGCCGCCTTGTTCGGTTAACTGTTGGTGGCCGGTTGCAGGATGCCATCGCCAAAGCTGCCAGTCGCCGCTTTTTGTGCTGCTGTACAGCAAGGCATTATCCGCTGCCGGGTTAACCACATACGCCTGGGTTTGTTCGGGTAGCAGTTGGGTTACCTGGCCGCTGTGAATTTCAACCTGATAGACCGCACCCTGGTGGCTGTACAACAGGGCAGAATCATCCAGTTGCCAGCTTAAACGGGTAAAACCCGCCGGTAAATCCGCCAGCAGCCGGGCGGGGCTGTGGCCGGATTGCAACCAGATTTGATGTTTGCCCTGACGGGTGCTGATAAAAGCCAGCTGCTGTCCGTCATAGCTCACCCTGGGTAGCAAATCCAGTTTGGAGCTGTTGATCTGTGCTGCTAACGCGCCATCGGGCAGCGACTTCTGCCAGATGCCGGTACGCTGCAACAGGTCGCTGTAAATAAGCTGCTGCCCCGCCAGGGCAAAAGATTGCACCGTCTGCCCGGCATAAAATAAAGGCGCAACCTGTTCGCCAGTCCATTGATACAAATACGCCCCGTGACTAAAAATAACGCTGCCGCTGGCGGCGTGCCACTGCATATCTTTTACTCCCATGGCCAGTTCGTGGCGGCTGACCACCTGCATATCCTGGCTGTTGTACCAGGTCAGAATGCTTTGCTGCGGACTTTGGTAAGTGGCAACTAACAGGCTGTCTCCTTCATTCCCCACCGCCATGGCAATATCGCCCAAGCCATTACCGGCATTGGCGGGCAGGGTGAGTTGACGACTCATGCCGGTATCCAAACGATACAGATACATGGCATAGGGCTGGGTCTTGTCCTGCCGGTAGCGATAATAGAAGCCTTTATTGTCAGGCATCCAGGCAAAGCGAATGCCATTGTCCGGGGTGCAGTCAAATAACGGACGGCTGCTAAAAGGCGCCAGATCGGCCAGCATCACCCGGCAATCTTGTTCATGCCGTTGTACAAATACCGCTTGCTTGCCATCCGGGCTGAGCTTGGCTGAGAGGTGCTCGGCCGGATTTTGGCTCAGTTGGCTGCTTTGTTGATTGTGCTGTAACCAAAGCTGTACCCGCCCCTTGTTATCTGCCTTATGAAAAAGCACAGACTGACCATCGCCAGACAGGCTCACATCAAATTCCAGCCCGTCATCGCCGGTGAGTGGGTGAACGCTTTTATCCGCGATAAGCAAAGGGCTGGGCGGACGGGGTGGGGCATCAGCCGGGATGATGAACCATAACAGCGCAGCCAGTAACGCCAAAGCGCCAGACATTATTTGCCACTTGTGATTGGTGAGTTGCGGAGTTGGCCTGGTCAGCCTGGGCATCACTTTTAGCCGGTAACCCAGTTTCGGCAGGGTTTCAATATAGTCGTTTTCTGGGTCCAGTTCGGCCAGGGCTTTGCGTAACTGGGATATGGCCCGGTTAATCGCACTTTCACTGACAACCCGCCCCTGCCAGACGGTGGCAATCAGGTGGTCGCGGCTTACCAGGTGATCAGGGCTGCTGAGTAATTGTTCCAGCAGTGCATATATCCTGGGTTCCAAAATCAGCTTGCGCTTATCACGGCACAGCTCGCGGCTGTGGCGATAAAGGGTTAAAGGTCCCAACTGAATTTCAGTGGCGGTTAATTCCAAGCGCTTATCTCCATGCTTTGTATCTTTTATTTTTCATAAGCTCTGTTCACGGCCAATGATATTGCCAAAGTCACACTGATTTAGGTTTTGGCGGGCTTAACAATGACGCTAATGCTGAAGTCTGTTAAGGGCAGGTGGTTGTGGCCAAGGTGCCATTCAAACTAACAGCCTGTTGTTGTTTCGACAATAGTTAGGTTCAGCGGCGCGACACTGTTGCCGGAAGCAATTGAGATCTTCGTGATTGTAGCCTGGTAAGGCACTTTGTGGTGGGCAACCTGTTGATGGATAAAGTAAAAGTGATTGGCGAAGGCGACCCCATGCAAACAGTGGGTAGCGGCCTTCTATCCGTGCGATTGGCCGTATTTTAGCCATCATCAGGTTTTCATCACATAAATATCAGTGCCAGTGATGTCGTCATGTTCTGCGCTTCGATAGCTTTTGCTGACTTAACAAGGAGCATGCTATGAAACTGCGATCACTGGGGGGGCTGCTGGCCCTGACAATCACCTTATTTACTCTGTCAGCCTGTAGTTCGTCTGACAAAAGCGGAACCTCACCTTCACCCGTCGCACCGGAGAGTCCCGATGCCCAAACCATTCAGCTGGGTGACCGCACATACTTATTGGCGCTGCCGGACAACTTCAGCCAGAGCAAGGCTTATAAACTGCTATTGGCCTTTCATGGCTCTGGCGGTGACAGCGCCGGGATGCGCAGCCTCTCGCGCTTTGAACGGCATAGTTCAGACTATATTGTGGCCTACCCCAAATCCAAAGAAGTGGAGTGGAACGAAGGTTGCGATTGCAATATTGCCCATCGCAAAGGGGCGGATGACTTAGGCTTTATTGAGCAGATTATTGCAGATATCGGCCAGCGTTATACTATCCAGGAAGGCGAAGTCTATGCTGCAGGCTTTTCCCAGGGCGCGTTATTTGCCCAGAATGTGGCTTGTAACTTAGGCCATAAGGTAAAAGCCATCGCGGGTGTTGCTGCGCCGATGTCCAGGCAACTGGCCCTGAGTTGTGCCATGCAGAAACCGGTTTCTATTATGATGGTGCATGGTAAAGCCGACGGCGTATTGCCTTATCAGGGCAGTACGCATGCTAACTTCGGTCTGCTATCCAGCCCAGATGCCATCGCCAGATTAGCGGCACTCAACTTCAGTCTGCCGAATCCGATGCTGAAAAACCTGGGCCCAAATGTCGACCTGATTCACTACAGCAATGGTAAGCAAAAAGCCCAGTTAGTTAGTATTAAAGGTGGCGCTCATACCTGGCAGTTTGCCGGGTTTGATACCACCACCAGGATCCTGGCCTTTTTCGGTGCGCTGGAGCAGCCTGAGTTACCCGAGCATTCGCAACTTATTGAGGTAGAGGGGCAAAAGTTTCATGTGCGGGCTCTGGGATTGTCGAATGATGGCCCGGCTATCGTGCTGTTACCAGGGTTTAACTATAACTACTCTGCAGATTCAGCCTGGTTTGCACTGCTGCAGCCCTATCTGGCGAGGCATTACCGGGTGTATAGCATGGATCGTCTGGGCAATGGCTTTAGTGACGCCAGTGAAGAGGTGAGCTTCGGCCGTGTTGCTCAGGATTTAAACGGCATTCTAAACGCATTGAATGAAAAAGAACTGATTGTGGTGGCCTTTTCCAATGCCAGTATCAGTGCCAGTCAGTTTTACCAGCATCATCATGCCGATATTAATCTGCGCGGCATGTTATGGATTGACCCGGATATTCCGTTGCCCAATTCTCTGGCGCTATACAAAGGCTACCCCGCTGACTGGTACCTGGCCAATCTGGATGCCCTGTTACCGCATCTTGCCGCAGGCAACTGGACCGAGCGCACCTGGCAGAAACTGGTGGTGGAAAGAGAAGAAGTGGCCGCCTTACTGCCTGAACAAAGTGCTGCGCTGATGGATTGGAACTTCTTTGACGTACTTAGCCAGCAGCGCTTGCTGGTTGGTCATCAGCAAACCCGGGCCAGAGAGATTGCTGGTTATAGTGCCGATTTGGATGCCTATGCCGCTTTGCCTCTGCCTGCTTCTGTGCCTGTCAGCGTGATTGATTCTGACTTTGAAGAACAGGATATTCAGAATAATCCGGATAACGCCAAAGCATTGCGTTTGTGGCAACAGGAAGGCAGCGCCTGGAGCAAACAGTTGGCCGAGTTTTCCGGTGGTCAGTATATCAGCCTGGAACAGGCCGATCATATGGTGATGTTTCAGCACCCCGAGGTGATTCAACAAGCCATCGACTGGCTGGTGGCGCAGGGGCAGTAGTCATTCAATTTTTTCACCACGAAAGGCACGAAAGTCATTATCGCAGAGCCGCTGAGGAGCAAAGAACGCAAAGTGTTCGATAGCTTATATGCTGGGCTTTTGTGCCTCAGTGGTGAAGATTTATCTGCGCAAAAGTATAAAAACCACGGAGGCACAGAGATCACGGAGTGGTTGATGGGGCTAAATGCTCTGCGTGCTGTTCTTTGCGCCTTTGCGTCTCAGCGAGAAGTATTCAGGTATCGGCCAAAGGCTAGTCCGTGCTTTTCGTGTAGTTCGTGATCTGCTTCTTATTTCTACCACGAAAGGCACGAAATACAGGGGACTTTCTCGCAGAGCCGCTAAGGAGCAAAGAACGCAAAGTGTTCGATAGCTTATGTGCTGGGCTTTTATGCCTCAGTGGTGACTATCCATTTGCGCAGAAAGATTAAAAGCCACAGAGGCACAGAGAACACGGAGTGGTTGATGGGGCTAAATACTCTGCGCGCTGTTCCTTGCGCCTTAGCGTCTCAGCGAGAAGTATTCAGGTATCGGCCAAAGGCCAGTTCGTGTGGTTCGTGCTTGATATTTATGGCTGGTAACCTCAGTGAATTTGAGCGGGTGCCGGGGTTGCGAACTGAGAACTGGCTTGCGTCACTGGGATAAAACGGTTTCTAATACCACAACAGACAAGGACAGTGCTTCTCAATACTGGCTATGCTTGGCAGTACCCTGAGATTGGGGCATATCATTGGTGATAACAAAAAATAAATACTACAGCGAACTTCTGGGCTATGCCCATAAGCTGGCTTGGCATGCCGATGAAGCCGAGGATCTGCTTCAGACCGCGCTGCTCGCGGCGGTCGAGACAGGCCGAACGGATATGTCTTGTGTGGATAACCGCCGTTGGTTAATGGGCGCTATTCGCAATCAGTCTGCCTTTTGTGCCAGAACGGCAATAAGACGACGAAAGCGGGAAGCCTCCTTTGCCTATTTGGGCGATGTCCAAACACAGAGCGAGGTATCCACCACGTGCTTTGTTAACACCTTACCTGCAAGCCTTAAAACGACCGCGCTGCTGGCCTTGACCGGGCACACCAAGGCTGAAATTGCCTGGCTTCTGCGATTGTCCGATGCGGCACTGCGCCAACGTATTGTGCAGATTAAACGGCGCTGGCGTCTGTTCGACGGCAGCCATGTATTGGAACTTAAAGGTTTAAAAAGCGGGTTGGCGTTTGGCCGGATACGCCAGGCATTGCTCAAACTGCCTGGTCGGCAACATGTCACACTAGCCAGTCATGATCCGGACGGACATCTTTTTATGCTTGGCTCACAAAATGGCCCTGCGCGGCAACATAGGGTGATATCAACCCAAAAAGAGGAAAAAGACAATGTTTAGTCAAAGTAAAATTGGCGCTATCTGTTATTACGTAAACGACATTGAAAAGACCGAAGCGTTTTACCGCGACGCGTTGGGGCTGGACATTCAGAGAATGGAAGGGGAAGACGGTGATTGGCTATTAGCTAAAACTGCCAATGAGGTGGAACTGCTGTTTTTTAAACAGGAGTCGCGACCAGGCAACAGCCCCATTATTGTGTTTGACCTGCCCGATGGTGGCATTGATGATATGGTCGCCGCTCTGTCGGAAAAAGGTGTCACTATCGTCACGCCGGTGAGTCATGCACCTGGTGGCTGGTCTGCTGAAATTGCTGACCCGGATAATCATCAGATATCTATGTATCAGTCTGATGGGGTGCCGCGTCGGCTTAAGTGAGTTTTTTTGTTTAGGTAGTGCTGAGTGATCGTTCTATCACTTGGCGGGCAAGCCGGGCGTACTTTGGTGCGCTTGGCTTTGCCTTTGGGCCAGCGAGAGCTGTTTCATCTGGTTCCTGATACCACTACAGGTAAAAAATCTGTTTCACCACGAAGAAGCCTTTCTCGCTGAGTCGCTGAGAGCTCAGAGCAACTGAAGCAGTATATACCTCCGCGCGCTTTTCTCTGCGCCTCCGCGTCACTGTGAGAGGTATTCTAAGATCGGCCGAAGGCCGGTTTGGGCCTTTTCGTGATAAAGAAATAATTGCCTGTAAAATGCTTGATACATGACCTCCTTGTCTTTTATGACGTGCCCTCCATGGCACGCCAGTCCCATTTACAACAGACGTCCTGCCTGTTGCCCTACGGGCCAGCGAAAGCTGTTTCATCTGGTTCCAGACCAGATTGTCTTTACTGCGCGGTAAAGAAACGAGACGCAAAGACCAAATTTTCAGGAAAAATTTGGGACAGCTTTATGCTGGTCCGAAGGAAAAGCCACAGGGACGTGGCTTTCAAAGCGCGCCCGCTGGATTCCCAACTACGTCAGCTCAGGGCACTACTAAAAGGCGGTCGTGAAAACGTTTTGATTTACGGCTTCCTGCCTTCAATCAAAAGTCCACTTCGGGCATCCTCTGCCCTCTCGATGGCATCTGAATTTGCTGCGCGCTCTCGCAAATTCCGGGCGATGCCATCCCAGACGCGTCTTCCACTCAATTTTCTCCCAGCAAATTGCCCGCCTTTTAGCAGCGCCCTGAACCGACCGGGAATTTTAAGCGGGGGATAAAGCGGCTCGGGCCGCTTAAGGGCATCATCGATCTGTTTGAGAAAAACATGTGCTACATAAAACCTGCGAATTTTTGACTATCGCAAGTGCGAGGATTGCGGCGCATGTGCCACCTTGTGATAACGACTTTAAACTGTGTGTTGATAAAGTTTCAGATGCAAAGCCGTATAACAGCAATGGTACGGAACAAGTCCGTCTTTCCCCGGCACTATCTTGGTGAAACCTAAAAAAACTCATGCTAGGCAAAGGCTTATAGGCATGCTAAAAAATGAACATGTAAAAGTGCGGCGAAGCGCCGTCTATTAAACTGTTATGACAAGAAACAACTAATGGGTGGCCCTTAGCTTGGATAAGTTAGAAGAAATACTACTTGCGGTGGAAAGAAAGGAATCATTGCCCGTCAGTCACACTCATTGGCCTGTTGTCCGTCTGATTTCGTTTAGAACTTTCAATCGCTCGGATTATCAACGTATTCGTTGGTTTCAGAGTATGATCTCTGAGCAATTTCGAATACAGCTCGTAGCTGTAGGTGGCGGGTATGGCTGCACAAAAATATCGTTCGCTGTTAAAGCTCGAACAGCAGCTGAAGCTCAGCGCTTTATTCTTTCAATGTTAGGGTCGGAAGAATTTCGGAGTTTAGGTGTTGAAGCAGAGTTTCGGGTGGCAATTTCAGACGAGCCATACATTCGAAGTGACCTGAAAACCGGAGAGCTTGAATTAAGTGAAGCGGCAAAAATTCAACAAATTGTAAACGTAATGGCTCAGGAGGTAATGCTTATGGGAAATGATACGAATATTACAAAGATAGAGGGTGGTGTTAGTAACTCAAACCTAGCCATCGGATCTGGAAATAACACGCTGCAATTAAATCATCAGTCAGAATCCAAGGCTCTAGTTGAACTGCTGCGAGATATGCGTTCGGTAGTGGATAATGACTCAAGCATTAGTCCTGCTCAAAAGCAGGAAGTTAACGAGCAAATCGAAGCTGCCACCGAAGAAGCAAAAAAGGAAAAACCGAAAAAGTCACTATTAAAATCTTACGCGGAATCTCTTAAATCTATCGAGAGCATTTCTTCATCTGCAAAGAAACTGCTGGTTCTCTTGGGTGTTGTTGCATAACAATGCCTTGCAGCCGACCCACTTTCCGCTACTTCCCTTCGGTCATTCGCTCCAAGCGGTCGGCTGAAGGCAGACGTTAGCAGATCACCATGCGGCACCTGTTACTCCTTCTATTGTTTATCTGCGAATTGGGATGGGCTTGCTCACAAAACTATCTTGAGGGATGGTCCGCTGAGGACAAGTTTCTCCTAGCCGTTGAAGAAGCAGAGTTGGTCTTTGTTGGAAAAGTGGTTAGGTTATACCGTCAACCAGGGCAAGCAGACCTTGTGAAAGGTTACACAGGTTTTGTGTTTGAAGTACAAGAAGGAATCAAAGGAAACCATTCAACCTTTATTGATGCCACACTAACACCGCAATGCGGCATCAATGGTTTACCCTGGTTTGAAGAAGACCAATATTGGCCTACCGAAATTGGCCAGAGGTTTGTGGTTGCTGGGAGAAAACGGGAAAATGAAATTGCTGTTTTTGCTGTATGGCACTATCAAGAAGGCGAACCTCATATGTATAGAGTGAGAATTTCTGCAAACAAAAAAATTACAACGAACTAATAAATATTTGGTTTAGTTTGCAGTGTTTAAATGTTTAATTAAGAAAGAACACGTCTTATAAAAAGGATTGTTATGAGTAAGAAAACAGCTTTTTGGAGTATATGGTCTGTTTATTCGGTTTTTATGATCGGATTCTTCTTTGTTATTGGTGAATTAGAACAAGTAGATGCAGGGAAAGCGATAATACTAACATCAATCTTAATAATATCAGCTATCCCCATTTATTATTGGGTGAAAAAGAATGATGATTTTTTCTAAGCCTGGCTTCAGTAATGATAACGAAGCTGGGCAATTAAAATAGAATCATCCTGGGCTTTATAAACTATTCTATGTTCATCATTAATTCTGCGCGACCAATAGCCTGACAGGGCATGTTTTAGTGGTTCGGGCTTGCCAATTCCCTCAAAGGGGTCTCGGGATATTTCCTTTATCAGCAGGTTGATCCGTTTGACTATTTGCTTGTCGGTTTTTTGCCAATATAGGTAGTCTTCCCATGCGTGCTCGGCAAAAATTAGCTTCACTCAGAAAGTGCCCTTTCTTTACCATTGCCTTGTTCCAATTCTGCGACAGACTCAATTAAACGGCGTGCATTCTTGGGGCTTCTAAGAAGGTAAGCGGTTTCTTCAAGCGCTTGGTAGTCTTCCATCGAGATCATTACCACTGCGCCTTCACCTTTGCGGGTAATGGCTATGGGGGCGTGGTCGGCACAAACTTGCTCCATTGTTTTAGCAAGATTGCTACGGGCAGTTGTATAGCTGATGCTATTCATATGTAACCTGTACATGTACATGAATCTGTACGTATATTGGTCGGGTCAAATCACTTTGTCAACAGATGAGTCTTTGCTGTACTTCATTTCGGTGGCTCACTTTTTCTATCACGAACCTTCTGCAAAGATGCGTTGTCACCGCAGAGACGCAGAGGTCACAGAGAAAACAAAACCTCAAATAGACGCTAGTTCACTCCGTGTTCTCTGTGCCTCTGTGGTTTTTATACTTTTGCGCAGATAAATCTTCACCGCAGAGGCATAGAAGCCCAACGTATAAGCTATTGAAAACTAAGAGTTCTCTGCGCCTCTGCGGTGAATTATTGTTTAAACGGTCAGGACCAAATTAAACGTCCGTTGTTGGTATAGCAGAAATAACCAGAATAAGTCAGCAAGCTCTCCCCTAAGCGGTCCTGGCCGCTTTGACACCTGATACGTTACAGGGTACATTCAAGGTATGATTCGAAGTTTCAAACACAAGGGCTTGGCAAAATTCTTCAAGTCCGGCAGCACTGCAGGGATTCAGGCCGCTCACGAAAGGAGACTTCGACTGATTCTCGGTAGGTTGAATGCAGCGTTGAACGCTAAAGATATGGACTTACCCGGTCTTCGCTTGCACGAACTTTCTGGTAATCGTGCCGGAATCTGGTCAGTAACTGTCAGTGGTAACTGGCGGGTGACCTTTAGGTTCGAAGACGGAGATGCCGAGATCGTGAACTACGAAGATTATCACTGAGGTACCACCAATGTTAATGCACAACCCGCCGCACCCAGGTGAAGTATTGCGAGAGCTTTGTCTTGAGCCTCTTGGCCTTTCTGTTACTGCCGCAGCAGAGGCATTAGGTGTTAGCCGTAAAACGCTGAGTGCCGTGTTGAATGGCAAGGCTGGCATCAGCCCAGAAATGGCGGTCCGGCTTTCTATCGCTTTCGATACCTCGGCAGAAAGCTGGTTAATTCAGCAGTCTCAATATCAACTTTGGCATGCCGAACAGCATCGCAAAGAGCTTAATGTGAAGAAGCTTGTTGCAGCCTGACGCGGCCCAAGCTGCTTTATCCTCCGCAAAAAATGCGTTGTCACCACAGAGACACAGAGGTCACAGAGAAAACAAAACCCCCAATATAAGCTAGTACAAACTCCGTGTTCTCTGCGCCTCAGCGGTGAATAATGGCTTCGGCAAAGATACGTTGTCACCGCAGAGACGCAGAGGTCACAGAGAAAACAAAACCCCAAATAGAAGCTAGTTCACTCTGTGTTCTCTGTGCCTCTGTGGTTTTTCTAAACTAATGCATACCCAAGACAAAAAATGCCGTTCACCAAGTGAACGGCATTTCAAACAATCCGGCTCCCGGCAGGGAGCAAAAATCAATGCAAAATGCGGGTCTTAATCGTGCCTTCAATTGTCATTAAACGCTGAAACGCCTGGTCAGCGTCATCAGAGTCCACATCAATTACCACATAACCAATTTCAGGATTGGTTTGCAGATACTGGGCGGCGATATTGATATCCATCTCGGCAAAGGCCTGGTTGATCTTGGTCAGCACGCCGGGAATATTGCGGTGCACATGCAGCAGGCGTGAGCGGCCGCGATGCTCCGGCAATGATACTTCCGGGAAATTGACCGCCGACAGGGTAGAGCCGTTGTCGCTATATTTAGCCAGTTTACCGGCCACTTCAATGCCGATATTTTCCTGCGCTTCCTGAGTAGAGCCACCCACATGTGGAGTCAGCAGTACATTATCCAGGCCACGCAGCGGCGACATAAATTCTTCGTCATTGGATTTGGGCTCGACCGGGAACACATCAATGGCAGCACCGGAGAGCTTTTTCTCTTTAATGCTGTCGGCCAGGGCATCGATATCCACTACCGTACCGCGTGAAGCGTTAATTAAAATCGCCCCCTGCTTCATGGCATCCAATTCGGCCGGGCCTATCATATTTTTGGTTTGTGGGGTTTCCGGCACATGCAGGCTGATCACGTCTGAGGTTTTCAGCAATTGATTCAGGCTTTTGATCTGGCGGGCATTGCCCAGTACCAGTTTGTCTTCGATATCGTAAAACTGCACGCGCATACCAATATGCTCGGCCATAATGCTGAGCTGGGTGCCGATATGGCCGTAGCCGATAATGCCCAGGGTTTTGCCGCGCGCTTCAAACGAACCCACCGCACTTTTGTCCCAACCGCCGCGATGACACTGGGCATTTTTCTGCGGAATACCGCGTAGCAGCAGCAGAATTTCGCCTAGCACCAGCTCCGCTACCGAACGGGTATTAGAGAAGGGCGCATTAAACACCGGAATACCACGGCGCTGGGCGGCATCTAAATCCACCTGGTTGGTGCCGATACAGAAGCAGCCAATGGCCACCAATTTCTGCGCGGCATCAATCACCGACTCAGTTAGCTGAGTGCGGGAGCGGATACCGATAAAATGCACATCCTGGATTTTTTCAATAAGCTCGGCTTCGGGAAGGGAGGTCTTCAGGTATTCGATATTGGTGTAGCCGTTGGCTTTGAGGGTTTCCAGGGCGCTTTGGTGCAACCCTTCCAATAACAGAATACGGATCTTGTCTTTTGGCAGTGACACTTTGCTCATCGAACTTTCCAACTTGGTTTGCGTGCTTTGGGATTGAATGGCGCAGGCTTGATACCGGCCTGTTCATTCTGCTTAATAGGCGTCTGGACGGCTAAAATAACAGAACTGAATGCTTTGGAAAAGGGAATTTTGCTGCGTTTTCGGCCAGCGCCCAGGGCGCCGGCATAATCCGGCTCAGAGTTGCTTGACGCCACCTGCACCTGCAACCAGCACAATATCGGCCCCGCGCCGGGCAAATAGGCCATTGGTTACTACCCCGGCAATCTGGTTGATCTGGCCTTCCAGTTCCACCGGATTGAGGATGGTCAGGTTATGTACATCCAGAATCACATTGCCATTGTCGGTTACCACACCCTGGCGCCAGACCGGATCACCGCCCAGTTTGACCAGTTCACGGGCCACATAGGAACGGGCCATGGGGATCACTTCCACCGGCAGCGGGAATTGCCCCAGTACATCCACTTGTTTACTTTGATCAACCACGCAAACAAAGGTTTTTGCTACTGCCGCGACGATTTTTTCCCGGGTCAGGGCGGCGCCGCCGCCTTTGATCATATGTTTATGCGCGGTGATTTCATCGGCGCCATCCACATAGATATCCAGGCTATCAACATTGTTGAGCTCAAATACTTCGATACCCAGGGCTTTCAGTTTGTTGGTGGAATCTTCAGAACTGGATACCGCACCTTGTACTTTGTGCTTTATATTACCCAGCCCTTCAATAAAGTAGGCCACGGTTGAGCCCGTGCCGACACCCACAATGGCATCGTCTTGGATAAAATCCAGTGCGGCCATGGCCGCGGCTTTTTTTAGTTCATTCTGGTTCATGGTTCGGTCCGGCTTTTTCAGCTATGGCTATATCATCCCTGAATGTTATTGGCTTTGGAAATGAAAGATTTTGTCGGGCGTTATAATTTTATGCATAGGGATATCCCAGGGCTGCACGGGTAAGCTATCGCATTGCTGGCAGTTATGTGCCAGGCCCACTACCTCTACATTGGCTGGCTGGCGCTTAAGCGGGGCCAGGGTGCGATCATAATAACCGCCACCCATGCCCATACGATTGCCCTGCTGGTTAAAGCCCACCAGTGGGGTAAACAGCATATCCAGTTGACCAACCGGGCACAGGCCCGGACATTCCAGGCGAGGCTCGGCAATACCATAGCGATTGGCAATCATCAGGCTATCGGCCTGATAGCGCATAAACAGCAGGTTGCCGGCACAAAAAGGATGCAAGACCGGTAAATACACAGCTTTGCCTGCTTTCCAGCAATGCTGAATGACTTGTGCAGGGTCCAGTTCGCCGTCATTAGCCAAGTACAGGGCCACATGGCTGGCCTGTTGAAAGGATGCCAATCGCTGGCATTGCTCAAGCAGAGCGGCGGAGGCCTGCTGTTGTTGTTGCGGGCTTAATGCCTGGCGCTTGCGACGCAATGCCTGGCGCAGGGCCTGTGGATTATGCGTATTCCTTAGCTTCAAGCCTGTCTACCAGTAGAGAAATAATGGCCTGTTTTTCCATGGGTTTGCTTAAAAAGTCAAGTTCGGCGGCCTGCTGCTGCCCGGCAATATCACGTAAATGCAAATCCGCAGATAACATTACTACGGGCAGCTTGGGATGCTTCTTACGCACCAGGCTGGCGGCTTGCAAACCGTTCATGCCGGGTAAATTCATATCCATAAACACCGCGTCAGGTTCGAACTGTGCCATTAATTCAAAGGCCTGCTCGGCGCTGTCGGCCAGTAAACAGAGCAGCCCCAGACTGCTGAGCATGGCTTTGGCCACTTCCTGATTTATCGGGTCGTCTTCAACCACCAGTATCTGCTGATTTCTGTAAGCTTGCGGCAGCTCCAGCACCGAATCACTGTTTTTGCGTATCGCCAGTCGCAGCGGAAACTGCACTTTAATTAATGTGCCTTTGCCTGGTTCGCTCAGCAACTGCAAACGGCCTTCCATCAATTCCACCAGGGCTTTGGTAATGGACAAACCCAGCCCGGTGCCTTGTTTGCGGGCCGGGCTGTCGGCTTGCTCAAAGCGTTCAAACAGCCGTGCCTGATCTGCCTCAGCAATCCCTATGCCCTGATCTTTTACCGCCACCAACAGGTGCTCTTTGTTAACATGCACTTGGGTGGTGATGGATTTGCCGCTGGGAGTGAATTTAATCGCATTGGACAGCAGATTGGTCAGGATTTGCCCAAGCTTTTCCATGTCCATATGCAGCCACTGGGGGAGCTGCTCGTCCAGGCATAAGTCAAACGCTAAACCCTTCTGATGGGCCTGACCGCTTAACATGCCGTGTACCTGTTGGAAAAACAATCTGGCGTTAAAATCCTGCCGATGCAGTGGCATCTTACCGGCTTCCACCTTGCTTAGATCCAGCACATTGTTAATTTGTGCCAGCAGGCGCTGACCACTGAACTGAATGTGTTGCAAATGTTCACCAAACTGTTCACCCATCTGACCGGCGGCAAGCTGTTCCTGCATTAGCTGGCTAAAGGCCAGAATGGCATTCAGCGGGGTGCGTAACTCATGGCTCATATTCGACAGAAAGTCGGTCTTGTACTGATTGATACGACGGATATCTTTAAGTTTGCGGCGCAGCTCCATCTGCGAAATAACCGCCCGGCCCAGACTTTCCAGGCCTTGCCTTTGTTCCTGAGTCAGGGACTTGGGCTGATCGCTGATGGCGCAAAGGGTGCCGATGGCATGGCCCTGCGGGGTAACAAGCTGGGTACCGGCATAAAAGCGGATATGCGGCGGGCCGGTGACCAGCGGATTATTGGCAAAGCGTGGATCTTGCCGGGCATCCGTTATTTCAAACAGCTCTGTTTGCAAGATTGCATGGGCACAAAAAGCGATGTCCCGGCTGGTTTCACAGGCCTCGACACCGACTTTGGCCTTAAACCACTGCCGGGACGGGTCCACCAGGCTTATCAGAGCGATGGGGGTCTGACACAATTGGGCGGCCAATTTCGCCAGGTCGTCAAAGGCCTGCTCAGCATCAGTATCCAATATCTCATAAGCAGCCAGCGCCTCGAGGCGCTGCTGTTCGGTATCGGGTAGCCGGGCTATTTGCATCCATGTCTCAAATCAGGTCGGTTGCACTAATCCTAGACGCTTTAACAACGGATATGCAACCAGGGCATTTAACCTGTGGGATCTGGGTTTATTTGCCAACCCAGATCCGCCAGATGCCCTTAGCGATTCAGTCTGGCATCCAGGCTTAGCTTACCGCCACCCAACAACATCAGGGCTAGAAAGCCACCGCTGATGGACAGGTTTTTGTAGAACATCAGAAACTGGGTTTGATCAGCCAGATCCAGATGGAAGATAAAGGCCGATGCCAGGGTGAACAGCGCCAGGGCCAATGCCACCAGGCGGGTTTGAAAGCCAATCAGCAGGGCCAGCGCGCCACCGACTTCGGCGACAATCACCAATGGCAACAAACTGCCGGGTACGCCCATGGCGTTCATCCAACCGGCTGTGGCTTCATATGCACTGATTTTACTGGTGCCAGCCAGGAAAAACAGCGCGATAAGCAGGACCCGGGCGGTGAGGTTAATAACAGCACTAAAGGTCGCGTCGTGATTAAAAGTCAGGATTTCAGTTTTCATATTTAAGTCTCGTTAAGTGGTGTTGACGAGAATTATATTAGTCCGTAATAAAAGAATTTAAATTACTTAAAAACGGGCTTTGAATTCTAAAAAATAGAATTATATTTTGCCGCAGCTTGTCCTGGCTTCGGTTAAGCTGATTATTCGGCTTGCCAGGCTCTTGTTTATGAAAGCTAACGATAGGTGTTGTCTTGGTTTATTGGCGCTTTGTTTGCTGCTGGCCAAAGAGGCCATGTTGGAATTGTGGAACAGGGCGTCCACTGCAAAGAAAGAGGGCGTCTCCCAAAATGCCGCTGCCCAGAATTAGCCCTAGAACCGAAAAGTTCAGGGCGGGAGTATCATCACTACCGTAGGCTTCTCGGTACCAGCCGAGCCTGCACAAAAGCAGCCGAATCAACTCCCTATGATGATAGCATCGGCCAGGGACGTTACTGAACTGGCGAACACCTCAGGAGACAAACCGGTTGGCAAACCCGCAGAGCGGATTTACCGAATTCTTCAACATCCTGTTGTGAATTTCCCTTAACAGAAGAGTGCGGCTGGGCGCATGAATCGCGCCTGGATTATTGTGGTTATGCCAGCAAGTGCATCTCAATGCCTCATTATAGGCCCGGTCCGCACAGGAAAACCAGCCCAAACTGTTCGACTGGCGGTTTAACCAACGAATCGATCACTGTCTGTGCAGTGTGGCTGGCGCATGGCCTGGCGTTGCACTGTTTTGCCTGGCTGAATGGGAGTAAGATAAGGCTAACAATTCACAATAGGTGGAACGGGTTTGAATAACCTTAATCAAGTTTTTGACGAACTGACAGCATTGTTGGAACAAAATGGGGTGGCCAGTGATGCAGCCGAAATTCAGGGCATACTGACCGGGATGCTGGCTGGTGGCATGGCCACTGACAGCAAGGAGTGGATGGCAGCGCTGGCGGATTTTACCAATCAGGGTGAGCCGTTACCCGGCGAGGTAAAAACCGCTATTCAGGCGCTTTATGATACCACCTGCCAGCAGTTGCAGGCGGCAGACTTCTTGCTGAATTTATGCTTGCCCGACGATGCTGCGCCGATTAATGACAGAGGGCAGGGGCTGGTGAACTGGGTACAGGGCTTTATGTTGGGGTTTGGCCTGCACCAGGCAGATCTGAGCCGTTGCTCTGATGATGCCAAAGAGGCACTGGAAGATTTCGCCGAGATTGCCCGCATGGACGAGGAAATGCCGGATAATGAAGACTCTGAGCAGGCCTTGTTCGAAGTGATGGAGTACGTGCGTATGTCCGCCATGTTGTGTTTTAACGAAATGGGCAACGCGACGGTACAGGCCAATAAGTCGAATAAGACACTGCATTAATATGATTGCCATCCAAGAATATGCTGTGCGTCGTCAGCAACTGCTGGCACAACTCGAAGACAATGTACTGTGCATTGTGTCGGCGGCCAGGGAAGTGACACGCAGCCGCGACACCGAATTTCCTTTTCGTCAGGACAGCGATTTTTATTATCTGACCGGCTTTAACGAACCTGATGCCGTGCTGGTGATGGAAAAAAGCCAGGGGAAATCCGTCAGTTTGTTGTTTTGTCGTGAGCGTGACCCGCATGCCGAGATCTGGCATGGCCGCCGTTTGGGGCCAGAGCGTGCTGTAGCGGCGCTGGGGGTGGATGCAGCGTTTACCTTATCGCAGTTGGAAGAGGAAGTGCTGGTCCGTGCCAATGGCAAGTCCCGACTGGTTTTTGCCCAGGGCGCCGATGAGGCACTGGACAACATGTTATTCAGTACACTGGCCCAGCTGCGTAGTGCGCCGAAGAAAGGCTATATCGCCCCAAAGCTGATGCAGGATATTCGCCCTGCGGTGCACAGTCTGCGACATATTAAGTCTGCAGCGGAAATACAGTTAATGCGCCGCGCCGCAGAGATTTCCTGTCAGGCCCACATACGCGCCATGCAGTTCTGCACCCCCGGCCGGTACGAATACCAGCTTGAAGCTGAATTGCATCATGAATTTGCCATGCAGGGCGCCCGTTATCCGGCCTATGGCACTATTGTCGGCAGCGGTATCAACGCCTGTATATTGCACTACACCGAAAATCAGGATGAGCTGCAAGCGGGCGATCTGGTGCTGATCGATGCTGGTGCCGAACTGTGCGGATACGCCGCCGATATTACCCGTACCTTTCCGGTGTCGGGGAAGTTCAGTCCTGAACAGGCGCTGCTTTATCAACTGGTGTTGGATGCACAATTGGCGGCCTTTCAGCATATTCATCCAGGCGGTACCTTACCCCAGGCCATGGATGCTGCAGTGCGGGTTTTAACCCAGGGTTTGATCCAGCTCGGTATTTTGCAGGGCGAACTGGAGGACAATATACAGTCTCAGCACTACCGTGATTACTTTATGCACGGTATCGGCCACTGGCTGGGACTGGATGTACATGATGTGGGCGATTACAAGCGCGATGGCGAGGACCAGCCGCTTGTTCCAGGCATGGTGCTGACCATCGAGCCCGGTTTGTATATCAGCGACATGGCTGAGGTTGAGGCAAAATGGCGGGGTATTGGCATTCGTATTGAAGATAATCTGCTAGTTACCGCAGACGGCTATGAGAATCTGACCGCCGCCTGCCCCAAACACATAGCAGACATTGAAAGGTTAATGGCGACAAGGTGACGGAACAACGCAGCGAACTGGACATCATCATTGTTGGAGGCGGGGTCGTGGGCTGTCTGTTGGCCCGTGCGCTCAAACACACAGATCTGAAGATTGGCATCGTGGAAGCCCGGGCCTATCAGCCACAACAAGGTCACCCCGGTTTTGACAGTCGTACTCTGGCTCTGGCCCGCCATTCGGCCCATTACTTGTGGCAGTTGGGTTTTAAACCGCAACTCAGCCAATTTAGCACGCCTATTCAGAGCATTAAAATCACCGATCAGGGGCATCTGGGGCAGTGCTATCTGGACAGTCAGAGCCAGGGTATTGAGGCACTGGGCTATGTGATCAGTCAGCAGCAACTGGGGACCATGCTGTATAGCGCGCTGCAATCACAAGACTTGCAGTGGCATTGCCCGGATAAGATTGATGCCCTGCGTTTAGCGCAGGACAAAGTAACCCTTACGCTGGCATCGGGCCAGGTCCTGAGTACCAGCTTGCTGGTGGTGGCCGATGGCGGTGACTCACCTACCGCCAGGTTACTTGGGGTAAACAGCAACATTGAGGATTATGCTCAGGTGGCGCTGGTGGCCAATGTGGAATGTGAATTACCACACAAGCAGCGCGCATTTGAACGTTTTACCGAGCATGGTCCACTGGCGTTATTGCCTATTGGGGAACGCCAGGCCGGGTTGGTCTGGAGTCTGGCTCAGACGATGCAGGACGATTTTGCCGGGCTGACTGACGAGGCCCTGCTGAGCAAGCTGCAACAGGCCTTTGGTTATGATCTGGGGCGTTTCACCCGGATTAGCCGCCGAACCTTGTATCCGCTGCGCCTGGTGACCAGCGAAACCAACCTGCTGCATCGTTGCCTGATTTTAGGTAATGCCGCCCATACCCTGCATCCTATTGCTGGTCAGGGTTTTAATCTCGGTCTTAGGGATGTCGAGCAATTGGCCGCCATATTGGCCAGTCATACGGGCCAGGATCCTGGCATGTTCAGCCTGTTGAACCAATATCACCAGGCGCGACAGGGCGATCAGCGTAAAGTTATCGGCCTGACCGATTCATTGGTGCGGCTTTTTTCCAATCAATATGCACCGCTGGTAGTAGGACGCAATATGGGCCTGAGCTTGTTGCAGGGCTGCCAGAGTGTGAAAAATCTGCTGGCCTGGCAGGCCATGGGGTATGCGGAGAAACAAGATGCGTGACCTGGACCTGATTATTGTTGGGGGCGGTATGGTAGGCCTGGCCCTGGCGGCGGCTTTGAAAAACAGCGCCTTATCGGTGTTGGTGATAGATGAACATCTGCCCCTTAAACCCTTGTCACGCCAACCTGAATTGCGAGTCAGTGCCATTAATCAGGCCAGTGAAAATCTGCTGCGCCGCCTGGAAGTCTGGCCGCGAATGCAAGACATGCGCCTGCAGCCGTATAGTCATATGCAGGTCTGGGAACAGGACCGTTTTGCCCGTATCGACTTTGACCATCAGATGTTACACCAGGCCCATTTAGGCCATATTGTGGAAAATCAGGTAATGGTCAATGCCCTGTGGGAATCCTTGCTGGAAGCCGACAATATTGAACTTAGCGCCCCTATGGGCATCACCGAGTGGCAACAGAATGAACAGGGCGTGGAGGTGCAATTGCACGATGGCAGCACTTATACCGCGCGTTTACTGGTGGGGGCCGATGGTGCCCATTCAAAACTACGTCAGCAAGCCGGGCTGCCGCTCAGCTTTGCCGACTATCAGCATAAAGCTATGGTCGCCACAGTGCGCTGTGAGCGGCCTCATCAGCAAGCGGCCAGACAGATTTTTACTCCCCACGGCCCGCTGGCATTTCTGCCCCTTTATGAACCGGATTTGTGTTCCATCGTCTGGTCGGCCAACACCCTTGAGGCTGAGCGGCTGATGGCGCTGGATAAGCATGCATTTGCCCGCGAACTTACCGCCGCTTTTGATGCCCGGCTTGGCTGTTGTGAGTTGCAAAGCGATCGACAGGCCTTTCCCCTGACCATGCGCTACGCGCGCCAATGGCTGAAAGACAGACTGGTGCTGGTGGGCGATGCAGCCCATACCATTCATCCGCTGGCCGGACAGGGTGCCAACCTTGGCTTGATGGATGCGGCGGCGCTGGCCGAGCGGCTGCTGCTGTTATGCAAGCAGCAGCAGGATATCGGCCTTAGGGTTAATTTACGGCCCTATGAGCGCTGGCGTAAGGCGGAAGCGGTCCAGATGCTGGCGGCCATGGCCGGTTTTAAACTGTTATTTGATGGCGCCAATCCAATGAAAAAGCTGATGCGCGGCTTGGGCATGAACTTGGTGGATAAATTACCTTTGGCAAAGCACCAGGCCATGGCACTGGCCGCCGGACTACGTGGTGAGCTACCGGCGCTGGCCAGGCCGATAACCTGAGCGGTTTTTCTGCTGACCGCCAAGGATGGCGGTAGTGCAAATCACGCAGGAGCAGTTATTTGCCCATCCATCCCTGGATATCGCCGTTCTTTCGCATCCATGCGATCACGGCATACGCCCGCCAAGGATGGCGGTAGTGCAAATCACGCAGGAGCAGTTATTTGCCCATCCATCCCTGGATATCGCCGTTCCTTCGCATCCATGCGATCACGGCATACCATCCATCCCTGGATATAAAAGGGTTCCCGTAGGAACCCTTTATTTTACTCTTTTGGTGCGCGATCGCGTCTGGGGCGATCACCGCGAGGTTTATCCGATCTGGGTTTGTCAGATCTGGGCTTGTCAAAACGAGGCTTATCACGACGTGGTGGCTCATCTGACCATTCACGCAGATTCATACGCTGACCGGCCACTCTGGCCTTTTGCAGAATCTGACGGATCTCGGCAGGCATTCCCTGGGGCAAATCAACTGTGCTGTAATTGTCGTAAATTTCAATGGCGCCAATATGCTTGCTTTCAATCCCGGCTTCATTGGCGATAGCGCCGACAATGTTGCCTGGTTTGACACCATGGGCATGACCCACTTCCAGCTTGAAGCGCTGCATCCCTTCATCCGGGGTGCTGCGACGACGTGGGGCACGTTCACCACGCTCTGCTCTGTCACCACGACCACGGCCTTCACCACGATCGTCACGGTCACGGAATTTAGCGCCGCGCTCAGGACGATCGCCCCTTGGGGCGCGTTCAGACAGATCCGGGCGATCGGTTTCTTTCAGTAACAACGGCTCTTCACCCTGGGCAATTTTGGCCAGTGCCGCCATCAGCACTTCCGGAGTGGCTTCGGTTTCGGCCTGAATGGCTTCGATAATAGGGATCAGTGATTCAATACTGTCGTCTTCCATGGCTTCCACCACGGCTTGCTTAAAGCGCTTCAGACGCTGCTCGTTAAGCTCTGACACAGATGGAATTGGCATGGACTCAATGCGCTGGTTGGTGGCTTTCTCAATAGCGAACAACAAGCGCTTTTCACGATGCGAAATAAACAGAATGGCATCGCCTTGACGGCCAGCACGACCGGTACGGCCGATACGGTGTACATAAGACTCTGTATCGTAAGGGATATCAAAGTTGATAACATGGCTGACCCGTTCTACGTCCAGACCGCGAGCAACCACGTCTGTGGCGATCAGAATATCAATCTTGCCGTCTTTCAGCCTTTCTACCGTGCGCTCACGGGCATTCTGCGGAATATCACCATTCAGTGGCTCGACCGCATAGCCGCGTGCTGCCAGTTTTTCTGCCAGTTCCAGGGTGGCGGTTTTGGTGCGTACGAAAACAATCACGCCGTCAAACTCTTCCACTTCCAGAATACGGGTCAGGGCCTCCAGTTTGTGATGGCCTGCTACCTGACAAAAACGCTGGCGAATGGTACTGGCGGTGCTGACTTTAGATGCAATTTTCACCAACTTGGGATTCTTCAGATAGTTGTTGGTGATATTACGGATACGATCCGGCATGGTAGCTGAGAACAGCGCGGTTTGGCGCTCTTTCGGCGCATGGCTCAGGATCCATTCCACATCGTCAATAAAGCCCATGCGTAGCATTTCGTCAGCTTCGTCCAGCACCAGGAACTTCAGCTTATCCAGTTTCAAAGTGCCGCGCTTGATATGGTCGATAACCCGGCCCGGGGTTCCCACCACCACCTGCACACCACGCTTGAGAGGGCGGATCTGGTTGTCGTAAGACTGACCACCATAGATGGGCAATACCTTGATTTGGCGGTTGAAACTGGCATAGGTATGGAAGGCTTCAGCAACCTGAATGGCCAGTTCCCGGGTGGGCGCCAATACCAATAACTGTGTGGTGCTGTCTTCAGGATCCAGTCGTGCCAGCATCGGCAGGGCAAACGCGGCGGTTTTACCGGTACCAGTCTGGGCTTGTCCCAGCAGGTCATGACCTTCCAGCAATAAAGGAATACTTTCAGCCTGGATGGGGGACGGTTTTTCATACCCCACTTTTTCCAGGGCCTGGAGCAAATGCTCAGGCAGGTTTAAATCTTTGAAGCTGATGTCTGTGGTGCTGGTCATCTGGGATCCTGATAGGTGGCGAGGCAAAAAACTACTGCTGGGCCGACTGCAAAAGCGCAATTATATTAGATCAGCGGAATTTACACCACGTTGATGGTGAATTTATAGCAATTAAGCTGTTGTGGGGGGGTGTAATGTCGTTGCAATAAAGGTGCAACCGCAATAGCCTAGGCTTTTTACCATATCAATTCGCAGATGTAAGGAATTCAAGTGCGTAGAACACTCATCGCCTCATTGGTGCTTGGCAGCCTGCTGGCCTGTACCCCCAAAGATTCGGACAGCTATCTGGCGGCGGCCAGAGATGCGTTGGCCAAAGGCGATACCCAGGCTGCCGTGATCGAATTTAAAAATGCCGTACAGGTGGCGCCGCAGGATGCGCGGGTACGATTCGAACTGGGTAAACTCTATCTTGAACAAAGAATGTATCAGGACGCAGAAAAAGAACTGAACCGGGCGATGGAATACGGTTACGATCCAGCCCAGGTTGTGCCGCTGTTATCGCGTTCGTATCAGAAAACCGGTGCTGATGTGGCGCTGAGCAAGTTAGCTAACAAGTACGCAGGTTTGACTGAAGCACAAGCCGCTGAGGTGGGCTTTTATCGTCTTGAATCCCTGGTCCGCCTCGATCAGAAAGAAAAAGCCAAAAGCCTGATTGAAGATATTCGTAACTACCAGACCAGTTCTGCCTTTAAGTCATTGGCATTGGTGTATGGGTATTTGCTGGACGAAAATGTAGAAGCCGCCCGCATTCAACTGGAAGAAATTCTGGCCAATCAACCAGAGCAACCGGATGCGCTGAAATTGCTGGCCCGTATGCAACTTCAGCAAGGCGATGTAGACGCTGCCATTGCCACCTACCAAACCTATCAGCAGGCCAACCCGGACGATCATGAAATCACCTTTATGCTGGCGCGCTTGCTAACCGATCATGGCCGGGCCGCCGAAGCTGAGCCTCTGGTAGACAGATTGCTGAAACTCAACAAAGACAATCCGTTGCTGAACCAGCTCAAAGGCTTAAGTCGCGCGGATGCCGGAGATTTTGAAGCGGCCCAGGAATTTACAGAAAAGGCCTTACTCAAAGAAACCACCGATCCGGCCATGCGCCTGACCGCAGGTTTTGCAGCGTATCAAAGCGGAGACTATGAATCGGCCCGCACCCACTTGTCACTGGTGGCCAGTGATTTACCAGCCAACCACCCGGCATTGCGGTTATTGGCCGCTGCACAGCTAAAACTAGGGTTAAACGAGCAGGCAGAAGAAACCCTGAATCGCCTGGACCAAAGCTCTGCTGACGATGCATCGCTGTTTTCTGCAGCGGGTTTTGGTTTGTTGCGGGAAGGGGATTTGCATGGTGCCCAGGCCATGATCGACAAATCCGAGCAAGTCAGCCAAAGTCCGATGGATCTGACCCGCTTGGGGATTTTGCAACTGTCGGTCAACGATGTTAAAGGTATATTGAATCTTGAACAGGCGCTGGAGCAGGCACCGGACCAGGCCATTACCAGGACCACACTGGCAACGGCCTATCTGGCCACCAAGCAACTGGACAAGGCGTTGGCATTGGCTGATGAATGGAAAGCACAAGAGCCGAAATCTGAGCAACCTTACCTGCTGGCTGCTACGGCGTATCAGCGTAAAGGCGAAAAAGACAAGGCGCTGGAGCAATTGCTTAAAGCAAAAGAGCTGGCACCAGACAATGCCAAGGTACGACTGGCTTTAATTGACATTAAACTGGTTGAAAATCAGTTGCAAGAGGGCGAAGCTGAACTGCGCGCCTACCTGAATGATTACCCCGATAACATTGCCGCGCTGTCACGTTATTTTGACCTGACCAGATTGCGTGAACAAGGGCAGGAAGGTCTGGCCCTGATTCAGAAGGCTTTTGACAAACAGAAGAACAACCTGTCTTTGCGCTTGTTGTTGGCTAATGCCCATATGCTGCTTGGCCAACAAGATAAAACCATCAGTTTGCTCGCCGAGGTTAAGCAGCCAGCAGATGGTCAGCCACTGCCGGCCAGCTACTGGGATATGCTGGGTAAGGCCTATCTGCAAAAAGACCGCGTTGCCGATGCGGAAGCGCACTATGACAATTGGTTGAAGGTGCAATCCGGCAATGTCCAGGCGTTGTTAGGCAAGCTGTTCCTGTTAGATGTGCGCAGTAACTTCAAACAAGGCAAGGAACTGGCGAAATCCGTGTTGGACAAGTACCCGGACGATCCGCGCTTTTTGTCCATTTATACCCATTTCCTGCTAATGAATGCGGAATTCGCAGAGGCACGTAGGCGTTTTGATACCCTACCGCAGGCGGTGAAAGATTCTCCGGCAGGTTTGGGCATGCAGGGGCGTTTGCTGGCCGGTGAAGGCAATTGCCAGGCGGCTCAAGCCAGTATTCAGGCGGCCTACGACAACAAGCCTAATCAGCGCAATCTGACCCTGGCGATGTTTTGCCTGGAAAAACTGGGGCAAAAAGATCTGAGCCATGATTTGCTGAGCCGCCACGTGCAGGCTCATCCCAAGGATCTGCCGGCCATTATGTTATTGGCCGAACGGGAAATTGGCAGGGATAACAGCAAGGCGATAGAACTGTATCAGCAGTCCCTTGAACTCCATGAGGCTAACTTTTTGGTGCTGAACAACCTGGCTTATTTGTTATACGAACAGAATAAACTGGACGATGCTCTGAAGTATGCCAACCGTGCTTTGGAACTGCAGCCTCAGGAACCGTCAGTGCTGGATACGGCGGCGCAAATTCTGATTGCCAGAAAAGATTTGGGCAAGGCGGAAGAATACTTGTCCAGAGCATCAAATAGCGAGGCTGTGACCGATGAGGTTTATCTGAACTATGTGGACTTGCTGATCAAACGGGGCAAGAAAGAGCTGGCCGGGCGCAAATTACAGCAGCGTCAGTACAAGGACGACGGTGCTCAGGCGCGGGCCGAGCAATTGAGCGGCAAGCTTTGATCTGCTGTGTTAAACGCCGGGCACAACGAATCGGCTATTAAATCTTAAACAGGGGCTTTCAGCCCCTGTTTATTTTGTTAAGCTAGATGCGCAAAAAATAGCCCGGACATGGACCCATGGCAGTCACATCGCAATCTATTGTGCAGTTGAAAGAAAAACTCAGGGATTTTAATACCTGTCTGGCGTCATCAGGCAACAGCCTGGAAGATGTGCGTCAGATGAAGCAGGCTCTGCAGAGCCTGCTGGAAGAATTATCATCCGCTAATCTGGTCGAGCGCAGCAAATAAGCAGCCGTGGGGCGGCAGTTGAATCACATTGCCGTCAATTTCACCACTAGCTACAGCCTGTCCCCGCAGCGGTTGCATGGTTCCTAACTGAACCGTCAGACTGGTGCTTTGTTCCGACAGATTAAAGCAAGCCAGTATGGCTTCGCCCTGCCACTGGCGAACAAATGCCAGTACCGGCTCTTCGGTGTCGATAAAGCGAATATCCCCATAGAGCAGTGCGGGCTGTTGCTTACGCCAGGCCATGATCTGCCGGTAAGTATTTAGTACCGAGTCAGGCTGTTTTTCCTGTTCCTCAACCGACAAAGGTAAATGTGCTTCTGGCACCGGTAGCCAAGGTTTGGCCGAACTGAAGCCACCCTGAGGCTGGTTGCGCCAGGGATGTGGAGTACGACAGCCGTCGCGCCCCTTAAAGTTAGGCCAGAAGGTGATACCGTAGGGGTCTTGTAGATCCTCAAAGGTCAGCTCGGCTTCCGGTAAGCCCAATTCTTCACCCTGATACAGGCACAAGCTGCCGCGCAGGGCACTAAGCATCGCCAGCAGCAGTTTGGCCAGTGCTGGGTTTGCCTCACCGTTGCCCCAACGACTGACTGCTCTGACGACATCATGATTGCTGATAGCCCAGCAAGGCCAGCCGTCCAACATTTTGTGTTCAAGTGTTTCCACTGTGTGCCTGATATAGGCAGCAGAGAATTCGTCACACAGCAATTCAAAGCTGTAGCCCATATGCAGGCGTTTATTGCCTTCGGTGTATTCCGCCATGCTGGCCAGGGAATCTTCCGACGACAGCTCACCTAATGACACAGTACCAGGGTATCTGTCCAGCAGGGCGCGCAGTGCTTCAATAAAGCCCAGATTTTCCGGCTGGGTATTGTTGAAATAGTGGTACTGGAAGGCATAGGGGTTGTCTTCACGAAAGCCCCGGCCTTTGCGCTCATGCACGGGTTTAGCCGGATTGTCGCGAAGCTGAGCATCGTGATAGCAGAAATTAATGGCATCCAGCCGCAGGCCATGCACGCCTTTTTGCAGCCAGAATTCAACGTTGTCCAACACCGCCTGACGAACCTGCGGGTTGTGGAAGTTCAAATCCGGCTGGCTGACCAGAAAGTTATGCAGGTAGTACTGACAGCGTCTGGGCTCCCATTGCCAGGCACTACCGCCAAATATAGACAACCAGTTGTTGGGCGCTGAACCATCGGGTTTGGCATCGGCCCACACATACCAGTCGGCCTTGGGGTTGTCGCGGCTCTGACGGCTTTCTTCAAACCAGGCATGTTGGTCTGAGGTATGACTCAGAACCTGATCAATCATCAGTTTGATACCCAACTGATTGGCTTTGGCTACCAGGGCATCGAAGTCGGCCATGTTGCCGAACATTGGGTCGATATCCCGATAATCACTGATATCGTAGCCAAAATCTTTCATCGGGGATTTAAAAAACGGTGAAATCCAGATCGCGTCTACCCCCAGGCTGGCCACATAGTCCAGTTTTTGGATGATACCCGGCAAATCGCCTATACCGTCCTGGTTGGTGTCAAGAAAACTGCGAGGATATATCTGATAGATGACGGCGCCCCGCCACCATGGCTGTTCAGTCATAGTGCATCTGGTGTTAAGCGAATGTTGGCGAAGGATACGCCAGGCCAAGGTTAACTGTAAAAACCCTGCATACGTATTCAGCTGAGACATATTTTGTTACCCGTCACTTTTCTCGCGACTGGCAATGACATATTCTTGTCGGGTACGCCTGACATAAAGGCGTTCATCAGGGAATTACATAGTACTTCAGGGGAGTGAAATGCAACCTATCGATTATTCTACCTATAGCCTTAAAGAGTTAAACGAAGCGCGCAAAACGCTGGACGGCGAGGCGCATCCTGAACGCGCCGCCGAGCTGGAGCAATGGCTGGAAAAACGCATTGCCGAGCAGCATGACGCCGAGCTGGCCCGACGCAATGAGGCAGACCCGCTGCGCAAAGGCCGGCTGGTGTTTCACGGCGAAGGACGGGAGTTTTTCGGCATCTGGATTGTTAATCTGCTGCTGAGCATAGTCACTCTGGGCATTTATTCTGCCTGGGCCAAAGTGCGTACCAACAGATATTTCTATGGCAATCTGGAAGCGGATGGCCACAGATTCAGCTACCTGGCTGAACCGCTGCAAATTCTGAAAGGTCGTATTATTGGCGTGCTGCTGTTTGGTGGTTACTTTCTGGCCAGTTATCTCAGCCCCTTTGTGGCCGCCATTATTATGCTGGTATTGGTGGGTTTGATGCCGGTGCTGATTTGCCTGAGTTTGCGCTTTAATTTGCGTATGACGGCGTATCGTAATGTGCGGTTTGGCTTTAAGGGCAGTATTGGCCGCGCCTATTTGTTGTTTCTGCTGTACCCGATTTTAAGTTTGTTAACCTTGTATCTGACCATGCCGATTCTGCTGAAAAAAATCGATGAGTTTCTATACGGCAATATGCGCTTTGGTGACCGCCAGGTACAGACTAATCTGCGTACCGGGGAATATTATGTGGCGGCCATCGGCGCGGCGATTATCGCGGCACTACTGAGCGTGGTCATTATGTTTCCTGTCGGCCTGTTGGTTGGCCTGGCGGCGGGCGGCGGCGATATGCAGGACGGCAGCGCTGCAGCCACCATCATCACTATTGCCGCCATGCTGGTGTATATCCTGATGATTACCCTGGCAAGCAGTTACTACCAGGCGCAGATCCGCAATCATCTGTTTAATAACAGTCGCATCGACAAAGTGGCCGCCTTTCATTCCGACCTCAGCTTCTGGGCCCTGGCTAAATTAAGACTGGCCAACTTATTTATGCTGGTATTCAGTCTGGGATTAGCTTACCCCTGGGTGAAGGTCAGAGTGGCTAACCTGTTTGCGACTGCCACCGAACTGCAGGTACTGGCCGAAGCGGATCAGGTGGTGGCCGTACACAGTGCCGACCCCAACGCGATTGCTGAGGAAGTATCGGATATTTTTGATATGGATATAGGCCTGACCTGATGCAGTTGTATCAAGGCAAGCTATATGCACCTGGCAGCAGTCAAAGCTGCGAGGTGCAGGTTCGGTTCGATGCCGGGGAGCTGTGTCTGCAGGCGGATGGGGTTTGGCACAGTTATGAAAAATCTGGTTTATCCAGCCCTGCGGCCCTTGGCCGTATGCCCAGGGAAATCCGGCTACCGGATGGCGGGCTGCTGCAGGTAGCGGCTGATAAAGCGCTGAATCAATGGCTCGACGGTGATGGCCTGTCGGCCCGTCTTGCGGCCATGGAGACGAATCGCTGGGGAATACTGGCCAGCCTGATCCTGGCGCCACTGTGTTTGTTTGCGTTATTTAAATATGCCATTCCGGCGCTGGCCATTGGCTTTGCCCAGTATGTGCCGCAAAGTTATGTACAGATTGCCTCAGAACATACCTTGCTGGCTCTGGACCAATCGCTGCTGGACCCCAGTGAGCTGGATGCTGCCACGCAAAAGGACTACCTGGATTACTGGCAGAATACCGTGACCCAGCTGGGGCTTTCACCCGCCAGCTATCATATTCAGTTTCGTCACGCCGAAACCCTTGGTCCTAATGCCTTTGCCTTGCCTGATGGCACCATCGTGATTACCGACCAACTGGTAACTCTGCTGGAAAACGACAAAGAGGTATTACAGGCGGTACTGCTACATGAAATAGGTCATGTGGAGCATCGTCATTCCATGCGTCTGATCGCGCAGACCCTGGTCTCTTCTGTGGTGATCAGCTATATGTTCGGCGATCTATCCGGCATGGCTGACCTGTTTGCCGGTGCATCTACCACTTTGGTGCAAAACCAGTTTTCCCAGGAATTGGAATGGCAGGCCGATGGCTATGCCCTGACGCAATTGGATAAACTGGGCAAAGGACGTGACAGTTTTGCCCAGGCAATGGAGAAGCTGGCCAGTCTGGCACCTTCATCCAGTATGGAGCGTTGGTTGTCCAGTCACCCCATGCTTAAAGACCGCATTCAAAACGCCCGCCAAGACGCACAAGACTAAACTGTGCAAAAGTCTTCCTGATAAAGAGGCAGTCTGAGCATGCCGTTGTTCAGGCTGCTATCCGGCCCTGAGTAAGACCGACATAACTTCTATACTCAAAAAGCACAACATGCTCTTGAGATAGGTGATCTTTATGTCACAGCGAGACGCTATTTTAGATAACGCCCTGCAACTGGCAGAACAGTTGGGGTGGTCACGCCTGAATCTGGCTCAGGTGGCGGCGACAATGACGCATTCGGTCGCTGAAGTTTATCGTTACTTTCGCGACAAAGATGCGCTGGCAGAGGCTTGGTTTGAACGTGCCGACCTGGCCATGTTGCAAAGCGGTAAGGCAGCAGATTGGGCCAATACTGATGCCAGTATCAGGCTGGAGCAAACAATCTGGGCCTGGTTGTCTGCTCTTGCCCCACATCGCCGCCTTACCCGGCAAATGTTGTACTACAAACTTGAGCCTGGTCATCTTCATCTGCAACTTGCCGGGTTGCTCAGGATCAGTCGCACGGTCCAGTGGATTCGGGATGTGGCAGGTCTGCAGGCCAAAGATCTCAGGCGCACCGCTCAGGAGCTGTTTCTCAGCAAGATCTTTGTCAGTACTTTTGTTAACTGGCTGTGGGATGAATCCGCCGGGCAGCGGCGCAGCCGCCATTTTCTGCATGGGCAACTTAAGCTCGGCAACAAGCTGGGCCTTTGGCGTTAGTGATGAATTTTTGGTCACTGGATGGCGCGATACGCTGGGATACATTAATTAACAAGCCATTAAAGATGAAAGTTTTCACCTCTTGTTTCAGGATTTTTACATTCTGTTAATTGTGAACATTCTGTTTGCTGCTCTATGTTTAATAATGCCGTCAATAAGTTCTTAGGCCGCATTTTTGCTGGTCTTCAGAGTTTGTTGTTAATGAAATGTTTTTTTGTGACTTATGAATACGTATGCAGGCAGTTGTGCCTGTTTGATGGCCAGCGATACTATCCTTTGCAACATTTTTGACACACTTTTGCAGTGGTTTGTAAAAGTACGCCCTTCGATTGGGCAGGTTGAAAACACACTCAAGCAACTCAGGACACCAGGCATGAAAACATTTAAACCCAGTTTACTTTCCGCGGCGGTGGCCACTGCATTCACTATGAGTGCAGCCTCCTATGCGCAGGAAGCTCAACAACAGCAACCAAGCAGTGAAGACGTTGAAGTCATTGCAGTATCCGGCGTACGCGTCAGTATCCTAAGTGCTCTGGATGCCAAGCGCAATTCTGACGTGGTCGGCGATTTCGTCGGTGGTGGTGATCTCGGCGTGCTGCCGGATCCTTCCATAGCAGATGCCCTTGGTCGTATTCCTGGTGTGACCACAGTGCGGGACAACGGTCAGTCATCACAGTTGAATATTCGCGGTATGAACGGCGACTTTATTCAGACTACCTTAAATGGCCGTGAGCAGGCGTCTACCTCTGGTTATACCGAAAGCACGCGCTGGATGGCCTTTGATCAATATCCAGCCGAGTTAATTACCGAAGCGGCCGTGTATAAATCGCCTAAAGCCTCGCATATTGAAGGTGGTGTGGCTGGCCTGGTGGAACTGAAAACCGTTAACCCGCTGCGTGCTGAAAAAGAGCATAACTTTAATGCCAGCTTCCGTGCATCATACAACGACGGTGCCAGCGACGTCGGCGCCGATGAGTTTGGTGAGCGTTTTACCTTGTCGTATACCGGCAAGTTTATGGATGAGAAATTGGGCCTGGCCCTGGGCTTCTCGCATCTGGACCAGCCCAATAGCTTTACCAAAGCTCGCGCGGGTGCAGATAGCCAGATTGGTTATGGCCCCACCGATGCGCAGGGCAATAACCGCGCTGCTGCCTTCCAGTGGCAAGCCGGGACAGGTAGCGACAAGCGTAATGGCTATCTGGCCAGCCTGGTTTATCAGCCGAATGAAAGCTTTAAAGCCCAATTAGACTATTTCAAATCCAAGTTTGACCGTAAAGATGTGCGCCATGGCATTACCGTGGGTGGACTGGGTAATGCCAATACCTTTGACTTGTCTAACGTTACGGCCGCTAACGGCGTTGTAACCGGGGCTACCGTCAGTCTGACCGATCCTAAAACCACCTTTGATTCCAGCCCATGGTTTGAAGCGCGTAGTGAAGATCAGTCAACGGTGGCCGATACCGACAGCTATGGCCTGAACCTGGAATGGAAAATAGACGATACCCAACAGCTTACTGTTGATATAGCACGCAGTGAAGGCACCAAAACCCGTAAAGACCGCTTGGTGACCATGCACGCTTATGACCTGACTTATGCTGGTAACGATTTAGTGGCTTGGGAAGAAGCGGCTGGTCAGTCGTTTACTTATCAGAGCAATGGCGAGGAAATACCAACCGCCAGTTTCTCGGGGGTGAATTTCACCGACCTGGATACTATGCGTATGTCCCGTTACGAGGAATACCCGCATTTGTATACCGATGAAGTCACCAGCTACAAGGTGGACTATAAAAAGTATGTAGAGCTGGGACCTATTACCTCGTTCGAGGTGGGCGCGCGTATCTCTGAGCGTGAATTTAATTCTGACCGCGGTACCTTCCTGTATGGTGCCCGTGATGGTCAGTTTAATGGCTACTGTGCAGACAATCTGTCCGATATTGACTGTATGCCACAGGATCTGGACGGTTTTGTGTCTGTTGAGTCGGTTACTGGCGCTCCAGACCACTTTGTTGTAACGGATTTTGACGGCCTGGCCAGCAGTATCTTCGGGGCCGGCAACTATGCCGGTAAAAAGGTGTTCAGCCGTGACTGGACCTTTGTGGAATCAGGTTTGTTGACCGAGAAAGTTGATGCTTACTACCTGATGGCCAATCTGGATACTCAATGGGGTGATGTGGCGGTAACCGGTAACATCGGTGTGCGCTATGTGAAAACCGATGTGAAATCCAGCGGTGTACAAAACGTGGGCGCAGGCAATGGTTCATCCATTACCGATGATGTGGGGGTGACTCAGGACAACTACGATTACGTCAGCTATGGCCCTGAGTATTCAGACACTCTGCCGTCTTTAAACCTGAACTTCCAACTGACCGACAACGATGTCGTGCGTTTTGCCGCAGCCAAAGTGATGGGACGGCCGCCCGTTGGCCAGTTGAAAGGTGGCGCTGGTTCCTGGAACGACCAGAATGCTAACGGTGAAACCCAGTACAACGTGTGGACCAAAGGTTCCCCTTATCTGGATCCATTCCGTGCTACGCAGTTGGACTTGTCATATGAGCATTACTTCGAAGATGGTGGTGCAGTCTCTGCTGCGGTGTTCTGGAAAGACATTGAAAGCCTGGTAGAGAAGCAGTTCTTTGATCCGTCGCAGACCGGTCAGGCCTTCTTTGACAATCTGGGCATTGAAATTCCTGCCGGTCAGGTAGCGGGTGCCTTTGAAACTTTCGTCAATAACGACAAAGGCGGCTACATCCGCGGTTTCGAACTGGCTGGCACGACTACCTTTACTGATTTACCGGGTATTTTTGCCGGTCTGGGTATTACCGCCAGCTACTCCTATACCGAAAGTGAGACTGAAATCAGCGGTGGTAACCTGTTTGGTCAGAATCTGCCTCTGCCTGGTTTGTCTAAAAACGTTTGGAGCACCACGGCATTCTGGGATATCGGCAGCTTCAGCACTCATATAAACGTACGTTATCGTGACGAGTTTATCCTGAATATGCCGATCCCAGGCAGTTCAACACCGGTTGAAGCACAGGATTACCTGACCATGGATGCCCAGGCCTCTTATGCCTTCGGTAATGGTCTGGAAGTGGTCATGTCGGTGAGCAACCTGACCGATGAGCCTAATGTGATTGCCTACGATCAGCCTGGCGTACTGGGGGAGTTTACCGAGTTTGGTCGCCAGTATTACTTAGGTTTCAATTACAAATACTAAGTTGAATGTAGCCCGGGTAACCGGGCAGATGCCAGTCGCCCGCTTCTGGTGGGCGATTTTTTATCTGGTAGCCGCTATGCTGAGCAGGTACAGAAGTAGAAGGTAAATCCCATGACGCAAAGCATTAACAGAATCGTTATCCTTGGCGGTGGTACCGCAGGCTGGATTGCCGCTAATCTGATGGCGACCCATTGGGCAGACAAAGGAGTGGAGATCACCCTGGTGGAGTCACCGGATATTGGCATTATCGGTGTGGGCGAAGGTTCCACTCCACCGCTTAAAGGCTTTATGCAGACGATCGGTGCCAAGGAAAGCGAGTGGATGCCAGCCTGTAATGCCACCTACAAAGTGGGTATAACCTTTAAGGACTGGTCGGTAAAACCCGGCTTTAGTCAGTATGTGCACCCGTTTTTGTGTCAGCCTGACCAGTTTACCGCGCCGGCGTTTTTTCATAATAGTTTTCTGCGTCGTAAAGGCGTTGATCTGGAAGGCCATCCGGATCATTTCTTTCTGACCACTGAACTGATCCGGCAAAAGCTGGCGCCTCTGGCACCGCCGAATTTTCCCTTTGAAATTAACTATGGCTACCACTTCGACTCCGGCTTGCTGGGCCAGTACCTGGCACGTTTTGCGGCTGGCAAGGGAGTGAAACACCAATATGCGACAGTGACTGAGGTGTTGCTGGACAGTGCCGGTAATATCGATTGTCTGGTCACCGACAGTGGCGACAAGATCAAAGGCGACTTCTATGTTGATTCAACCGGCTTTAAGGGGCAGTTGATCCAGCAGGCCTTAAAAGAGCCATTTTTAAGCTGTGCCGACAGCCTGTTCAATGACTCGGCCGTGGTGTTTGCTACCGAAGCGGATCAGGATATTGCCCCGCATACCGTGTCAACCGCCCTTAAATATGGCTGGGCCTGGCGTATACCGCTGACCAATCGAGTAGGCAATGGTTACGTGTATAGTTCGGCTTTTGTGGATCATGATCAGGCAGAGACCGAGTTTCGCTCGCACTTAGGCTTGCTGGATAAAGACACGGAAGCACGTCGTCTGCAATTTAAGGTGGGACGGGGGGCGCGCCACTGGGTCAAGAACTGTCTGGCGGTGGGCTTGTCGCAAGGCTTTATTGAACCACTGGAAGCCACTGCTCTGGATATGGTGCAGGAAACTGTGGTGCGTTTTATCGAGGCCTATAACCAGGGTAATGGCAGCGACCAGCATCGCGAGGCCTTTAATCAGCGCATCAGTAATCGATTTGACGCGGTACGCGACTATATTGTTTGCCATTATCGCATTAGCTCCCGCACCGATAGCGAATACTGGCGTGCCTGTGGCAGCAACGAGAAGATCTCCATGTCACTGCGTTCCATTCTGATGTCCTGGATGGCGGGCAATAACATTACCGATGAGCTGGAAAAACAGAAGCTGGATGCCTATTTTCCTAATGTCTCCTGGAACTGCTTACTGGCGGGCAAAGGTATTTACCCCAGTCAGGAACAACTGAAGCCGGGCAGTGAGCTGGCTAACCAATATAAGATTGATGGCATTCAGCGCTTTATTCAGGGTTGTGCCATGAACTTCCCACCGCATATGCAAGCATTGGCCCAGCTCAGGGCGGGGTAAATCTATCTGCCAGCCAGGCGGCTGTGCATTTCATTTGATTTGGATCATAACAAAGGCGCTTAGGCGCTTTTGGCCCTGCTGGCGAGCTGAAAAACTTGATCTCAATCAGATTATTGCAGGCCATGTAGCAGCACAATCCTCACCAGACACACAACACTCTGGAGAGAAATATGAAGTCTCTGTTTACCACATCCGCCCTGATGGCTGCTATGTTTGCCCCGGCCGCGCTGGCCAATTTTCACGTCAATGTTGGCGCCATCAATGTCAATCCTAATGCCGACAGCACCTATCTGAATGTGGTGGAAAGCGTGGCGGGATTGCCACAGAACTCAAGTAAATTGGATGTAGACAGCAATACCCAGCTTGGCCTGACATTTGATTACGACCTGAACGACAACTGGACACTGGAGCTGATTGCGGCCACACCGTTTTCCCATGATATCAGCCTGGACAGCTCAGTCGGCGCAGTTGATGGTCTGGCCGTAGGTGAAACCAAGCATCTGCCGCCCACCTTGTTGATGCAATACCACTTTATGGACAAGCAACAGGCATTTCGCCCCTTTGTGGGACTGGGCCTGAACTACACGCTGTTTTTTTCTGAAAAGGTTAGCCCGGCGCTGAAGAACGTACTGGTATCCACCGGGGCCGCTACCGCGGGAGATGATGTGAGTCTGCACCTGGATGATTCATTTGGTGTGGCGGTACAGGCCGGTTTTAACTACAAACTGAATCAGAACTGGGGTGTGCATGCCATGGTGGCCTGGGCCGATATTGATACCGATGCCGAAGTGCGGGTTAATGGCACCAGCGTCCAACCGGTAACAGTGAATATCGACCCAATGATCTTTATGCTGGGTGCCCGCTACAGTTTTTAAGTTCCCAACCTCCCTGGCGGAGCTGGCGGTGTAATCACCGCCTTTTTTGTTGTTATGGCCATGTTAAATTCATAGCGAGAATCCTATAAAGCCATTATTCTCAATGCTATCCAGGAAAAACGAGAACAATAACCCATGTTTGTTAAAGCCAGCAGACTGACCGATTCACAATCCGAAGTGGAACGCCTCAAACAACAAAATCAGGAACTGCAGGCACAACTGCTACAGGCCCGAAGTCAGAGCGACGCTTTGCAGCATCAACTGGATGAAAAAGCACGGGAAAAGCACGACTTGGGTGTGATGCGTATGGCCGTCAATGGCATGAATCCCTTGTCAGAGATTCGCGAAAGGGTGGCCGAACTGGCCAATCATATGCTTGAAGAACGAGATAATATTATTAGTTCTTCTGCTATCTATGACCAATCTTCGGCCAATATGGCAACCTTATTGAGCGGTCTTAACAAAGTTGACCAGGAAGTTAAGCTGACTCATTCCGGTATTTCCCGGCTGCGTGGAGTAGCTCAGGAAATCACCAAGTTTGTCAGCATCATTAATAATATTTCTGAACAGACTAACCTGCTGGCATTGAATGCGGCTATTGAAGCGGCCCGTGCCGGGGAACAGGGCCGCGGTTTTGCCGTGGTTGCCGACGAAGTCAGGACGCTGGCCCAGCGGGCGGGGGAAGCCAGTGCGGAAATTGCCAAGCAGGTGGCTGATATCGATAAAAGCACCCTGGAAGCCGATAACAATATTTCCAGCACGCTGAATCAATGTTCGGAGATGCTGGATACCGCCACAGAAACCGCGAAGTCGCTGGAAAGTCTGATTGATCATTCCCGCTCAATGCATGCCACTATTACCGACGAAGCCATGGCCAGTTTTATCGAAACCGTGAAGCTGGATCATATGGTGTGGAAACAGGTTATTTACCGGCGCTGGTTGAATAATCAATCCGCCAATGGCGAGGTTTCCGATCACCATCAATGTCGATTGGGTAAATGGTACTATCAGGGCGATGGGGCGGCGAACTTCCGCCACCTGGACAGCTATGCCAGCCTGGAAAAACCCCATGCAGCAGTGCATAAGGGGGGATTGCAGGCCCTGGAAAAACTGGTGGCGGGCGATATGCAAGCGTCCATCAGTGCCCTGAAAAGTATGGAAACGGCCAGTGACGACACAATTAAAATCCTGGCCAGAATGGGGCAGCAGATCGGTAAATAGGTTTGCTCAGGTGCTGTATCGGTTCAGCACCTTGCCCTGTTCGAGATCAATCAATAATCCCTGAATAACAGCCATCTGCCGGCCGTCTTGGTGTTCGAGAAAAAATATCGCCGGCCCGTTTTTATGTGGTTTGGGTTGCGATGACAAGGTGGTTTTTATCGCCAGCGGCAGTGTGCTGCGGTTTTCAATTGGATGACCATTGCGGTCAAATATTCCAATACCCTGTTTTAACAGGGCTAAATAACCCGCCTTATCTAAAACCAGGGGGGCGTCCAGTCGATACTCCCTGGCAGGTTTGTAGTGCCAGCCTTCGGCATCAAATGTAAAGAATGCCGTATAAGTAGACAGGTCGCCCACTTCTTTAATACGCACGGCATCTGCATCCGGTAGATCCAGATCCAGGGCAATATCGAGCTGGTATGACTGGCTGTTTGCCTCGACCTGCACATTCTTAATAATGACATCGCGAAATGCTTCCCGCCTGTTCATCGGGATGGCCTGATAGGCGGACAGGCTTTGGTTTTCAAAACCAGCCGAGGCAATACTGTCGATAGCGGCACTGAGCATGGCCAGGTTAAGGGTTCTGGCCACCTGGCGGTTGGCATCATTTCGGTGGGCACCGGACTCAATCAAAATGGTGCTGATACCCATACCCGCCAGATTATCGCCAAAGGCACGGGGGGCAAAGGTATCGTCGTAGCGGCCTAAGTGGCCAGGGATCATCTCATCGGCCACCTGTTTTAACACGCCGATAAGCTGCATGGCCTTTTTACGGGCCGGGCTAATGGTTTTGGCCTGATCAAAGGCCGGAGCCAATAATGAAATAGTAGCCGGATTAAGGCTGTCGCCAGCGGCATAGAAACGGTTCTGATCGTGCAGGTTAAAACCAAAAGCCGGCTTAATAGCCTTGGCCTGCTCCAGCAGAATCCTGCCTTCCGGGGTCTGCAGGGCAGCGGCGTCACGATTAATGTCTATGCCCTGGGCATTTTCTCTGGTGGCCCGTTCGGCACCATCCGGGTTTAACATCGGGATAATATACAGGCTTAGCTTGTTCTGCCATTGCGCCCGCCAGGCTTGGTCTTGCTGGATGCGTGCAATTAAATCAAATACCGCCGCGGTGGCGGTGGGTTCGTCGCCATGCATTTGTGACCACAGCATCACCCTGACCGGACCCTGACCAAATCCGATACGAAAGATATCGCGGCCTTCGAATGACTGGCCTATTTTGTCTACCCTGAATTGCGGGTCGGCCTTGGCCTGCGCCAGGTATGCTTGAATATCCGCATAACGCAGTTGGGGCTTGTCCAGTCCGGGTACCTGAAAGGATGGCCAGTTAATCGGGGCAGCAAACAATGACATTGACATAATCAGGCTCATGATAAATAACAGTGGTTTCATTATTTATTACTTTAATGTGATTTTATGGTAATAATTTATTTATATCAGGTTAATCATTGGTCAGTAACAAGTCAAAACTCACGGCGTTGTTGATCCCAAATTTTCCACCAGGCAGCCCAAAAGCAATATATTGAGGAGTTTATATGGACCGTAGAGGCTTTATTAAAGCGTCCACCGCGGGTCTTATGGCCAGCCAACTTGTACCTACTACCGTACTGGCAAACGCCAGTGTATCAGCCAAACTGCCGAAACGGCTCCGGCAGGGCGACAAGATTCGTCTGGTGGCACCGGCCAGTGCGATTTTTGATCCCGATGAAGTGGCAATAGCCAAAGAATCTTTCCAGGCCATGGGCCTGGCAGTTGATACGGGGCAGCATATTCTGGACCGCTATGGATACCTGGCTGGACAGGATAAAGCCCGGGCAGAGGATATAAACCAGGCCTTTGCCGATCCTTCGGTGCAAGGCATTGTGGCTATTCGTGGTGGTTGGGGGTGTAACCGCCTGTTGCCCTATCTGGACTTTGCCAACATTGCGGCCAATCCCAAAGTGTTGCTGGGATACAGTGATATCACGTCGTTGCTGAATAGCTTGTATCACTATACCGGGTTGGTGTCATTTCACGGGCCAGTGGGGATGTCGTACTGGGGGCAATTTCAGGCCGAGCAGGTACGCACCATGTTGTTTGACGCCAATGCCACGCAAATGCAAAACCTGCCTGCTGACGATGATGCCCTGACTATGCGCAGCAACAGAGCCAGAACGGTGCGTTCTGGCAAGGCCAAAGGGCTGCTGGTCGGGGGCAATCTAACGGTCTTAAGTAGTCTGGTGGGCACGCCTTACCTGCCGGATATGCGCGGTAAAATATTGATGCTGGAAGATGTGGGTGAGGCCATTTATCGAATTGACCGCTACTTTTCCACCTTGCAACTGGCAGGTATTCTGGACCAATTAGCCGGTGTGGTCTTTGGCCACTGCACCGAATGTGAGCCGCAAAAAGGCTACGGTGGTTTTACCCTGATGGAAGTGATGCAGAATTACCTCAGGCCGCTCAACATTCCCAGTTATGTGGGCGCGCAGTTCGGGCATATTAAAGACAATCATATCCTGGCGGTGGGAGCTGAAGTTGAGCTGGATGCCGATGCCTGTACGCTGCGCCATCTTGCCCCTGTTGTGGTTTGATTATTTATGGCTAGTGTCAGTTGTGTAGCCTTTACTTTAGCTCATTACTGTACCAATACTTAAGCACGTCTTAGTGACGCTGGTTTGCTGTTCGCGGCCCAATGCGGCATAAGTATTGGAATGGATGTGCCAAAAAGGGAATGAGCGTCTGGTAACTGGCTGACTGTCTGAGGTACTGATGCGACAGCATTTATTTTTCAGGGCATGTCTGGGTATGTTACTAACCTGGCCGGTAAATGTTCTGGCCGACGACCTGCCGGTGATTCACTGGGGTGCTGCCCATTTTCCACCCTTTTGGCAGGTGGAGGATAATCAACCGCCAAAGGGGATCTTCGCTGAAGTGCAGCAACTGGTGCTGGACCAACTGTCCGAATATCGGCATCAGTTTGACCATTCGAATTTCAACCGACTGTTATTGGAAATGCAGCAGGGCAAGCCGCTGTGCTTATTTGGTCTGACAAAAACGCCGGAGCGCCAGGCCTATCTGATGTTCTCAGAGCCATTTCTACCTTTGCCTGCCTATGGCGCAATCTTCAAACAATCAGAAAAGCACAAGCTAGAGCCATTTTTACTGCCAGACGGGCGGCTTAGCCTGAGATCTTTGCTGAATTCACAGAATATGCTGTTGGGGCATATCGGCGGCCGCTCGCTGGGACCAGATATCGATGCATTGCTGGTGGATGGCCGGGGCAGACCCAGGCCCACACTGGTGCCTTTTATGAATACACAAAGCTACCAGCCCATGATGGGTATGCTGCTAAAGGGGCGCCTGGATATCATTCTTGGTAATGCCATTGAAGCCAGATATTATTCGGCGAAATATGATAGTGAAGACTTGCTTTCGTTCTTGCCTTTCGAAGAGAGTCCGGCACATTTTAGCGCCCATTTCGCCTGTACCACAGGGGCCTGGGGGCAGCAGATTATTGCTAATATCAATCATATTGTGACAAACAATGCGCTTATCCTCGCGGGGGCTGAACGCATGGCTGCGCATATGTTGTCAGACAACCGTCGTGCGTACCTCCAGCAGGCGGACACATTCAGTCAGCTGAGCCCTGGCCGTCCGCAGGGTGCCATGTAATTTGTCAACCACAGCATGAATACGTATGCACTTTGCTGCAGCTGTGCAGCCTTGCCGATACTATGAAGACATTCTGAACCTGGCAGTTTTATGCCGTGGTCCGCCTAAGCGCTTGTCTGTGCTTCAACATTAGCTGTGATAACAAGATGAAAAAATTTGTATTGCTAGTATTCGTATCGCTGTTTGTGATTCAGGTCAAAGCTGCCGAGTTGTTGAGCCACCAGATGATTGACGGTAGCCTGCAATTGACGACGGATGAGGGCCTGGTCAGTATCACCCCTTACGCCAGGGATACCTTTGAAGTCTTTTATCAACCCAGCGGTGTTCAACAGTTTCCTTCTTTTGCGATTGCCGATACGGCCATAAAGCACAGCGGTCAACTGACCAGCCAAGACACCGGCTTAGTGTTTCGTCATGGTGAATTGTCGGTACATATTCAAAAGAGGCCGTTTAGACTCAGCTATTTCCATCAAAATAACCCTCTGATTGCCGAGGACAGCGGTTTATTTAATCATCAAAGCTTGCGCGGTTTTCGCTTTAAGCTGCAAGACGGAGAAAAACTGTTGGGCGGCGGTCAACGGGTACTGGGTATGGACAGGCGTGGTCAACGCCTGCCGCTGTATAATCGCGCCCATTATGGCTATGGCACCGAATCCAGTCAGATGTATTTCAGCCTGCCTGCCTTGGTGTCCAGCAATAAGTATTTTCTGGTGTTTGACAATGCGGCCAGTGGCTATCTGGATCTGGGCCACAATGAAGCGGATATTCTGCAGTTTGAAGCCGTTTCCGGTCGCACGGCTTACCTTATCGGCGCGGCAGACAGCTATCCGCAGCTTATTCAACGGTATGTTTCGCTGACCGGTACGCAGCCGATGCCGCCGCGCTGGGCGCTGGGCAATTATGCCTCGCGTTTTGGTTATCGCAGTGAAGCGCAAACCCGTGAAGTGGTCAATGCCTTCCGGCAACAGGATATCCCGCTGGATGCGGTGATCCTGGACTTGTATTGGTTTGGTAAGGATATCAAGGGCACTATGGGTAATCTTGATTGGGATGCAGACGCCTGGCCCAGCCCTGAAAAAATGCTGCAGGATTTCAGCGCGGATGGGGTAAAAACCATCTTAATCACCGAGCCTTTTATTTTGACCACTTCGGATAAATGGTCAGAAGCGGCGGATGCCGGGGCTTTGGCGCAAAATCTGGCCGGTCAGCCGAAACGTTTCGATTTCTACTTTGGCAATACCGGCCTGGTCGATGTGTTCGACCCAAAAGCCCAGGACTGGTTCTGGCAAACCTATCAGCGTCTGCTGGAGCAGGGTGTCGGCGGCTGGTGGGGAGATTTGGGTGAACCGGAAGTGCATCCTGCAGATACCCTCCATCAGTTACCCGGTGTGGGGAAAGTCAGCGCCGATGAAATCCACAATGCCTATGGCCATCAGTGGGCAAAGATGCTGTTTGCACGCCATCGTCAGGCCCGCCCCAATGAGCGCCCTTTTATTATGATGCGCAGTGGTTTTGCCGGTTCACAGCGCTACGGCATGATCCCCTGGACCGGTGATGTAAGCCGTAGTTGGGACGGATTGAAGCCACAGGTGGAACTGGCCCTAAGCATGAGCATGCTGGGTATGGCGTACACCCATTCAGACTTAGGCGGCTTTGCCGGTGGTGAACAATTTGATGCTGAACTTTATACCCGCTGGTTGCAATACGGTGTTTTTCAACCCGTCTACCGCCCGCATGCGCAGGAGGAGATTGCCCCTGAGCCCATCTTTCACGACGACAAGACCAAGGCCATTGTCAGGGACTTTATTAAGCTGCGCTACGCACTGCTGCCTTATAACTACAGCCTGAGCTACCAAAACAGCCAGACCGGCATGCCGATGATGCGGCCGTTGTTTTTTGAGGACGAGCAGAATCTGGCCCTGATGGATAATAAAGACAGTTATCTGTGGGGGGATGCTTTCCTGGTCACCCCTGTAGTGGCACCTGGGGTGACGTCGGTACAAGTGACCCTGCCTGCTGGCGTGTGGTTTGATTATTTTACCGGCCAGCGCTATTCGGGCGGGCAGCAAATCCATCAGCCAACCCATTTGGAAACCTTGCCGATCCTGGTCAGAGGCGGCGCTTTTGTCCCTATGGTGGAGCCGGTTGCTACGACCCGTGATTACCGCAGTAACAAACTCACTTTACATTATTACGCTGATAAATCGGTACAGAAGGCCCAGGGCCAGATGTATGAGGACGATGGGCAAAGCTTTGATGCGGTTGGCAAAAAGCAATACGAACTGCTGCATTTTTCCGCTGCGCAGCAGGAGCACCGTCTGAGCATCAATCTGACTCGCGAAGCTTACCAGTACACTGGTATGCCAGACAGCCGGGAGATAAAACTGGTGGTACATCACTGGCCGTCCAAACCCAGACAAATCAGGCTAAATGGTGAGAAGGTTGGCTTTGATTATGCAAAGGACCAGCAGATACTGCGGATCCCTTTTACCTGGGGGATGCATGACATCACCCTGGAGGTGGAATAGTGCCAGGCTTTGACATCTATGTCGGTCAAACAGACACAGCAGCCAGTAACAAAACATTGGATACCCATAAATGATAAAGACTAAACTTTCTCTGTTGAGCCTGGCCCTGGTGTTGACTGGCTGTGGCGACAATTCAGCTCCAGAGCAGGCTGCCATGCATAAAGCGACACCAAACACTGAAGTATCAGCGCCCGAGCGGCCGGTCATTTATCAGATGATGACCAGACTGTTCGGCAACAAAAATACTACCAATCAGCCCTGGGGTACGCTGGCGCAAAACGGGGTGGGTAAGTTTGCTGATATCAACGAAGCAGCGCTGACTGAAATCAAGGCTCTGGGGGCTAACTACGTGTGGTATACCGGTGTGCCACACCATGCACTGGTGGGGGACTACAGTCAGTATGGCATCAGTGCTGACGATCCGGATGTGGTTAAAGGCCGGGCCGGTTCGCCGTATGCCGTGAAGGACTATTACAACGTCAATCCGGATCTGGCCACAGATCCGGCTAAGCGCTTGGCGGAATTCGAAGCGCTGATTAGCCGTACCCATGATGCTGGTCTTAAAGTGATGATGGATATTGTGCCCAATCATGTGGCAAGACAGTATCAATCTCTGTCTAAACCAGCAGGGGTAAGGGATTTTGGTGCCGATGACGACACCCATCTGGAATATGCCAGAGACAACAACTTCTACTATATTCCCGGCCAGCCTTTTGCGGTGCCGCATGGGGTCAAGCCCTTAGGTGGCGAACCGCATCCTCTGGCTGACGGGCAGTTTGCCGAGAACCCGGCCAAATGGACAGGCAATGGCAGCCGCAGTGCCAGGCCGGACGCCAATGACTGGTACGAAACAGTAAAGATTAATTTTGGTGTTCGCCCGGACGGCAGCCATGATTTTGCCTCGTTACCTCAGGAATTCGCCGATAAAAGCTGTGATGAGCATCTGGCCTTTTGGGCCGATAAAAGCGTGCCGGATTCCTGGCAGAAGTTTCGGGATATTGCGCTGTACTGGACAAAAAAGGGCGTAGATGGTTTTCGTTATGATATGGCGCAGATGGTACCGGTGGAATTCTGGAGTTACCTGAACTGCTCTGTCAAAGCCGCCAACCCGGATGCATTGTTGTTATCTGAAATCTATATTCCCGAGCAGTATCGTAACTATATTCGTTTGGGCAAGATGGACTACCTGTATGACAAGGTGGGTACCTATGATGCACTGCGTGCGGTGATTGAAGGAAAAAGCGGCACTGAGCACCTGCCGCAGTTATTCAACAATATGGCGGATATTCACAGCCATTTGTTGATGTTCCTGGAAAACCATGACGAGCAACGTATTGCCAGCCCAGAGTTTGCCGGTGATCCACGTAAGGCTATGCCAGCCATGGTGGTGTCATCGCTGGTCGCAGCCGGGGCTAATCTGCTGTATTTCGGCCAGGAAGTGGGTGAACCTGGCGCCGGCGATGCCGGTTTTGGTCAGGCCAGTCGCACCACTATTTTTGATTATTGGGGCGTTCCTGCCCACCAGCGTTGGATGAATGACGGTAAATTTGATGGCGGGCAGCTTTCTACCCAGGAAAAAGCCCTGCGTGACTTTTATACCCGATTGCTCAACCTGGCAGCCCATCAACCCGCCCTGCGCGGTGAATTTGCTGACTTGCATCAGGCCAACAGCCAAAGCCCGGGCTATGACAACCAACTATATAGCTTTGCGCGCTTTAGCAAAGAGCAAGCGCTGTTAGTTATCGCGAACTTTGATGCCCAGCAAGGGCGGCAGGTGCAATTCACCATTCCGGCCGGGGTGATAGCCGCCATGGGCGTGGCCAATGGTCAGTATCCGTTGGCAGAGTTGCTATACCAGCAAGCTGAATTGGAATTGAAGGTAGAAAAGGGTATTGGCCATTTGTCGTTGCAACTGGCGCCACTGCAGTCGCTGGTGTTACAGGTTCGTTAACATCGTATCGGCGCTTCTGTGCTGACAGGAGCGCCAGTTTTACTGGTTTGTAGATTGTTAGTGCATGAATACGTATGCAGATTTAACTATTATCTTCTTGCCCAGCCGCTGATTTTGTAACATCAAACTTTCACTCATATTTACAACCTGATTACACTCCGGCTGGACTTCACCTAAGCTAATGGAGGATCTATCAGGACTAACCGAGAAGCCGCACTATGCAAAATGCCAGTTCTCTGACTTCCGCACCTGTTGCCGGGCCCGCACCAACCCACGTCATTCCCAACGCCAAACCTAATCTGAGTTTCTGGCAAATCTGGAACATGTGTTTCGGCTTCTTAGGCATCCAGTTTGGCTTTGCCCTGCAAAATTCCAACGTCAGCCGTATCTTTGAAACCCTGGGCGCCGATTATAACAATCTGGCCATTTTGTGGGTGGCAGCACCGGTGACCGGCTTAATTGTGCAGCCCATTATTGGCTATCTGAGTGACAACACCTGGACCCGCTTTGGCCGCCGTCGCCCTTACTTTGTGTTGGGGGCGCTGCTTGCCAGTTTCGCGCTGTTTGTTATGCCTCATTCACCGGTGTTGTGGATGGCTGCGGGCATGCTGTGGATTATGGATGCGTCTATAAACATTGCCATGGAGCCCACCCGGGCCTTTGTTGGTGATATGTTACCCAAGCATCAGCGTGGTATGGGTTATGCCATGCAAAGCTTCTTTATTGGTGTTGGTGCGGTGGTGGCGTCGGCATTACCCTGGGTTATGAATAACTGGTTGGGTATCAGCAATACCGCTGCGGCTGGTGTCATCCCCGATTCGGTGCGTTTTTCTTTCTATGCCGGCGGTTTGATTTTTCTGCTGGCAGTGCTTTGGACGGTATATACCACCAAGGAATACAGCCCAGAACAACTGAAGGCATTTGAAGCCGCAGACAAAGCGGCCGAAGGGCAGAGTTATGAGGCATTGCCACAGGTGGTCAGAACCGCCAGTCGCAGCTATTTGCAAGGCGGGATTTGGCTGGTTATCGGGCTGGTGCTTTGGGCGCTGATTCAGGGCAACATCGAGCGGCTGGATAAAAACCTGCTGATCCTGGCGGGAGGCTGTGCCGTGTTTGGTGTTTGTCTGCTAGTTGCCGGTTGGCTGGCAAGTACAGGGCGACACAGCAATGGTTTTTCCGTGGTGATGAACGATCTGTTTGCCATGCCCACCGCCATGAAACAACTGGCTTTTGTGCAGTTTTTTTCCTGGTTTCCGCTCTTTGCCATGTGGACTTATATGACCGCGGCAGTGACATCACACCATTTTGGCACCAGTGACCCAACCAGCCAGCTATATAATCAAGGGGCTGACTGGGTTGGCGTCTTAAATGCCACTTACAATGGCACCACCATATTTGCCGCTATGCTGCTCCCCATTTTGGTGAAACTCACCAACCTGCGCATGGCGCACATGGTGAACCTGTTTCTTGGTGGGCTTGGCTTTATCTCCTTTTTGTTTATCACCGATCCTGATTGGCTGGTGCTGCCGATGATTGGGGTAGGGTTTGCCTGGGCATCTATTCTGGCTGTGCCTTATGCCATTTTGTCTAATAGTCTGCCGGCCGGGAAAATGGGCGTATTTATGGGCATATTTAACTACTTTATTGTTCTGCCACAGATTCTGGCCGCCAGTATTCTCGGCTTCCTGGTGACCCGTATTTTCGACAACCAGCCGGTGTATGCGCTGGTGGTGGGCGGCTGCAGCATGTTGTTAGCGGGGCTGTTGGTACTGCGTGTTAAAGAGCCTGATTATCAGCAGGAGCCGTCGGTATGAAGTCCACCGCGATGACAATGCTGGCATTACTGGTCTTCACCGGTTGTGCCAACCAAGTACCCAGATCAGCAGACATTGAGGAATTTGTCGGTACCCGCCATCCGTTTGCCGCCGAGTCAGTGTACTTTCTGATGACTGACCGCTTTGTTGATGGCGACCCGTCTAACAATCATGAAGATCAGGGAGGTGCGCATCCGACCTTTAATCTGCCGCTAATTGGGCCGGATGGCCAGGTCGCCAATGTGGGCTATATGGGCGGTGATTTTCGCGGCGTACTGAACAACGCCGCTTTTATCCGCGACATGGGTTTTACCGCCATCTGGATGACACCTATCGTCGACAACCCCGATGAGGCCTTTGCCGGAGGTGAGCCTATTACCTTTGGTGGGGCTTTTAAAGACGGCGGTAAAACAGGCTATCACGGCTATTGGGGGGTAAACTTTTTTAAGGTAGACGAACATTATCCCTCATCGGGTCTGGGGTATGCAGAATTAACCGCACAGTTGCGTGATAATTTTGGTATTAAAACCATTCTGGATATTGTTACCAACCATGGTTCGCCTTCATTCGACATGCCGGTTGATCAGCCAAAATTTGGCGAAATTTATGGCCGCGACGGCACGTTGCTGGCCGATCACCAGAATCTGCCGCCCGAGCAACTGAACCCGGACAATCCATTACACCAGTTCTTTCATACCGAGCGGGACATACTGCAATTATCCAATCTGAATGATCAGAATCCAGCGGTAGTGGATTATTTTGTTGAAGCTTATGACTACTGGTTAGAGCAAGGTGCAGCAGCGCTGCGTATTGATACCATCAAGCATGTACCGCATCATTTCTGGAAGCAATTCAGCGATCGTATTCGCGCCAGGCATCCCGGACTGTTTATGTTTGGCGAAAGCTATGACTACAACGCCAATTTTATTGCGCAGCACCAGTTGGATAAAAACGGCGGCATCAGCGTATTGGATTTCCCTGGCCAGCAGGCCATGAGCAAAACCTTCTCCACCCCTGGCAGTGACTATGCAGATTTACTTGACTATCTGCATCTGACCCATGGGCCTTACCAGAATCCCTATGAGCTGACCATATTCTATGACAACCATGATATGGCGCGTATGAACGCCAGCGATGCGGGATTTATTGATGCCCATAACTGGCTGTTTACCAGCCGCGGCATTCCGGTGGTGTATATGGGCTCAGAAATGGGCTATATGCGCGGCACGGTGGAGCATCAGGGCAACCGCAACTATTACGGGCAGGACAATATTGAACTGGCCAAGACACATGTTATTCACCAGCAGCTCAAGCAAGTGGCAAACGTACGTAAAAACTTGCCTGCATTGCAGCGCGGATTGCAGGTAAATCTGGACTTTGGCGGCGATCAGGCCGCATTTTACCGGGTATTGCAGTATCAGGGCCAGGCGCAGACGGCGCTGGTGCTGCTGAATAAAGGTGACACACCCGCCAAGTTCCATGTCAGCCGATATCTGCAATCCGGGTTGTGGCAGGAACAGTTCAGCCAACAAAGTCGCGATCTGTCTGCCGATGGAGTATTAGATGACGAAGTGCCGGCCCACAGCGTCAGAATTTGGTTGCGGCAAGGGCAAATCGAGGGCGCAGACTTGCTTGAGAAACTGCGTATTTTAACCGCCCATCGTTGATTTTTATAAAAATTATCCGGAAAAGCAGAATTCCAAAGGCATTTTTTACGGCCTGTGCAAAATTGCGCCAGGCCGCGTGTTTTCTGAGCTGCAGCGCTCTGGCTTTTATACCTGAGTGGCTCAAAGGTATTTAACCTTATACTTACGTACCAGTTCAGGGTCTGTAATTGACGATTGCTCATTTGTTAGCCTGTTTGCGTCAAGACACAAAAGAGAGGCAACATCATGAAAAAATCGACTTTTATTCTGTTGGGTGCGGTATCAGCCTTTACCTTTTCACCCGCCAGCTTTGCAGATATTAATGAAGCATTGGCTAATATCTGCACTATTGTAAAAAACGACGATAAGTCGGAGCTGCGTAAAAAGCTTAAAAATGTGCAGGACGATTTTCGCTTACGCTTGGGGGATTATTACTCAGGGATCAGCTGTGGCGGCAATAGCCTGATTCGTTATGCCATGGAAAACGGCGCGGTGGAAACCGGCACCTATATGATTAAGAAAATGGGCAGAAGCGACCTGACCACGGTGGAGAAAGATGGCATGGCCCTGAAAGACTGGGCACAGAATAACGGCTATCTGGACAACCCTATCGGGCAGGAACTGATCGCTCGTATCGACTGATTGCATCAATGAATTAACAAAGCCCGGATTCCCGGGCTTTTGTATGTCCATGGCGGTCGCACTTATTGGCGATGGCAAAGATCTAAACCAGCCAGGTAGCGACAAAGGCCGCAGCCAGGCAATAATACAACATGGGAAACAGCGTGAAGCTGATCACCCGTCCTTCCTGACCAGCTAGTTTCACCACACTGGCCGCTGCCACCACATTAACTACGCAAATCATATTGCCGGCATTGGCACCAAGCATCTGCAACGCCAGAACCAGGTTGTGATTCAACCCCGCTAGCCCGGCAGTAGCTTGCTGCATCGAGGCAAACATCAGATTAGAGAAGGTTGCAGAGCCGGCGATAAAGGAGCCCAGTGCGCCAAGAAAGGGCGCAATGATCAGCCAGTGGTCTGCCAGGTGAGTGGCGGCTAAATTGGCCAGCTCCAGAGGCATACTTTGCAGTCCGGCTTGATTTTGCCCCGAATGAATGAATAACCTGACCATAGGTACAGCCGTCCCCAGGGAAATCACCGCCCCTTTCAGGCTGAGCAGGCTGGCAGTCCACGCCCGCTGAAGCATGCCTTGGTCGGCACGCAAAAATCGCAGACTTAGGAAGGTGGCGAGCATCATTAAACCACCGGGCAAGTAGAGCGGCTGGAAACTTACCGACAGTTCAGTGCCCAGTATTCCTGTCCAATTCAGATCAAGTGCCTGCAGATAGGCTTTAAATGGCAACGCATTGATACGGCTCAATACCAGCAGACTGGTAGCAATAAGGTAAGGTAGCCAGGCACGTATCAGACTTACCCGGGTCTGAGCGGAAGGAACTGATGTCTGAGGCTGGTCACTGATTTGCCAGAGGACTTTAGGCTGTAACCAACCTTTTCTGATCAACATCGTTGCCAGCAGCAACCCCACCATTGCGCCTATCAGAGACGGAAACTCCGGACCCAGTAACCAGGCCACCAGATAAGCCGGCAGGGTGAAAGCCAGCCCGCAAATCAGCGCAAACGGGGCCATGACCAATGCGGCTTTCAAACTGGCGCGAGCGGAAAAGAAACAGGTCAGCATCACGCACATCAGCAGTGGCAAAACAGAGGCCACCAGAATATCGATGCCAATCGCTTGCAGGGCAATTTGCAGCACTTGCTCATCTGTTGCTTGCAACCCTTGTTGCAGGCCAACCACCACCGGCGTGCCAATCGCGCCAAAGGATACCGCACTTGAATCGGCGACCAGAGCCAGCACCACGGCCGCTAAAGGCGGAAACCCTACGGCCACCAGCAAAGGGGCGCAAATGGCAGCTGGGGTGCCAAATCCGGCCGCCCCTTCCAGAAAACTACCGAAAAGCCAGGCAATAAGCAGTAACTGTACTCTGGGGTCGGGGGATAGCCGCACAAAGCCCTGACGGATCACATCCAATGCACCGGTTTCTCGCAGGGTGTTCAGTAACAACAGCGCACCCAGCAATATCCACAAGATGGAAAATGCCAAGCATATGCCTTCCAATGTGGCAGCCAGCATATAAGTGGGCGACATTCGCCACAGACCAAAACTTGCCACAGCGCATATCAGCAGGCTGAATGGCATGGCTTTGGTAGCGGGCAAACGCAATACCACCAACAGCAGGAACACCGATAACACCGGCATCAATGCGGCGATAAGTTGTAAGCTGTTCATCACTGACTACCTTTTAAGGCGAATTTCTGCCTCCAGCTCGATATCCTGACCAAGACGTTGAGTGATACTTTGCTTCAGGGCTTCAACATGTGCCGTCCCTAACTGTTCACTGCTGACTAACTTAACTGATATCAGCGTTGGTTCACCGCGGATCACCTCCTGAATACTCAGTTCTGCCTGGTGATCCAGTATGGTGACCTGACCCTGTGGCAAGGCCCTGATCAAACGGTTTTTTTCCACCAGTTTCTGAAAGGACAAAAACAGCGGGATGCTGATAATGGCCAGCGACAGCAAGGTAATGCTGACGCCTTTGCGGGCCAGATGAAAAGGCGCAAAACCCAGCACCAGAAAGGTTAAGGCCGCTGACAGAGCAATACCCACCAGGTTAGTGGTAAACAGCAGCATGGCGCCACCGGCCATCGCCAGATCGCCCCACCCCAGACCAATTCCCACTACCGATAGCGGTGGCACCAATGCTACGGCAATGGCAACACCTGCCAGGCTCTTGGCCACTTCTTCCTTGGCATTGGCATAGGCACCGGCAATACCGGAAATAACCGCAACACCCAGGTCCAATAATGTGGGGGTCAGGCGGGCTCGCATTTCTGAAGTGAGGGTGGAAAGCGGCATCAGCCAGGTTACCAGCACGGCACAAAACAGGGCCAGTACAATGCCACCAGACAGGGTTTTAATCGCATTTTGCAACAAGCCACTGTCGGCTCTGGCCAGGCCCATGGCCAGGGAAATAATCGGTGCCATCAAAGGGGCCAGGATCATCGCGCCGATAATGACAGGTGCAGAGTCAGCGAACAGGCCGGTTACCGCCAGCAGTACACTGAGCACCATCAACACATTAAAGGCCGGACTAGCGATGGCATTTTCTCTCAGACTGCGAAACAGTTCGCGAAACTCATCCTCGGAGGCGTGGTGAAACAACGGAATCGGCTTGTCGGCCAGCTCCGCTACCGCGCTACCACAAGGTAGCTGGGCCATCTTGAGCTGATCTTTACGAATATCGGAAGTGCTGGTCTTTTCCTTCAGTTGCGGACTAATAAGCTGGATATGTTTCTCCTGTACTTCACAAACCAGCTCTTTAGCGCCCATGGCCAGACCATCCAGTTGATAATTTATCCCTTCCGCAGCGCTCAATGTCAGACGGCGGGTTTTGATCAGGCCGATACTGTCGGGCAGGTTGCGGGGATTTATACGGCCCTGAAACAGGAAACGCAAAATCAGGGCGATAAAGGCCATCACACTGCGCGGGGCCACCGCTACCAGGGACAGTCTTCGGTCACCCGGGTCGAGTATTTCAGCCAGTCCCCGCCCCATCCAAGGCCGGCGACCTTGTTCCAACACCATCATGCCCAATAGTGCCAGACTGATACGTTGGTCGGTGGCGGTCACCAGTTCATAGCTATGTAACTGTAGTTGCCTGAATTTGCGCACCATATTGATAAGCGCATGCCAGCGGGACAAGGCGTGAGACGTGTCTTTTAAATTAAAGACCAGTAATTCTCCGACGATAATATTAGAGAATACCGGGGTGCCATTACAGGACAAGGTATCCAGGCTTTGGCATTCTGCCTCCAGTAACTTGGTGAAGCAGTCGGTAAGTTTCACATTAGCCGGGCAGAATGCGCGACTGGCATGTTTACTCTGTGGGTGGGGTAATATGCCCAATTGCCATTGATTTTCACTGGCATTATTCCAAAGCAGTTTTATGCTTTCATCATTGAGATAAAGAATAACCCTGGCCCCTTGCGGCGGTAATTCTGTCTGGCCGAATAACAAGGGCTGAACATTTGCTTCCACGCCGGATAACAGCGTTTCAGGGTCAAGTGTCTCATCATGGATAAGGTAAACCGGGTTCAAGAACGTTCCTTATTTCAACACAAGGTCTTGCATGCTACTTTAGTGCAGGGAAGGGCAGGGCGAAAGTGATATTGGCTGTCGGCCTGCCTTGGCTGACGTTAATCGAAATCTGTGCACAAAGGTCGTATGCCTTGGTGGCATTGCTGCTCAGACCTGTGATATTTTGCCGCCCCCAAACGTTAACTGAGAATTAAAAATGCAAATTGCCGATAACGCAGTGGTTCAGTTTCACTATGATGTGAAAGAGTTGGATGGTGAAGTAGTTGATAGCAGTCGTGAAGAAGAACATCCGGTTGCTTACCTACATGGCCACAACAATATTATGCCAGCCCTGGAACAAGCTCTGATTGGTAAGAGTGCGGGCGATAAGCTGTCTGTTACCCTTGAAGCCAAAGATGCCTATGGCGAATATCAGGACGATGCAGAACAACGGGTTTCGCTGAAACATTTGTCTGGTGCAGACAAGTGGGCGCCGGGCATGTTAGCGCTGGTACAGACCGAGCATGGTGCACGACAAGTCAAAATCAAGAAAGTGGGCAAGTTTATGGCCACGGTAGATCTTAACCATCCGCTGGCTGGTAAGACCTTGGCATTTGATCTGGAAGTGGTGGGTGTACGCGAAGCCACGGCCGATGAAATTGAGCATGGTCATGCGCATGGCGAGGGTGGCCACCACCATCATTGATGGTTAAGGCCCGCGTTTTTACTGGGTGGAAACATTGGCATTGAGCTTGAAAAACTCCCGCTACTCCTCTCGTCTGGACAAGGGCCTGCTGCCTGTATTGCTGTTTTTCCCAACCCTATTGATTGCGATAGGTTGTTGGTTTGTTACAGACAGCCCTCTGGTTGGTATCGCAGCCATGGTACTGGCATTGTTTCACATCGTTCTTACCCTGGTGTTTATCTGGCCTTGTTATTACCTGCTGGGCGAATCGCAATTAGAAGTGCGGTGCGGACTTGCCAGGATTGTTTTGCCATATAAAGACATACAGCGGGTTCAGGCCAGTAACGCGTCAATGCCATCACCGGCGTTGTCATTGCGTCGCCTGGCCATTGAGTCCCATCAGGGCCTGCTGCTGATTTCACCGGCTAACCGCAGCAAATTTCTACAGGAACTCAGTTTGCGTATGCACGGACGTTATGTTGCTGAGCAAGAATCTGCTGCTGACGACAGTGTGAATATATCTCATATCGTCAATGACAGAATTTAACCTGGCTATACTATTGGCCTTGCTGGCTGGCCTGGGGATTCCGGCTGGCGGCTGGTTGGCGACCCTGGGCCGCTTTCGTGCGCAGTGGCTACAGCGGGAGTTTCGCCATTTTGTGATTGCACTGGGCGGCGGCGTGTTATTGGGGGCCGTGGCTCTGGTTCTGATCCCTGAGGGCCTGACTCAGCTAAACCATAGCTTGTGGGCCATCAGCATCTTTGTCGCAGGGGGCGGCTGCTTTTTCTGTTTCGAAAGATTGCTTGGATTGCGCAGACGCGAAGCGCCGCAGCTCACGGGCATGTTGCTGGATTTTATTCCCGAAGCCCTGGCATTGGGCGGATTACTGGCACTTGGCAGCAATGAAGCCTGGTTGCTGGCGCTGTTAATTGCTACGCAAAATATTCCTGAAGGGTTTAATGGTTTCAGGGAAATGGTTGGCCTTACCAATCGCAGGCCTGCACAAGTGTTGTTGTTTATGTTGTGCTTGTCGCTGCTCGGCCCGCTGGCGGCTGTTGTCGGCTATGTATGGTTGGCGGATATGCCCCAGTTGCTGGGCGGCATCATGCTGTTTGCATCCGGGGGGATTTTGTATCTGCTGTTTCAGGATATCGCACCTCAATCCCATCTGCGTAAACACTGGGCGCCACCACTGGGTGCGGTCATTGGATTTACCCTTGCTATGGCCGGCCAGTTGGCACTGCAACATTGAATTAGCTCGCTTTGATTGCGCCACAACTTTGTCGTATGACTAATTCAGCCGGCAACAACTTCGGCTCCTGGCGTTCGCCTTTAATCAGACTGACCAGGGCTTTGACCAGCATTTCACCGGCCAGTTTGGTGTTCTGATGTACTGTTGTCAGTGGTGGATTGGTAAAACTGGCAGCCAGAATGTTGTCATAGCCTACCACGGCCACCTGGCCTGGAATGGCTAAGCCTTTGTCATGCAGAGCACGCATTACACCTATGGCAATCAGATCGCTGGCACAGACAATGGCATCAATCTTGTGGCCAGTGTCCAACAATTGCATGGCCGCCCGGTAGCCTGAGTCTTCGGTGGTAATGGCATCCATTTGCAATGGAAGCTGTTTCGCCCCGGCTTGAGAAAGGGCGTGGCACATACCCCGGTATCGTTCAAAAAACTCCGGGCAGTGGCTGTCGGCGCCGCCGACAAAGGCAAAATGTTTGCGCCCTTTTTGAATCAGATGCTGCGTGATTTTGTAGCCACCCTGAAAGTTGTCGCAGGCAATGGAGATGCCAGGGTGTTCTTTATCCACTGCGCCCCACAGCACGAAGTGCGTCTGCTGCTGTTCCAGCTTGGCCAACTTGTCCTGGTAATCCATATAATCGCCATAACCCAGCAGGATAATACCGTCGGCTTTGTTGGTATCTTCATAATCCGCATGCCAGTCATCACTTAATTGCTGAAAGGACACCAGCAAATCGTAACCTTCCTGAGCCGACGCGCGGGTAATGCTGCCCAGCATGGATAAAAAAAATGGATTGATCATGGAGTCGTCCGAGGTGGGATCTTCAAACAACAACAGGGCCAGGGTCTTGCTACTTTTTTGTCTTAAGCTGCTGGCATTTTTATCCACTTTATAATTCAGTTCACGGGCGATGGCCTTGACCTTGTCGCGTGTTTCCTGGTTAACCAACGGACTATTGCGCAGGGCTCTGGAGACGGTGGACTGAGATACGCCGGCCAAATGAGCTATATCAAACGATGTGGCCTTACCTTTCATAAATGGGGAAACCTGCCTACAGCACTTTATTGGGCTCAGTTATACACCAGCTTGTCTGGAATACCAATTGACTTGGGATGAGAAGAAAAAAGCGGATACGACACAAGCAGTCCGTATCCGCACTCCTTCAACAAGCGTTAAAGGCCACAGGGAGAGGGTAAAGCAGGGGATTGCTCCGTGACGGTATCGATAAAATATTGTTGGTTGGCACGCAGTGCCGCAACTCGCTGCTCAACGTCATCCTGACTTAACAGCTCATCAACGCTATGGTAAACCCAGTCAATGTCCTGTTGATATTCACGCAATTCGGTTGACTCCAGGGGGCCCTGTGAGCCATCCGCGCCTTTAGGCATAAACCACAGGTTGAAGTTCATCGACATATGTACTTCCGGGGCCACGGCTGCGGAATGGGTACTGAACAGCTGCCCATCCACGTAGTAACGCACCGCATCTTCTTCTACTTGCAGAAGTAAAGTATGCCAGCCTGCGTAGCTGCCGCCCTGACGGGTGTTTTCGTTAACCGGTGTCCATGGCTCTAACTGAAAGGTTTCCCAGGTGGTGGTCCACATGGCCGGATCATGATTATGTCCCCAACCACCATTAGGTAGATATTCAAAGTCGGTTTCGCTGTAATCAGGATCCATCGGCGCTTCTATTGGGCTGATGGCATAGAAGGTTTGAATAACCTCGTCACCATCGGGGCCGAAAGTGGGTTCGTCGCGGAAAAATACTTTGGCCGCATAAGTACCCTGCAGGTATTTTCGCGCATGGCAAATCTGTGTATGGCGGGTATTTTCCCCTTGTCCGGCCGTTTGTGATGCCATGCGTAGAATGCCATGTTCCGCGCCGGTTGGCGCCTGATGGAAACTGATGCCCTCGTCGGACCAGTTCGCACCTTTAATGCCAGGGTGGCCGGTTTCATCCCGGCTCTTCCAACCGTTAGCATAGAAGGCTGCCAGGTCTGGATAAGCAAAATCGTCAAACATCACTTGTTTGGTGACTGGATCTGTGGAATGAGATGTTTGCCTCTGTTCTTGCGAGCAGGCCGTCACAAGCAACACCACACTGAGGTAAAGCGGTAACCCTTGCTGACTTTTGTTCATGTTGGTGCCTTTGTTTTGTAAATTTATAACATCCTATTCATCGAATGACAGCGTTGTCAATGCTGTTTTTGTGGAAAAATTACACACTTTTTTAGCCGGCGCTTTGCCACCGGGCTAACAAGGAGAAGATCAGAAAAACTTCAGAAATAAAAAAGCCCCTGAATCGGGGCTTGGTCAGAAATATCTGTTAAATCAGGATTTTCCGGCGACCTTCAGGCCACGGTTAATATCCATTACATCCTGTTCAGATAAGGTGCCAGCGGCCTGTTTCAGCTCCAGGTTGGCTACGATGTACTCATAACGGGCAATCGACAGGTTACGGCGGGCGTTGTACAGGTTACTGGTACTGTTTAACACGTCAACAATGGTACGAGTACCCACTTCAAAACCGGCTTCTGTGGCTTTCAGGGCGCTTTCGGCCGAGACCACGGCCTGTTCCAGGGCTTTGATACGGGAAATATAGGCAGACACATCATAGAAGTTTGAGCGTACATCCCGCACTACTTTGCGGTAAACCTGCTCGCGCTCTTCGCTGCTGGCAACAAACTGATGTCTGGCCTGTTCCGTTTGCGAGCTGACTCTGCCACCGGAATAAATCGGAATATCAATACCAATGCCAATAGACGCCGTATTATTGCGGCTGTTGATCTTATCTGTGTCACTTGAGGTCGCTGACGCGGTTAATCCCACCGACGGCAAATGGCCGGATTTGGCGATTTCAATATCCTGCTTGGCAATATCCACGCCGAGCTTGGCTACGGTTAGCTCCAGACTGCGCTCATCAGCAATCTTCAGCCAATCCTCTACGATTGCAGGAGTTGGCGGGGCAGTACTGAAACTGTCGGTATTCAGCACATTAATGTCGGCATGGTATGCACCGGTTATTTCGCGTAACACTTCGCGGCTGATTTCAACCGTATTACGTGCAGAAATCTCTTTTGCCACCGCGTTGTCAAACAGGGACTGTGATTCATGTACGTCAGTAATGGCGGTTAAGCCTACCGCATGACGTTGTTTGGTTTGCTCCAACTGTCTTTCAATGGCACGTTTTTCTGCCTGCGCCAGTTCCAGATCGTCAAGGGCTTGCAGCACCTGGAAATAGGCACTGGCAACACGCACAATCAGGGCTTGCTGGGCTTGCGCATAGGTAGCATTGGCTTGTGTTGCTGACAGCTCTGCCCTGTCCAGGCTTTTCCAGTAGCTGTGGTCATAAATGGACTGACGCAGGGTCAGGGTGCCGCTATTGCTTTCACCGTCGGCATCCCAACGTTCCATACCTGCATTCAGGGATAAATCGATTTGTGGCAACAAACTGGCGCGACTAATACCTACCGCGGAGTTAGCGGCCTCCTTACGAGCCTGGGCTGCCAGAATAACTGGATCTTTTTGTAATGCTTGCTGATACACCTGGAACAGGTCGTCAGCGAAAGCTTGCGAGGTCAGGCTAAAACCCACAAGCAAAGACAGCAGGGATTTCTTCATGAGTGTTCCTAAGAAATGATTTGCACGATCACAATTCTGATTAGTGGCTGCAAAGTCTAAGTAAATCAAGCGCTAACTGTAACCTTTTAAGGGTAACACTGAGTGTCCAAGTGTAACAGAATATTTATTCAGCAAATCCAGGTCCGGAATTAACTAAATCCATACTGACAATTCAGCTTCGATTTGGCTATGCTAGGCTCCCGCCGTTAATCTACCAGAATTAGGAGCAGGAATTGAAAGACTTCGGAGTCAGTTGCGACGACAAGGTACAAATGTTGGACAAGCAGCCTCTGTACAAGGGTTTTTTCACCATGCTCAGGTACAGTTTCCGGCATAAACTGTTCGCAGGCGGCTGGAGTCAGATACTGCACCGGGAAATTTTTGAACGGGGCCATGCTGTGGCGGTACTGCCCTATGATCCTGTCAGCGATGAGGTGGTATTAATAGAACAATTCAGGGCGGGGGCCATGGCCACCTCTGCTAATCCCTGGTTGTTTGAATGTGTTGCCGGCATTATTGACGAGGGTGAGAGCCCCGAACAGGTTTGCCGGCGTGAAGCAATGGAAGAAGCCGGGTTGCAGATTGGCCGTTTGCATCCCATGCTCAGTTATCTGTCCAGTCCGGGTGGCACGACCGAACGCCTTTATCTGTATATCGGCGAGTGTCGGGCCGAACAGGCCCAGGGCGTGCACGGATTGGCTGAAGAGGGCGAAGATATTCGGGTACACAGAATGCCTTCTGCCCAGGCCCTGACCATGATGGAAAATGGCCAGATAGATAACGCGGCAACCCTGATATCTCTGCAGTGGTTTGCCCTGAACAAGAACAAACTGATCGAGCAATGGTGTGAGTGAAGTAAGAACCCTGAAAAAACATGTGCCAAAACTGGCCAGTCTGCACGCAGTTTGCGAGGCGAATTATGGCCGTTTACTCAGGTTGCTGCCGGATTTGGATCAGCAGAAGCTGGAGTATTGTTTTGCCGTGGGTAAAGGGCTTAGTTACCGCATCGTGATTCAGCTTTGTGAACCTTACACAACTACCTTGGAAATGCGTCAGTTAAATGAAGGGTTGCCAGCTTATATGCAACCGGTTATGCAAATCCGCTTATATCATGATGCCAGAATGGCAGAAGTGATGGGTTTTCAGCAAATGGGCAGATTTAAGCCCAGCTACCCCTATCCAAACAGCCTGATGCATCAGCGCAACGAAAAAGAACTGGTGAACCATTTTCTATCGGAATGGCTGGGATTCTGCCTGCGTAACCTGTCCCCTTCATCCATCCAACAAGGTTGATTACAGGCAATATGAAATCCTTTCGGCTGGTGCAAATCAGCGATTGTCATCTGTTTGCTGAACCAGATAGAGCCGGTTACGGCGGTATCCGGCCCTGGTACAGTCTGGCTGAAGTTCTTAAGTTGGCGACTCAGTTCACAGCGGATGCCTTGCTGTTTAGCGGCGATATCAGTAATGACTTGTCGCGGCACAGCTACCAGCACTTGCAGACCTTAATCAACCAGTATTGCCAGGGGATACCCTGGCATCTGATTCCCGGCAATCATGATGACAGTGCACTGATGCAGTCAATGTTTACCGACAATATGGGTTGTCTGGCTAGCCCTGTGGATATGGGATACTGGCAATTGCATGGTTTGGACAGCCAATACCGTGGCACCTTAGGCCAGGTCAGTGCGGCGCAGCTTGCTGACCTGCAACAGCGTATCAATGCATCGACAAAACCTTATCATCTGGTGGCGGTGCATCATCATCCCTTAGCGTCTGATAGTTGGATGGATAAGCACGCCTGGGTCAACAGCGAAGCATTTCTTAAGTTGCTGGAGCGCAATCCATCGATTCGCCTGGTGTTGCATGGCCATATTCACACCGATAAAACCTGGCAATATGCCAGCACCACTATTGCCGCCTGCCCCTCCAGTTGCTGGCAATGGGCTATGCAGCCGGAATTTGCCCTGGCCGATGAACGGCCGGGACTGCGTATTATTGATCTGGGCGACAATGGCGACATACACAGCCGGGTAGCCAGGTTGTCATTAGACAGCGATATTTAGGAAAATACTATGACGGAAAAGGTGCTGATCTACCTGCACGGATTTTTAAGTTCGCCACAATCCCATAAGGCGTCACTGGTCGCAGATTATATGGCCACGCATGCCAGGCATATTCGTATGGAATGCCCGCAGCTGGCCAATTTCCCTGAACAGGCACTGGCTCAGGCCAGAGCGCTGGCCAGCCAGTATAAAGATGCGGAGCTGGCCTTTATCGGCAGCTCAATGGGCGGATTTCTGGCTACCCATCTGGTCAATGAATTTGGTGGTCGCGCGGTACTGATCAACCCTGCCGTTAACCCACATATACTGCTAAGCGGTTTATTAGGACAGCACCAAAATCCCTACACGCAAGAGCAATTTACCCTGGATGGCCAGCATGTGAAGCAGTTGCAGGCACTGGCCGTACAAGGCATTAAGCAGCCTGACGCCTTCTGGGTATTGCTGCAACAGGGGGATGAAACCCTGGATTATCGCTGGGCAGAACAGTTGTATCAGCACGGGCACTTGAGCATCGAAGCCAACGGCAGCCACGCTTTTGATGGCTTTGAGCGCTATTTGCCGCAGATTGTGGATTTTCTGTTTAATGACAAGACGGTATGTACTGTGCCTGATGCTGGAATTGCTCCGCTGACATTGAGTTGATAACATCAAACCAGTCGCCGCTTTCCTATGCCCCGGAACGGCCTGAATCAACCTCCAACCTGTAGAAATTGCATGTCAAATCAAAGCTATAACGCAGAAGCCATAGAGGTCTTAAGTGGACTGGACCCGGTAAAACGCCGTCCGGGCATGTATACCGACACAACCCGGCCCAATCACCTGAGCCAGGAAGTTATTGATAACAGCGTGGACGAAGCCCTGGCGGGGCATGCCAGCAGTATTAAGGTCACCTTGTTTGAAGATCAGTCACTTGAAGTGATTGACGATGGTCGTGGCATGCCGGTGGATATTCACCCTGAGCATGGCATCAGCGGCGTAGAACTGATTATGACCAAGCTGCATGCCGGCGGTAAGTTTTCCAATAAAAACTACCAGTTTTCCGGCGGTTTGCACGGCGTCGGTATCTCAGTGGTGAATGCGCTGTCTAACCGGGTTGAAGTAACCATTCGCCGTGACGGTCAGGTCTATCAAATGGCCTTTGCCAATGGTGACAAGGTGGAAGAGCTGCAGGTGGTGGATACCTGTGGCAAACGCAATACCGGCACCCGGGTGCGTTTTTGGCCTGACAGCCAATATTTTGATTCACCAAAGTTTTCGGTATCCAAACTGTTACATGTTCTGCGCGCTAAAGCGGTACTCTGTCCGGGTCTGCGGATTCGCTTTGAAGACAAAACCAGCAATCAAAGTCATGAATGGCACTATGAGGATGGCCTGCGTGATTATTTGTTCCAATCGGTGGGCGAGAGCATCAGTATTCCCAGCGACAATCCCTTTGTGGGCAGTTTTTCCGGCAATCACGAGGCCGCTGACTGGGCGGTGATCTGGCTGCCCGAAGGCGGGGAGCTGTTAACCGAAAGCTATGTGAACCTGATCCCCACCGCCCAGGGCGGCACCCATGTGAATGGTTTGCGTCAGGGCCTGCTGGAATCTATGCGCGAGTTTTGTGAATTCCGCAACCTGATGCCGCGAGGCGTCAAGCTGACCCCGGAAGATATCTGGGACAGGTGCAGTTATATCCTGTCGACCAAAATGCAGGATCCGCAATTTGCCGGCCAGACCAAAGAGCGTTTGTCATCCCGCCAGGCTGCTGCTTTTGTTTCTGGTGTGGTTAAGGATGCCTTTAGTCTGTGGCTGAACCAGCATACCGACATTGCTGAGCAACTGGCAGACATGTGCATCAGTAATGCCCAGCGTCGTTTGCGTCAGGTGAAAAAAGTTGAACGTAAAAAGGTCACACAAGGTCCGGCTTTGCCCGGCAAGCTAACCGATTGCTCCAGTCAGGATAACAGTCGCAGTGAGCTGTTTCTGGTGGAAGGGGATTCGGCTGGTGGCAGTGCCAAACAAGCCCGTGACCGGGAGTTTCAGGCGGTGATGCCACTGCGTGGAAAGATTCTTAATACCTGGGAAGTGGAGTCCAGTCAGGTGCTGGGCTCGCAGGAAATCCATGATATCTCTGTGGCACTGGGGATAGACCCAGACTCCAGTGATCTATCTGGTCTGCGCTATGGCAAAGTTTGCATTCTGGCCGATGCCGACTCAGACGGTCTGCATATTGCGACCTTGCTATGTGCCTTGTTTATCCGCCATTTCCGCGCACTGGTGGAGCACGGGCATGTGTATGTGGCGATGCCGCCACTGTTTCGCATTGATGTGGGTAAAGAAGTGTATTACGCCCTGGATGAAGGCGAGAAGCAGGGCATTCTGGACCGCATCGAAGCGGAAAACAAACGCGGTAAAGTCAATGTCCAGCGCTTTAAGGGCTTGGGCGAGATGAACCCGTTGCAATTGCGCGAAACCACCATGGATCCCAATACCCGTCGCCTGGTTCAGCTTACCGTCGATGATGACGCTCACACCCAGGAACTGATGGATATGTTGCTGAATAAAAAGCGCGCCGGCGATCGCAAGGAATGGCTTGAGAACAAAGGGAACCTGGCGGTTATTCAATGACAAAAGCGGTCGCGCGCCTGGCATACGGGTTGGTATGCCTATTTTTACTGCTGGCTCTGCTTACTGCTGGCACGGCGTGGTGGCTGCTCGAAGACAAACCTTGGGTTGAAGAGGATGTTGTCAGCCAGCTCGATCAGGCCGATTCCGTTAACCCCTTGCTGAAGCAAGCACGCGGCTTGCTGCGCTACAATCAGTATCCGCAAACGCTCAGGGTCAGCAAACCTCAGTTGCAAAGTTTAGCCGGATTGGCCCAGCGTGCGTTGCCAGGTTTGCAGGGTCAGGTCGGACTGAGTGAGCAATTGGGCTGGACGGTCTGGAGCTATCGTCTGCCAGACAACCCTTTTGGCCGGTATATTAATCTGAGTGTAGAGTTGTTGCCGGCTAATGGTATTCAGCTTGGCGATATCCGGGTTGGTGGCTTAAGTTTCTCAGGTGACACAGTCAAGTGTCTGGCACTTTGGCTGCTGGACTGGAAACTGGGCGATGAACTGGCCAGTGATTTTTTGCAGCGCATAGAGCAAGTGCAATTGAGTGAACAACAGGTCCTAGTGCGCATCGCGGCATTTAATGATTTATATGCCAAGCTCAAAGCCTTACCCAAATCTGCCCTATCGGCACAGGATGAGTTAAAGCGACAGCGAGTACAGTTTTACCTGAGTCAGTTAGACAGCATGGCGCTGCCACCGGCAGACATTTCTCTTGGCCCATTGATTGGACATGTTTTTGAACATGCCAAACAGCGTGCCCAGGCTGGTGCCAATGCATATGAAGAAAATGAAGCCGCTTTGATGGCGCTGGCTATCTTTGCCGGAACATACCGTTTCGCCCATTTTGTTGGCGACCTTAACAATGCGCAGGGCAAGATACCGGTAGCGAGAACCCACACAACCCTGGCGGGTCGTCGTGACCTTAGCCTGCACTTTCTTTACTCTGCGGCCATCAAGCTGTTATCGGAACAAGGCGTCAGTATGGCTATCGGGGAGTTTAAGGAATTGATGGACAGAAGTAAGAAAGACAGTGGTTTCAGTTTTGTAGACCTGACGGCAGATATGACAGGGATACGCTTTGCTGAGTTGGCCACGCACCCTTATACGGCTGTCAGGCTGCAGGAAGCGGTTGCCGGCCTGGGTAATGAAGCATTGTTTTTCCCCGATGTTAGTGGATTGCCGGAAGGCTTAGATAAACAGGCATTCACCGAACGATATCAGCAGGTAGATAGCCAAGCCTATAAGGCTGAAATTCAAGAAATACATCGTCGCATAGGCAGTCTGGCGCTTTACCAGCCCTGATTGACCGGGCACCCCTTGCAATCTGCCTTATCAGACCGGATTATTGCCCTTTTTGCGAAGCGAGGAGCATAAGGCTTGGAATTGTGGCTTGAGAAGATCCTGGAGTTTGTGGTCGGACATAAGCTGGTGTTGTCTGTGCTGTTTGGCGCGCTGTTTCTGGTGCTGCGGCAGTGGCTGCTAAGGCTGATCCGTAAACGTGCCAAGCGTAAGTCAGAAGATAAACGCCATGTGGTCAATGCTATTAAAAACATTACTAACCTGTTGTTAGTGTTGTTTTTGCTGGCGGTCTGGTCCACCGAATTGCAGAATCTGGCCCTGTCCATCGCCGCTTTTATGGTGGCCATTGTATTGGCTACCCGTGAATTTATTCAGTGCATCATGGGTTTTGTATATGCCACCAGTACCCGTATGTTCAGGGTTGGTGATTGGATCCAGGTGGGCAATTATCAGGGGGAGGTTATAGAGTCCCACTGGTTTACCCTGACCCTGCTCGAAGTCGATATCGAGACCTATGAGTATTCAGGTAAAACCTTAAACATACCTAACAATCTGTTAGTCACCAGCACGGTTAAAAACCTCAATTATCTGAAACGTTATGCCAGCCATACTTTCACTTTGGTCAGGGATCAGTCGGTGAATGTGTTTGCCTTCAAACGGGAATTACTCGACCTGGCAAAAGTTCATTGTGAACACTTTCGCGATGTGGCCATGCGTTACAACAACCTGATTCAGAAACGATTGGATGTCAGTATCCCCGGGCCAGACCCAGATATCCGCGTGACCACCAATCATCTTGGCGATACTGAAGTCCGGATTAAGATTTTCTGCCCGACTGAGCAAGCCATTGAAATTGAACAAAAGATTGCAGAGGACTTTATGCGCTTGTGGTTTTACCACCAAAACCCATCGGCTTCGTCGCTGCCATCTTTGCCTGAAAGCCAGCTCCAAGAATAAAAGTGCGACTAATAGCAGCTTTGTTACAAATTATGTGTAAAGACGATAAAAGTGGCGCAACAATTCCTAATTACCGTTGATTAGGAACGATAAGATTTAAAAATAGTGTGCTTTTTAACCACTTTTGCATTTAACTATGCAGGTTTGAATTAACCATGTTAAGTCGATTTTATGTGTATTATTCAAAGTATTAGCTCTACTTTCTGCGCTGGCCTTGTCATCTTTAACCTTGTTCAACGGCAAAATAGATAAGTTCATTAAATGATTTTGTGGGTTTGCGGCAGTTTTATAGTGAATGTCGGGATTTAAGTGACTAATCAGCCTGATTAAATAGCCTTCTGATCAGAAGTAGCTCTTCTTCAAAACGCCATTGTTGAATCTGTATCTCAAATGGGTCGGTCAGTTGGATGCTGCTGACCTCTGTTGTGGCCCATTCCGGGACCGGGAAGGTCTTAAAATCATGGCCGAAATTACCCTGCAACTGGCAGGCGTAAATACGAAAGCCGTTTTCATTGGCGCCCAGAAAACGTCCCACTTCCACGTTAAAGCCGGTTTCTTCCCAGGTTTCCCGGTGTGCAGTGCACTGGGCACTTTCCTGCCCGCTGCGTAAACCGCCGGGTAAGTCCAGTTTTCCGGAATGTCGGTGACCTATAGTTACCAGCCATTTGTCGATTTTAATTAGGCAGGCTGCGTTGCCGGGGGTAGCCTCCTTGGTCTGTTCTTTTACCCTGCACATAGGATCGGCTGGCCGCTCTGGGGTACAGGCCATCAGGGATAAAGTACAGGCAACAAGTAATTTGATTCGCAAGGCAGCATTGGTATTGAGTCGGGCAGGCGCCCATATTAGGCGGATGGTACTTGGCAATCAATACTTCCCGCATAACTCTGCCATACTGCATAAGTTAACAATAACAGGGGTGGGCGTGTCCACGACCCCGTAAAATAATGAATTACCTTTGGGGCAACAGGCCAGATGAGCAACAAACGCCATATTTCACCCGTACTAATCATACTGCTGCTGGTGGCGGCATTAACCCTTTATTTATTTTTACAGGAAGACCAGACGCAGAATCAGCGTATGGTGCAGATTGTGCCGGTCAAAGTGCAACAGGCGCAGCAGCAGGAATTTGCCGTGCTGATTGAAGCACTGGGAACCGCCAGAGCCAACGAAGCCGTGGCCATTACCGCATTGGAAAGTGAGATTGTTGACAGTATTGCTTTTGATGACGGTGATTTGGTCAAGAAAGGTCAGTTGTTGCTGACCTTAAATAACCGCGAAGAGCGGGCCAGAGTGAATGAACTGGAAGTCAACCTGCAGGAAGCCAAGCGCCAGTTGATGCGAATTCGTGACTTGGCCAAAGAGAATGCCACATCGGCGCAACTACTGGATGCACAGGAAGCCCGAGTCAATGCTTTGGCTGCTCAACTGGAAGTGGCGAATGCGCAATTAGCAGAGCTGGAAATACGTGCCCCCTTTGCCGGTAAGCTGGGTATTCGCCGGTTCAGTAAAGGGGCTTTGGTAAAACCCGGCGATGTGATTACTACTTTGGATGATCTTCAGCAGATTAAAGTGGACTTTAGTATCTCCGAAGCCCACCTGCCTGATGTGGAAAAAGGGCAACTGGTGCTGGCCAGCACCGTGGCCTATCCAGGGCAACAATTCAGGGGAGAGATATCCAGTCTGGATTCGCGTATCGACCCTGTGACTCGCTCAGTGCAGGTGCGCGCCATGATTAGTAACCCGGAGCTGAAACTTCGCCCAGGTATGCTTTTGCAAATTAATTTGCAAAAACAAGTACTAAACACGCTGGTGTTACCGGAAGGGGCGCTATTACCCATTCAGGATAAGCAATATGTGTATGTGGTGGACAGCAATAGTAAAGCCCACCAACAGGAAGTTGAGGTTGGACGGCGAAAACCCGGTCTGGCGCAAATCCTGTCCGGTATCCAGGCCGGTGACAAGGTGGTGATTGAAGGGACCCTGCGTTTAAGCGAAGGGTCACAGGTCAGGATTCAGGAGTAAAGTCATGCTGCTGTCAGATCTGTCGGTAAAACGCCCGGTTTTCGCCTCTGTTGTTAACCTGCTGTTGATTGTGTTCGGTATTGTGGCGGTCAGTATGTTGTCGCTGCGGGAATATCCGGATGTGGATCCGCCCATTGTTTCAATTAACACTAACTATCCCGGCGCGTCAGCCAATATTGTCGAAAGCCGCATTACGCAGTTACTGGAAGACAGAATCAGCGGTATCGAAGGTATCAAAAATATTACCTCCAGCAGTCGTAATGGCCGCTCATCCATCAGCATTGAATTCGAACTGTATCGGGATATTGATGCGGCCGCCAACGATGTGCGGGAAAGGGTTAGCCGGGCCTTAAATAACTTACCGGAACAGGCCGATCCGCCGGAAGTGTTTAAGTCAGATTCAGACGAAGATGTGGTGGTCTGGTACAACCTGCGCAGCGATACCATGTCGGTGATGGAACTGACCGATTATGCCGATCGCTATATTGTTGACCGTCTGGCCATAGTTGATGGGGTGGCCAGGGTGCAGATTGGTGGAGGACGCACCTACGCCATGAAGGTGTGGTTGGATCGCAATGCCATGGCAGCCCGCAATATCACAGTCAGCGATATTGAGCAGATCATTCGTGCCGAGAACGTAGAGCTACCAGCCGGGGTGATTGAATCAGATGACCGGGACTTTGAGGTCAGGGTGGCGCGTACCTTTCTGACCCCGGACGATTTTTCCAAGTTAACCATCAAGGCGGGTGAAGACGGCTATCTGGTGCGACTGGGGGAAGTCGCGCGGGTGGAACTGGCGGCCGAAGACGATGAAACCGAATTCCGTGGGAATGGCGTGAATATGATTGGCCTGGGCATTGTCAAACAATCCAAGGCCAATACCCTGGATGTGGCTATTGCGGCCAGAAAAGCCATTGTCGAAATCGAAGCTAACCTGCCCGCCAGTATCTTTATTGTGCCCAGCTATGACTCGTCGGTATTTATTGAAGACTCTATCGATGAAGTTTACGAAACCCTGGCTATTGCGATGGCAATGGTCGTGATAGTGATCTACCTGTTTTTAGGCAATGTACGCGCCACACTAATTCCAGCCGTGACAGTGCCTGTGTCCCTGGTGGCGGCCTTTATGGTGCTGTATATGCTGGGGTATTCCATTAACCTGCTGACATTACTGGCGTTGGTACTGGCCATCGGCTTGGTGGTGGATGACGCCATCGTGGTACTGGAAAATATCTATCGTCGGGTCGAAATGGGCGAGCCACCGCTACTGGCCGCTTACCGTGGCGCCAGGGAGGTGGGGTTTGCCGTGATCGCCACCACCTTGGTCTTGATTGCGGTGTTTTTGCCCCTGGTGTTTTTGCAGGGCAATATCGGTCGCCTGTTTACCGAGTTTGCCGTGGCCATTGCGGCGGCCGTGGCGTTTTCAAGTTTTACGGCCCTGACCCTGTCACCCATGCTTTGTTCCCGGATCCTGGAAAAAAGAGAAAGAGGCAGTTGGTTTGGGCGTTTGGTGGACAAAGGTTTTCTGCGCCTGGAAAACAGCTACTTTACAGCATTAGGTAAGAGCCTGCACCAGCCTTTGGTGAGCTTGTTGATGGTGCTGGTCAGTCTGGTTGCCCTGTATGGTCTGACGGCCAAGGTACCCAGTGAGTTTGTGCCCAAAGAAGATCGGGGTAACTTCTTTATTATGATGCAGGCCGCCGAGGGAGCCAGCTTTGAAAGCAATAGTCGCAATATCGCCAAGATAGAGAGCATCTTACTGCCTTATCTGGATGCCGGGGAGGTGAACCGGGTATTGGTGCGCACCCCTGGCTGGGGAGGAACAGCAGGTATTGCCATAGTTGGTGCGGTGGATTGGGAGCTCAGGCAACGTTCTACCTTCGATATAATGGACGAGGTCAGTGCTAAGATTTCAGAGATCCCTGATGTACGTGCGTTTGCCATTATGCGCAGCAGTATTGGCGGCAGGGGCCTGGGTCGTCCGGTGCAGTTTGTGCTTAAAGGCGATACCTACGAGGACCTGGTGCGGGCCCGTGATATTGTAATGGCCAGAGCCGCTGAAAATCCGGGACTAGTGCGGATTGACAGTGATTATAAGGAAACCTGGCCACAACTGTTGGTGAAAATTAACCGGGACAGGGCCGCCGATCTCGGCGTCTCCATTGGTGATATTGGCCGCACCCTGGAAACCATGCTGGGGCAGCGCAGGGTTTCCACTTACCTAGACCGTGGCCAGGAGTACTATGTGATTATGGAAGGAAACAAGGAGGATTACCGCAGCCCGCAAAGTATTGAAAACCTCTACGTGCGCTCCAACCGAAGCGGTAAATTGATCCCGCTGGACAACCTGCTGACCTTCGAAGAAGGGGCAACGTCTTCCACATTACATCGTTACAACCGCATGCGGGCTATTACTATCAGTGCCAACCTGGCAGAGGGATACACCTTGGGCGAAGCCCTGACGTTCCTGAACAAAGTGGTGGACGAAGAGGTCGCCGATACCATTGCGGTGGACTATCGTGGGGAGTCGCAGCTTTTCCACGAGTCGGGCAATTCGGTGCTGTTTATTTTTGCCATGGCACTGGCGGTCACCTATCTGGTGCTGGCGGCGCAATTTGAAAGCTGGGTACACCCTCTGGTGATTATGCTGACCGTGCCCCTGGCACTGCTTGGTGCCTATATAGGTCTGTATCTGGCGGATATGTCGATTAATATCTATAGCCAGATAGGAATGGTGATGCTGATTGGCCTGGCAGCAAAGAACGGTATCCTGATTGTGGAGTTTGCCAACCAGCTCAGGGATGTGGGCATTGAGTTCGAGCAGGCCTTAAAACGCGCTGCCAAACAGCGTCTGCGCCCCATCGTCATGACAGGTTTTACCACTGTCTTCAGTTCCTTGCCCTTGGTACTGGCCAGTGGTCCAGGCTCGGAGAGCCGTATGGTGATTGGTATGGTGATTTTTGCCGGGGTAATGATGGCCACTTTTATGACCTTGTATGTGGTGCCCACCGCCTATTATTGGCTGGCACGTCACACCGGCTCACCGCTGCAAAAGACACACGAGCTGGAGAAACTGGATAAACAAATCCCTTATCGTAAAGGCGAGTTGGAATAGCATCGCCTACCGATCAGGGTTGAAATCAATCTGGGTTGGCTATCAATGATAGCCAACCGCTTCCAGTGAGTGTAAGAAGCTGTTCCCCGCCACCAGATGTCTGGGATGAGGCATACCGGTAATTTTGTAGAAGGACCAGCCCCGGCGCTGTAATTTGTAGCGCAGGTGTCGGGCGCGCAGAATGGGGTTGTCTACCTGATCATGCCAGATGGCACCGAAGCCATAAGCAGTGTCTTCCAGGCGATGGACAAAGAAGGAATAGAGCCCCTGCTCTCTTTTCCCGCTGGGGATAACAATATCGAAGATTTTCAGAGCGCGGTAACGCATGCCGCCGTGGTCTATATCGCCTACTGCCATTCTAACGCTGCCGCCATCCGCTGACACCCGGTGAAACTGGTTGCCCTTCATAGGGTCCCACTCATCAACCCAGTCCAATGCGTTGATCATTAACGATTCAATACTTCTGTAAGACATGACTACAAACCTCCTAATTGACATCCGGATTTCGCTCTCGCCGCGGCAACTACTTGCTTTGAGTCAAATTCTGTATCGGCAGGGGCCGTCAAAATTTAGCGGTAATTCCGATAAAAGGTGTCTGATACCGCTAGCACCATCTCAATAGTGTAGATGAGCTGAGCGGAATGAAGCCGGATCTACAAAGAATATCTGATGAAGTCTATAGAAAGCCCTATGATTCTGGTGAACACCTTGTACGCAAAGTTCGACACTCAATGACTTCCTGGCTAAAAAAATCTGTTGGTTGTCGAACAGATGTAGGCTAACTAAAGAGGGGGCGAATAATCACAAGGTCTTTGCACAAAATTAGTTCCTTCTTATTTTTAATTTACATGCAGTTAAATTCAGAAACTTACTTAAAGAAACTGGAAATATCAGTATTATACTTATCTCTGATAAGTTTTTTGAGTTCAGCTGAAGAGCAACTTTCTGATTTCCTAATATCATTGAAGGCCTCTTGAAGTTTTTTTAATCCTAGCTTTTCTTCAAGAAATTCGAATATTGTTAATGAAACAAAATATCTAGCGGATGTATTTGATTCATCGCTAACTATGTCATCCGGTCCAAAAGAAAAGGGACCAGGAGGAGAATAACTTGGGTCTTGCTGTTTTTTCTTCTTCTGTTCCGGCGTCAGTTGTCGCTCTATTGCATCAGGTTTTACCTGCATAGCTCCCCAATTATCCAGATTCAATTCACCGACCAGATTCTGAAACGCAGTCTGATATCTTTGACGCTCCTCCCGCGCCACCCTTTCATCCCATGCTTTTGTTGTTTTTTGTTCATTCCACATGGCTTGGCCTTCTTTAAACCACCTGGGAACATCACAGCTAATAGTATTTTGTATTGAATGCGTTTGCTCATGCCCAATGAAGGTGTATAGATCTTTCAGAGCCCTTGTGGATATGCTGTTGGAACTGGGGTGAACAACTACCCACCTGGTTTTCCCATTCTGCCTGGGGGGAATATAGCTTTCATCGTCAACAAAGGCGACTTCGGCCCAATCAACTTCGGATGCACTTAAACCAACATTTGCAGAAAGACTGGTGTAGATGAGGTTTAATGTGGGTATGGCCCAGGGCGGGATCAAACTTTGTAAATCATCTTAAAGTCTGATCAAATACGCGCAGTTTCCCTTACCA
>NZ_BAAAEI010000014.1:9882-245920 GCF_039522935.1 Bowmanella denitrificans | reverse complement strand
TGTAAAAGCGTGCGTGCTTATTACGTGTATCCCTCTTGGGGGAGGGAGTCCATACATCTCTGTGGTTTTTCTGCTATTTCTTCACGAGCCGAAGTACTGCCAGCCCACAACCAATAGTGCCAGCGCCAGCAATGACGCGCCAACCGTGCGGGCATGGCGCCGCCATAAGCGGCTGGCACGCTCACCAAACAGCAATACCAGCACCGCCAGCCCATAATACCGAATACCACGGGACAGCATGGAGGCTAGTATAAACATACTCAGCGAATAGCCGGTGACTCCGGCGGCCAACATTGCCACCTGAAAAGGCACCGGTGTTACCCCCACCATAAACACCGCTATAAATCCGTCGTTCTGCAAGGTTTGTTTAAAGGCTTCAAATTCCTCTGCCGCGCCAAGCCGGGCAATAAACCAATGACCCACCGAGTCAAACAGCAATTGCCCTACCCCATAACCTATCAGTGCCCCGGCTATGCAGCCCGCCAGCGCCACACTGGCCAACAGCCAGATGCGCTCACGCTCCAGCAGCATATAGGGGATCAGAATCAGTTCCAGCGGGATAGGAATAATAATGGCTTCCAGCATGGAAAGAAAAAACAGTAGCACCAATGCGTGGTTAGACTGGCGCAACCTGTCCAACCACAATTCAACCTTAGACGATGTCACCTGTCACTCCCGAACATGAAAACCTTTCCTGCGGCTGCATATTTGACACATACTTTACTTAGAATACAAACACATGGAAATCGAAATGGTATCAGCGGTATATACTGATACCTATCAACGACAGAGAAGCCACTATGACCCAAAACGTCTCAACTGATTTGCAATCTGCCGTTACCGGCCTGTATGCCCAACTGCTGGATTATCTGGTGGCTTATCTGCCGCAATTACTTGGCGCTGTACTTTTGGTGCTGGCAGGCTGGCTGGTAGCCTGGTTACTATCGCGCTTTACTTTGTCGCTGATCCGTTTGCTTAACAGAGTGCTGACGGTGTTAACCCCGGCGTCTTTGCGCGACAAGGGCCTGGAGATTAAGGGCCAGCATTCACAGCTGGCCAGTAAAATTATTTTCTGGCTGGTGATGCTGTTTTTTGTGGCCGCCTCCACCTCTATTTTGGGGCTGGACCTGTTTGCTTCCTGGCTGGGTGGCTTACTGGCTTACCTACCTAAATTACTGGCCGGGCTGCTGATTATCCTTGGCGGTTACTTGCTGGGCAATTTGCTTAGCACTATGGCCCGCGCTACTGCCGAATCAGCGGGGTTACCCAGAGCCGTTTGGATAGCGGCATCAACTAAATTTGCCGTGATCTTTACCGCGCTGGTTATCGGTATTGAACAACTCGGCATTAATATTCACTTTATCACCACCTTAGTGATTGTGCTGGCCGGGGTGCTGGGCTTTGGTATGGCGCTGGCATTTGGTCTGGGCAGTCGCGATCTTATCGCTAATGTGGTGGGTGCCCGCCAGGCGCGAAAACATTGCCATATCCACGATCAGGTACAGATTGGTGAAACCCGCGGCACCTTGGTGGAAGTGACCGACACCATGCTGGTACTGGAAACCGAGCAGGGCCGACATTTGATCCCGGCTCGGCACTGGCTGGAGCAGGCCAGTTGCGTGCTGAAGAATCAGACCAGCCAGCCAGCACGAGGACCTGCGGATGCATAATGCCAAATTAGCGCTGGCGCTGCACTTTATGGAAGAAGAGCCGCAGGCCGCCGCGCGCAAATTGGAACTGCAGGATGCCGACTATATCGCTGCCCTGCTGGAAAAGGCCCCGGCTCAGGTGGCCGCCAGGGTGCTCAGTGCCATGTTGCCGGTGTTTGCGGCGCCGGTATTGCTGGCACTGGACGCGGAAGAAGCCGCGCGTTTGCTAAAGGTATTAAATAACGCCGATATTGCCGCGCTGCTACGTCAGCTGTCAGACAAAGATCGGCATAAACAGCTGGCGCTGCTGCCATTGAAAAAGCAAACCGCCTGCTTGTTGCTGTTAAGTTACCCAGACTACACGCTGGGGGCCTGGACCGAGACCGATCTGCTGGTGCTGGATGAACAAATGGATGTGGCAGATGCCATGCTCAGACTGAAAAAGCGCGCGTTTTCGGAAACCGGCGATATCTATGTGGTCAATGACAAACGCCAGATCCGTGGCAAGCTGTCTATTTATGCACTGCTGCGCGCCGCCAATAACCAGCAGGTGCACCGACTGATGCAACCGGTAGAACAAAGCGTTAGTGGTTTTACCGAGCTTTCTGCCGCGCTTAAATTGGATGTCTGGCAACGCCAGGACACCGTAGCGGTGATTAACCAGCAACAGGAGCTGCTGGGAATTATCCATCACCACCAGTTGCGCCATGCCTTAACCCGCTCTGCGGTCAGCGCCCCGCTTGAACCTTTACCTGGCGATATCCTGGGTGCTTATGGCGCCTCGATTAATGCCCTGCTCGATTTAATTGCCCCCCCTCAAACCGGCAGACAGGAGGCCAAATGAACGCACTGGAGAAACGCCTGGACAGCGCCGCCGAGCAGCTTAGCCAAACTTTTATGGCCAACTACCCGCAAAAAAGCGCCCGTCATTTAGAACCACTTGATGCAGAAGAAGCCGCCGAGCTGTTACAAAGCCAGCCCCTGCATGTGATTGCCGGGCTATGGAAATATCTGCCAGCCGGCACCTCGGATGCGATTTTCAGCGCCCTGCCCCAACCGCTGGCCGCCAGACTGATTGCCTACCTGGACAGCCACCTGGCCATCAGCCTGTTAAGCCGCCTGGAGACAGAGCGCCGCCAGGCTCTGATGGAGGACCTTAAAGCCGACCACACCACCCTGGTCAGTGAATACCAAAGCCTGCTGGAATATCCCGACGATACCGCCGCGCGTATGATGACCACCAAAGTGCAGGCGTTTTCCGGCGATATCAATGCAGCAGATGCCCTGGCGATTTTACGGCGTAATCAAATTAAAGCGCTGGATACCCTGTATGTACTGGATGGCAATCAGCAGCCCAGTGGTGAGCTGTCGATACAGGAACTGATCCTGGCACCACCCAATAGCCTGATGATGGACCTGGCCAAACCGCTGCGTACCACCTTAAGTGCCCTGGATGATAAAGACATGGTCATCGAGCGCTTTGAAGGCTTTCGCTGTCGCAATATTCCGGTGCTGGACCCACAGGGCCAGTTAATCGGCAGCATCGGCTACTTTGATGTGTATCAGTCCACCAAGGAAGATTTAGCCACCGACCTGCAAACCATGGTGGGTGTGAGTAAGGAAGAAAAAGCCCTGTCCAGCAGTTGGTTTGCTTTTAGCAAACGCCAGCCCTGGCTGCAGATCAACCTGTTAACCGCCTTTGCCGCAGCCGCGGTGGTGGGCGCATTTGAAGGCCTGATTGCCCAGGTCACCGCCCTGGCTATTTTACTGCCGGTGGCTGCCGGGCAATCGGGTAACGCCGGGGCGCAGGCCCTGGCAGTTACCATGCGTGGCCTGACTTTAAGAGAAATCACCACTAAACACTGGCGTAAAGTGCTGTTTAAGGAAATGGCCGCCGGTGCCATGAACGGCATAGTGATTGCCATCACCTGTGCAGTGGGTGTGTATATCTGGAGCCAGTCCTTTGGCCTGGCGTTGGTGATTGCGCTCGCCATGGTCAGTTCACTGGTGATCGCCTGTAGCGCCGGGGCACTGGTGCCTATTGTGCTGAAGAAGGCCGGGCTGGATCCCGCTCAGTCCTCATCCATCGTGCTGACTACCATCACCGATATTGCCGGTTTTATGTCGTTTCTGGGTATTGCCCTGTTGCTGGCGGATATGCTGCCTAAGGGCTAAGGACAAAATAACCATTGGAGGACATGCAAAATCCATGTCCCATGGCTGCCCGTTATTAGCCCTTCGTTTTTCTCAGCAGAGCGCTGGCCGACATGCTTTCCCATAATGCGGCGTTAATTTACTTGCGACTATTTCACTCATTGTCAGGTTGACTTGACACAATCAAGTTATTGCGACAATATGTAATGCATACATTACATATTGTAAGGTTGTTAAGTCATTCTATATGCTACTTTAGCAAGTTCACCAAGGAACATATGATGAAAGAAAAGTCTCGAGATACATCGTTCAGTAAGCGCTTTATGGCTGCTATGACGCTATTTTTGGTTCTGATAGCGATACAGACGTTTTCGTTGGAACTGGCAGATATGCCGACCTGGCTGCAGGTGGTTGTCACCTTACTGCCTGTTACGCCACTTATTTGGGCATTTGTTTTATTCCGGGAGCGCTACCGCGCGCTCGATGAGTATATGAAAGCCCTTACCGGCGAGGCGTTTTTATGGATGATTGGCATACTCTGCTTTTCATCATTTATTTACGGTATGCTGGCCATGAAGTTTGCCCTGCCCCCAGTGAATTTGGCATTGGTGCTACCGGTGGTTTTTGGTGGTCATGGTTTGATCCTGCAGCTTCTTATTTGGAAAGATAATGGACAATCGAATTAAAGTACTCCGGGCTGAGCGGGATTGGTCGCAACAGACATTGGCAGACAAGCTCGGTGTATCAAGACAAGCGGTCAACGCGGTGGAAAGAGGCAAACACGATCCTTCATTACAACTGGCATTCGATATTGCCAGCCAGTTTAACCTGCGTATAGAAGAGGTTTTTTTCCCAACAACAAAGTCGGCAACCGAAGACAAAGCGTCAGCGTAGAATCAATACAAAAAGGATTCCGCCAACAAACCCTAACGGTGAGTATTTCCCGCAATACTCACCGTATTTCTGTATAAAATTGTTCGGCAAAAAGAACGAGGACAACGTGTTCTGTTTCGTTCTGTAAGGCAGTATTGAACGAATTGTTAGGATGACTTTAGACCAGGCCGCGGAGCAGTTGCACAATTCCCACAACGATTATCCCCAGTCCGATGTACATAACTGATTTCATTTTTCTTCTGGCGATAGTTTCAGCCTTGGCCAATGTTGGAAAAAGCACGCCTGCACCATATAACAAGACCAGCACGCCACAAGTGATCAACACTACCCCATCAAATGAACTATTAAAATCCAAGATATATTCCTTAATATATTTTTTTCGCTAATAAAGACAGGCACGCATAAATTTTATTCTGCTGCATTTTTACTTTGCATATTAGACAGGTAAAAAACACCATCAAGCTTTTTCAATCTGTATGTCAGGTTAACATGCTCGCCGTCTTTGGCTGCTAGGACAGTAATAACACATTCGTTTGGCTCACAGCGTTGCTCAAACACAGCGTCAGCTAGTTCTACTCTGGAAAACCAATCTTCAATAACCGAAAACCCCATGTCGCTTAGCTGATGACGTTTGGAAGGCAGCCAATACTGTAATGCCACGGCATTGTGACCCTTATTCAATAAATCTTGGTATGCCTTAACTGTCGATATAGGGTCAGGCTGATTTTCAGATGCACTTAACGAGAAGGAAAACACACAAAATAACAAAAACTTAAACATCGAACGCTCCTTGTACGGTGAATATATGAACTGAATTCCGTTTTAAGCATGGTTGCCAAATCAGACCAGTCAGTCTTGCTTAACTACGCCGAGTTTAGTATCCATACTGAAGACCACGGTGGCAAGGTAGGAATGTCTTAATGTCTATGTTGTGAATAGCGGGTGTGATTTAAACGTAAAAGGCCCCTGATTTACAGAGGCCGATGGATGTCGTCAGGACCTTGGCTTCTCAAACGCTCCGGAAAAAAACAAACTGTTCATAAACAATTTTTCGGTGCCATAAAAATAGGCGCGGAAATTAGGGTTATCGGTAAACAGAATCACCGCCCCTTTGCCCTTAGGCTCCGCCACCAACATGGCTTTACCGGCCAATTGTTGCTGATTCTCCTCGGAGGCAAAGCCGCTTAGCAAGGGCTTGTCGGCAATTTTGACTACCGTGGCAAATGGATTTTTCGGGGGCTCAAAGGCCAGCAGGGTATTGCGCTGACTGGCAATCAGGCGCTGCGTATAGCCGTAGCCTAAAGGATGGCTGATATCCAGATCGCCCGCCATAATGGCGCCGCCAATAATATCCTGAGCTTCGGCATGTTCTTTGTCCGCATAGTCAATACGCGGGGCACTGGCCAGCTTGCCTTTACTGATTCTGACCGGGCTGAGATCCAGCAGTTTCTGTCCGGCCCATTTTGCGCCGTCACGAATGCCGACCACGGTACCGCCGTCTTTTACCCAGCCATCGATTTTTTGCACGGTTTTGTCAGCCACATCACTGTAACTGCCGCCCACCATAATCAAATGGCTGTAGTCATTTAAATTGACCCAGGCCAGCTTGTCTTTATGCAGCAATACCACTGGCATGTGCATACGTTTGTCCAGCAAGTGCCAGACTTCGCCGGCGTCATACTGAGAAACCCCCTCGCCTATCACCAGCAAAACCTTAGGCTGGTTTACTTCCAGCATCATATTGCTGCCCAGATCCATGCCCACACTATCGGTATAAGAGGTACCCACCGCATACACATCGATGCCGTCTTCACGGGCAATTTTTGTCATCAGCTTATGCAAGGCGTTTGCCTCAGCGCCACCTTGCCAGCCCACCGGCATGACCACACTGCCACGTCCCAGTGTTACTTTACCTTTGTCGCTGTTGGTGCCCAAAGGCTCAGTAGTGACTCTGGGGCGATAGCCTGCCTCCAGCAGACGATACAAAGCACGCGGTGCATAATAGTTACGCCAGTCAAACACATAGGCGACCTGCGCGTTAGCCGGTGCCGGTTTGGCAGGGAAACTGGCCTCAACCTTTTCGGCGGTTTTGTAGGAGCGGCTGGTTAACGGCGCATAATCCACGCCAAACGCCAGTGGCATGGTCCAGCCGGACACATCGTAAAAGGTATTGTTTTCAAACTGAGTAATACGCTCGAACATGCCCTTGATCATACGATAGGTAGGCTGGTTGGTTTCCACCACATAGGCGTTGTCTGCCAGGAAGGTTTTGCCATCAACGTTTATGTCGCGGGCCAGACGTTTAACCTCAATCTGATTGCGCCTTAGCAGCTCAAGAAAGTGAAAGGCGCGTGCCTCATCGCCGGGCACGGCAAACACATAGGCCTTGGTTTTGTCATCCCCGGCAAGCTGTTCGGTGGCATCGGCAAACTTACGCTGAAAACTGAGCAATGCCTGACGCTTTGACACAGCGCTGTCCAGCAGCGCGATACCCACCCGGTACTGGGTACGAATATTGTCCCGGAACGACAACAGACCACGGGGGGTGTCCAGTAAACCGGCTGAGCTGGCCTGCTCAAACAAAATACCCAGACTGCCATACAGATGTGGATAGGTTGCGCCCTTGCCAATATAGAAGTTGTCGTAAGATTCTTCGTTAAAATACAGACGCGCTTCGCTGTCCATAAAATCACGCGGCCCTTGTACCACATCAGACAATAACGCCATAGCGTCTTTACCGATTAGCGGAAAGACCCGATCAGGGGCACCGGGATGGAAATAATAGGACTTGTGCGACTGCATTTCATGAAAGTCGGCCACCATATTTGGCCGCCACTGATGAAACTTAGCCACCCAGCCAACCGGCTCAGGGTGCTGTTGCATCATCCACTGACGGTTTAAGTCAAACCAGTAGTGGTTGGTACGCCCTGACGGCCAGGGTGAGCCATGCAAAGCACTGACCCGGTCGGTAACCGGCGTGTTGGCAGCAAAGGTCCAATTCCAGGCCGATTCGCGGCTGTTGCCGTCCGGGTTAAAGCTGGCGGTGAGCAGAATCACACTATGCTGCAAAATACGCTCGATTTGCCCGCCCTGGGCAGCCGCCAGATGGTAGGCCACCGGCATTGCGGCATCAGTAGAACTGACTTCACCGCCGTGTACACCATAATTCACCCAGCTTATCACCGGCATATCGTCATTAATTTGTTGTTTGCTGCCAGGCTGTTGCAGGGCCAGATGCTGCTGGCGGATCTGTTCAAGACGGGCCAGATTTTCCGGACTGCTGATGGTCAGGGTTACGATGGGACGATTTTCGTGACTACGGGCAATCACTTCGTATTGCACCCGGTCGGATTTTTCCGCCAGCAGTTTCAGGTAAGCCACCATCAGATCATTGCGGGCCATATGCTGGCCAAGAGGATGCTGCAGAAATGCCTCAGGGGTGGGAATAGCGGCATTAAAACTGACATCCTCAGGATAAAAGGCCTGCTGGTCCCGTTCATCTGCTGCCACATGCCAGCACAACGCCGCGCCTGCCAACAGCAGGCCCAGCTTCAGGGTACGGGTAAATCGGGTTTTCAACATCATTGCTCTGCTCTATTATATTTTTTTACGTAACGCCTGACCGGCTAATTTTCCGGTCAGTTGACCTTGTTGGATAGCGACCTGACCATTCACCAACAGCCATTGCACGCCCTGACTTAACACTTCAGGGTGCATATAGTCGGCTTTAGGCGCATAAGATTTAGCATCAAACAGCACCAAATCGGCAGCATAGCCGGGGGCAATCTGGCCGCGTCCTGTCAGGCCAAAGATCTGCGCAGTTTTGCTGCTGGAGCGCTGAATAAATTCCCCCAGGCTCAGCAGTTTTTTGCCCTGTACATAGTCCTGGTACTTTTTTGGGAAAGACGCGTATTTGCGCGGGTGTCCCGGGCTGCCATCGGATGAGGTCACCACCCAGTCCTGGCGCATAAAGGCTTCAATATCCTGATCCGCCATATTGAAGCTGGCCACCCTGGCATTACCGCCCAGAATAATCTGCAATGCCGCATCAATAGGTGATACACCACGCTCCGTGGCAATCTGAGCCAGGGATTTGCCACGTAACTCACCGGCAGTCGGATCGCTAATCAGCAATGAGTCAGGGCCACCGCGGCGGCGCAGATTATCCAGCATTTCCACCCTGATACCCGGCAGCTGTGCAGGGTCTTTAAGCCTGGCGTGGTATTCTTCCTTGCTACCAGCCAGTGCCCAGCGCGGCATCAGCGCCCCCGCCACACTGGTGCCGGAGGCTTTCCAGGGGTATTGATCAGCCGTGACTATAAGCCCGTTGGCATGGGCTTGCTGCACCATCTGAATAATGGTTTTACTTTCCCCCCAGACATCCACTCCCAGGGCTTTCAAATGCGCCAGATGCACCGGAATATGTGCATCGCGGGCGATATCCAGCACTTCCTGTACGGCCGCCACCAAGCCGATATGGTAGCTGCTCTCATCGCGAATGTGGCTGTCATACACCCCGCCAAATCGTGCGGCCACCTTGGCCAGTGCCACCACTTCGGCGGTATCGGCATAATTACCCGGTACATAGTAAAGCCCGGTAGACAGCCCCAGTGCCCCTTGTTGCATGGCATTTGCCACCAGGGTTTGCATCTGCTTAAGTTCTTCGGTGCTGGCATGGCGGTTTTCACGCCCCATCACGGCGGTGCGAACCGCACCATGGCCAACGTACAGCGCCACATTGCTGCCAATGCCTTGCTGCTCGTAGCGGTCAAGTACCTCACCGACATTAATCTTGCCACCACCGTCGTTGCCGCAAAATACCGTGGTAACCCCCTGGGTCAGGTAATTGGCATTCAGGTTGGGCTGGCCCTTGTCAAAGTCGTTGCAGGCATGGGTATGAGGGTCGATAAAACCCGGTGCAACCACTAAGTCGCTGGCGTCAATACGCTGGCGTGCCTGCGTGTTTTGTGGTTCCCGTTTAGCCACCTGAACAATTTTGCCTTTGTCCACCAGCACCACACCGGCCAGCGGGCCGCTGCCATCACCAGGGTAGATAGCATTGCTGTGGATCACATAATCCACGCTGGCGGCACTGGCCACCCCGCCAGCGGCCAGCCATGCCGCGCACAGCGCTGTTTTAATAGCAACACCAAGTGGCGAAATTTTGTTGAGCATAGGAGTACTCCTGAAACAAACAAAGGGCGAATACTCGCCCTTGTCGGATAACATCAGATTAGAAGAAGTTTGCCTGCAATGAGACGTAGAAATAACGCCCTTCTGAACTGTGCAGGCTGGCATCGTAGCCGTAGGTTTCATCGGCCAGCGGCGGCTCGCGGTCAAACAGATTCCTGACCCCGACCCGCACCCGCATACCGTCCATCGCACCCTCATCAAAGCTGTACTGGCCGTACAGACTCAGGGTGTTCCAAGAAGATACATGCCAGTATTCGCCGGTTTCGTCATGCACGGCACTGGTGTCATAAAAATCCCCCACATACTTGGCATGCATGCCTGCGCCCCAGTTGTCATAACGCCAGGTCACAGTGCCGGATGCCTGCCACTCGGGGCGGCCATCCATTTCAATCATGTCGCCCACGTCATCCAGGGCAAGTCCCAGACTGGCCAGCTTGGCTGATTCTTCGTCCACACTCTGATAGGCCTTCAACAGCTTGGCACCGTTGAGTTTAAAATCAAAGTCACCCCAGGCGGTACGATTAAGCTTGTAGTAAATACCCAGATCCAGCCCTTCGGTGGTGCGTGAATCGAGGTTTTCAAACAGGCCGTAGATATCCATCATATCGCCCACGGCTTCCAGGCCAGAGCCGGCAAAAAAGGCTATGTCATCGGCGGTGGCGGCGGAACGAATCACATTGGGATTGCTAGAACCGTTCATGCGATAGTAGTAATCCAGATCGGCAATATTCTGATAAGAGCGGATCCCCACCAGATCTTCCTGCTCGATGCGCCAGAAATCAGCGGTCAGGGTCAGGTTGTCAACAAAAGCCGGGGTATACACCATACCAAAGCCATAGTTGTAGTCTTTCTCTGGCTTCAGGTCCGGGTTACCGAGACGGATATTCTCGATACTGTCGGTGCCGCTACAGGCGCTCAGGCTGTCGATCTCGCCTTTGTTCACCCTGGCCTGACAGCGGTAGTAGTCCACCGGATAGTTCACTCTGTTGGTGCGCGCAGTGTGCAACTGCTCCAGGTTCGGGGCGCGGAAGCCTTCTGCATACGACGCCCGCACCTGCAGACTTTTCACCGGGTACCAGGACAGCACCGCTTTGGGCTTAAACACGCTGCCCACATCGTTGTATTTTTCGTAACGACCAGCCAGTTGGAAGTCCAGTTTATCTACCAGAGGGATCGCCATATCAGGGCTAATCAAAGGGCCCGCCAATTCCACAAAGGCTGAAAACACATTGCGCGAACCGTCAGCATCAGGCTGGCCACTGGAGCCCATCACATCGGTTTCGTACAAGGTCCCGGTGACGGCATCCTGATAGGCGATGGTGCCGTCCAAACGATCATCATAGTCATTTTCAAAGCTTTCATAGCGCCATTCGGTACCGATGGCGACACCGACATTGCCGGCAGGTAAGCTAAACAAATTGGCGTTTGACAACTTGTAGTCCACCAACGCCAAGGCGGTTTCCCCGACCCGGCTGACATCAATCAGAAACGCATCAATGCTGGCCTGGCTGTTACAGCTGGCGCCACAAAATGGATTATAGGCACTGTCATCCTGGCGGTTCACGGCCTGCTGGAATTTGCTCAGGCTGGTACGGTTGTAGGTGGTATCATCGGTTTTCGCCGCAGAATACAGCGCGGCACTGTCCCAGTCCCAATTGCCGAAACTGCCCCTGGCACCTCCCAGTAAACGATAGGTTTGGTTCACCACATTGATCTTACGCACACCGGCATCCACCACACGATAGGCATCCATGGTCACATCCAGGCCCTCGGTAGGGATTTCATAACCCGCCAGACGGTTCACGCCTGAGCCCAGCGGGTTCCAGTAGGCATCTTTGCTAATGGTCACAGGTGCTGACGTCAGGGTAGCGGTTTCCGCCCGCTGAGAATTAGACTCCGCCCAGTAGTAACTCAGTTCACCATAAAGCTCGGTGCCGCTGTCCATTTCATGGTTGATAAACATAAAGGCATTGGCCCGCTCGGTTTCAGGTAGCAAGGTGCGGCTGCCGTTGGTATCAAAATACTGATCGGCACTCACCGAACCGCTGTCTACACACAAACCGTTGGCCAGCACACATTGCTGGTTAGCGTCACTGCCGTCCAGCGGCTCGATGTGAAACTGGCCAGCCGCCGTGGTTAGGCCTGTCACCCTTTGACTGGCAACAAAACGTCCCCAGGGTGTGGTACTGGATGTATTGCGGAAATTGGTATCACCTTCCCAACTGGAGCCTTGCAAATAAGGGCGTAAGTCTGATGACGCAGAGTACGGCAGTTCAGAGGCCATTACTTCACTGGCATGATAGTAATTCATCGACAAAGTGATATTGGTGGCCTGATCATTCAAATACCAGCCCCCCAGCATATTGGCATTGAGCTTATTACGGCTGATGTTTTCCGCATCACCGTACTGCACATCAAATCGGTAGCCGTCAAAGTCGCTGCGCATTTCACTGTTCACCACCCCGGCCACCGCATCTGAGCCATAAATGGCGGCGGCACCGTCATGTAACACTTCCACCCGGCGAATCCCCATCACCGGAATGGCGTTCATGTTCACTGTGGTAACAGGCACAGAGTTTTCGGTTTGTGAGCCAGGATGCTGCACCAGCCTGCGGCCATTTAACAGCACCAGGGTATTGCCGGTACCAATGCTGCGCAGATTGATAGACGCCACATCACCGCGTGAGGCATATACGCCGCTGACCACGTCGTTACCATTAAAGTTCACGTTGCCATTAGACGGGATGGCGGCAAATAAATCGGCCCCGGATGTGGCCGCAATGGCATCAATATCTTTTTGATCCATCAGGGAAACAGGCAAGGCACCGGTCACATTCAGGCCTTTAATACTGGAACCCACCACAATGACCTTCTCCAGATCCTGTTCCTGCTCTTTTTGCAGTTTCTCGGTGGTAGACTCGGCACTTTGTACCTGGGCACCGGCCACTTGACGGCGCTCTACATCGTTTTGCTGTGCCAGCGCCAGATTACTGCCAAGGGCGCTGACAATACACAGAGCCACAGGGCTCAATTTACACTTGTTGCTGTTGGATGTTTTCATGACTATCCCCATTTGAGTTTGGCCACCGGTTCCAGGGCCTTATTGTTGTGTTGAGTCGCTATACCCACTCCATTAAACATTCATGAATAAACCGCTAGGGTGCAATTGATAGAAAATACCCATCTTATAACCTGTGGTTATGCCGTTATCCGGCGGCAGCGAACTATGCCACAGAGCACGCCAGGCAACCACTTGACGCGCCAAACTGTCGAGATAACAGGTTAAATGTCAGGCTTTCCATAGGAAATAAGGGGTAATATCAGGTAAGCCCATAACCCTGGTTTATAGGGCTGAATACATTCGTTACACCGACACAAACAATAATGGTGCTAGCCTGCCCCGCCCAGTGACTGGCATTAAGCAATGAGGAATCAGCATGCGGCTCAGACATATCGAAGTTTTTCACTCGGTTTACACCACGGGTTCCATCACTGGCGCAGCGAAACTTCTTTTTGTGTCACAGCCTTCGGTCAGCAAAGTGTTGGCCCATGCTGAAATGCAGTTGGGGTTCCAGCTGTTTCACCGCAATAAGGGCCAGTTAATTCCTACCCAGGAAGCCGATATGCTGTTCGCCGAGGTGGATAAAACTTATCGGCAACTGCGTTCTATCCGCAAAATGTCGGAAAATATCAAACGTAATGACTTTGGCCAGATTAACTTGGCCTTTACCCCGGCATTAGGATTTGAGGTGGTGCCTAAGGCACTGGCGAAGTTCCGTCAGGACCATCCCAATATCCGCTTTGATCTGGAAACCACCCATAACGATCAGGCCTTGCAGGCATTGACCGAGCATCGCTGCGATCTGGCATTGCTGTATTCCTCTCCGCCGATGCCGGGGGTAACCAAAATTGAATGCGGTGAGGGCGAGATTGTGATTTTGTACCCCAAGGCGCTGTTTCCCGAAGAGCCAACCGTACTAACCGCTGAGCAATTGGCCCAGACCGAACTGATTGGGATTTGGGACAGTGGCCCATTAGGGGAACTGGCCTATGACAGGCTCAGTAATGATGGCGTGGAAGTGCAGAGTAATTTGCAGGTTACCTCCTATTATGTGGCCGCCCGCCTGGTGGCACAGGGGCTTGGCTGCTGCACTATTGATAAGTTTACTGCATTGGGCAATTTGTCTGACAAGGTGGGTATGGCTTCGTTTGCTCCGCCTCTGACCTTTAAAATCAACGGCTTGTATCTGGAAAACCGCCCCCTGTCGAAAGTCAGCGAAGCCTTTCTGGCCTTTCTGAAAGCCGAAATGGTGTAAGCAAAGCCAAATACATAGTAACCACAAAGGCACAGAGAACACGGAGAATGACTAAGCATAAATACGCGTTGCTCTGTGCCATTGGTTTATTGCTAAAACACAAACTGGCCTGCGGCTGATACCGAATCCCTCTCGCAAAGACGCAGAGTTGGTAGCAAGAAAACACCCAGAGTGATTCTTCCCAACAACTCTGTGTGCTCTGTGACTCTGTGGTTGTCTTGCTACCAACTCTGCGTCTCTGCGAGAATTGACCTGGTCATTTTCGTGTTTTTCGTGACTTTCGTGGCAAACAAACAGGTAGGCCTTTTCTGGCTCAAAGCGGCCCAACAGCGTATACTTGCGGCAAATTTGCCAGCGGATCATTTCATTGCTTTTTTCCGACCTGCCCCTTGACCATAAACTGCTCCATAAACTGACCCTGAAAGGCTTTAATCAGGCCACTGACATTCAGGCCCAGGCTGTACCTCATGCCTTGCTGGGTAAGGATCTGATAGTGTCGTCCAAGACAGGTTCGGGTAAAACCCTGGCATATCTGGTGCCGGCTATTCAGCGCGTACTCAGAACCCGGCCGTTGTCGAAAAAAGATCCCCGGGTGCTGATATTGGCCCCTACCCGGGAGTTAGCCAAGCAGGTATTTTTGCAGTTACGCAACTTGCTGGATGGTCCCAGTGCTAATGTGGCATTGATTCTGGGCGGCGAGAATTTTAATGATCAGGTTAAGGCGCTGAAACGCAATCCGCAGTTTGTGGTGGGCACGGCGGGCCGTATTGCCGACCACCTAACGGACAAATCATTGTTCCTAAATGGGCTGGAATTACTGATCCTGGACGAAGCAGACCGCATGCTGGATTTAGGCTTTGCCCCGCAGCTTAAACATATTCATGCCCGTGCCGATCACCGTAAACGTCAGACCATGATGTTCTCTGCCACCCTGGATAACGCCGAGCTGCATTACCTGACCCAAACCCTGCTCAAAGCACCGCAGCGCATTAGTTTGGGCAGTGCCGGTGAACAGCACCAGGATATAGAACAGCAATTTATTCTGGCCGACCATATTGAGCACAAAGAAGCCCTGCTTAAAGCCCTGCTGGACAAACAGGATTTTCGCCAGGCCATTTTGTTTACTGCCACCCGCGCCGATACCGAGCGGCTGGCCAAACTGATGCAGGATTGGGGACTGACCAGTATTGCCTTATCTGGCGAGCTGAATCAGTCGCAGCGCAGCAATATAATGAATGAATTTGCACGCGGCCATCATCAGATTCTGGTGACCACAGATGTGGCCTCTCGCGGTCTGGATTTATTGAAAGTGTCTTTGGTGGTGAACTTTGATTTACCTAAGCTGGCCGAAGAATACGTGCATCGTATTGGCCGCACCGGGCGCGCCGGCAATAAAGGCAATGCCATTTCTCTGGTCGGTCCGAAAGACTGGGAAAGCTTTGTGGCAATTCGCGCGTTGCTGGAACAACAAATCAGCTTTACCAGTATTGAAGGCTTGCAAGGTAAGTTCAAAGGCCTTAAACCGGCCCGCAAGCCCGGCAAACAGCCAAAAGATCAGCAATCCGGACGTGGCGACAATGTCTGGCAGCAGGCTCAGCCCAAGAAAAAACGGATTAACACTATGACCGGGGTAGACGTAGGGGATCAGATGTTAATTAAGCGCAAGCCCAGAAGACCCCTCGATGAAGTGCTGGATGACGACCAGGACGAAGTGATGCATGAGCCGCAACAACCCCAGGCCGATGATAAGCCTGAATAAAAATTTGTTATAAAGGCGCAGGGACTGAGACTAATGCCGTACAGTGTCAGCGAATATTACACGACAAGGAAGAAAAGATGACAGACGCCAATTTAACATCATTATCAACAGAAGAACTGCTGGATATGTTTGAACATGTGGATGACCAACGTCATCCACAGCAGGCCCAGGCTATCTTTATGGCGTTGCAGCAACGCGGTGCGCTGAATGACGCTTCATTGCAAGCACGTTATAGCCGAGACTCCGGCTGGCTAACCCAGCTTTGGCAATTGCCATTAAAACTTATCTTCTTTCCGTTGAGCATGCAGGAAAAACTGAGCCTGACCGACGCCAGAGCCAAAGTCGCCAGACTGGCTACTTACGCCCCACAGGCTGAGCCGCAACAACATTAATGACGCCCAAGTGCTCATCTGTGTTGCGATCTTTTTCGGCTGTATTGTCAGACTCAGATTCAACCCATATGAGAGTTGTGGTTCAAACGTCGGACTTAAGTCCGACCTACACCAGGGGCTGTTTAGTAACATCGCCGGGTTCAAGACCGCTTGCTGTGGGTTGGGCTTTAGCCCAACAATTACACTTGAACTAAGTGCGCTGACTTAACAGCATGAAATACCAGATAAAAACAAAAACGGGTGTCACCACCCGTTTTTTATTGCCGTTTTACTCAGCGCCCTGGCTGACTTCTGTTGCCACTTTGGGCTGCACATCGTCACCGTAGCCAAAACTGACGGCCAGTACCAGCACCACAGCCGCGGCGGCCATCAGTTTGATCATCAATGGCAGGCAGAATCTGAACCACAGATGATAAGGCACTCCGGCCATACCAATAATCCCCATCAAGACCGCGTTGGTTGGCACAATCATATTGGAGAAACCATCGCCAAACTGATAAGCCAATACCGCCACCTGTCGACTAACACCAATCAAATCACCAACCGGCGCCATCAGCGGCATCGTTACATAGGCCTGGCCACTGCCAGAGGGAATAAACAGATTAAGTATGGTCTGGATCACCAGCATGCCTACCGCCGCCAGTTCAGCACCAAGGTGCGATAACGGCAGCGACATACCGTATACCAGGGAATGCAGGATCTGCCCGTCTTCCAGAATCAGGGCAATGCCGCGCGCCACCCCAATCAGCATGGCAGTAGTGGCAAGATCTTTTACCCCTTCAATAAATTGTCCGGCGGCTTTGTCGGCGCCTAGTTTACCCACCAGGGTGGTAAATATACCCCAGGCGATAAACACCCCACCCAGCTCATACAGATACCAGTGCCGGGTGGCAATGCCCCATACAGCAATAACCAGTGCCGCCACAAATCCCAGCAGGATAACCTGATGGCGCCCGTTCAACTTCGGGTATTCACCCTGGTTGGTGCCGCTTAACGGGCAAGGCAGGTCGCGGGTCAAAGAGACATTCGGGTCCGCCAGCACATTCTTGCCGTAAGACCAGACATGATGAAAACCAATCAGCACAAAAGGCACAAAAATCGCCAGTCGCCATTCCAATCCAGAGTACACCGGCACACCGGCAATTTGCTGTGCGATTAGCACGGTAAAGGGATTGAAGGCCGACACGCCATAGCCGATGCCGTAACCGGCAATGATCATACCCACCGCGGTCATGGCGTCCAGTCGCATTGCCTTACACAAGGCCACCAGAATCAGCACAAAAGGTATATACTCGCCAGCCGTGCCAATTGCTCCTGATGCCAGTGCAAAGCAAAACACCACCATAAAAATCAGCACATTGGGTTTATGACCAAAACGTTCCAGCAATCGGCCAATCAGGGCATCAATAGTGCCTGTGGCACGGGCAACAGATAGTACACCACCGACAATAAAGACAAAGAAAATCACATCCTGAGCCGCAGCCAAGGCGCGCGGAATGGCGGTCAGAAAATCCCAGGGCGTAAGAAAGTGACGGCTGTCACTCAACGTATAGGTGCCGGGCACCACCATCTGCCGACCATTGTCAGCGGTTACCGTATCAAAGAAACCTTGCGGTACAACCCAGGTGGCCAGTAACGCTACCAGCATCATGCCAAGCAGCAATACCAATGTATGAGGAACCTTGAATCCTTGTTTCATCCGTTTAATTATGCTTTTGTTAAAGGTGTGCGGAGTCTACGCAAACTCGTTACGCTCGGCAATTGCAGCACTTTGGAAACTGTCAGGAAATGCCATCAAAGGGCACTTTATATAGCGTGCCCAAATGCGAGGGACAGGACATGCGCTACCTTTGGTTACTGATGATACTGGTGGGATTGATGGTGGGTGTTAAGACAGCCGTTGCTGCCTCATCAACCTTGATATATCCCCGCCAGGCCATGGAAAACACGGTTGATACAGATTATGCCGTGGTGCTGCTCAGCAGGGCTTTACAGGAAGCCGAGCTGAAACATTCATTACAACCGTCCCGGGAAACCCTGGTGCAAAGTCGTGCGTTAAAGCAACTGCAGTTGGGAGACGGTATCGATGTGGCCTGGTCAATGACCAGTACCGAGCGGGAAAGTGCTCTGCAACCTGTACGTATTCCCATTTATAAAGGCCTGTATGGCTGGCGTTTGCTGATGATTAAACCTGAGTCCCAGGCACAACTTACCCAGGTTAACAATCTGTCTGATCTTACCGCTCTGACGCTACTCCAGGGGCGTGGCTGGCCGGATACACATGTGCTGCAAGCCAATGGTGTGCGGGTTGCCGGTACACCACATACGGAAGACTTATTCGACATGTTGCAACGGCAACGGGGTATCGCATTTCCCCGTTCGGTATTGGAAATCTGGCGTGAACATGACTACCACCAGGGCCGCTTCGCGGTGGAGACGCATTTGGTATTGTATTACCCCACGGCCCTCTATTATTTCTTTCGCCCCTCTGACACATCGCTGGCTAACGAGGTAGAAAAAGGTCTGCGCAGATTGCTGGAAACCGGTGAATTTGACCGGCTATTTATGCAATACCATGGCGAAGATCTGGAAAAAGCCAAACTGCACCAGCGCACCATTATTCCGTTGTGGAACCCCTTGCTGCCTGCTCAAACGCCGTTGGAACAGGACAATTTATGGTACCGGCCATAACGGTATGTGTGACATCAGATTAGCCACAAGCAAAGTTCAACGCCCGCTAATGTATTATACCCGCCCGTTCCATTAGCTTGGTGGCAGACAATCCCGGTTTAAGCCTGCCCTGCTCGGCTTGATGAATCAGTGCCACAATGGCCTGATTGACCCGGCAATCCAGCCCCAAACTCAGAGCTTGTTCGATCACAGCACCGTTAAGGTAAGCAATTTCGGTATCCTTACCCTGACTCAGATCCCACCACATAGAAGTACGCACTTGTGGATCGATCGCCAGCATCTGCCTGGCCAGGCGCGTAAATAGCCCATCCGGCAAACGCAGCACCAGGGGTAGCCAGCTGGCTGGTACCCGGGTGAGCCTGGGAAGCTTAACGCCTTTTACCTTGCACAGTGTTAGCAGTTCATCCATCAATGCCGCCAAAACCAGCCGGTACCCCCGTTGTTCCAGCATGGATTTAACCGGGATATCGGCCAGTGCATTAACAGCATTACCCAGATTCAGTTGCAGTTTTGCCCATTGTAGCGGCGTCATGGCACTAGTGCAGTCAATTGGCATCAAATCACAATCCAGCAGACTGACCAATGCCCGCACCAGGCCTGATGCATCAGATTCCAGCGTCAGCTTTCCTTCAGAGCCCCGGTGTAAACAACCAGGCACGGTTTCCACCACATTAAAGGGCACCATCACCCTCAGCACCTGATTGCGCGGGAAGATAGCCTTTATCAGGGCATCGCTACCAATACCGTTCTGGCAACACAGAATCACGGTTTTATCGTCGACCAGCGGTGCAATGTCGACTGCCGTTTGTGCCAAATGGGTGCACTTAACCGTCAGCCACAACACATCGCAAGGCACAGCCGTTTCCCGCCAGTCGCTGCCTTGTATCTGCAATTTCAGCGGACCGGCCTGATGGCCCTGGTAGTCACTGAGCCGAAGCCCTGGCTGCCAACGTGACAAAGTACTGTCGCGCCCGATTAAACGGGTATCCTGCTCCAAATGCGTTAATACGCCCCCCAGATAACCACCGATAAGTCCGGCACCAAACACCACATGCTGCATTCTTGCTTCTCGTTCTTCTGGTCTGCATGAATCATAGGAAGAATCCAAGGGCCGGGGCAAGTAGCAACTGAAATACTGTGAAATTCTTATCTGGCATTGATAACATGGTTATTCAACCACCACAGATAACAACAAAAAATCCAGGAAGCCAGCATGCAAGCCAGAGGGGAATTTGAAGTCAGGGTCCAGCAAATGCCGAGCTACGCCCAAGGCAAAGACGGCGTCAGCCTGGGCAGATTGTCCATTGACAAAACCTTTAGCGGAGATATTGACGGCATCAGTAAAGGTGAAATGCTCAGTGCCAAATCGGCGAATAAGAGTTCGGCCGGTTATGTGGCCATAGAGCAAGTCAGCGCAACGCTGGCTGGTCGCCGCGGCAGTTTTGTGTTGCAGCACTTTGGTACCATGCGGGGTCCCAGCCAACATTTGTTACTGGAAGTGGTACCGGACTCCGCCACAGGCGAACTGGCTGGCTTAAGCGGCAGTATGACCATTCGTATCGACAGTGGCAGACATTTTTATTTGTTTGACTATCACTTGCCAAAAACAGAAGTTCAATCTGAAGAAGGAACGATTTAGACCACCTTGCGCTTCAGCTTGCATCAGCTAGTGTTATAGCAACTTCTTCCCCTCGGTTGCTGCTGGAGCAAAATGCCATGACCTGCCAGTTTCGAAATCTGATCTTTGAAGGCGGAGGTGTTAAGGGCATTGCCTATGTTGGCGCCATGCAGGTTATGGCCCAGCGCGATTATCTGCATGCTATCCGCCGGGTGGGTGGCACCAGCGCCGGTGCCATCAACGCACTGTTATTTGCGCTGGGTTTTGATATTCCCCGCCAATTACAAATTCTGCAGTCAACCGATTTTAAAGCCTTTATGGATGACTCCTTCGGCCTGATCCGCGACATTCGCCGCCTGGCAAAAGATTTCGGCTGGCACAAGGGAGACTATTTTTCCACTTGGCTGATGAGCCTGATTGAAGAAAAACTTGGTCATGGTATGGCCACCTTTGCTGACTTACAAAAACAGGCTTGCCCGGCGCTGTATGTTACCGGCACCAATCTGTCTAACGGTTACTCGGAAGTGTTTTCGGTTGAACGTCACGCCCAGATGCCGCTGGTCCAGGCAATACGTATCAGTATGTCGATACCGCTGTTTTTTGCGGCCGTCCGCCATGGCCCCAAACAGGATCTGTATGTAGATGGTGGGGTTATGCGTAACTACCCAATCAAGTTGTTTGACAGGCAAAAGTATATTGATGAAGACGAATCAGACGCGTCACGCAATACGGCCTATTACAACAAGGAAAACGCCTTATTTCTGCTGCAACGTCCCGGCCGTAGCCCTTATATTTATAACCGCCAAACCCTCGGGCTGCGCCTCGACAAAGAAGATGAACTGGCCATGTTCCGTTACGACGAGCCCCCTAAAGGCAAAGCCATTAACAATTTTAGCCAGTATGCCAAGGCGCTGATTACCGCCCTGATGCAAGTCCAGGAAAACCAACATTTGCACAGCGATGACTGGCAGCGCACTTTGTATATCAATACCAAAGAGGTGGGCAGCACCGATTTTGACCTTACTGAGCAGCAAAAACAGATGCTGCTTCAGCAAGGTATATCAGGCGCAGAACAGTATTTCCAGTGGTTTGAAGACAGTAGCAATCAGCCGGTTAACCGGCTGCAAAACTAGTCAGGATTTTTTCAGGTACTCGGCCACCAGCACTATTCGCACGCCATTGACCCGCCCTTCCACATGCTTAGGATTATCGGTCAGGCTGATACCGCGCACAGCAGTGCCACGCTTGGCGGTAAATCCTGCGCCTTTTACATCCAGGTCTTTAATCAACACCACCGTATCACCGCTGTTCAATACTGCACCATTGCTGTCCAGGGTTGGCTCACGATCTGAGTCATCCCCTTTTTGCGCCCAGGTGGCCGTTTCTTCATCCAGATACAGCATATCCAGTAAGTCTTGTGCCCATACCTCAGAAGACAAACGCTTAAGCATGCGCCAGGCCATGACCTGCACAGCAGGCACCTGACTCCACATACTGTCGTTCAGGCAACGCCAGTGATTGGTATCAAGTTCAGCCCCTTCAATCTGAGATTGACAGGTCTGACATACCAGAATGTGATTATCTACCCTAACCTGATCAATAGGTGGCACAGCCAAGCCCTGCAGATTGTCCTGTGCTGCACAAAGTTCACATTGGCCGCCGGCGCGGTCATTCAAGGCTTGTTCTATAGACATGGTAAATACTCTTAGCAAATTTGGCCGCGCATTATGCCACTTTTGCACGATTTACGCAGTAATGCTTCGGGGTTGAAAACACTTCAATCATTCGCTACATCAGCGCAGACATAATACAGTTACAGCAAGTTTACGCCGCATAGGGGATTAACAATGTGCGATAGATCAACAATCAAACCATCAGCGCTGCAACAACTTGAGATCAGCCTGCCCGATTGGGTGATGCGAATTCCAGATTGGGCGGCCACCTATTCAGGCGATAACGCCAAGATGGCTCTCGCCATTGAACTTGCGGCTCAGAATGTACAACGTCATAGTGGCGGCCCGTTTGGTAGCGCCATATTTGACGCCAACAGTCATCAACTGATAGCCGTCGGGGTCAATCAGGTCATGGCAGCCAAAAACTCCTGTCTGCACGGGGAAATGATGGCCATCATGCTGGCACAACGACGGCTGGACACTTTTTGCTTGTCTGCCGAGGATGGTCAATATGAACTGTTCACCTCCTGTGAGCCCTGTGCCATGTGCTTGGGGGCTGTTTTATGGAGCGGTGTAAAGCGTCTGGTCTGTGCAGCCACTGGCGAAGATGCCAGAGCTATTGGCTTTGATGAGGGGCCAGTATTTGAAGCCAGCTATGCCTACTTAAAGAACACGGGTGTCGACATAGTGCGCGAGTTGCAGCGAGATAAGGCCAGGCAGGTATTGGATGACTACCTGGCCAAAGGGGGAACTATTTACAACGGCTGACAAACATTCTGCCTGATGCCACAAACAACAACCCCAGTGCGGTCAACAAAATTCCGGCAGGTTCAGGTACCTGAGCTGGCTGAGCTCTTTGCGGTTGTTGAGGACCGGTTAACGGCGATAACGGCTGTTTCAGCACAACCACATTGTCGAGGAAATTACCCACAGTACCAGCATAGGGTGCAACAGAGGTAAATCTGAGGGTGGTACTTTGCGCTATGGCAGTGAACGTCATACTGAACTGGCGCCATTGTCTGACCAGATGATCATCAAACAATTGATTGAAGATATCCTGAGCACCAGACGTCAGGTTCAGTCGGAAGGCTTCATCATTGCTGCTACGGGCCGCATAAAAGAAGCTCAGATCATAAACAGCGCCGATTTCGGTTTCAAAGGTTTGGAAGATGGAAAATGCGCCTCCCGAGCCTGCATGGGCATTCAGCTCAGCATGTTGCTGACCTTCAGCCGCGGTGAAGCCATTGTAGTGATCCCAAATTTCAAGGTTGCTGCCCTGCCAGCCATCAACCTGGCTTGAGCTAAACCATTTCCAGCTGTTGTGAGCAACTTCAGGTTGTTCAAAACCGCCGTTGACAATCAGATTAGCCTCTGCCACCTGAGCAACCACTAAAGCAGAGAACATCACTAACACGCGCAATGCAGACTTCATTTAATACCACCTTAAAAACTCACATTGGTGATAAGGATATAGCAGTTTGCAGGCCAGTTTTTTTAACTCAATGAATTTGTTTATTTTTTACGCTTCAAAAAGTGAAATCTGAAAACTCTGCCGGATAAAACCGGCAAAACTGATAAATTTTCCGACAGCACTGTAAAAAATCGTGAGAATCTAATTGCAGGGAGGATTGCTGCAAATTGCCTAATGCGTAAGTTCAACACTGGTGCCTGTCCGGCTTAACAGCAAACAGACTACCGTGATGATAGCTGGCAACAGGATCAGGCATAACGACGCCTAATCACCACAGTTAACAGCACCAGACCCAACGCCAGCATCAACAGCATTTGCGGTTCTGCCACAACCGTGCTGCTGCGTTTTTCCACCACAATATTATCGATCAGGTTACCCACCGTGCTTCTTATCGGTATTAAGGGGTTAAAATGCAAGGTGGTGATGGTGTCAGTAGCGATAAACTGGCCATGATAGGTTGCCCACTTACCGGTAACGTGGTCATCGAAATCTTTGGAGAACAACTCACCCAGACCGGAGTCCAGACGCATGTTAAAACTTTCACTATTGCTGTGTCTGGCACGATAAGCAAAGCTGATATCGTAGGTTTGGCCAATTTCCGTGGCAAAGCTCTGGCTGATCCCAGTGAACTGCCCCTTGTACAGCTGTGAGTTAAGCTCTAACAACTGGTTGCCATCAAACATATTGATGGCACCGAAGTTGTTCCAGATTTCCATGTTATTCCCACGCCATCCAGAAAGCTGTTGGTCGGAAAATAGCTTCCAGGTGCCGTTTTGAATTTGGTTGTCTTCAAAACTGCCATTGATAATTAAGTTGGCCTTGGCATTTGCAACAAACAACAGGGACAGGAAGGCGTACAGAATAGGGGCAATTAATCGCTGCATTTAACTTCTCCAATAAACTCAGCACTAACATTAATTGCCGCGCATACTAGCACAACGTTCAAATTTTCACCACACATCCCTGTGTAGCCAAAGGTTATGCAGCCTGGTGGCTTTCAACGGGGGCAGATGAGCGCATCAGGTAGTCAAAGGCTCCGAGGCTGGCCGTGGCGCCGCTGCCCATGGCAATAATAATTTGCTTAAAGGGTGCGGTGGTCGCATCACCGGCAGCAAACACGCCTTTTACTGAGGTTTCACCGTTGGCGGCGGTCACAATCTCGCCCCGTAGGGTCAGCTCAATGCCGCTGTCTTTCAACCATTCGGTGTTAGGTACCAAACCAATCTGCACAAAGATGCCGGCCAGCGCTATATGATGCTGCTCAGCCGATACCCTGTCTTTATAGGTCAGCCCATTAACCTTAGAACCATCACCATTAACCTGCAGAGTCTGGGCATTAAGGATAATCTCGATATTGGCCATTGAGCGGGCTTTACGCACCAGCACATCGTCAGCACGCAGCTTGCTGTCAAATTCCAGCACGGTAACATGCTCGACAATATTGGCCAGGTCAATAGCCGCTTCGATACCCGAATTGCCGCCACCTATTACCGCGACCTTTTTACCTTTAAACAAAGGCCCATCGCAATGGGGGCAATAGGCCACCCCTTTACCGCGGTATTCACGCTCACCTGGCACATTCATCTCGCGCCAGCGCGCACCAGTGGCCAGCACCAGGCTTTTGCTTTTCAGCACAGCACCGTTTTCCAGGGTAATTTCCAGGGTATCGCCTTCGCGTACCTGAACTGCGCGTTGATTCGCCATAATGTCCACCTCGTAGTCACGTACGTGCTCTTCAAGGCTGGCCACCAGTTTCGGCCCTTCGGTATGCTTGACTGAAATAAAATTCTCTATGCCCACCGTGTCGGCGACCTGGCCACCAAAGCGGTCAGCCAGCAGCCCGGTGCGGATACCCTTACGCGCCGCATAGATGGCTGCCGATGCCCCGGCAGGGCCAGCACCCACTACCAGTAAATCAAAGGTGGGTTTGTGTTTAAGGGCCTCGGCCTGATGTTTAGCCGCATTGGCGTCCACTTTAGTGAGAATTTTCTCCAGAGTAATGGCACCCTGCGAGAAGCTTTCACCATTCAGATAGACACTGGGTACTGCCATCACATTGCGTTGACTGACTTCGTCCTGGAACAATGCACCATCTATCATCACGTTAGTGATATTTGGGTTCACCGCCGCCATCAGGTTAAGTGCCTGCACCACACCAGGACAGGTCTGGCAGCTTAAAGATACGTAGGTTTCAAAATGCAATGGACCGGGCAGCGATTTGATCTGTTCTAAAATGGCCTGTTCCTGCTTAATGGGATGACCACCGCTGTGCAGCAATGCCAGTACCAAAGAGGTAAATTCGTGGCCCATAGGCAAACCGGCGAATTCAATACTGGTGCCGGTGTCCGGGCTACGCACCTGCATAGAAGGTATGCGCTGGTTATCAGCACTTTGGCTGTAGCTGACCAGATCTGATAACGCTTCAATATCACGCGCCAGCGCCAACAGTTGTTGGGATTTGTCGCTGTCGTCGGTGGCCAGAACCAGTTCAACGGGACGCTTCAGATTGGCTAAATAGGTTTTCAGTTGGCTTTTCAAATTGTTGTCTAACATTTTAACCTCGACAAACGCTGGGCAAAGCTCACCTGTTACCGGCATCAACATGCCAGCACGGAGCATTAATTGAACAAGAAGAAAAGGGCCTGGACTCAGGCCCCTCAATGTTAGATTTTGCCGACCAGATCCAGAGAAGGAGACAGGGTTTCTTCACCTGGCTGCCATTTAGCCGGACATACTTCGCCGTCATGGTTGGCAACGTATTGGGCGGCCTGCACTTTACGGAACAGCTCAGATGCGCTGCGGCCAATACCCAAATCGTGAATTTCAGCGACCTTGATTTCACCCTCAGGATTGATAACGAAGGTGCCACGCAGAGCCAGACCTTCTTCTTCGATCATCACACCAAAGTTACGGCTGATACGGCCTGTCGGGTCGCCAATCATAGGGAACTTGATTTTCTTGATGGTTTCAGACGCATCATGCCAGGCTTTGTGGGTAAAGTGAGTATCAGTAGACACCGAATACACTTCTACGCCCATGGCTTGCAGTCTGTCGTAGTAGTCAGCCAGATCACCCAACTCGGTGGGGCAAACAAAGGTAAAGTCAGCCGGGTAGAACATCACTACCGCCCACTTGCCCTGCAGATCCTTGTCAGATACCTGCACAAACTCGCCATTGTGATAAGCGGTGGCATTGAACGGCAGGATTTTAGTATTGATAAGTGATTGACTCATTGACATTTTCTCCATTGATTTAAAAGGTTGCCTTGGAAGACGAGGAGAAGTGTACTCAATGACAGTTAATCTTTATAATTAATTGATTCAATCAAACAGATTAGAAATTTAGATTAGGGGCAGTCTCGCCCTGCCCCGATTGCCATTACCAATGACGCAGCTTATGTCCTTTAAAGGCGTAAAACAGGATAAAGCCATAGCAAGGGATCAACAGCAGATAAGCCGACTGACTGTCCAACCAGCTATGGGCAACGTAGCCATACAACAGTGGTAATAATGCGCCACCGGCAATGCCCATAATCAGCAGTGCTGAGCCGGTTGCGGTATGTTTTCCCAGCCCTTGCAGGGCCAGAGGCCAGACCGTTGGCCAGACCAGCGCATTAGCCAAGCCCAGCAGTGCCACATACAGCACAGGATCAGGCACCAAGGGCACGCCAGCCCACCCCAGCAACATGGATGTAGCCTGCTCACTGGTGGGGTCGCCCATAACGATGGCCAGACTCAGACCTACTCCGGCGATGGCCGACAGTTGTAACCCCTGAGCCTGACTGATAAAGCGGGGAATACACAGCACACCCAGCAGATAGCCCAGCATCATAAAGGCCATAGTGTAGGATGTCAGGGCACCAAAGTGCTTAACCCCCAATTGCTGACCAAATAAACCGATGGTATCACCGGCAATCACTTCCACGCCGACATAGAAAAACAGGGCCACTACCCCCAGCACCAGCTGTGGATGTGCCAGCACCTCGCGGCGGCGAACCTCATGGGCACCACCTCTTAGTGCTTCACCTGGCTCCGGCAGAGGGGCAAAATGCACCATCAGGGTCAGTAGCACCAACATCGCCGCCATCCATAAATAAGGCGTCACCAGTCTGTGTGCCAGAGCATCAAGCTGACTCAGGCGTTCTGCCTCAGGCAGCGCTGCCAGAGCATCGGCAGAATAACTGTCCATCCCGGTCAGAATAATCGCCGTAAAGACCAAAGGAACAATAAAACCAGCGCCTTTATTTAACAGCCCCATAATACAGATGCGCATGGCTGCACTTTGAGGTGGTCCCAACAATACCAGATAAGGATTAGAGGCGGTTTGCAAGATAGTCAGACCACTGCCCAGCACAAACAAGGCCAGCAGAAACAAGCCATAATGGGCAATCAGCGCGGCCGGAATAAAGGCCAGCGCTCCGATGATCATAATCCCCAGACCGGCCACCATACCTTTCTTATAGCCAATTCTGTCCAACACAGCAGACATCGGCAGCGCCATCACCACATAGGCGATATAAAAGGCAAAGGTTACCAGCAAAGCCTGAAATTCATTCAATTCACAGACAATACGTAAGAACGGGATCAGTGAGCCGTTCAGCCAGGTGACAAAACCGAACAGAAAAAACAAGATGGCAATCACCAGCATGGGTAGCCACACCCCGCTGGCACTATCCCCTTTATGTTGAGATTCAGCAATGTTCATTATCATTGTTCTCCAGTTGCCAGGGTTGACCAGCCAGCCAGGCGTGTTGTACTTGTAATTGTTTATCCAGCAGCAGCATATCGGCCCGTCGTCCCACCTGCAGGCTGCCATGGTGGTCCTGTATGCCTAAAAATGTCGCCGGACTGTGACTGGCCATCAGCAAGGCATCGTCCAGGCCGACGTCTAATGACTCAACGGCATAGCGTACTGCACCGGCCATATCCAGCACGGAGCCAGCTAACGAGCCGCTGGGTGCCAGCAGTTTACTGCCCTCGCGTCTGACTTTTTCACCATAAAAAGCAAACTCCGTATCTTGCGTTCCCACCGGCGGCATGGCGTCGGTAACCAACATAATCTTGTCTACGCCCTTGGCACGAATTGCCAGCCTGGCTGACAACGGATGCAGGTGATGGCCATCCAGTATCAAACCACACCAGCTATGCTCGTCAGCAAGAGCGGTACCCACCATCCCCGGCTCACGGGAAGTTAAGGCTGACATGCCATTATACAAATGGGTGAAACCACTGGCGCCAGCCTGAAGTGCGGCCTGCACTTGCTCAGCATTGGCATTGGAATGGCCAAGACAAACCCTGACCTGCATGGCTACCAGTTCACTGATCTGGGTGGGGCTGACGACCTCTGGTGCCACGGTAATCACTTTGACACCCAAATCCTGCCGGGCAAATACGGCCATTTCAGCCGCGCTGATACTGCGCAGATACTGTGGTGAATGCACGCCACGCTTGGCCAGCGACATATGCGGCCCTTCAAAATGCACACCGACAATGCCAGGCTCACCGCTTGTAAGCGCCTGCGCGATGGCATCGGCGGTACGCTGCATACAATCCAGACTGTCGGTAATCAAGGTGGGCAACATGGCGGTGGTACCAAAACGGCTGTGGGCGGCAAAGATGTTTCTCAGGCCTGCCAGCGTCGGGCAATCATTCAATAGCACGCCATTGCCACCGTTGACCTGCACATCAATAAAACCGGGCACCACCATGCCTGGGCCCGCATTCACCAGGGGCTGCCCTGGTGGCGGCGTTTCGCAGACCTGTGCAATAACACCATGCTGAATGTGCAAATAAGCTGGTCGCAGCCATTGCTTACCGATAAAGGCAGCGTCACAGGCCAGCCAATAACTCTGGGCTTTCATGTTGTTGCCTCTTTTTTCGCACCCAGCAGCGCGGCTCCGCGCACACCACTGGCGGGGCCACCTTCGGCCACCACAATCTTTGGTATGGCGGCGTTTTTAAATAAATGCGCCGCCACTGCCCTGGCCAGATGCTGATGTATTTCTGCAATGGCAGACAGACCACCACCTAACACCACAATGTCTGGATCGAGTACCAAAACCTGCCCCGCCACTACTGAGCCCAGCGCATCCATAAAACAGTCAAAGGTCTTGATGGCCTCTGGACGTCCCTGGCGAAAGTGTTCCAGCCACACATAGGTATCGGCTTGCTGATGACTGAAATGCTGATATAACCTGGCAAGGCCCGCACCAGACACATAGGTTTCGGCGCAGCCGCTCAGGCCGCAGCCACAATTGAGCAAGGGCAGCGCCCAGCGCTGCACCACCTTGGGATGCAAACCCAGGTGACCAAACTCCCCGGCCAGTTGACTGTCTCGCGCATAAAGCTCGCCACCTATGCAAAGCCCGCCTCCCAGCCCGGTACCAAGGATGATCCCCAGCACTCGCTGTGCGTCCTTACCTGCACCTAAGCTGGCCTCAGACAGGGCAAAGCAGCGACAGTCATTGCCCAGGGCAACCGGCCGGCTCAGTGCCAGGGTCAGATCCGCTCCCACCCTTTGCCCCGTCAGGCAAGGTACATTACTGGATAACGCCCTGCCATCACCGGTCACGACACCGGGTAAGCCCAATCCCACGCTACCACGCATGGCATATCGGCTATCGGCTTCCTCGACGAGTTCAACAACACTGCGTATAAAGGCCGGATAGTCGGCAGTCGGCGTCGCGCAGCGCGTTTTTTCAAGACAGGTAAAGTCATTGTCAAAAATGGCCAGTTCCATCTTGGTGCCACCAATATCCAGCCCGTAGTGCATACTCAGTCCTGTCTGTAAGGGTATATATTCACACCCTGCACCACACGGTTCACTTCACCGGTGGGGCAAGGGTTATCCGGACTGATACCAAACTGCAGTGCCTTAAAAAAGCCCAGCATCTGGCAATACAGAATATAAGGAAAGCCTAACCAGACATCCTCCAGGCCAGCAATCTGCGACAGGGCCACTGGCGCGCTGATATGTAACGCCTGAGCATCTTTTTGCAGCTCCAGGCGCAAATCGGCGTCATATCGCCCGGTGTAAGCATTGGCAGAGGGTAGCAACAGCACCTGTGTGCTGTTATCGATCAGTGACTTGGGGCCGTGGCGAAAGCCCAGTGGGCTTTCATAAAAACTGGGCAGACCACCGGCGGTGAGTTCTAGTACTTTCAGGGCCGCTTCTCTGGCAATCGCCAGTAAGGGTCCAGAACCCAAAAATACCAGACGACGGCAAGGCAGCGCCGCCAGGGTTTCTATACTGTCCAGGTCGCGCAGCAGAATTTGCTCGGCCAGCACGCGCATCTTGTCATACTGTGCTTGGTCCGGAGTAAACAGCATTAACGTAGCCAGCATCATACTGGTAAAACTGCTGGTCATGGCGAAACTCTGGTCATGGGCCGCAGACGGCATCAACAAGACTTTGTAGCGTGGATTGTCCTTAGCACTTGTGACTAACGCACCTTCAGGATTGCAGCTCACCACCAGATGCCAGCAGTCCTCCACCAGTTGATCCGCCAGCTCAACGGCGGCGCGGCTCTCCGGGCTGTTTCCGGAACGACCATAAGATACCAGCAGCGTTGGCACGTCTTTACGCAATTGCAGTCCGGGGTTACTGAGAATATCAGTGGTACTGATTGCCTCCACCCGCTGTCCGGCCGACATTGTCATCCTGGCATTCAGGTGCGCTTGTAATGCTTCGCCGATATACGCAGATGTGCCTGCGCCGGTCAGAATGATACGCAGATTGGGTAAGGCCAAAACCGGCTTAAGCCAGTCCTGCAACTCCCCCTGCTGTTGCACCATCTGCGCCAGCAGTTGCTGCCAGACACTGGGCTGTTGACTGATTTCCCTCGCGGTCCAGAATGCGTTTTTCTGCTCGAGCGTACCTTGCTCAAGTCCAAGATAAACCTGGTGGGTCATATTGCGTTTCCTTAGTGTTCAGTGAGACCACATGCCTGAGCATAGTCTGCCAGTACATCGGTAATTTTATTCAGTAACAGCGCTTCGGCGTCAGAGCTGATGGTCTTGCCGCGCACTGCCTGGTATTGCATTGGCATATACTGGCTAACGAGTGGCAAGGGAATCACAAGCTCTGACAAATTAGCTAACAACTTGTCTACCGCAGCCTGCAGCGCCGGTTGATTCCAGTAATAACGGATCCGGTCGCTGTAACTGAAAAAGGCTAACCAGGGCTGTGATTGTGCGTCGGGATAAAACTTCTGCCAATACTTGGGCTGCTGCTGCATCACCTCTGCACAAAGCTCGCGTAGCCCAGAACGTTTGGACTGTTCAATCAGCACATCTTCAATATGCGACAGGGCAAACACCCCTTCGCGCAGCGCAAAGGTCAGCGCCGGGCCGACTTTCAATATGGCAAAGTGGCCTTTCACCAAAGCCGCCAGCGCCTGCGGGGATTGGTAATCGGTGGAATGGGCTTCATAAACCAGATTCGGCACCTGATGGATGGCACCAGACAGTTCAGCCGCCAGTGCCGGAGCAAATTCATGTACTTTACTGTTATCAAACTCCACGCCCGGCTGCACCACCACCGCCACTACCTTGTTCCAGGTGTTGTCATCCAGACCAACCGCAGCAAAGGCCTGCTGATGCGCCTGCAGGGTATAAAGTACATTGGCCACCGGCGTGGGCGTCAGGTGATCTTCCAGTTCATTGACACCACCAGGTGCCGGGACTTCGGTGCCAATCACATAACATAACTGCCGGTTTAACCTGGCCGATTCCTGCTCTGCAATCGCACAGAGTCTGGCCGCCCGGCCTGCAATAATATCGTCTGTTAATGGCTCTGCATCGTCAGCACAGGGCATACTGGTGTCCAGATGAATCTTGCAAAATCCGGCCTGTACGTAGCTGCGGATCAGACTTTCACATCTGAGCATAGCCTGCTCCGCAGGCAGATCGGTCCAGCAGACCGGCCCCAGATGATCTCCACCAAAAATCAAACGCTGCTTGTCCAGGCCAACTTGTTGTGCCAGGGTGCAGACAAAATCGATGAAATCTGCCGGTTGCATACCGGTGTAGCCACCAAACTGATTGACCTGATTGGCAGTGGACTCCACCAACAACAGGCTGTTGTCTGCTTTAGCCTGCTGCATGGCAGCCTTAAGCACCAACGAATGGGCACTACATACCGAATAAATGCCACGGGGTTCGCCACGGCGGTTGGCGGCAAAAATATCTTGAAGATGCTGCATACTGGCTCCTCATCCACAATATCAGTCACACTGGCGGACAACCTGTGCCGCCATTTCTCAATTATCATTTGAAAAGCGCATAGGCGGAGCCTCAGCCCCGTTTATGCTAGCTGGCGATGCCCAGTGGTTTGCCGTGCTGCCACTGCCCCCGGGTGAAGTCAGGGAAATCTTTGGAGTTACCGCGATCGGCTACTGATGCTTTAGACAATGGGAATACTGCCGACCAGGCCGCCCCATCGTAGACATCCTGATCCAGCGGTACACCATTACGCAGACAATAAATCATGCGCCAGACCATCAGAAAATCCATCCCGCCATGGCCACCATTGCGTTCGGCTTCCTGCCCCATACGCGTCCACAGCGGGTGGTCATATTTCTGATACCACTTCTGCATATCGTAGTCCCATTCATGGAAACTGCCGCTGCCACCTTCTTCCAATGCAATACGGTTAGGGAAACCGGCAAACACACCATTGGTACCCTGAATAAGATTCAGTCTGGTGTAGGGGCGTGGCGTGGTGGTGTCGTGCTGTACCATAATGGTACGCCCCAGGTGCGTCTTAATAATACTGGTGTTGATATCACCCGTAATATAGTGCAGTTGATTACGCTCGTGATCGGCCGGGAATTCACGTTTAGCGTAGGCTGCACGCCCCAGCGCCGGTGAACTCATTGAACTCATATAGTCAAATTTATCACCGCGGTTGATATTCATATACTGGGCAACGGGGCCAAGACCATGGGTGGGATACAAGTTGCCGTTGGTGCGGGTATGGTGATAGGTGCGCCAGGAGCCGGTCTTGCGATCAATTTCTTTCATCTGCCAGCGCAGCTCATGAATATAGGCGGCTTCGCCATGCAGCAACTCACCAAACACACCCTGGCGCACCATATTCAGCACCATCAGCTCGTCACGCCCGTAGCAGACGTTTTCCATCATCATGCAGTTTTTCTGCGTCGCTTCAGAGGTGTCCACCAGATCCCACAGATCTTCAAGAGATGTCGCCATGGGAACTTCCACAAAGGCATGTTTACCCGCCAGCATCGTGGCTTTTGCCATGGGATGGTGCCAGCGCCAGGGAGTGGCGATAATGACAATATCTAAATCATCGCGGGCCAGCATATCAAGATAGTGTTTGTCGGTTTTACCGTACACATCTGGCTTGGGCCGGCCATGTTTTTCGGCCACCTTGACAGCTCGGGCTGTGACTTGCGGGTCAATATCGCAAATGGCTTTTAGCTCAACGCCGTCAAGGTTACACAGGTGGCTGACAAAACCAACGCCACGCTCACCTACCCCAATAATCGCCGCTCTGACAACCTGCATGGGCGCAACAGTCAGTCCCATCACTGATTTACCCAATGCCCTGGGTGCGCCCGCGCCCTGCCCCGTGCTGCTGCATGCTGCCACGGCACCTGCTGCGGCAGTCGCTGCTGCTGCTTTAAGAAATGATCGACGATTAAATTCAGACATGTATTGCTCCTATTACTCGGTATGTCGGTCCACCAAGTGCAGTTTGATACCTAATTTATCCAGTTCATCTACGTAGTTCTGCGGAATCCCAGAGTCGGTCACCAGCGTATGGATCTGCGCAATCGCACAGATTGCATGAAAAGCCCGGCGCTCAAACTTAGACGAGTCCGTCACTACCACTATCTCTTCTGCCATCTCACACATCAGCCGGTTGAGAATGGCTTCTTTCTCGAAATGCGTACCAATGCCAGTGCGCAAATCAAATCCGTCCACGCCGAGGATCAGCTTGCTGAAGTTGTAGTTCTGTAAGCTTCGCTCGGCGATAGCACCATAAAACGACATAGACTTTTTACGCAGCGTACCGCCGGTCAACATCACTTCCACCGAGTCGGAACGCGCCAGCTCGGTGGCAATGTTCAAGCCATTGGTCATCACCACCAGATCTTCCTTATCCACTAAGCAGGCCGCCACTTCCTGCGTGGTGGTGCCGGAGTCCAGCAAAATTCGTTCGCCCTCGCCAACCAGCTGGGCAGCCAGTGCACCAAGTTCCTGTTTCAGTGCCGAGTTCTGCCCGCTCTTTTCCTTGAGTGACAACTCACGCCCCAGTTGGCTGTTGACCATGGCGCCGCCCCGCGAGCGCACCAGTAATTTCTTGCGGTCCAGCACGCTAAGATCGTTGCGTATGGTGACTTCCGACACCTTAAATTGTTCAGCCAGTGCCTTAACCGACACCTTGCCCTGGGCCTGGGTCTGGCGCAGGATTTCCTGCTGTCTCTCAATACTGTTAAATGCATCCACGTTTGTTTCCCCTTTGTAAGTGAGGAACAAAATCTAGCATGGCATCGAATACATTCAAAAGACTTTGAAAGCTCAGACAAATCCCCTGCCACATATCAAAAACCTTATATATCCCAAACAGTTAACCAACTTCCCAAGGGATATTGGTGTCTTTCATTGGCTAGCATCATGCACAACTTCGAAAGATATTAAAAGTTTTTTTTCATTTTTTCTTGATCATTTAACAGTATTGGCGTTTTATTTAACACGAAGCAAACATATGCAAGTTTCATTTGCTTTCGTTTAAAGACCATTTGCACAAGTGAAATCGAGGGGACAACAAAACAATGAAAACCAAGTACAGTAAATTATCGCTGTGTCTGGCCATGGCACTGCTGGGTACCAGCCTGCCAACGCTGGCGCAACAACAAGAAAACCAAGAAGACAGCCAGGATGTTAAAGGCCAGGACGTTGAAAAGATTCAGGTTCGCGGCCTGCGCAGCAGTATCACTGAATCACTGTTTCAGAAACAAAACGCAGACAGTGTAGTTGACCTGATTATCGCCGACGATATCGGCAAGTTCCCCGACGAAAACCTGGCTGAAGCACTGCAACGTATTCCCGGCATTACCATTACCCGCAATGGCGGTGAGGGGCAGAATATTCTGGTACGGGGGCTTGGTGACGGCTACAACATCACCACCTTGAATGGCCGCAAATTGGCTTCGGATAATGCCGGGCGTGATTTTAACTATGACACTATCGCTTCGGAACTGGTAAACGTACTGGAAGTGTATAAGTCGCCAGAAGCCAGGCTTACCGAAGGTGGCATTGGCGCAATAGTCAATATCCAGACCCGTAAACCCCTTGATCTTGAAGGCTTTACCTTAAGCCTTTCGGGAAAAGGCATCTACGAATCCCGCTCTGAAGATGTTAACCCACACGGCTCTTTTATCATTGGTGATGTGAACAGCGAGAACACCTTTGGCGTGCTGATATCCGGTGCTTATTCAAAGAAGACCCTGCGTGAAGACGAGTATTCCGCCGGCGGCTTCTTTGACCCGGATGAAGGCTGGGATGAAGACAGCGCGGGCGTGCCTGTGGACACCAATGGCAATGGTGTGATTGATGAAAACGAAACCTACGCATCAAAAATTCCCAGCTATATGTATTTCAATAATGCTCAGGATACCCGCACCCGTATCGGCGGAACGGTGGCTGTGCAATGGCGGCCGACAGAAGCATTGGATGTAAATTTCGACGGCTTGTATTCGCGCTACAATACCGACGGCCATCGCTATCAGATTGGTTTTGTTAACTATGATGAATCCTGGACGCCCGGTACGCCGGTATTTACCGATGCCACCTTTGACGACCAGGGCCGCGTAGTGGCCATGACTCAGACCGGCAATACCATGGTGGAACTGCTTAACCTGACCGAACCCAGAAAAACCGATACTTACCAGTTTGCCTTTAATACCAAATGGTATGCCAGTGACGCACTGACGGTCACCGCCGACTTGGCTACGTCCAAGGCCAAAAATGAAAACGCCGGTGACAACCGCTTTGTGGTAGCGCGTGGCTTTATCGACAGCATTCGCATCGACCATAACACCGGCAATATGCTGCCTGATGTGGTGATGTCACCAGGACTGAATGCCGAACAAACCTACGGCGCACACTACAGTCGCAACACCGGTGTCGGGGTGGAAGACAAGGTGGATGATGCCAAGCTTATCGGTGAATACCGCTTTGAAGACGGCATACTGAGTAAAGTGGAATTTGGCCTGACCTATTTAAAGCAGTCAAAGGCCCGCAATGAATATGCGTCAAGAGATCCCGGTATTTTCAGCCGTGGCGGATATTATCTGGACCGACTGGAACTGGATTACGATGACAGGTCGGTATTCACTGAGGGCGATTTTACCCTGTTCCGCATTCCTTCCGAGGTGTTCCAGGCCGCCAACTTTGACAACTTTATGGACGGCGAAGCCGGTCAGATGCCACAGCCCTGGCCCAGCTTTGACTACGATAAGTTGCTGGATTTTTACCGTTCTATCAATGCCGAGGCAGCCGACGAGTATATCGTTGCGTCACTCAGCCGTGCTGGTAGCTATACCATTGAAGAAGAGGTAAAAACCGCTTATGTACAAGCCTACTTTGAAGATGAGTTGTTTTCCCTGCCGTATAAACTGAATCTGGGCCTCAGAGCATCACAAACCAGCACCAGCTCTATTGGTGCGGTGTATCAGCTCGATAAGATTGAGCTGGACGATGAAGGCAAGCCGATTAAGAACGGCTGGAATGAACCTGTGGATGTCAGCTTTGCCAGTGATTATTCCAATGTATTACCCAGCTTGAACTTTAAGCTGAGCCTGACCGATGAATTGCTGTTCCGTTTCTCAGCCGCCAAGGTAATCAGTCGCCCAAGCCTGAACGATTTACGCCCATGGCGGGCAGTAAACTTTACCAGTCTTAAAGATGGTCTGCCGACCCTGAATATGGGCGATCCCAGTTCTACGCCTGAAGAAGCCAATCAGGCCGATATAACCCTGGAATGGTACTTTGGAGACAGCAGTGCCTTAAGCGGTGGTGTGTTTGTTAAGGATATCAAGTCCTTTATTGAGGAGCGTGAAGCGCCTTATAGCCTGGAAGGGATCACCTATTACGGTACCCGCTCGGTTAAAAGTCCTTATGGTGCCAATATCAAAGGCCTTGAATTTGCTTACCAGCAATCTTTTGAAGAATGGTTACCTGAGCCCTTTAACGGCCTGGGCTTCCAGTTTAACTATACCTATGTGGACAGCAGCTACGACGATCCTGAGCGCAAAGCCAAAAATTTGCCATTTAAAGGTATGTCGAAAAACTCCTATAACGCGGTGGTCTATTATGAGCAATATGGCATTCAGGCCCGTGTTGCCTATAACTGGCGTGGTAAATATATGTATGACCCTGAAGCCTGGGGCGGACCGGCTTATATTTCTGACTACGGTCAGTGGGATGCCAGCCTGAGCTATGATGTCACAGACAAAATCAGCATTTTTGCCGAAGGCAGCAACCTGACCAACGAGCGTTATTGGGCCTACACCAAGGTGGAAGATCAGGTGAGTCTACTTAACCGCTTTGGACGCCAGATTTCCCTGGGCGTCAGAGCTAAATTCTAAACCTGATCATTGCCGCCTAGTCCTTAGGCGGCAATTCTTTCAACCTGTTAGCAACGGATAGTGCCATGCTTAATCAACATAAATTCACAGTACCGCTATTGTTGCTGTTATGCAGTTGCGGCGACAGCAGCAACAATGCACCACAGCTAACCCAGCAGCCTGATGCCAATATTCTCACCTTGCCCAGCAGTCAGGCGGTGGACATTCCATTGAGCTTTAATACCTGGGTGCAAGATAACCCGGCTGCCAGTCTGGCACTGGTGACCAATGAAGACCCCACTGCGCTTAACTGGCAAAACAATCAACATAGCCTGCTAAGTTATTTTGCTCTGGATAGAGCTGATACCCTGACGCTTGGCCTGACGGCAAGCACTGACACCTCTCAGCGTTTGGCCGTTAGCCTGGGCGATCAGGAAGTTGAACTGACCCTGGACAAAGGCCAGCAACATACTTACCCCTTGTTTGAGGTCACACTGGGCAGCGCAGGCTATCAGCAGCTTAAAATACGCAGCTTGAATGGCCAGAGTGGTGACCTGCCCAGGTTACATTGCCTGGCCGTCTGGCCCAAAGACAGCACCACGAAGCTGTATTATCTGGATGAAGGCAACCCTTATTGGGGACGGCGTGGTCCCTCTGTGCATTTCAGCTACGATATGCCAGTTAATCGTGACATCGAGTGGTTTTACAGCGAGATCACTGTTCCCGGTGGTCAGGATGTACCCGGCTCTTACTATATGGCCAATGGTTTTGGTGAAGGCTATTTTGGTATTCAGGTCAATTCGGAGATAGAAAGGCGGGTGCTGTTTTCTATCTGGAGCCCGTTTCAAACCGACGACCCGAGTCAAATTCCCCCCGAGCAGCGCATTCAGTTACTTGGCAAAGGCGATGGTGTGTATACCGGGGAATTTGGTAACGAGGGTTCGGGTGGTCAAAGCTACCTGAAATACACATGGCAGGCCGATACCACCTACAGCTTTTTATTAAAGGTCACCCCAGCCGGGGATAACAGTACAGACTATACAGCCTGGTTTAAGCCTAAAGCACAAGATAGCTGGCAGCTTATCGCCAGCTTTAAACGCCCCCAGACCGATACCTATGCCACCCGTCTGCACAGCTTTTTGGAGAATTTTCTGACCCAATATGGCAATCAGGGCCGCTGGGCCTGGTATCAGAATCAATGGGCCATGGACACCGAAGGGCAATGGCATGAATTAACCCAGGCCCGCTTCACGGTGGACGGCACCGGACGGGACGAAGATCGTCTGGATTTCCAGGGTGACAGTGATGACAACGGTTTTATTCTGAAAAACGGTGGCTTTGTTTATCCGCCAACTCAAGCTGATAGCCGGTTTGAGCGAAACCCGACGGGTCAGCAGCCACCAATCGATTTTTCGGTTCTGCCGCAGCCGTGATTGCCACTAACGAGCAGAAAATACTCTCTCGCAAAGCCGCAGAGAACACGCAGAGAAACAAGAGATTTTTCAATCTATGCTGTTGTAGATCTGCGTCATCTGCGTATTCACATTGGAGCAAGGTATACCGGTGATTGCAAAAGAGGCAGTGAAACAACAGCGTTGCAATTCCCCTGCCCCGGCACTAGCATAGGAACCTATCGAAAAAATAGAAATATCAGCATAATGTACAGGCCTAAAACCACCCTGGAACAATGGCGAATCTTACAGGCTGTGGTCGACCATGGCGGCTATGCCCATGCCGCCGCTAAGCTGAATAAAAGCCAATCTTCGTTAAATCACGCGGTAGCGAAATTGCAAAGTCAGCTCAATGTTCAATTGCTGGAAGTGAAGGGACGCAAAGCTTTTTTGACCGAAGCCGGTGAGGTCATGCTACGCCGTTCCCGGCACCTGACCCAGAATGTGCAGGAGCTTGAGTTCCTGGCAGAGAATATCAATCAGGACTGGGAGCCTGAAATCACCGTCGCCTTAGACTTAGCTTACCCCAGAGAACTGTTTTATCCGGCCTTAAAGGCGTTTCACCCGCAAAGCCGTGGCAGTCGCCTGAAAATCATCGACACTGTGCTAACCGGCACCGAAGAGGCCATTACCGATGGCTGGGCTGATATCGTGATTACCGGCACCGTGCCCAAAGGTTATCTGGGCGAACCCATTGCCGAGCTTTACTTTATAGCGGTGTGCCACGCTGAACATCCACTGGCGGCGCTGCCTTCCCCTATTGATGCCAATGAATTACTGCACCATCTGCAACTGGTAATTAAAGACACCTCCCAGTCCCCCAATGAAAAGCAGGGTTGGTTGCGCTCAGAGCAGCGCTGGACAGTCAGCCACTTTAATACCGCCATTGAACTGATGCTGCAGGGCCAGGGATTTTGCTGGCTGCCAACCCACACGGTAGAACAACATATTGTTAGTGGCGATCTGGTCAAGCTTGAAATTCAGGGTAGCACCTTTCGTAAGCTGGTAGCATGGTTAGTTCATCCCAACCCTGATACCCTCGGACCAGGAAGTAAATTATTATCAGAATTGATACTCGCACACCGCCAGATACATAACGAGTGTGCCGAGCGAGAACAAAGACCAGAGGAAAACTGATGCAAATGACCCGTGAAGAGTTGCATAGTCTGATGTCAGATACTGCTCACAATGCGGTGCTGACAACCCGTGAAGAGTTTGGCATTGAACTGGACCACAGCCCACAGAGTGTGGCGCTGGTGGATGTGGCCATTCTTAAATGGTTGGAAAAATACAGTGACTCAGCCCTGGAAAATGCTGCGGTATTTACCATTTGCAATCTGTATGGCGCGTACATTGGTGAGATTTTCCGTAAACTGGTGGGCGGCCATTGGCATTACGATAACAGTAACCCAGATGCCCCTTACGTGGTGTTGGAATACGCTGGCCACACTTATGCCTTTGCCGGTATTTGTTATCAGCGACTGGCTAACGACAGTCAGATCAGCGTCAAAAATTACTTTGATCAGGCAATTAGCAACAATGCCCAATAAGTTAGGCAGTACATCCAGCAAACTATAAACAACTTTTTATATTCACAAGCTAAATGGCCCTTCTCTATATAAGATGCGCCGCCTAACAAGGCGGCGCTGCTCACAATATTAGAAGCGATATGCCGCTTTGGCATACAAATGTCGGCCTCTGGGGTTATGCACCGTTGATACATAACCAAACAGATCGTCATCGCCATTGCCAATGGCAAAGGGCGGCTCCTTATCAAACAGATTGTTTACCCCCAATGTCAGGCGTAGCGGCTGACTGGCCTGCCAGGTAAGTTGCAGGTCGGTTAACAAATGGCTGTCCACCATACGACTTTGATGCTGGTCAAAATCAAGATTGCCGTCAAAATTCACATCCGGCGTATCTTCAAATTCGCCTATATAACTGAAGATCAGGCTGACCCCAACATCGCCCTGCCGCCAGTCCGTTGTACCGACCCAGCGGTGCTTGGGATATTCATATTCCCCCAGGTAGTCTCTGCCACCACGCTCAAACTTGTGCATGGCGGTCCACTGTAGGCCAAATTTCACTTCCCCCCAATCCTGCATATCCAACCTGTAGTTGGCTGACAAGTCTATTCCGGCCACATCCTGACTGCTGACATTGCGCAGGTTGCCATGTACTTTGGACAGAACCCCCAGTGACTCACCGGCTTGGGGTGGATTACGCTCACACAAGGGACTGTTCTGCTGGTTACACTGGGCCTGATAAACATCTTCATGGAAAACCTCAATCTTGTTTTCCTGCGTGATACTCCAAAGATCAAAGCCAGCATCAAACCCTGTGTCTTTGGCGTAGAAAATACCGATATTCCAGGACTCAGATTCTTCCGCTTTTAGATCTGGGTTACCGCGAAACTCGACATTGTAATCCAGCACATCACATTCTGTATCCGGATCCAGCCCCATGGCCAGACAGCGATAAGTGTCTTTAAAGAATACGGATATTTCAGAGGGGCCCAAACCAACTTGCGCCAATGACGGCGCTCTGAAGCCCTGTGCCCAGGACGCGCGCAGGGTAATATCGTCACTAATTAAGTAGCGCATGGCTAATTTGGGGTTAAAGGTGCTACCAAAATCACTGTAGTCATCGTAACGGCCCGCCGCCTGCAGTTCCAGCGCATCGCCAAAGGGCACAGAAAACTCCAGGTAGGCAGCCCATTGGCTACGTTTGGCTGCTGCAGATACCGCTTCGGTACCGAAGATCAGCCCCTGCTGGAACTGTTCATCAGGGATGTCCGACACCTGCTCCTTACGATATTCAAGCCCTGCCGCCATCATCACCCTGTTCTGTTCAAACTCAAACAAGTCGCCACTGATACTAAGATCCGCAGCAGTGATCCTTGATTTCCCCAGACGCACCAGACTGGTGGTAATGTCGGCAATCACATCGGCATCATTGTATGTGCCGCCAAACGGATTATAGCGCCCGGCATTAATTTCCCGTTGCAGGTAATCGACCCTTACCCACCCCTGATGTTGATTACCGGTTTGCTGGGATTCGCTGCGACCTTTTTGCACCGACGCTTCCCACAGCCACTGATTAAATTCGCCTTTTAGCCCTGCCAGCATTCTCAAGGTGTCGGATTCAATATCCCAGCGGCGGTTGCCACCATCAACCGGGCGAAAGCGCCCAATATCAATATCCTGACCAAAGGGGTTATTGGGATGGGAAGCAGGTACCGTCAGCCCAGCCGACTCGTCCAGCGGTGTGGCAGCGCCACCGGCATTGGAAGTATTGTGCTGTACAGCCACCTCCACAAAAGCTTCAATATCATTGCCAAATTCATGATTGAGCATAAAGATGGCCCCCAGCCGCTCAGCTTTGGGAATAGTGATACTGGCCGGCCCGTAGTCATAATAGCAGTTTTGGTTTTCGACATTTAATTGCTCAGGCGGGCAAGCTGGATCAACGGTTTTTACTCCGTTCACATAGAAATAGCCGGGAAATCCGCGGGATGAACGAAAATCCATGCCGCCATAAGGGGTTTGATCTGCCGTGCCAAACCGCCCCATATCTGCATTACTTAATTCTGAGTTATTAAAGTAATCAAAGATCACTGATGCCCGGCTTTTTCCCTCGCCAGTGCCCCAGACCATACTGACATGTTTCTCATCGTAATCGCCGCCCTTGGTCTGTCCATAAGAGGCTTCGATTTCCAACCCATCAATATCCTGTTTAAGGATGATATTGACCACGCCAGCCACCGCATCAGAGCCGTAAATCGCTGACGCACCATCTTTTAAGATATCAATGCGCTGAATAGCCGACACAGGAATGCTGTTAATATCCACAAAAGAGTTGGTCACACCTTCGGCAAAGGCACTGACCCCTACCCGCCGGCCATTAATCAAGACCAGGGTAGCATCCGGCCCAAGCCCACGCAGGCTTACCGCAGCTGCACCATTGGCGGTGGAATCCTGGCTGTTATTGCGGGTTGAAAATGTGCCAGCGCCGTTAACCGGCAGCCGCTCCAATAATTGTTGTAAGTTTTGAAAGCCGGTTCGTTCAATATCCACCCGGTCAATGCTTTGAACCGGGCTGGGTCCTTCCATATCCGTGCGCTTTATCCTTGAGCCAGTCACCTGAATTTTTTCCAGTGATTCCATACCGGTACCCTGCTGAGCAAGCAATGCTGAACTTGGTAAGGTGGTGAAGAGTGAGGTCAATACTGCGGTATATAGTTTTTGCTTCTGCATAAAATGTCCTTATAGTGAAGGCCACCTGTTTGTCAGTGGCATTTAACTATTAGCAGCAAATCAGACTTTTACCCGATAACAGAAGCAGATTTAAAGAGGTTTGGGCGATTGTTCAGGGCTTGCGCCAGTCCTGAAGCATTAACTTAAGAGTACGGCTACGCAGCCAGTAAAGCAGCATCAGCATATCCGCCAGTAAGGTCAGGGCAATGATCCAGGAAAACACCCAGTGGCCGTGATTGGCCATATGCAGGTGCAAAGCGATATCAGCCAGCAATGCCATCATCACCAGGGGCTTGATCAGATAAAAGCATCCAGTCCAGCGCTCCCTTAGCCAGTGCCGCCAGATAACCATTGTCATCACCAGTAAGGCTGGCAGGCCAACCAGCAGACAAAGATAAAAGTAGTGCCGATCCGGATAGAACAGCCCTAATAACAGGCTGGTGTCAGGCCGGTAACTAATGGAGGCAATAAACACCAGAAACGCGCGCATCAATACCAGCAGGCTGGCCAACAGCGGCCAGGTGGGCTTGATACGCCCCTCATTATCGTAAAATTTAAGGGGCAGAATGGGTCGGGTGCTTGCCATCAGATATAGCGGCGCTGTTCGGCCAGATAGCCCAGCAGCAGAAATACTGACACTATGACTATTCCCTGATACATGGCCGGCAGCATCAGGATCAGCTGTTTGGTGAAGGGCGTGACAAAAAGAATAAAAGCGCCATAGCCAAAGGCGCAGATCAGCACAAATACCAAGGTTCTGAGCACAAAATGGTAAGGGCTGAGCATACGTTTGATATGTTTATTTACCACGTCCCCATACACTACCAGCAATGTGGCCACTAAGGTCATGGCCACTTCCATATAGTAAGGATGCAACAGATGGGTAAGCTTTAACAGAATATCCTGCATGACACTCTCTGAATAACGATGTTAGGCAAGTAACAGGATTAAATATTGTGCTGGCTAAACAGCGCTAACATTTCCTCTTCACTCATCACCCGTACTCCCAATTCATTGGCTTTGGCCAATTTGGATCCGGCCTTTTCTCCGGCCACCAGGCAATGGGTTTTGGCCGAGACACTGCCCGCTACTTTGGCGCCCAATTGCTGCAATTTCGCCTTGGCGTCATTTCTGTCCATACTGGACAAGGTGCCAGTAATGACATAGGTCTGACCGTCCAGCGGCAATTCCTGTGCGGCTTTGACTTCGATTTGCGGCCAGCTCAGGCCTACGTCCAATAGTTCATCCACCACCTGCTGGTTATGGGGCTCGGCAAAGAAGTTAACAATATGGCTGGCCACCACTTCACCCACATCGGGCACAAGTTGCAAGGCTTGCATATCCGCCTGGCGCAGTGCTTCCAGAGTAAGGAAATGCTGGGCCAGATTGGCTGCGGTGGCCTCCCCCACTTCCCTAATCCCCAACGCATACAAAAAGCGCGCTAAGGTGGTGTGCTTGGCTTTATCCAGTGCGTTGACCAGATTGGCGGCGGACTTCTCCCCCATACGTTCCAGACTGGCCAGCTTGGCTAAATCCAGCCGGAACAAATCTGCCGGGGTGTGGATCCAATCCATATCCACCAGTTGTTCAATAAGCTTATCACCCAGACCATCCACATCTAAGGCTTTACGCGAGGCAAAGTGCTTCAGGGCTTCTTTGCGCTGCGCCGCGCAAACCAGTCCGCCGGTGCAACGTGCCACGGCTTCTGCTGCCAGTTTTTCCACTTGTGAATCACAAATGGGGCAATGCTCGGGAAAGTGTATTTCCCTGGCATGTTCGGGGCGCTTGGCTTCGACCACAGACACTACTTGCGGGATCACATCGCCAGCCCGGCGGATAATCACAGTATCGCCGATTTTAATTCCCAGACGTTGTATCTCATCCTGGTTGTGCAACGTGGCATTAGACACTGTTACCCCGCCGACAAATACCGGTTTTAAACGGGCAACAGGGGTAATAGCGCCGGTACGGCCAACCTGGAATTCCACATCCAGCAGCTCGGTCATTTCTTCCTGGGCAGGAAACTTCCAGGCAATAGCCCAGCGCGGCGCGCGGGCAACAAAACCCAGTTCCTGCTGAAGTGCCAGATCATTGAGTTTGATTACCACACCGTCAATTTCATAGGCGAGATTGTCGCGCTTTTGCAGGATTTGCTGATAAAAAGCGGTACATCCTTTGGCATCCTCAACCAGACGGATTTCCGGACATAGGGGCAGTCCCCAGTCTTTCAGTTGTTGCAGACGTCCATAATGGCTATCCGCCAAGGCACCGCCTTCAGCCAATCCCACCGAATAGGCATAAAAGGTTAAGGGTCTGGATGCGGTGATCCGCGAATCTAACTGGCGCAAGCTGCCCGCTGCCGCGTTACGCGGATTGGCAAACACTTTTTTACCCTGCTCGACCTGGCTTTGATTCAGTTTTTCAAAACCACTGCGGGTCATAAACACTTCACCGCGCACTTCCAGCCTGGCCGGATAACCTGCGCCTCTGAGCATTAAGGGTACATTGGCAATGGTTTTTACATTAGCGCTGATATTCTCGCCGGTACGCCCATCTCCACGGGTGGCACCGCGCACCAGTTGGCCATTTTCATACAGTAGACTGACCGCCAGTCCGTCTAACTTGGGTTCGCAGCAAAAGCCGCCTTGTAAATCACGTTTTAATCTGTCGCCCATGCGTTTTACAAAGGCATGAAACTCATCATCGTCAAAGGCATTATCCAGCGACAGCATCGGCACTTCGTGTGCGACTTCACCAAAGGCTGACACAGGTTCACCGCCAACCTTCTGGCTGGGTGAATCAGGGGTAATCAGATCCGGATGCTGGCTTTCCAGCGCCTTGAGTTCCTGCATCAGCCTGTCGTATTCGGCGTCGGGAACCGTAGGGGCATCCAGTACATAATACTGGTAGTTATATTCGTTCAAACCGGCCCTGAGTGTGGCCAGTCGTTCAATAATAGCGGATTGGGTCATGCTTCTATTACGCCTTGCGAATCATGCGCTTTCGCTCGAATTCGCGAATTTTCTCTACATATTGCTGCAAGCTTTGCTTAGTTAGCACCGCGCGGCGTCCATCCAGTACCTGCGCACCAAATTCATCTGCCAGCTTTCGCGCCGCGTTATGCATCATATTGAAAACCTGATGGGGGTCGCCTTCTATAGGCAGGATCATAAACAGTGACAAGCCCTGTGTGGAGAAGGTTTCCAGATTGTCGACGTCGAATACGCCCGGCTTAAACATATTGGCCAGACTGAATAGCACCGGGCCTTTACCGTTGCTGTTCACGTGTCGATGGAAGATATCCTGGTCGCCAAATTTAAACCCCAAGGTCAGCAAAGCCGGTAACAGGGCAGCACCGGAAATCGGTTTATTATCCGGCGACTTGATATTCAGCACCAACACTTCCTGGCCGACCGCTTTGTTGCTGTCTTTAGTTTCCTTGGGGGCCTGCGGTGCTGGCGTTTCCAGCTTAGGTTCGTCGTCAAAATCAATGCGCATTTGATCTTCACGCACTTTACTGCCACGCATTTGTGGCTCACGGCGTTTGGGAGCATCCGGCTTTTTGCCCATCACCAGATTTCTTGCCTGTTCCGCCAGACCGGGGCGAGGTTCAGGTTGAAGCGACGCGTTCGCTGTTGGTGTCGTCTGCTGATTCGGCACCTCATCTAAGCTTGGTTCCCGTCTGACAGGCTGAGCAGCAGGCGCTGTTGGCGCAGAATCGGTCGATTCGGCATGTTGACTGCTCTGCGCGGATTCAGGTGGCATATCTTTACGCAATAAGGAAGCCGGAGGCTCAGGAACAACAGCGCTGACATCGCGTTGCTCTTCACGTTTTTCCGGGCTTTTCCCTTGCGGCTCACAAACCGTGGGTTCAATATGCGTTTCGCTTGAATCGGCGGAAAGTGGCGGCTCATCAGCCTTTTTACTCTGATTCTTAACCACCCGAACCGGTCCCAGGCCCAATTCATCAAAATCATTAAATTGCGGTTCATTGCGCTTCTGCGGGGCAAAATCAGAATCATCTTCATCCACTTGGTCCTGTGCCTGCTGCTGGCGATGATTCAGATAGGCGGGCTTGCTTTGCCGTTTTTTGCTGTTTTTCTTACGCACGGTCCAAAGGCCATGTACCAGGATCCCTGCAATGGCCAGGGCACCAAAAATGAGAAAAGTCAGACGTAATTCTTCCATCTTATCTTTTTATAATTCTGCAAGAGCGACGGCTTCGTCCACATCCACAGCGACCATGCGCGAAACGCCAGGTTCAGCCATGGTCACGCCGGTGAGGTGGGTTGCCATTTCCATCGCGATCTTGTTATGGGTGATATAAATAAACTGCACTGTCTTGGACATTTCTGATACCAACTTACAAAACCGGCCAACGTTGGCATCGTCCAGAGGTGCATCCACTTCATCCAGCAAGCAAAAAGGCGCCGGATTCAGCCTGAAAATTGCGAACACCAATGATAAAGCGGTCAGGGCTTTTTCTCCACCGCTAAGCAGATGAATGGTACTATTTTTCTTGCCGGGTGGCCGGGCCATGATGGTGACGCCGGTTTCCAGCAGGTCATCATCGGTGAGCTCCAGATAGGCCGCACCCCCGCCGAAGACTTTAGGAAACAACATTTTCAGGTCATCGTTGACCTTGTCAAAGGTATCGCGAAAGCGACTGCGGGTTTCCTTGTCTATCTTACGAATGGCGCTTTCCAGGGTGTCCAGGGCACCCACCAGATCTTCATGCTGTTCATCGAGGTGCTGCTTACGCTCAGCCTGAATATCGTACTCTTCCACCGCAGCCAGGTTCACCGCCCCCAGACGCGATACCGCAGCCTGGGTTTTATCCAACTCCTGCTGCCACAGATTTTCCTCGGCCTGTTCGTCCAGACTCTCCAGCACTGGCTTCAGGGGCTGATTCATGTCCTGCAACTGCTCAAGTACGGCGCTGGCTCTGACCTTGGCCCCTTCGGCTTCCAGTTTCAGGCTTTGCTGCAGGTCGCGCATCTTTTGAATCTGCTCCTGAATACCTTGCTGTCCTTTGTGACTTTGTCGAAGTTGCTCTTCAGCGTCATGCAACTGGCTATGGATCAGACTTTGCTGTTCCTCCAGCAATAAACGCTGGGCCAACAGTTCTTGCAGTTGCTGCCCCTGTTCCTCTATGGGTGATTGCCATTGCCCTTGTTCCTGCTGAAGCTGCAGATAACGTTCTTTCAGGCTATGCAGCGACTGTTGCAGACGTTGCAGATGCTGACTACCAGCATGCACCTGATTCTGTAGGTTTTGTACTTGTAAGGCCATTTGATGACAACGATTGCGCAGGGCATCATGCTGGGCGCGCTTGCTGCTAAGCTCTTGTTGTAATGACTCTCGCTGGCTCTGAATAGATTGCAGGGCGTCGCTCTCATCATCCAGACGCATTTGCAATTCTTCCAGCTCGCCAGCCAGCTCTTCGCGACGCAATTGGTCCTCTTCCACCTGTTGGCGCTGCTGGTCAACTTGGGTCTGCAACCTGTCAATCTGTTGCATTTGTTGTTGTAGTTGCTGCTGAAGGGCAAGAACCTGCTGCTGATACTCTATACACAGCCTGTCCAACTGCCTGACATCCTCTCCAGCCTGTTGCCAGGCATGATCGGCCGTCGCCAGCGCGTGCTGGTCAGCTGCGACTTGTTCAGCTAATTGGTTCAGTTCCTCATCAAGCGCCTGGCATTGCCCACTCAGGTCGTTTATCTGTCTGGCTCTGTCAAGTACACCGCTTTGACCGGACTGACTGCCTAAACAGGCCCAGCCCCGTCCCAGCCAATGACCTTGTCGGTTAATCAGGCTTTCCCCCTCTGCTAATCCATCAAGCTGTGGTGCCAGCGCCATATTGTCATCGCTGAGCCTTATTCTGGTCAGCCAATCAGGTACCTTGTCGGCATTGACCTTGGTGGCCAGGGTACCGACAGGCTTTCCGCTTGTCATATGCTCCGCCAGCAACCAGAGCGTGCCGTCAATCAGTGGATACTCACCAGACTCAAGCACCAGTGCCGCCAACCATTCGGACATCGCGGTTTCAACCGCCTTTTCCCATTCAGGGTCGACATTGAGCCACTGCCAGGCAGGCTTAGGTGGCACAATTTGTTGTGCCAGCCATTGCTGGGTAGCGCTGGCTCTGTCTGAGCTGTTTTCCTGCAACTGACTGAGCGCCTGCAGGCTGGCTTGCGCCTGGTGCAAACGACCTTTTAGTTGCAATTGCTGCTGCTGGCGGTTTTCCAGAGCGAGCCGGGCGTTTTCCAACGTGGTTTTGGCCAGGTCCTGCTTTTCTTTACTTTGTTCAAGTTCAGTTTGCTTGCTTGCCAGCACTTCCTGCATTTGCACCAATTGCTGGTGAAGGCTTTGATTGTTAAGGGCCTGCAGCTCCTGTACCGTTTGCTCCAGTCGCAAACTGTCCCGTTCCAGCATGGTCTGTAACGACTGAATCTGGCTTTGTCTGTCTTGCACCTGCTGTTTTAACTGATACAGGCCCTGTTCCTGATGTCGCCAGTGATCCTGCTGGTCCTGCCACTGCTGTTCAGCACTAAGCAATAAGAAATTGGCTTGTTGTTGCTGCTCTTCGAGCATCGCCAGCTCCGGCTGTACCTGGTCAAATTGCTCGGTCAACCTTGCCTGTCGCTGCGTTTCTACACTCTGCTCGACTTCTAAGCTGGCCAGGTTTTCTTGCAGTTGCGCCAGTTCCTGTTCTATCTGTTGCTTACGCTGACGGGCATGAATTTGGGTTTGTTCCAGACGGCTGATCTGATTGCCCACCTGAAAGTACTGATTCTGCACGTCACTGGACTGCTGTTTTAAGTCATCCACTTGTTCCTGAAAGGCCAGCATGCCTCTCTCATCACCCCGTTGGCGGGCGATAAATTCCTCTATCTCAGACTCTTTGGCCGCAATACTTTGTTCCAGTTCGTTAATATGCTCAGAGTGCTTCAGCCAGCGCAGTGCGGCCAGTTCAGACTTGAGCTTACGTTCGCGGGCTTTTAATTCCTTATACCGCTTGGCGGCAGCGGCCTGGCGCTGCAGTTTTTCTAATTGTTGACCCAACTCACCGCGCACATCTTCAAGGCGTTCCAAGTTGTCACGGCAATGGCGAATGCGGTTTTCCGTTTCCCGACGTCGCTCTTTGTATTTGGAAATACCCGCCGCTTCTTCAATAAAAACTCTTAATTCCTGGGGCTTTGACTCAATCAATCTGGAAATCATGCCTTGTTCAATAATGGCATAGCTGCGTGGCCCAAGGCCGGTACCAAGAAACAGATCGGTGACGTCGCGGCGGCGACATTTACTGGCGTTCAGAAAATAGTTGGATTGGCCATCACGGGTAACCAGGCGCTTAATAGAGAGTTCATTGTACTTGGCATATTCACCCTGAATACGACCGCTGGAATTGTCAAATACCAGCTCAACACTGCATTGAGAAACCGGTTTTCGGGCAGTGGAGCCGTTAAAAATAACGTCGGTCATGGCATCGCCACGCAGGTTTTTAGCTGAGCTTTCGCCCAGCACCCAGCGCACGGCATCAATCACATTGGACTTGCCACAGCCATTGGGACCCACAATGGCTGTCATATCGTCCGGGAAAGGGATACTGGTGGGATCCACGAAGGATTTGAAACCGGCCAGTTTAATTTTTTTTAAGCGCATGGGTCCTTGTTATAGTTGTCACGTCGTGGGCGCGAATCGACTGTACCAAAACTCAATAAGTGTAACAATTAAGGAATTTTCTCCCCAGGCACAATTACGTTACTCTGTGCTAAAACCCATATCTGCCTGGAGTGTCATGCAAGGCCAACAACCCAAAAGCGGTGCTGCTTATTTTTTTCAGGGATTTCAGTTAATCCAAACCAAAGGTCTGAAGCGGTTTGTGTTCATTCCGCTGATGGTGAATCTGATGCTGTTCGCTCTGGCCTTTTATTTTCTGTTGCAGGAAATTGACACCGCCATCTTGTGGCTGATGGATCAGGTACCAGACTGGTTGTCATGGCTAAGAGACTGGTTAAGCTTCTTTTTGTGGCCACTGGCCGTGATTGTGATATTAGTCACCTTTTCCTTTATTTTCAGCAGTATCGCTAACTGGCTCGCCGCACCATTTAATGGCCTGCTGGCAGAAAAAGTAGAACAACACCTGACCGGACAACGCCTTGATGATGGCGGTATGTTGGCGGTCATCAAAGATATTCCCCGCACGCTGGGCCGCGAATGGACCAAGCTGGTTTACTATATTCCCCGTGCTTTGGGCTTTTTGATTGTGTTTTTTCTGCTACCGGTATTTGGTCAGGTTATCTGGTTTTTGTTTACCGCCTGGATGATGGCCATTCAATATTGCGACTACCCCTTTGACAACCACAAGGTGGCCTTTCCACTGATGCGCGAAAGACTGGGGCAAAACAAAGGCAGTGCCTTTAGTTTCGGTATTACTGTCACCCTGTTTGCCATGGTTCCTATTGTCAACTTTCTGGTTATGCCTGTGGCAATTTGTGGTGCCACGGCCATGTGGGTGGATAAGTATCGCTCAGAGTTTCGCCGCTGAGCTGCTCTGATTGGCCAACAACCGCTCAAAGTCAGCGGCTGGCAAGGGTCGGCTGAAATGATAGCCCTGCATCAAATGACAGCCATTTTCTTGTAGAAACCTGACCTGATCTTCTCGTTCCACGCCCTGGGCCACCACACCAATGCCCAGGGTCTTAGACAGTTGAATAATCGCCTTGATAATGATCTTGTCTCTGGGCTCGTCGTCCATATTGGACATATAGGAGCGATCTATCTTGAGTGTATCTACCGGCAATATTTTCAGTTGCCGTAACGATGAGTAGCCACTGCCAAATTCATCCAGCGCAATACTGAAACCAGCGGTTTTCACCCAGGCCAGGCGTTCCAGCAAATATTGACCACTGTCCATCAGTGAGCTTTCGGTAATTTCAGTTCTGAGCATATTAGCTGGCAGGCCCGAGTCTTTCAGCAAGTTAGACATCTGCTGAATATTTTGCTGATCGCAAAACTGATAGCCGGAAATATTTACTGAAACCTGGATCTCCTTTTGGTACAAGCTTTTCCATAGATTGATATGGGCCAGCGCCTGTGCCAGCACCTGCAAAAACACTTCCTGTATTAAACCTGAGCGTTCTGCCACGGCAATAAACTGATCCGGTGGCACAATACCGCGCTTGGCATGTTTCCAGCGTGCCAGGCATTCCACCCCGACAATGTCGCCACTGAGGCTATCCACCTGCGGCTGGTAATAGGGAATAAATTCTCCACGCTTCAGACCGTCTTTAATCTGTTGTTCAGTTTCCTTGTAGTACACCAGTTCCTGATTAAGATCCTCACAATAAAAGACAAACTGACTGTGTCCGTCTTTTTTGGCCCGGTACATAGCAATATCGGCCTGATGCAAGAGTTCTTCTGACTGTTCGCTGTTGTAAGGAAACAAACTGATACCGATACTGGCGCCAACTTCCACCGGGGTATTTTTAATCACAAAGGGTTCTTCCAGGCATTGCAGCAGTTTTTCGGCCACTCTGGCCATGGATTCCGGCCCATTTGCATTACCCACCAAAATCACAAATTCATCACCGCCCAGGCGAGCCACGGTATCGCTGTTTCTTAGCACATTGCAGAAGCGCTTGGCGACCAGACGCAGCAATTCATCGCCTGCTTCATGGCCAAGGGTGTCGTTGACCTGCTTAAATTTATCCAGGTCCATAAACATCAGGCCAAAGCCATTATTATCGCGTCGGCACTGATTAATCTGATGGGGAATTAACTGCATTAACAGGGCGCGGTTAGGGAGCCCGGTCAACTCATCCTGGTAAGCCATTTCCCGCAGTTTATGCAGGCGGCTGTCCTGGGTGGCCATGTCGGTATAAACCCCAACGAAATAACAGGGGCGGCGATATTCATCCACAATGGCGCTTAACCTTACCTGACAGAGAAAATCCACGCCCTGCTTGTTCTTGTCCCACAGCTCACCACTCCAAAAGCCTTTTTCCATCAGTTGCATGGTGATATCCAGAAAGAACTGATCATCCTGTTTATCTGAACGCAGAATTCGAATGTCGCTCCCCACCAATTCGCTGGTGTTGTAGCCGCTCATTTCACAAAAGGCCCGGTTGGCATAGGCAATTTGCTGATGTCTGTCGGTAATAATCACCGCTTCGCTGGAGGAGTCGAAAACTTGTTGATAAAGTTGCAGTTGCAATGCCGCGCTGGGGCCAAACTCATCCAGAATACGTAAACTGGCGTGCAGATAGTCGCCATCCGCCAACTGAATACGGGTAAAGTGACATTCAACATTAATCCAGTCTTCGCCATAGGTCAGCCACTCCCATTGCCCCTTCCCCTGGCCATGTTGTTCAAATTTTTTGAGGCTGAGGGCAATATCCATGTCGTCTGCAGAATTCTGGCACAGTTCGGTCAGGGCCATGTGCTGAAGTGCGGTATCGTTCTGATAACCAAGTGCTTTAATCAATGCCTGGTTAGCTTGCACCACCCGTCCTTCCCTTAGTAACAACATAGGTTCCGTAGAGCGGTGGATAAACTGCTGAAAATCTGAATGGAACGGAGAATTGGCTTGCATCAGAAACAACCTAATGATCTTGTCAGTTGGCAAACGCACAAAGTCGTCGCATGGATGCTTTCCGTAAGCATCGTTACCACCCGGGGCACATCCAATGCCCCATGATGAAAACTACACATATCACCATTTGTTCAAAAAGAAGCCTACATGATCAACCTAAAGTTTGTCAGCAAATTCTAGGTAAAAGTGTCTATACATTTATTCAATCGTGACACTGATATCTGCTTTGCATTTCTGCGCTCATATCTGACTTCCTTTTATGTGCGGTTAGGGTTAGCTTGATACCCTCAACTGACTGGTTAATTTAAGGACTCCCATGGCAGGACTCACCCTGGTTATTGGCAATAAAAATTACTCCTCCTGGTCTTTACGGCCCTGGTTGCTGATGAAGGTCAATGACATTGCTTTTGCTGAAGAACGCATCGCGTTGTACCAACCCAACAGTAAAGACGCGCTTTTGCAGCGCTCGCCTGCAGGCCTAGTGCCAGTACTGAAACAGGATAGCCTGCTGATATGGGATTCCCTGGCAATTATGGAATATCTGGCTGAAGCCTTCCCTGCGATTCATGCCTGGCCGACAGACAAGGCTGCCAGAGCCAGGGCTCGCAGTATCAGTGCGGAAATGCACAGCGGCTTTTCGACGCTGCGCCAGTTAATGCCGATGAACTGCCGAAAAGTGGCGGTACATGTGGATATCACCGAAGCGCTGGCTGCCGACATCGAACGGGTGCAGGATATCTGGCAAGATTGTCTTGACTGCCACGACGGCCCATTCCTGTTCAACCAGTTTAGTATTGCCGATGCCATGTATGCACCGATTGTCACCCGCTTTAAAACCTATGGCGTCACGCCCCGAAATGCCAGAATTAAACGCTATCAGGAACAGATACTGTCTCTGCATGCCATGCGACAATGGTACGAGGATGCACGGGCAGAAAACGAAGTAATAGAGAGTTCAGAGCGCTAAAGTCAGTGTTCGAGCAGACAGAATTCCGTGATTGCTTGAATCTGAACAGGAAATAATCAATTTTTGCGTAAATCTTTGTTGCTCTTACTGGTTGTTTGCCTCAAACTAGAAATGAACCAAGTGGCAGGCAATGGTTGCCGGTCACGCGACATCGGGCGATTCTGGCTGTTGGCTCCCTTGATGGCGTAGATACTTAACAGCCGTGAGAAAACTTGCAATGAAACTATATGTTGGAAACTTGTCATATCAAATGACAGACGCTGATTTGGAAGCAGCTTTTGCTGCGTTCGGTGCCGTTAGCTCCGCCAAAATCATCACAGACCGTGAAACCAATCGCTCTAAAGGCTTTGGTTTTGTCGAGTTCGAAAATCGTGCTGAGGCTGAAGCTGCCATCGAGAGTCTGAACGGTAAAGAAGTTTCCGGTCGTGCCCTGGTAGTTAACGAAGCTCGTCCACCTAAGCCAAGAACTGGTGGTCACTCTAACAGCCGTGGTCGCTTCTAATACAAGGAAGTGAATCCCGAAACCCTGGTTTCGGGTAACTGCGTAAAATTAAGCCCCTGTTCGGGGCTTTTTTATTTTTTTGGTGTATGACATCTAGACTGCATAAGCAGACTTCCGACTGAACACGCTACGTATATCATTCAGAATCAGATATAAACAAGGCACCAGCAATAAAGTGATAACCGTGGCAAACAAGATCCCAAATGCCAGTGAAATCGCCATGGGAATCACAATCTGTGCCTGCAAACTGCGTTCAAACACGATAGGCATTAACCCCATAAAGGTCGTCAGTGAGGTCAGGACGATAGCACGGAAACGTTGAGTTCCAGCCTGAATGGCAGATTCCAGCAATGAGTGCCCTTCCGCTCTGGCGCGATTAACAAAGTCCACCATAATCAGGCTGTCGTTCACCACCACCCCAGACAAGGCAATAATGCCGCATAAAGATAAAACACTCACCGCATGCCCCAATAACAAATGGCCAACGATGGCACCCACAATACCAAAAGGTATTACCGACATAATAATAAGTGGCTGCGAATAAGATTTAAGTGGCACGGCCATCAGGGCATAAATGGCAAACAAGGCGAAAATCGCGCCCTGAGCCAGGCTCATCAAGGCCTCGCCTTCTTCCTTGGAAGCGCCTTCCAGGCCAAAAGACACTGACGGGTAGCGTTCCAGCAATCCAGGCACATAGTGACTGGTAACCTCACTCACCACGTTACCTGGCTCAGTCACGGCTTTATTCACTTTTGCCGATACCGTAATTGAGCGCACGCCATTAATACGTACAATAGAACCATAGCCCTGCGCCAGCTCTATGTCTGCCACCTCAGAAAATGGCACCTCATGTCCATCTGGGGTGCGGATACGCATATTTTCCAAATGCCCGATGGAGCTGCGTTCATCCTTTGGATAACGCACCATTACCTTGACTTCCTCATCGCCCCGTTGAATACGCTGTGCTTCGGCACCGTAAAAACCGTAGCGCACCTGCCGTGCCAGATTTTCCAGACTCAAGCCCATAGCCTCGGCCTGGGGCTTTATATGCAAACGGATCTCATCACTGCCGCCGGAAAAATCGTCCTGAATATCCACGACACCGTCATAGCTTGCCAGGTGTTGCTTGATTTCTTCAGTAGCGGCGCGCAGTTCGATGAGATTGGTGCCGCTGAATTGCAGTGAAATATCAGAGCCACCGCCCGGCCCTCCTGGGTCGCCCACATCGACGTTTTTAACCCCAGGCAGATCGGGAATAAATTGCCGCCATTTATCCTGAATCGCAAAGGCGTCCAGTTCCCGGGTTTCCCCTTTTGACAGCTCCACAAACACCTGGCCGCCCAAATTACCCTGGTCAAACGCCATGGAGTGCTTTACCACACCGGCACCATTTTGTTCAGCGACGGCTTTGTCCATATCATATAGGGCATCCAAAATTTTGCGGATAGCCAAGTCTCGTTGACTAATGGATGAACCGGGTTCCATTTGCACTGTGGCCGACATAAAGTCGCTTGGAATGGTGGGAAAAAATACAAACCTGACCAGCCCACTGCCAAACAGCCCCACGGTTAAAATCAGCGCGGCAATAAAGCAAGCCAGCGTGGTATACCTGTTGCGCACGGCCTTTTCCAATAAGGGCTGATAGCGATGCTGTACAAAACGTTTAATACCTTCGGCAAAAAAGTCGCGGAATCGTTGAAAACGATTGGCCTTGGCCGGGTCATATGGGGTGGTTTTCATATGCACCAAGTGAGCAGGCAGAATTAGCTTGGATTCAATTAAAGAAAACAACAGGCAAAGAATCACCACCCAACCAATAGTTTTCCAAATCACCCCAAAGGTGCCAGGCACCATTAACATCGGCGTAAACGCCGCAACTGTGGTTAGCACACCGAAGGTTGCAGGCATCGCGACTTTTTTCACACCGGCAATCACATTGTCGGCATTGTGTCCTTTGCGATCAATCTCTGAGTAGGCAGACTCCCCCATCACAATAGCATCGTCAACCACTATGCCCAGCACCAGAATAAAGCCGAACAAGCTGATCATATTAATAGACAGGTCAAAGAATGCGGATGGCATTAACAGCAGCGTGCCCAGAAAACACACCGGCAGACCCACAATGACCCAAAAGGCCAGGCGAATCTTTAAGAACAAAGACAACACCAAAAACACCAGCAACGCCCCCATGGCCATATTGCTCAGCATCATATTGAGGCGATCAGCCAGGTAAAAAGAGCTGTCACCCCAGGTATCTGCACTGATACCGGGCGGCCATTTGTCTTTTTGCTCTGTTAAATACGCATTGACGGTTTCCGAAATCTTCAGGGCATTCTGATCACCTATGGCATTAACCCTGACATTCACCGCTGATTTACCATCAAACTCAGCAAAATTAGGATCTTCCACAAAACCGTCGCGAATCGTCGCAATATCGCCCAGGGTTAAACGGGTACCATCCGCGCGGGTTAACAGCACAATCTCGGCAAAGTCCCGACCATTGTAGGCCTGGCCTTTCGCCCGCAGCAGAATGTCACCGTCTTCTGAGCGAATACTGCCACCGGGTAAATCAATAGATGTGCGGCGCACCGCATTGACTAACTCTGTGAACGTCAGACCATATTGCTGCAGTTGCAACTCTGATATTTCCACTGACACTTCGTAATTGCGGGCTCCTACCACCTGTACATTTGTCACACCGGGCAAATTGGCAATATTGTCACGTAGCCCCTTGGCCAGCTCTTTTAATATGGTTTCGGATGTATCGCCGTACAAAGCCACCCACAGCACTGTCTGGGTGGATTTTTGCCGGTAAATAACAGGTTTTTCTATGTTCTCTGGAAAGCTGGGAATGGCATCTACTTGAACTTTGACCTCATCCAACACCAGCAGCGGATCGTAATCTTCTTCCACTTCAATACTGACTGTGCCCATCCCTTCGGTGGCGGTGGCGGTAATCTTTTTAATGCCTTCGATATCCTTGATGGCTTCTTCAATCTTAATCAACACCCCTTCTTCCACTTCCTGTGGCGCAGCACCAAGATAAGGCACACGAACATTGACAATGTTAAATTCAAAGGTGGGGAAAACCTGTTTACGGATGCTGAACGCCCCCATTAATCCGCCAATGATGATAATCAGCATCAACAGATTGGCAGCCACAGAATTGCGTGCAAACCAGGCAATAACCCCTTTATGGGTGTCGATACGACTCATTGCCCGTCTCCACCAGGCGCCGTGCTATCTTCCGCCTGAGATCCTCTATCGCTGTTCAATCTGACCGGCATGCCATTGACCGGGTTGGGCACAGCACTCACGGTGACCTTTTCACCTTCCTGCAACCCGTTGTCGATATACACATGGCGTTCGTCTGCACGTACTATGTTAACCGGTCGTATTTGCAGCTTAAGCTCTTGGTCCACCACCAGAACCGTGCCGTCGAGCCGTAAAACATGACGTGGCAATACCACCAGGTCTCTGGCATGGTTTCCGCGAATGGTGGCCGAGACAAAACGCCCGAATTTAAGTGCTGCAGCATGCTGTTCTTGTTTTCTAAGGTAGGGATCGCTGACTTCCGCCACTGCGTAAATAACCCGACTTTGCGGATCTAATACCCCTTCACTGCGCACCAGCTTTGCCTGCCAGCTAAGTGGCTGTCCGGCGACGACAGATGTCAAACTCACTTCTGATACGTCCTGATGTGAAGGTAACGCCAGATAGGCCAGGTCATTGTCACTCAGGGGTAAACGGACTTCGGCAACATCAGTGCCATAAATCACCCCTAATTGGGTACCCACAGCAACAAACTGGCCAATATCCACCGTTTTACTTTTTACCAGGCCATCATAAGGTGCGCGTATTAATGTTCTTTCAAGATTGCGTTGGGCCCGCTCTAATTGTGCTTCAGCAGCCAGGACATTAGCCTTTTCTTTCTGCAACTGTGGCTTTCTGAGGCCTAATTCCGGTGCGATACTGTTTTTAACAGTTTTCCAATCCTCCGCTGCCACCTTGCCCCTGGCTTGTTCTTCCTGCAACGCTGCCTTAGCACTGGCCAGCTGTGCTTCGGCAGATTTGAGTTCCGTGAGGTAATCGGCTTGTTCCAACTTGATCAGCACATCACCTTTATTAAACAAGCCACCTTCAATAAAGTCAGCAGATAATTCCACAATCTTGCCACTGACCTGGCTACTCAACGTAGTTTGGGTTCTGGGGATGACGGTGCCCTGCGATTTAACCTGAAAATCCACATCCCTTTTGCTGACTTGTATCACCTCTACCAGAAACGCCTGCGTTTCATGTGCCACTTTTGCCGGTGGTTTACGGCTGAAGATCATAATGGCTGCCACAACCCCGGCCAGCAGAATAATACCAATAGGTAACACCACCTTTTTCAAGCGACTACTCATGGACAACCCTTTGTAATAAGTCACGATACAAACGCTAGTTTAATTGCTTAATAACGCGAATGCGCTATTGATTTTGTTAAGTTTTCAGCTTCGCCGTTATTGACTGTCAGCTATGTGCACGACGTTAAGTATATAGCCATCGGTTTTAACCTTATTCATTCTAAATTGCTGTAATTTCGCTCAACTCTGGTATAGATGATAAGGATACAGCAAACAAATGTAATTTTATTACAAAGAAAGGAGCATCCGCGATGAGTTTTAAAAAGCAATATCTCAAATCCAAACCTGTATGCAAAGTTACCTTTAAGCTGTCCAAAGAAGAAGCCCAACATGCTGACAGGGTTCGGTTATTGGGTGACTTTAACGCCTGGGACACCAGTGCTGAGCCCATGAAAAAGCTGAAGAACGGTGACTTTACCACTACTCTTGATTTGCCTAAGGACAGTCAATATCAGTTTCGCTATCTGCTGGATGACAAGACATGGGAGAACGACTGGAATGCCGACACCTATGTGCCCTCGCCGCTATCTTTGGAAGATAACTCTGTGATTTCAGTATGAATTGAGTGTTTCCCGCCAGGGCTGCAATCCCGTAGCCCTTCCTGTTATTTTATTTTCTGCACAACATATCAGGCAAAGTTTCGACAAGCAGGTCGATTCGGGTTATTGTAATTAAATTACAAAATAGACGGGATGACCCGCTTAATCTGCAACAAGTTGGAGGACCGCATGTCAGCGCCAATCGATCATCAGTTGATGGAAACTGTCAGAGAACTAGGCAGTATTCTGGGTGAAACCATCGAAGCCCAATTGGGCAAAACCTGGTTAGACAGGATCGAAACAATTCGCAAGCAAGGGCGCAGTTCGTCTCAGGGCGATGAGCAGGCCAGACATGAATTGCAGTCGCTGTTCAGCGAGCTTGAAGATACAGACTTACTCACTGTTGGCCGCGCGTTCGCCCAATTTCTGAACCTGGCCAATATTGCCGAGCAGGAATTTAACAGCTCCCAGCCGTCGGAAGACCCACTGGATCAGCTTAGCAGCAAACTAAAAGGCACCAGCATGGCGGGTCGCAGTTTCCAGCAAGCGCTGGCCCAGCTGCGAATAGATTTAGTACTAACCGCGCACCCCACAGAAGTGACGCGACGCACCCTGATTCACAAATACAGTGAACTGGCCAACTGTCTGGCCACCATTCATGGTTATGAACTGAGCAGCGAGGACCGCGCCAAACTGTTGAAAAGAATCTCAGCACTGATTTGTCAGGCCTGGCATACCGAAGAAATCCGCTCGGTACGACCTACCCCGGTAGATGAAGCGCAATGGGGCTTTTCAGTTATAGAAAACTCCTTGTGGGACGCTGTTCCGCAGTTTTTGCGCGAAATGGATGATAAGTTTCGTGCCGAGTTTGACCAGCCCATGCCGTTGGATGCCTGCCCGGTAAGGTTCTCATCCTGGATGGGCGGTGACAGAGATGGTAATCCCTTTGTCACGGCCAAAGTGACCGAACAGGTGTTGTTGCTGGCCAGAAAACGCGCGGCCAGGTTGTTTTTCAATGATCTGAATAAGCTCCAGGCTGAATTGTCAATGAGCCACGGCACACCGGCATTGATGGAAGCTGCCGAGCATCACAGGGAGCCTTATCGTCATATCCTACGCAAGTTGCGCGATAAACTGGAGGCGACCCATGATGGTATTGATGCCTTTATTAACGATCAGGGCGGCTCACCTGCCACTTGGGTAAACAGTCAGGCGGAGCTGATTGAGCCATTGCTGCTATGTTATCAGTCGCTGGTGGACACCGGCCTGGCCAGTATTGCCAACGCTGAGCTGCTGGATACTATCCGCCGAGCCCACTGTTTTGGTATTCACTTGTTAAAACTGGATGTCCGTCAACATTCAGAACGCCACAGTCAGGTATTAAGTGAACTGACCCGCTACCTTGGCATCGGCGATTATTTAAGTTGGAGTGAAGAAGACAAGCAATCCTTCCTGTTACGGGAATTGTCATCGCGTCGTCCTCTGTTGCCACGCAAATGGCAACCAAGTAAAGAAGTGCAGGAAGTGCTGGATACCTGTGCGGTTATCGCATCGCAAAGCAAAGATGGTTTTGGCATTTACATTATTTCCATGGCCAGTCAGCCCTCCGACGTATTGGCAGTGCAATTGCTACTACAAGAAGCGGGTATCAACTGGCCAATGCCAGTGGCACCTTTGTTTGAAACCCTGGATGACCTGAATAACGCCGCAGACGTTACAGGTAAGCTACTGGATATTGACTGGTATCGCGGTTATATCCAAGGTCGACAGTACATAATGATTGGCTACTCGGATTCAGCCAAAGATGCCGGAGCGCTAGCCGCTGGCTGGGGGCAGTACCAGTCTCAGGAGCAATTGGTGGCGCTGGCCGATAGCAAAGGCATTGAACTGACCTTATTCCATGGTCGTGGCGGTACTATCGGTCGGGGTGGCCTGCCGGCTCATGCAGCGATTTTGTCCCAACCTCCAGGTTCACTAAAAGGCGGTTTTCGGGTCACCGAACAGGGCGAGACCATTCGCTACAAGTTTGGCATGCCAGCACTGGCCAACCGCAGTCTGAAACTTTATGCCAGCGCTATTCTGGAAGCCATGTTGTTGCCGCCGCCAGCGCCAAAAGCTGAATGGCGCAACCTGATGAACGAGATGGCCGCACAAGGCTGTGATAACTACCGTGCAGTAGTGCGTGAAGACGCCAATTTTGTGCCCTACTTTCGCGCGGCCACCCCTGAAGAGGAATTAGGCAAGCTGCCACTTGGCAGTCGTCCGTCCAAGCGTAAACCCGATGGTGGGGTGGAAAGCCTGCGCGCTATTCCCTGGATATTTGCCTGGGCACAAAATCGTCTGGTGCTGCCTTCATGGTTAGGTGTAATGAAAGCGGTAAAATATGCGCTGGACAATGGCACACAGCAGAAAATACTGGATGAGATGATCAGCGACTGGCCCTTTTTCAAAACCCGTCTGTCGATGCTCGACATGGTGTTTGCCAAGGCGGATGCACGCATCAGCGCTGAGTATGACAAACGCCTGGTACCCGAATCGCTGCAGTACTTCGGCAAAGCGCTACGCGAAGAGCTTGAGCAAAGTCAGGCGATGATCTTTAAACTGATGAAACAAAGCAGTGCGCTGGAACAGGACCCACAAGGCAAGGAATCCATGCAAATCCGTGCTGCCTATCTGGAGCCATTACACCTGTTGCAAATAGAATTACTGGACCGGGTGCGTAAGCAGCAAGGTGAAAACCCAACCCTGGAACGGGCAATGATGGTGGCTATTGCCGGTATCGCTGTGGGAATGCGTAACACTGGGTAACAGGTAGCGGACCGGTGCTAAGCCGGTCTGCTTTTCCCCTACCTTATAACACTCGAATGGCACAGAAGAGTCGGCTAAACTGCTGCCACTTTTATTTCGCTGCCAACTATCATTATGTCGTATATCATCGCTACCCTGGCTTTTTCCCTGCTGGGTTTGCTGACTTTTCACCCTAGGTTCCAACGTCTCAGTCAAACCCATAGCGCCGCCGTTAATTTCTATCTGACCCTGGTTGCTACTTTTATCGGGGTATTAATCGCCATAGCAATATCTAACTATGAAGCAAAAGGGAAAGAAAAGCGGGACTTGATCAAGCTCCTTAACGCTGCCATTGCCAGCGTACAAACCAGCCATGATTATGCGAGCATCTTAGCTGAATATGAAAGTAAGCTGACAGACAAACAACGCATCGGCTTCTATGATAAAAATCCACCGCCCTACCCCGACTTTCTGGATAATATGCTCAGCCACAGCCTGACCGGTAGTAATATCAGCGGGCAAAGTTTGACTGACCTTAACGAATTGCTAATCAACTTAAAAAGAAGCCGGGTACATGATGTTTTGTTATACCAACACCTGCTGCAACAGGCTAAGGGATTGCTTGAGACGGAAATACGCTATCAACAGGGACACATTAGCGAAGCGAGATTAGAAGCCAGTTTAGATAAACTGGCTTTACAGGTAACACAATCAGCACAATCCAAGGTTAAAATACAGCCCTGACAATCAGCGCAGACAGGTAGAGTCCGGCACCAAATACCAGGTGGGTTATCAGGCTTTTCACTCTGGCCAGCATGGGATTAGGGGTTTTGGCTGCCGCAATCCCCATACCCAGCGCAGGCTGCATCACCAAGTAAGGAATCAACACCGTGATCGCGCCAAATACCAGAGCTGGAAGCAGGGTTGGCGCATTCAGCCAATCCGGCACTCCTGTCAGTACCAACGCAAAGGCAACGCCGATAACATAGTGGGCAGTCCACCCCACCGCACATTCGCCACTCTTCGGTGCTGAGCGTGCAATTCCCTGATGGTAGAATTGCCCATCTGGTATATGGCATAGCCAACGCCCGACCATACAGAAGTTCAACGATGCGATATTAAACCCGCGTTTTAACAGCAGCGCCCACAAATCCATTACCAGGGTAGCGCCAACGCCAATCAACAGCACGTCAAGCCAATATTGCATATGTACTCTCCCTACCCTCAGGCCATGCGATCCTGGCGGATAACCATACCGACCAGACGCCTTACCAGTGGTGTCACCAAATTAATGGTGGGCAGCGCCACCGCAAAGGCAAACAACCAGGCTTTTAGCCAAATTAGAAGTAAACCGTCGACGGCACCCACGTTAAAGACGGTAATCACCAATGACATAATGCAGGACATCAGCAATGCCATGAAGAAGGAGAACACGTATTGGGTATATTTGGGATGAATCATCGATACGCTCCAGAGACGGTTGATATTCCCGGCAATGCCACCTAAAACTGGCCTTGCCGAATTAAGTTGCTGCATCATAATTCACCTGCCAAAATAAAAACATAAGCACTTTTTCAATCTTAAATTGCATATTTGAAATCATGTTCGATGACATTCGCTTATTTGTGCACATTGTGCAGCAAGGGGGGCTTTCTGGCGCGGCCCAGTTTATGGGACTACCTGCCGCAACCGTAACCAGACGATTGCAAAAACTGGAACAACAGTTAGGCAGCCAGTTATTGCATCGTTCTGCCAGGCAATGCGTATTGAGCCAGGAAGGGGAAATCTACTATCAAGCCTACGCTGATTTGGTCAGCCAATTTGAACAGACACAACAGCAGTTGAGCGAATCGCATAAATTACTGCACGGCAAACTCAAGGTGCTGGCGCCCATCAATATATCCCACGGCTTTCTGCGCCCTATGTGGTTGGGATTTAGTCGGCAGTTTCCACAGATTCAGCTTGAATTGATACTGGCTAATCAGCGCGAGGATTTAATTAACAGCAAGGCTGAGCTTGCACTGCGGGTAGGACCGCAGCCCGACTCTCTGCTATACCAGCAGAAACTGGGGCAAATCCCCAAACTGCTGGTAGCCTCACCTGACTATCTGGCTGAAAACGGCATACCCGAACATCCAGGACAACTTAAAGAGCACCGACTCGTTGGCACTACCTTGTGGAGCAAATGGCAACTTGTCCACCAGTCTGGCACTGTGCAGGAGCTATTCCCGCGCTTTAACGCCACATTCAATGACACCGAGATGATGAAACATTTAGTCTGTGATCATCAGGGAATCAGCCTGTTACCCCTGACCGAAGTGCAGCCACAACTGGAAAACGGTGAGTTGGTAAGAGTCCTGCCACAGTGGCAAGGGGACAAACGTGATATTTATCTGGTATGGCCAAGTGGCAGATTATTGAGTGAACGGGCGAAATGTCTTAGGGACTTTATAGCCGACTATATTGAAAAGAATATGCCGAGACTGCAATAACCCCGGCGAATGCTCCTGCAACACCAACATACGCCCACCAGGGATGGTGGTAGTGCAGAAAACGCAGGAGCACTATAGCGTATGGAACGCTATAGAAAAGCTTTAGCTGGCCTGCTTTGCAGGTAAGCTTCAGGGACGTAGCTTATAGTTTTTCTGCCCATCCATCCCTGGATATCGTCGGCGAATGCTCCTGCAACGCCGATATACGCCCGCCAGGGATGGTGGTAGTGCAGAAAACGCAGGAGCAGTTTTTCTGCCCATCCATCCCTGGATATCGTCGACGAATGCTCCTGCAACGTCGACATACCATCCATCCCTGGATATAAAAAGCCGGTCAGAAGACCGGCTTTTTGTCATGCAAGGTAGTTAGGCCACAGATTTGTCTTTCTGCGTGTGTGCCTTATGTCCCTCCAGCACGCCGGGCGCGAAGCTGTCCACACTCAGGGCTTCTTTGCGCAACACATCCGTACGCTTAAGCTGTTCAGCTTCATGCTCGGAAATAATACCCTCCTTAAGAGCCAGCTCCAGCATGGTCGCAAAAGGCAACTTACGTGGAATTACTTTTTGTTTTTGCGCCTTGAGAATTTTCTTCTCAATTGGCACGACATCATGCATGGCAATAAAGGCGTTTTCGACGATTCCAACCGGATCATCAGCTTTTTCACCGATATAGCACAAGTGGGTCAGGCGGTCACGCATCACGCCAGGCTGCATCAGGCTGTCACTCACTTGCTGGGTAATATCGTCATGCGGCATGCGATAGTTGATTCCCCAGGGGAACACCACACGTTTAAGCATCACAGCCACCAGTCGATTGGGGAAGTTCTGGAAGAAACCGTTAAAGGCTACACCGATACGCTGCAAACAACGTTGCACGGCATAATGCACAAAGGGTAAGTCGGCCACCTGACGACCATCAGATTCATAGCGACGCAGCACAGCCGAGGCAATGTACAACTGGCTGAGTACATCGCCAAGACGGGCAGAAATCATCTCCTTACGTTTAAGATCACCGCCCAGAATCAACATGGAAAAGTCTGCACAGAGTGCTAGCCCTTTCGACATACGTGAAAGCTGCTGATAATACTCACCCGTTTCACCTGATACCGGGGCACGATTAAAGGCACCAGCTGTCAGCCCTTGCCACAACGCACCAAAGAAATTGCCGGTAGCAAAAGCCACATGCTTAACCAGCAACTGGTCAAAGTCCTTCAGGCCTTGCTCTGTATCGGGATTGGCCGCCGCTTCCATTTCCTCAAACACATAGGGGTGGCAACGGGTTGCGCCCTGACCAAATATCATCAGATTACGGGTCAGGATATTGGCGCCTTCCACGGTAATTGCCACAGGGGTACCGAAATACTGATGCGCAAGGTAGTTTTTAGGACCAAGCTGTACACCCTTACCAGCATGAATGTCCATGGCATCGTTAATGATTTCGCGTGACATTTCCGTCATATGGTATTTGGCAATCGCTGTCACTACTGACGGGCTTTCACCCAAGTCAATGGCGCCAGCCGTCATGGTACGCATGGCTTCTAACGTGTAAGTCAGACCACCGATACGCCCCATGGCTTCCTGAATACCCTCAAACTTACCAATAGACAAACCAAACTGTTTACGCACCGCCGCATAAGCACCCGTGGTGCGAGCCGACAAGTGGCCATTAGCCGTTGCCAGGGCCGGCAATGAGATCCCCCGTCCTGCCGATAAGCATTCCACCAGCATCCGCCAGCCACGCCCAGCGTAATCCGGGCCACCGATGATCCAATCAAGGGGGATAAACACGTCTTCACCTGTGGTGGTGCCGTTCATAAAGGCCATTGCCACTGGGAAGTGACGATCACCTACGTTAACACCAGGGTGGCTGGTGGGAATTAAGGCACAGGTAATACCAAGGTCTTTCTTGTCACCCAACAAAGCATCGGGATCGTACATCTTAAATGCAAGCCCCAATACGGTAGCAACAGGTGCCAAAGTAATATAGCGCTTGTCCCAACTTAGCTTAAGGCCTAGCACCTCTTTACCTTCGTGCATACCTTTACACACGATGCCGGTATCAGGAATAGCGCCAGCATCAGAGCCCGCTTCAGGACCGGTTAAGGCAAAACAGGGAATGTCAGTACCATCGGCCAGGCGCGGCAACCAGTAATTTTTCTGTTGCTCAGTGCCATAATGCATTAACAGCTCACCTGGGCCCAAAGAATTGGGTACCATCACGGTAACTGCCACGCTCAAGGAGCGAGTGGAGATGCGTGACACGATGGTGGAATTGGCAATCGCCGAAAATTCACGTCCGCCAAAAGACTTCGGAATAATCATGGCAAAGAAACCTTCTTTGCGCAGATATTCCCATACCGCTTTGGGCAGATCTTTGTCTTCATGCACAATCTTGTGGTCATCCAGCATTTTCAGCAGGGTTTCCACCTGATTGTCCATAAAGGCTTGTTCTTCCTCACTTAACGCAGGTTTTGCATAGCCGTGCAGCTTGTTCCAATCCGGTTTGCCGCAAAACAGCTCACCTTCCCACCAAATAGAGCCAGCTTCCATAGCTTCACGTTCGGTCGTGGACATGGGTGGCAGAATCTTCTTGAAGATCTGGAACACCGGTTTGGTGATCAGGTTACGCCTGATATCTGTCACGCCAAGCACAACGGCGAGAACTACCAGCAGAATCAATAAAATAGACATGACTACACCTTCTATTAAGCAATATCCATTAAAGGATGTGGGGAAACTTCGGTTCCGGGTGCACCAACACCTGCTGAGATGTAAGGCATCAGGCGGGCGATAATACCCTCAACCGTCACTTCCTGATCATAATCGGCCAGGGCAATTTCACTTAACGCCTTGCTTGATGCCATGGTGAACACAAAAGTGCCGATGGCAAAATGCAGACGCCAGAAGATTTCCGCCGGCGATAATTGTGGTACGGCAAGATGCACAGCATGCACGAACGCACGCAGCACCGCTCCATAATGAAACGTGATATATTTGCGCAGGTGTCCTTGGGACTCTGAGTAACCACGGCCGAGCAAACGGACAAAAATTGCCGTACCATCCGGATGCACCAGATTAAGACTCAACAATGGCTTAACCAGGCAAGAAAATACCTGGCCCACATCAGGACTCGGCTGTCTTCTCAGCAAGTTTTGCAATTCATCATCCACGGCCGGCATCAACACGGTCAGGTAACGCTGCAATACCTCCTGAATAAGCTGCTTTTTGGAACCAAAATGGTAATTAACCGAGGCCAGATTAACTTTGGCCTGCGTGGTAATCGCCCGTAACGAGGTATCACCAAAACCGTGCTCAGCGAACAAACGCTCGGCGGCATCCAGAATTTGTACTTTGGTTTCTGCGCTCATATCAAACAACCAATTCAAACAACAGTTTGAAATCTATGTTTAAATCAGGGGAATTTCAAGTGCTAGTTGCTACAGTGTTCCAGACGCATGATTTTTAAAGAGATTTTTTAATGCGACGAATTGGGAACTTGCTCAGGTTTTGACAGTCAGAGTATATGAGAGTTTTGTTTCCCTTCTCCCTGGACCCGATTTCACTAGCGCCTTTTGAAACCGGGTCTTTTTTATTGGCTGCTCCTATGTTGTTCCCGCTAAATGTGTCTCAGGGTATCTTCTACCTGGCCGAACTCTTATAATGGAGAGGCCCCGAAAACCAGCGATTCAATTAAGAATAAACGGGCCAACAACGAACAATAAAAGGGACAATCATGCCAAATAAACTTACCCTGTCTGCCATTATGGTAGGACTTTCTATGAGCCTGGCAGCCTGTCAGCAAGACCAGGCCGCTAGCAACCAAAGCCCGGCCAAGGTAGAACAAGCCGCAACCCACAGCGCGCAGGACGCCAGGGACTTTATCGAAAGTGCCCAGGCTGAAATGGAAAAACTGCAGTTTCCTGCCTCTCAGGCTGCCTGGGCCTATGCCACCTATATCAATCAGGATACCGCCGCAGTGTCTGCCTACCTGAGTGAAAAACTGTCAGTCCGCACTGCCGAACTGGCCAAGGAGGCAGCCAAATTCAACCATGTTGAGGTGGATGCTAATACCCGTCGTCAACTGGACTTATTGCTTAACTCCTTTGTCCTGGCCCCTCCGTCAGCGCCAGAGAAATCCGAGCGCATGTCGCAGATATCCTCGGAACTGGACGGGATGTATGGCAAAGGCGACTACTGTCGTAAAGACGGGGAATGTTGGGATCTGGGGCAGATGACCGCCAAGATGGCCAGAAGCCGGGATCACGAGTTGCTGCTGGAAATCTGGCAAGGGTGGCGACAAATCTCTGTGCCTATGAAGCCCCTGTACGAAGAAATGGTCACACTGGCCAATGAAGGCGCCAAAGAACTGGGCTTTGCCGATACCAGCGAACTATGGCGTGGCAAATATGATATGCCGGCCAAGGATTTTTCTGCAGAACTGGACCGTACCTGGGAACAGGTCAAACCTTTCTATGAAGCACTGCACTGCCATGTGCGCGCCAAGCTCGGTGATTACTACGGCACAGACGTTGTTCCGCAGGACAAGCCCATTCCCGCGCATTTGCTGGGAAATATGTGGGCACAAAGCTGGGGGAATATTTATGATTTAGTTAAGCCTGAGCAGAAAATGCAGGTGCCGGATGTCACGGCGGCACTGAAAAAGCATGGCTATGACGAAATAAAAATGGTCAAGCAAGCCGAATCATTTTTTACCTCGCTGGGCTTTGAGCCCCTGCCTGAAACTTTCTGGGAACGTTCGCAATTCGTTAAGCCCCAGGACAGAGATGTGATATGTCATGCATCTGCCTGGGATCTGGATGACAAAGACGATCTACGGATTAAAATGTGTATCCAGAAAACCGGTGAAGAGTTCAATGTTATCCACCATGAGCTGGGACATAACTTTTACCAGCGTGCCTATAAAAACCAGCCTTTGCTGTATCGCGGCTCCGCGAACGACGGCTTCCATGAAGCCATTGGCGATACGATTGCCTTGTCTATTACACCTAAATACCTTAAGCAAATTGGCTTAATCAATGAGATCCCGGATGAATCCAATGACCTGGGTATGCTGTTACAGGTGGCACTGGATAAAATTGCGTTTGTGCCCTTTGGCCTGATGGTGGATCAGTGGCGCTGGAAGGTATTTTCCGGGGAAGTGACACCGGAAAATTACAACCAGGCCTGGTGGGAACTGCGTGAAAAATATCAGGGTGTGATGGCACCCGTAGCGCGGGATGCTAATGCCTTTGATCCAGGTGCAAAATACCACGTACCTGGCAATACGCCTTATACCCGTTATTTCCTGGCCCATATTCTGCAATTCCAGTTCCATAAGGCCTTATGCGAAATTGCCGGTGATCAGGGGCCTGTGCATCGCTGCTCTATTTACGGCAGCAAAGAAGCAGGTAAAGCGCTAAATGATATGCTGGAAATGGGTATGAGCAAACCCTGGCAGGAAGCATTGCAAACCATGACGGGGTCAAACCAGATGGACGCCACAGCTATTCTTGATTACTTTGCTCCTTTGAAAACCTGGTTGGATCAGCAAAACCAGGGCCGTCAGTGCGGCTGGTAAGCTTGTCAAAAAAGCAGGCAGCGCATAGCGCTGCCTGCTCCTCTAAGCTATTGCTTTTGCGGGGCGTCAATCCCTATTAAACGGGCCTGGCCATCTTGCAATGCTTGCCAGTCTTTCACCGGCCATTGCAACTGCACTCTGGCGCCGGTCACAATATTGTCTACGGCTTGGCCTGTGGCCAGCTCCACCAATTCATTCAGACCTGGGTTATGGCCAAATAACCAAACACTTTGCCAACTGTTATCCAGCGCCAGTAGATAACGCATCAACCTGTCACCACTGGCCTCATAAAGCGCCCAGTCCAGATGCAGAAGTTCGAGTGGCATATCCCGGTTACGCAGATAAAACATGGCGGTGCTGTAGGTGCGAATCGAGGGTGAACACAAAATCTTATCCGGTAGCCGCCCTCGCAAGGTTTCTGCCATCACTGGCGCGTCCCGGTAGCCCCTGGCATTCAAAGGGCGAAACTCATCGTCCACCACATGTTTCCAACTGGATTTGGCATGGCGTAATAAAAGCACTTGTTTCATCAATACCACTCGCACAACGATTTAATGCTGACTGACATTAATATTAACCCTATGTTTTGCAGCGTTTAGATTTGAATCATCGCCCTATCATCAGGCTATTCTGATTAAAACCTTGCCCGCAAAGTGACACCAAAGGTGCGTGGCTGATTGGTACGATACGCCAGCCTGGCACGCCCTCCCCGCTCCCGGTCAAAGGACAGATTGGCATTTTCATCCGTGACATTATTGATATACAACACCGCTTCCCAGGTATCGTAAACCAAACCTGCGCTGAGATTCAGGGTATTGTAGGCATCCAGTTCCAGATCCAAGGCCGTCAGCTCATTACCCGTGGCACCACCAAAGGGCAAGCCGGACACAAAGTTGCCCGCCCCCGCCACCTGATCACTTGGCTGAGTAATTCTGTCACCCACATATTGAAAGGATGCAGAAAGGTATGTGTCATTGGCACTCAATATGGCGGTATCAAAGTCATAGGTGCCTGCCAAAGCAAACTGAATCTCAGGCACCGATGCCAGACGATTGCCATCTTCTACCCCGCCTAGTACATTGCCATCACCGTCACGCACGGTGGAGTCAAATTCGGCCTTTACAAAACTACCAGACAAGGTGACGAACAGATTATCGGTAGCACGGCGGGTGAGTTCATATTCCAATCCAACCGTATGCGCCTCTGGCACATTAAAGGAAATGCGCGAAGAACAAGAGCCGGCATCCAATGTCACCTGCAAATCACTGATATCAGTGTAGAACACAGCCATATTAGCGCTCCAGCGCCTGGCATTGGCCTTCATACCCACTTCATAGTTAACCAGCTTTTCATCATCGTAGTTCTGAAAGCTGCCAAAAGTTTGCAGATCTGAGCCCTGGCAAAGTGTTTCGTTCAATGGGTCATTGACTCCCCCCAAACGGAAGCCCTGCGATATCTGTGCATTAAGATTCACCGTTTCGTTTAGCTCATAATTGGCAATAAACCTTGATGTAAAACCATCTGATGAGGTGGCATCCACCTGGTCATCCGCGTTTGAAAATAACCCGCCGGTGGTAAAACGCCGCTCTTCTTCATAATCGTAAAAACGGCTGCCAAGGACCAGATTGAGTTTATCGTTTACATCGTAAGTCAGCTCACCAAACACCGATTTTTGTGTCAGGTCGTAGGGTAAATCCGCGTTATACGGCGAATCCGGGCCAAAACCATTTGCAGCAGCGGCAGCTTGCCCCTCGCCTAATACAGCGTCGGTAAAAGCATCATAACCCGGAGTCGGCAAACGTTGACTGTACTGACGCTGGGTATCAGAGTAAAACACCCCAGCCAGCCACTGCAGTGCATGGTCAGTGTTCGAACTAAACCGCAGTTCAATGGTGTCCTGCTCAACTTCTGTGCGATCATGCAGGTTCGACGGCAACAATACTGCTTGCTCGGGGAAGCCCAGGTCCACGCTAACGCTGCCGGACAGCGCACTGGCGTCGCGACTCACCAGAATGTCCCTGTCGGTGTAGCTATACACAAAGGTCATATCCACACTGTCCAACTGCCACTCTGCAGTGATATCGGCAATCAGTGTTTCGTCCTTAAAACCTTCATCCAGCAGCAAGTATTGTTCCCGCTCGCCTAACTGTATGGCCGGACGGGTCGTGGTATACGGATTGGCAAACAGATTAAAGACTTCCTGACGGTTAAACCCATCTACATCAATTTCCTGGTATACCACCCTTGGGGTGATGGTCAAATTGTCAGTCGCCCACCAGGTCAGAGCCAGTCGCCCGCCGGTGCGATTGCCACCATTTACATCCTGTTTGCGACTGCCATTTTCACCCAGTGCATCAATAAACCCAGCATATTCTGTTGTATAAACCACCGCGCGCATGGCCAGTTTGTCATCCACTAACGGCAGATTCACCATGCCCTTAACATGCCCGCCGGTATCGCCGTCGGTTAGTGTATTCAGGTTAAGCTCCAGACTGCCGGTCAATTCATCGACTTCGGGTTGATTGGTTATGTAGCGGATAGTGCCACCAATAGAGCCTGAGCCAAACAAGGTGCCTTGTGGGCCACGTAGGGTCTCGACCCGATTCAAATCATAAAGATCCAAATCCGGGGTAAACAGTGATAGTGAAATCACACTCTCATCCAGATATACCCCCACTTGTTCCTTCACCCCCGGTTGGTCACGCACCACCTGCCCGGCGGATACACCGCGAATAGCCACCTGACTTTGGCCAGGCCCCAGGTTCTGAATCGATAACCCAGCCACATTCCTGGACAACTCTTCTAAATTCGTCGCCCCGGCCCTTTCAATATCCGCCTGGGATTGGGCATTAATGGAAAACGGCACTTCCTGCAAGGTAGAGGCGCGTTTGGTGGCGGTGACCATAATCACCTCTACGTCCTGCTCCTCCTGTTCCTGCTGATTCTGTTGTTGTTGCGCTACAACCTGAGTCCCACCTAATGTCAGCATGCCGTAAAGTGCATATCGAATAGTGGTGACCAAGGGCTTTATCAGTGTGTCCATGATGCTTCTCCTATATTTTTATATAGGTCAATATGTCATCAAGTTGTATAAACCCGACAGCTCGATTGACCCCATCTAAAGCTAGAAGAGCCAGTTGAGGAATGCCAATTAGGCAAGATTGAATGCTTAGTTTATGAGCAGAGAATAAAAAAGGCCGCATTAAGCGGCCTGAGAATAAACTAACAAGTTAGAAATTATAGATGCCTCTGATGTAGTAGAAACCACCGTTAATTCCCATAGGTGCCGTGGTTGGGTAAGCTGAGCCAACCCAATCCGCTAACGGGTTATCGTCCGGAGTGTTGTCCAGGGCATTTTGGGCGCCAACCACCACACTCAAGTTGTCGGTAAAGTTGTAGGCCATTTCCACATCCAGCGTGGTCTCTGCCCCCGGGTAAATTCTGGCATCCGGCGTACCATCATCCACGTGATCTTCGAAGTAATCACCAAAGTAGTTGATTCTTGCCAGGAAGCGCCAATCACCGTTGGTATGATCGGCCGTCACACTGAAGCGGGTATCCGGCAGGTTATCCTCCAGCATCATAACCTTGTTGGCACCAATGTTCCCTACGGTTCCATCAGGGCCGACATTTAACACTTCGGTATCCGTATAGTTGGCAGCCAGCGACAGCTTAGTGTCACCACCAAACATATCCATGCTGTAGTTCATCACCAAATCTATCCCTTGGGTACGGGTATCGAAGTCATTGGTAAAGTAACGAATACTGGTGAAACTGGTAGCATCACGTTGCCCCAATGCCAACAATGCTTCGATATCTGCTGGTGTTAAGGTCAGGCTGGAAGTCTGGCTAATCCGGTCTGTGACTTTGATATTGAAATAATCAATCGTCATATACAGACCATTGTCAAACTCACCCACCAAACCAAAGCTCAGGTTAACAGACTCTTCAGGCTCAAGTTGTTTACCGCCTTTTTGCAACGAAATAGGATGTGTGGGTGGTAAAGTAGCCTGATCTTGTAATCGTCCACCAACAAAGGCGGTGGTCACGTTGCGTACGTTACTCTGGCCAACGGATGGTGCACGGAAACCTGTACTGGCTGCGCCACGCAATGCCCAGTCATCGTTCAGTTGCCATCTGGCTGCCAGCTTACCGTTAAAAGTGGAACCAAAGTCGGTGTAGTCCTCATAACGGGCAGCAACCCCTACCATAAAGTTGTCGCTCAGGTAGGCTTCCACATCCACATAAGCGGCCACGTTGCCACGACTCCAGGTACCAGCATCTTCAGGTTTAAATCCAGGGAATCCATTTGAACCAATGCCAAAACCCTGGGACTCCCCGGTGGCAGGATCATAGGCCAACAGTCCTACTTCATAAGAAGCCGGATTGCCAGGCTGAATCTCAAATGACTCACGCCGCCATTCCAAGCCACCGGCTATATTAATTGGCTCGTCCCAACCGTCTACCTCCATCGGATAAGACAGATCCAGGTTCAAGCCTTTTTCGGTCTGATTATATTGACCAGGGCTGAAACTATTAGGCGTGTCTGGGCCAAGTGAAGGGTTAACGGTGTTGCTAATGGAAAACTCTACTTCACTGCGGGCAAACGAGGCGCTGACATCATACATAATACCATTGGACAGCTCGCCCTTAGTGCCCATCACAATAGAAGCATCGAATACCACCCCACCAAAACTAGGAGTAAAACCACCCGGGAACATCTCATTGAATGCCCAGCAGTTGGGGTCATTTGCTACCTGCTGATAAGCCGCTGACGTCAGGACGTTAGCAGTAATAGGTACAACAGGGCAATCAATACCATCATTAGGGGTCAAATCCCCCACCAGCAGTGTTTCACCACCATCGTTGGAATAGACCCCGCCACGGGTATGAGGGTGACGATAGTAAAAACCACCTTCCACTTCCCGCTCAGACCAGGATGTCCACATGTAGGCTTCCTTGTCATTGCCCAGATCCAATCCGGTATTCAGTAACATCTTATAGTCATATTTAATTTCCGGGTTACCCCAGACTTGTGCCGGATTAGCAACAAACTCGTTACCCGCATCAGCAATAGCTGCGGCATCGGGACGCTGAATACTTCGGCTGGTGGGGTCGGCTTCACGGTATTCAAAACTCAGGTTGGCAAAACCATCATCGGTGAGCGGCAGCCCCACATTGCCTGAGTACTGCATCATATCGCCGTCGCCCTCGTAATAAGAGCCGTAGCGCGCCTCAAACTGGCCACCATCACTGTCATTTTTCAGTGAAAAGTTAATCACCCCGGCAATGGCATCTGAGCCGTACTGTGCCGCAGCACCGTCTCGCAACACTTCTATCTGACGCAGCGCAATGGCAGGAATAGTGGAAATATCCGGTCCCTGGGCACCATCCGATAAACTGCCGCCCAGGAAAGTAATGACAGCCGAACGATTTTTACGTTTGCCATTGACCAGAATCAGCGTTTGGTCAGAAGCCAGACCTCGCAAGTTAGCCGGTCGAACCAAGGTCGAGGCATCATTGATCGGCTGTTCGTTTACGGTAAAAGACGGGACTGCCGACATCATCATTTTGTCGATGTCTGTAGCCCCTTGCCGGGCAAAATCGTCACCGCCGACAATATCCAGTGGTACCGCAGAATCCCCTACCGAACGGGGCGCTGCACGGGTACCGACAATAGCAATTTTTTCTACCGGCGCGTCGGTATCTGCGCCCTGAGATTGATCCTGAGCGTTAACACCAAAGGTGGTGACCACTGTCGCTGCTGATGTGAGTGCAATCCTGATACTTCTAGATAACTTATTGATATGGGTAGGCATTAACCTTCTCCAACTTGTTGTTATTTTTACTTGCTGCTTTCACCTCAAGGGTGAAAATCATGCACAGTTCCGTTGTTGCATCGCCTCTGGTGCACTGCTGCACCAAAATAGCGATTTATTTTTGAGCGTTGTTTGGATGATTCCTTGCCTGTTTGTTTTTTCTTGTGCTATCTCTTTCTAAAACTTAAGGAAAAGTAACAATCAAGAAAACGGCATAAACTATGCTTCCAGACGGATTGTCTCCGTCAATAAACGCATGAAATCACCCATCTAACGATACAAACATATAGCCTGAACCGATATTTAACAAGTTGAAAAAACGGATAAACCTATCAAAGCGTATCCGTTATAAAAGACTTAAAGGGCGAAGAATGTCGCGCAGGTCCAAAGCAAGGCTGCCGCGCTGGCAGCCAGTCCAGCCGGAAACAACTGGGACTTGACATGGTCCATCAAATCGCAACCTGTGGTCATGGAACTGAGTATAGTAGAATCTGAAATTGGCGAGCATTGGTCACCATAAACACTGCCATTGAGTACGGTGGCAAAACAGATGGCCATATACAATTCGGGGTTGGCTAATTGTTGATCCTGGGTAATCATCCAGGCCAGCGGCATCGCCAGTGGAAAGGCAATGGCATAGGTGCCCCAACTGGTACCAGTAGAGAATGCAATCACCATAGTAATCAATTGCAAAATCACCGGCAGCGCCCAAAAGGGTATTGTTTCCCCTAATAAGTCAATCAGATACAGTCCGCCTCCAATCTGTTTACTGATCCCCCCTATGGTAATCGCCAGCATCAAAACCACCGAGGCGACCACCACGGATTTTAGGCCATCACCAAAACCATCCAGCAGGTTCTCCAGGCTCATGCCTTTGCATAAGGCGATGGCAGATGCCACCACCAGAGCAGTGCCAAACGCCCAGTTTACCTTAGGGCTGCCAAGCCACATAAAAGTGCCTACTGCAATGCCCAGCAAGAGTAGCAGTGGTAACAAAAACTCCCACATATTGGCCTGATAATGGGCTGGCACTTGCACTTTATGTAGCTCGCCACTGCTCATGGGTCTGGCGGAGGGAGCATCAAGTTGTCCGGTCTTAGCTGCACGTTCATGGGCTTTTCTCAGACGTTTCCCCGAAAAAGTGAAAATATTTAAGCTCATCAACAAGGTACCCAGTACCGCTAAAATCGCGTAAAAGCTAAAGGGAATGCTGTCAAAGAAAAACGCAATGCGATCGGCCTCGGTGGCCAAAAAGGCGACTCCCGGCACAAAAATAAAAGCCTGCACGTAGGCGGGCCAGGCATTGAAAGCCAATACAACGGCGATAGGTGATGCGGTGGAGTCCACTACATAGCTCAATTCTTCATGGCTGACCCCGGCCTTATCGGCAATCGGCCTGACGGTCGTGCCCACCAACACGGTACTGATGGTGCCGCCCTGAAAAAACATCGCCCCCAACAACCAGGTAACTAATTTGGCAGAGCGCGGGCCTCTGACAAAGTGGCGAGTCATGGTTTGGGCAAACGCTTGTGCCGCGCCAGTTTTGGCCCAGATGCCGGTTAAGCCCCCCAGCAACCATAAGTACAAGACTAAAATGGCGGCCGCACTTTGTGTGCCCAGACTAGGAATTAACACCTTATCGACTATATCAAACTGACCGATTAAGAATGCACCTGTGACGATACCGGCTAATAGCGCCACTATGGGTTCGCGGCAGATCAGGCACAGGGCAATAGTGACAAAGGCGGGCAATAAGGACCAGATGCCATAATGAAAATCGGCCTGTAACAACATGATTTGGCCGTCTTGTTTTTCCACCCACTGGCGCTTAACGGCAGGCTCTTCCTGCAACCTGTCCAGGTTGACTTGTCGCAGCGGTGAATCCTGATAAGCCACCAGGCCATCCACCGGCAGCACCTCACCTTGATAGCGGTACATCAGACGTCCATCGGCGGTATGAAAGGTCTCATACAGGTAACTTTGCTCTTTCCATACCGGATGCTGGGCCTGATTGGCGTACAAGGCGGCCATCAGCGCCAGTAATAAAAATCCCCAGGTTGCAAGATTTCTGCTCAACACCTGTGCTCCTATTTACTCAAAAGTGCAAAAACTAACATTCAGCTAACAGCCTTGGCGAGCATCTAAGTTTATCTTCCCTATACCCTTTTGTTATCCAGGCGGCTTACTTGCCGCAGGCAGCTGTTTGCAGGTAGTCTGGTAGCAGAGATTAATTGCCGGACAGGCTATGCACGACCATCACCACCACCATCATGCCCATGGCAGTCAAGATAACATGGCTGTGGCGTTCTTTCTTAACCTTGGATTTGCCATTATTGAGTTTATTGGTGGTCTGCTGACCAACAGTACCGCCATTATGGCTGACGCTGTGCATGATCTGGGTGATGCCATGTCCATCGGATTTGGCTGGCTGATGGGTAATGTCTCAGGTCGCCCGGCCAACAGCAACTTTACATATGGTTTCCGGCGCCTGTCACTGTTGTCAGCCATGATTAACGGCCTGGTGCTGATAGCGGGCACCAGTTGGGTGTTGTATCAGTCTATCCCCCGTTTGTGGGACCCACAAATGCCCCACACTGCAGGTATGCTGGGTCTGGCGATATTGGGCATTGCCGTGAACGGTTATGCCGCCTGGCGTATGCAAGGGGGCAAAACCCTGAATGAGAAAGTACTGAACTGGCATCTGTTGGAAGATATGCTCGGCTGGGTCGCCGTACTGGTTGTCAGTCTGGTGATGATGGTTGTGGAGCTGCCAATACTTGACCCGCTGCTGGCCATTTGTTTCAGCCTGTTTATTTTATTTAATGTACTACGCCATACCGCCAGCAGCCTGGGGCTGTTCCTGCAACGCAGTCCGGATGTCAAAATGCAGCAAGAGGTTGAACAGGCCTTGCTGTCTCTGCCGCAGATTACCGGATTTCATCATTTGCATTTCTGGTCACTGGACGGTGAGAAACATGTGCTGACCGTACACCTGGTCAGTGCCCAGATGTTATCAGCCACGCAATACCAAGCCCTGAAACAGGCGGTTAATGACCAGTTGAAACCCTTTGAGCTGGCCCATACCACCATTGAAATTGAACATCCTGAGGAAACCTGTCGGGACCAGGAGCCCACACCACACGACCATCATGGGCACTGCGAGCATTCACACTAACCCCGTCCGGGCCCGGAAGTAAAACGGCGCTTGTGGGCGCCGTAGCATATTTCGGATCAGGCCTGCTGACTGGCCTGATATTCTTCGTAAGGACCCTGAAAATCGATGATTCTGTCAGCCTTGATATCCAGCACCCGGCTGGCCAGCGACGAAACAAATTCGCGGTCATGAGAGACAAAAATAAGGGTCCCCTCAAAGTGCTCCAGTGCCAGGTTAAGGGCTTCAATAGACTCCATATCCAGGTGGTTGGTGGGTTCGTCCATAATCAGAATATTGGGGCGCTGATTAATCAGTTTGCCAAACAACATACGACCTTTTTCACCACCAGAGAGCGATTTTACTGACTTTTTAATGTCATCCTGTGAAAACAACATTCTGCCCAGTAAGCCACGCACGGTCTGTTCATCATCGCCCGGGTTTTTCCATTGGCTCATCCAGTCAAACAACGTCATGTCCTTGGCAAAGTCACTGCTGTGATCCTGGGCATAATAACCAATACTGGCATTCTCCGACCATTTAACCGTACCGGTTTTAGCCGGTAACTCACCGACCAGGGTTTTCAGAAAGGTGGTTTTACCAATACCGTTGGCACCAATCACCGCTACTTTTTCACCCACTTCAAGGATCAGGTTAAACTGCTTAAATAACAGTTCGTCGTAGCCGTTGCCCAGATTTTCCAGTTCGAGGGCATTACGGAATAACTTCTTGTGCTGCGTAAAGCGGATAAACGGGCTGACGCGGCTGGAGGCCTTAACCTCTGCCAGCTCGATCTTTTCAATCTGTTTGGCTCTGGAGGTGGCCTGTTTAGCCTTGGACGCGTTAGCCGAAAAGCGGCTGACGAAGGTCTGCAGTTCCGCGATCTGGGCCTTTTTCTTGGCGTTTTCATTGAGTAACAACTCACGGGCTTGGGTGGCGGCCGTCATATACTCGTCATAGTTACCAGGATACAAGCGCAGCTCACCGTAATCCAAATCTGCCATATGGGTACAGACCTTGTTCAGGAAATGCCGATCGTGGGAAATAATAATCATGGTCGCATTGCTTTGTGCCAGGGTGTCTTCCAGCCAGCGGATTGAGTTTATATCCAAGTTGTTGGTCGGCTCATCCAACAGCATGATATCCGGCTCGGCAAACAATACCTGGGCCAGTAAAACCCTCAATTTCCAGCCTGGTGCCACTTCGCTCATCAGGCCAAAGTGTTGTTCAACCGGAATGTCCAGCGCCAGCAATAACTCACCGGCCCGCGACTCCGCGGTGTAGCCATCCATTTCCGCGAACTGGGTTTCCAGCTCTGCTACCAGCATCCCATCTTCTTCGCTCATTTCAGGCAGGGAATAAATTCTGTCACGCTCCTTTTTCACTTCCCATAATTCCTTATGGCCCATGATCACGGTATCGATAACAGTAAAGTTTTCAAAAGCGAATTGATCCTGCCCCAATACGCCGACTCTGGCGTTCGGGTCGAGCATCACATTGCCTGCCGACGGCTCCAGCTTGTTGGCCAGAATCTTCATAAAGGTGGATTTGCCACAACCGTTGGCCCCAATCAGGCCATAGCGGTTACCGCCGCCAAACTTGATGGAAATATTTTCAAATAGCGGCTTGGCGCCGAACTGCATGGTGATATTGGCGGTAGCGATCATAGAAACCTGTTAGCAAATAGATAAAAGCCGAAAGGGCCGAACAAAAAAGCGGCGCAGTGTAGCTTACTTTTGCCTGAATGTATGCCGTTTTCACTGTTCTTCTACAGATAAATGCCCAAGGCCCAGGCATTTCTTATCCTTCAGCTATTGTGCCTTAAGAAAACCTTAAGTTAGCGCCTCTATGCTGAGCAAACAGGCAATATTTCAGCATGAATTGCAATGATCGAACTATCCGTCGTCGTACCCATAAAAAACGAACAAGACAACATCCATCCCCTTATTAGAGAGATCTGCCAGAATCTCGAAGGTCTAATCAGCTATGAGATCATTTACGTTGACGATGGCAGTGATGACCAATCTTTTCAGATATTGGAAAGCCTGCAGCAAACTGGCGATGTTGCGCTACGGATTTTAAGAAACCCGCACAGCAGAGGCCAAAGCACGGCAATTCATTTGGGTATTCACGCCGCCAAGGGCAGGTTAATTGCCACATTGGATGGCGATGGCCAGAATGATCCGGCCGATATTCCTGCCATGCTGACGCTGGCCAAAGATTTTGCACCAGAGCAGGATTTCCTGATTGCGGGCTATCGTAAAAACCGCCATGACAGTGCCTGGAAACTGCTCCAAAGTCGCATAGCCAATAAAATTCGCGCCACCCTGCTCGGCGACAACACCCCCGACACCGGCTGTGGCCTTAAACTGTTCCCACGCCAGACCTTTTTGAAACTGCCCTATTTTGATCATATGCATCGTTTCCTGCCTGCATTGGTGCAACGATGCGGCGGGCAGGTAAAAATTTCGGTGGTTAATCACCGCGCCAGAATGGCCGGTATATCCAAATACGGCATGCTGAATCGCGCCTGGGTGGGTTTGGTTGACCTGTTTGGTGTGATGTGGCTACAGCGCCGCAATCGTCTGACTACCGAATGCAGGGAGTATCGGCATGACCAGTCAGGCGCATAGATGTTTACCTAAGAGCCTGCTTCCAGCCCTGCTATGGCTTGCCGCACTGCTTGCTGTTGGCTGGTTTGTCGGCAAGTCACAGTGGCTGAGCGAATGGCAACCAGCACGCTTCGGCCAGTATTTAAGTGGTAATCTGTATCTGGATGCCTGCCTGTTTGTGGCGTTGTTTGCCGGACTCAGTGCGGTCGGTTTACCCAGGCAAATACCGGCCTTTATCGGTGGTTACTATTTTGGTGTGCTGGCCGGTGTTGTATTGTCAACCTTCGCCGTTACCATCGGCGCGGGTATCACCTTGCTCACTATCCGGCTAATAGGTGATCAGGTTATTCATAAACGCTTGCCGGGTCTGCGACTGCGTCAGTTTCTCTCGCATAATACCTTTAAGGCCACGATTGCGGTGAGGCTGTTTCCCATAGGCAACAACCTGGCGGTGAATCTGCTGGCCGGGTTGATTCGCCTGCCTTTATGGGCCTTTCTGACGGGGTCCTTTATCGGCTACTTACCGCAAATGCTGGTGTTTGCCCTTTCCGGCAGCGGACTAAAATTTAATGCCCAACTGCAAATCGTTGTTGGCGTGGTATTGCTGCTTTTCTCCAGCGCACTGGGCGCCTGGCTTTACCGGCGTAGCCGCATAGAACAGGAAATCGCCACGCAGCAGGACATTCATGCCCATGTTTAAGTTGTCGTTACGAGGTAATGAGGCCAGGCTCAAACTGGCGCTGCTGGCATTTGTGCTGCTTTTTACCGGTTTGGGACTGCGCGATCCCTGGCCTGCCGATGAACCGAGATTTGCTCAGATCGCTGTCGAAATGGTGGACTCAGGACAGTGGTTTTTCCCGATGCGTGGAGGTGAGCTGTATCCAGATAAACCGCCAGTATTTATGTGGAGTATTGCTCTGTTTTACTGGTTGTTGGGCAGCATTAAACTGGCCTTCATGCTTCCTTCAGCGCTAAGTGGCTTGCTTACCTTGTACTTAGTTTACGATCTGGGTAAGCGTTTGTGGAATGAACAGACCGGCATGCTGGCAGCGGCGTTATTGCTGTTAAGCTTTCAATTTACTCTGCAGGCCAAAACCGCCCAAATCGATGCGATGGTGTGCGCCTGGATCACGCTGGGTTGTTATGGCTTACTACGCCATCTTCTGTGTAAAGACGGTTGGCATTGGTATTACCTGGGCTTTGCAGCCATGGGATTGGGAGTGATTACTAAAGGTGTTGGCTTTTTACCACTGCTGATGTTGTTACCATTTTTCCTGGCCAGGCACTTCCAGACTCAGCCTGATGAAATCCAGGGTAATTGGCGTTGGTGGGCCGGCCCTCTGACCATGTTGTTGGTGATTGCGCTGTGGTTTGTGCCCATGCTGATACTAGTGGCAAACCAGGCCGATAGTGCTTATGAGGTTTACCGGGATAATATTCTGCTTAAACAAACTGCCAGACGCTATGCCGATTCCTGGCACCATATTAAACCATTCTGGTATTACCTCACCTCAGTGATCCCGGTGTTCTGGCTGCCCCTGAGTTTACTGTTGCCCTGGCTCATCCCCAATTGGTGGCGTGCCATTCAAGCTGGCGATAGACGCATTTTACTGCCTCTTGTCTGGATCGGGTTGGTGGTTTTGTTTTTCAGCCTGAGCCCAGGTAAGCGTGGTGTGTATATTTTACCTGCACTGCCGATGCTGGCGCTTATCAGTGCCCCTTTTGTACAAGGTATTCTGCAAAAGCGCTGGCCAAACCGCCTGATAATGGCCACTGTTGCCCTATTTACCCTGGTGTTTATCACATTAGCTATTGCCGGTCTGGCTGGCCTGGATAAGGTTCAGCAACTGGTGCTGGATTACCCTGTACAGCCCTGGTGGTTTTTACTTTGTATCGGCGTCTTCGGTCTGCTTAGCTTATTTGTCAGCCGACGCTGTCAGCACTTAAGTTGGCTGCTTTTTATGTCTTCGTTCTGGTTACTCTACAGTTCCTGGGGTTATGTGCTCTTGACGCCGGTTAAAACCCCTAAACTGGTAGTGGAAAACCTGCAATTGCATGTAACACGCGATACGCCGCTAGTAATGCTGGGCCTGAAAGAGCAGTTTCTGCTGTTTTGGCCATATTCAATGGGGCATTTTGGTTATCACAGCCCCATGTCAGCACAGCAACAATCGGCCTGGCAGTGGCTGAGTGACCATCCTCAGGGCAAAATTCTGGTCGCCCGTCAGGAAGCACTAGGTTGTTTTGACCTGAACAAAGGGTTGGATCTGGGTTTTGCCCATCGTCAGGACTGGTTACTGCTGGACCAGTCAGCCAGAACAGCAGATTGTCAGATTACCTCACCAACCTTGCCGATTTTCTATCCGGGCCAGCAAAGGGGCGAATAGTCGCCCCTGTTTCAGCGCCGTTTAGCACGCCAAAGTAAACAGCCAACATCATCCCAAAAAAAATGCCCACCTTCAGACTTCCTTAAGGTTCAGGAAATAGTCTTAAAACAAGCCGTATTTTTCAGGAAATGCCATGCGTTCTAAATCCCAGTGCCGGGTGGCAATCCCCCTTAGTCTGAGCATTATACTGGCCTGTAGCGCCTCAATCGCCTGTGAGCAACCTACTGAGATTGAGCTCAATATTCACAGTATTTTTGATGAACAGGACCCGGATACCACCTGGCTACATAAACTGGCCAATAACCTGCATGTGGATACGCAACAAGCAACGCTAGAGAATGAACTGGCGTTTTTATCTCCTTGTGAGGCAGATCCGGACAAATTGTATGAGGTGGAAAGACACCTGCGTGCCCGTAACTATCTGCGTGATGCCAAAGTGCAGTTGGTTAAGAACGAACAACAATCCCGTATCCAAATCGACACCTGGGATACCTGGTCATTAATGCCGATCCTCGATTTTGGCCGAAAAGGCGGTAAAAACCATTTTGAACTGGGTTTAAAGGACCGCAATTTGCTCGGCCTGGGAGTGGATGCAGAGCTTGCCTATTTTTCCGATCCACAGCGCAGTGGATATAAGCTGGATACCGAGTTCCCGCTCTTTCTTGGTTACAACAGCAACGCCCGCATTCGCCTGATAGACAGCCCAGACGGCTATCAGCGCAGTGTATTTCTGGACAAACCCCTGGTCAGCGTGGATAGCAATTTTGGCGGCAGCGTGGGCTTTAACCGCGAAGATAGAGTAGATACGCTGTTCCACAATAGTCAGGATGAATTGCTGTTCAGACACAAGATTGATTACCAAACCCTGAACCTGGGTTGGAAAATCGGCAACTGGGATGATCAGCATCTGCGCATACTGGCGGGCTGGACCAAAGACGAACACATCTTTAGTGAGCCGCAATCCGACTACCTTCCCACCGATCGGCGATTTAACTATCCCTGGGTTGGCGTTGAGTGGTTAGAGGACGACTATGTTACGTTGCGCAATTTGCATCTTATCGAACAAAAAGAAGACATTAATCTTGGTTGGCATATACAGGCTAATCTGGGCCATAACCTGGTCAGCGGGCCGCAACAAGGTGCCTGGCTATGGAATATGTCGGCCAGCAAGGGACTGGCCTGGAATGCTGATACCTTGCTATTGGGGCGCTTTCAGGCCGGAGGATTTAACGGCGGTGCGCAAGATCACAGCTCCCTGACCGGGCGTTTCAGCGGTGAACTTATCCATCGCCTCAATCAACGTTTCGCCTGGTATGCCAGTGCAGCCTGGCAATTTTCAGATAATCCGACCCTGGATAACCCCGTAAATCTGGGCGGCGATACGGGTATGCGCGGCTATCCACTGCAGTATCAGTATGGCGAACAGAACCTGCTGCTCAGCACCGAGCTGCGCTATTACCCCGGCATTAACCTGTTCAAACTTTTCGAACTGGGCGGTGCGGTCTTTTATGACGTGGGCAAGAGCTTCGGCGACACCCCAAGAGCCAACGAAGATAGCGGTTTACTGCAAAGCGTGGGTATTGGTGCCCGCTTTTACTCCACTCATTCCAGTGACCGGCAGGTTATTCATATGGATCTCGTGCATCCTTTTTCAGATCAGGACGATGTTAGCGGCCTGGAGTTTCGCGTAGAGGTAAAACATGCATTCTGATATGTTTTCTGTACGCATCAGGCCATGGCAGAGCCAACTTTTATTGGTGTTTTTCCTGCTTATCAGCGCCAACTTAAGCTTTTTTGCTGAGTTAACCGCCCTTTATCCTCTGCCGCAGCATTTGGGTTTTGTGCTCTCAGTGGCGTTGCTGCTTGGCTTTTTACTGCTTTTGATGATCCAGCTTCTAAGCATATTGATTGCACCTCGCTGGTTGTACCCAATATTACTGTTGATAGCCGCCATTACCGGTTATTTCACCGATGAACTGGGTACTGTGTTTGATCGGATTATGCTCACTAATGTGCTGCAAACTAACCCTGACGAAGCGAAAGATTTACTCAGTGCCGGTTTAGTGTGGCGGATCATGTTATTGGCCGTGCTGCCTGGTTTGCTGCTTTCAGGCAGCAAAGGGCTGCAGCGCCCGGCTATAAAAGCGTCGGTTATTTCCCTATGCAGCATCTTCGCCCTGACGTTGCTAAGTATGCTGCCTTTTAGTGACCAATACGCCAGCTTTTTCCGTGAACATAAGTCGGTTCGCTATCACGCTAACCCTATTTACCCAATATATTCGGCGGTGGACCTTGTGGCCCGGCAGTTGCGAAACCCAGCCCATAAGCAATTGGTGAAGCTGACGGGTGAGCACCTCGCCCCCAAACCAACCGGCCACTCCGAACTAGTAATTGTGGTAGTGGGAGAAACCGCCAGGGCCGATCACTTCGCCTTAAATGGCTACAGCCGCCAGACTAATCCTATGCTGAGCAAACAGGCGAACCTGCTAAGCTATGCCAATGTGAGTTCATGCGGCACTTCTACCGCCGTATCTGTCCCTTGTTTGTTTTCATTCAGTCACCGTGACGCTTTTGATTTGGATAGCGCCAAATACACCGAGAACGTGCTGGATGTATTGCATAAAGCCGGCGTAAACGTGCTTTGGCGGGATAATAATTCGGACTCCAAAGGCGTCGCTACCCGGCTGCCTTATGAAGATTTCCGCTCGCCAGACCACAACCCGGAGTGCGATAAAACCGAATGTCGGGACATCGGCATGCTGGCTGGATTGCAGGACTATATTAACCAACAGCAAGGCGACATTTTAATAGTGCTGCATCAAATGGGTAGCCATGGGCCAGCTTACCACAAACGCTATCCGGCAAATTTTGAACACTTTGTACCTGCCTGCAAAAGCCAGGAGTTGGCCGAGTGTTCTACACAGGAAATCATCAATGCCTATGACAATAGCATTCTTTACACCGATTATTTTCTCAATCAGGTCATAGAACTGCTCAAACGCAATACTCCCAAATTTGAAACCGCGATGCTGTACATGAGCGATCATGGTGAATCACTTGGGGAAAATGGCCTTTACCTGCACGGTATGCCTTACTTCTTAGCGCCCCGTTCCCAAACACATGTGCCTTTTCTGGTTTGGGTGGGTGAAAGCTCCGACATTCTGCTTGAGCCATCCAGAGGATTGACGCACCAGGCATATAGCCACGATGATTTCAGTTGCAGCTTATTGCAGTCATTTGAAATTGATAGCCACATCATTGGCAACACTCCTTGTGTTCCTTACTTCGTGTATCGTGATGAATAAGTGCTTAGCCCGCCATCTGCTGGTAACTTGCCTGGCCCTGATATTGTGCATCCTGATCTTTGAGCTGACCGCGTTGGATATGCAAATACAACAACTGTTGTATAACCAAGGCAGTCATCAATGGTGGTGGGACAAGCAGGAATTCTGGGCCAGATTATTGTTTTACGACGGCATCAAAGTGGTGCTGCTGGTGTTTTTTCTCAGCTTGCTACTGATGTTTGTTGTCAGTTTTATCAAACATGCCATCAAACCTTTACAGCCGGGTCTACTCATTGTCATGCTATCGATGCTGTCCGTCCCTGCCACTGTCGGTCTGCTTAAAGCCACCACTAATATGGCCTGTCCGGTGAATCTGCTGCAATTCGGCGGTAAGGTTGAACATGTGCCATTGTTTAGCGCTTATCCGGCGGACAAACGCCCGGCAGCACCGCAAAAGTGCTTTCCTGCTGGACATGCCAGCGGCGGATTCAGCTTGCTTGCCTTGATATTTTTGATGCCTACTGACCGAGCCAGGCAGTGGGCAATAGTAGGCGCATTGTCACTGGGCTGGTTGATGGGCGGCTATAAAATGCTGATTGGTGATCATTTTCTCAGCCACACCCTGGTGTCTATGTTGCTCAGTTGGGGCATATGCTGCCTCAATGCAGCATTGGTATACCGCTTTTATCCTGCCCCAACCAATTTGTGGAAACTTCCGGAGAGTAAAAGCATACAAAATGATGCGCCCCCGCTGCCTGCCAATTCATACCAAGCTTGATTTGGATCAGGTAGGGTGGGTAAACCTTTAACGTAAAATTTTATCGCAGTTTGTGGTGTTTTTATGCCGATTATCGTCACCAGATGGCGTTAAGTTTGCACAATATTCACCGCCGAAGAGCGCAGCCTAATCCCATTGTGTCTGAGTAAGTAAAAAGGAGCCTCGTTATGTCTGAGAAGTATCATCCGGTTAGCATCAGCCTGCATTGGCTGATGTTATTGTTGATCGTCGCGGTGTACGCCTGTATTGAGTTAAGAGAGCTCTACCCGAAAGGCAGTGATCCCCGTGAAGCACTCAAACAATGGCACTTTATGCTGGGGTTACTGGTTGGCATACTGGTTGTTTTGCGCCTTTACTGGCGACTGACAATACGCTCTCCGGCCATACAACCGCCACCTTCTGCCGTCCAGAGCAAGGTAGCAGGCCTGATGCATGCACTGCTGTATTTGCTGATGCTGGGCTTGCCACTGGCTGGTTGGCTGATATTAAGTGCGGCGGGCAAACCTGTGCCCTTTTTTTCGTTCAGTCTGCCGCCCCTGATCAGTGAGAATCGGGAATTGGCAGGCATGATTAAAGAATGGCACGAGAGCATTGGCAAGGCAGGTTATGGCCTAATTGGATTACACGCCTTGTCGGCCCTGTGGCACCACTATGTGAAAAGAGATAACACGCTTAAACGTATGCTGCCGGGAAAACCCTAGCCGGCCCAAACGACGGGCCGGGCTGTGGGTTCAAACTGCTAACCAGAGCCCTTGTCCCGTCTGCCCTTAAAACTCATACTCCAATACAAATCTGAGCGTATGATCTTTCGCGATGCCGCTGACTTCGGAAATAAAACCCAATTCCCATTTTAGCTGACGCTGGCCATCAAAGCGCTGCACCCCCATCAGAGCAGGTCCAATGCCAACAAAGTCTTCTCCCAGATACATTTCTAACGAGGGCTGCACCTGAGGCTTCCAGCGGAACCGGTATTGCAGGCGAAATTCACTTTCAAATTCATCGTGCAGCGCCTTACCCCATTCGTATACCAGGAACCAGTTCATGGTTAAGCTATTGCGGCCAAACTCCTTTTCCATCACCAGGCCGGAGGTGGCTTCCCACGCATCCTGCTTGTGCTGTTTTTCCAACTCAAACACCAATCCCCAGTCCGCCCAGTACTTACCCTGGTCGGTGAGCATCCAGCGGCTTTCCAGCTCATATGCCTGCAAGCCAAAGTTATCCTCGTGATCGCGCTCCCCCACCACATAGGCTTCAAGAGTCACATATTCAGACAACGAGCGCCCATACCCGATACGCTGTGCCAGCACATTGCGGTCATCCGTCTGGCGCGACATAAACCGCCATTCCAGGCGCTGCTCTCCAGGTAACACTATAGGGTGGTAAACCTTGTCTACCACATAACCATCTGCCAGCACGTTGAGACTCAGCAATAAGCCTACAGTGGCAATAAGTGACTTTCTCATACCTCCCCCTTAACCACGGGCGTCGGGTAAGCGTGACGATTCAGGTGGTACAGCCAGATAAATGGCAATAACACAGCCAGCATATAAACAATAATTTGCAATAACCCCGGTGCGGCTTCATAACCCATTAATGAATTAAGCAGGTGTCCCAGCTCTGAATTATCGGCAATCCAGTCAGAGGTATCCCAAACTGGTCGCATAGGCGGCAGCAAATCAACCTGACTGAGTAAATTCAGGGAATAACTTAGTTGCCCCGCTCCCCAGAGCAACATTAACAGTGCACACAGCAATGGATAACCGCTGGCCAGCCAATGCTGGCAGCCAATGTAAAGCAGTACGGCCAGACTCATGCAAACCGTACCACCAAGAATAGTGCCCATAACCAGGGCCATCGGGGTTTGCTCATGCGACCAGTAACTGAACAGATAAACCAGAAAATTGGCACCATCCAGGGTCAGCACCAACCCAACCATGAGCACAGCAGTGGCAATCCAGGCATTTTGATAATCTTTAAACTGGCACTGTAAATTTATCAGCAGCAGCGCATAGATAATCAGTTGGCAGGCAAAGATAAACACCTCTACCCCAGCCCCCTCCAACCATTCACTTAAGTTGTCGACCTGATGGGTCAGCAACATACTGCCCGCCAGTCCCATTAGTAAAGCACCGCCCAGCCAATACCAGCGTCGTCCTGCAAAATTGGCAAAAGCCAGTAGCAGACTGATCAGAACGAATACCGGTAAGGCATCACGCAAAAACAGAATCACCGAATTAATCAGCACCATTGCCCTCCCTGTCGATGGCCACTACCTGGCCTCTGGCACTATTGGGATTAAACTCACCGAAAAACTCATATACACCGGGTTTTAATGGCCCGATATAAACAGTGGCCTTACGGTTAGGAAAGATGACTTTCTCACGGTTGAGGTCAAAACTATCAAACTCTTCGGGGGTATCATCCTGATTATGAATAACCAGTTTAACCTTTCGGCCAGCGGGTACTTCGAGTTTTGACGGATAAAACAAATGCGATTTCAGCACCAACTCAAACTCTTCCACCTCAGCTTTACAGGGCAGAGCCAGTAACATCAGCACAGCCAGTTTAATGCTGGTTTTTGACATGCCCTCTCCCTCGCCTGCTGAATTCCACTTTGACACTGAGACCACCAAGATGCACGGCGCGGCCAAGACTGATGCTGGCATCGTACAGCTCAACAATATGCTTAACGATTGCCAGCCCTAAGCCACAACCGCTGACACCAGACTGATGCCGGTCACCGCCGACCCGATAAAATCGCTCAAAAACCCGTTCATATTCAGACTCTTCCAACCCAGGTCCAGAATCTTCCACCAATAGCACCACTTTTTCTGCCGATTGAGTAATGCTGACCTCAATCTGACTGTTGTGCGGACTGTACTTACTGGCATTTGAAATCAGGTTCTGCAACAACACATTCAATGAAAACGCATCGCCTGCCAACAGACAGGTTTCACCGCTGAGACTGATTTCCTGCTGCCTGGCATGAATCTGCGGATAGAGACTGGCAATACATTGCTGGCAAAGAACGTAAAGATCCAAGGGTTTCATTTGCAAGCTGAAATGCTCAGGATTGGTGCGATTGAGCAGCAGAATCTGATCGACCACATGGCTCATTCGCTCGACGCCATCCTTGAGTAAGTTCAGATTGACAGATTCTTTGCCTAATTCCAGGGCCAGATTATGACTGTTGATTTTAAGCACACTCAAGGGCGTTCGAAGCTCATGCGCGGCATCTGAAGCAAAACGTTTCTCCCGGGAAAACGCCGCATCCAGCCTGGCCAGCAGGCGATTAATGGTAATGACCACCGCTTCCAGTTCTGCCGGGGTACGCTTCAGACTGATGGGGCGCAAGTCGTCAGCACGTTTCTGGCGCAGTGCATCAGACAGCGACACCAATGGGCGTAAACCCTGCTTAACCGCCAGGGAAATCAGCAGCGCCAGAACCGGCAGGCTGAATACCAAAGGCTGCACTGCTGCCAGTACCAGCTCTTCGGTCAGTTCATAACGGTGACTAAGGGGCTGGGCGAGCATCAGCCAGTGTCCGGATTGCGGGTAGTAACGTGCCAGGGTACGCCAGCGCTGTCCGGCAAGATTTTCATCACGAAATCCCTCAGACTGTAACGTAATAGGAGTAAGGGGACCATTGATCGAATGTAACAGCAATTCATCCTGATGCCAGATTTGCAAAATCATCTCGGCATCCTGATTCAACTGCCCGACGTTACCGGTAAGTTGCATCGATTCCAGAGTATCTGCCACGGTCACCAGTTGGCTGTCAAACAAACGGGTAGCACGCTCCATACTGCTTTTATAGCCCTTGATTGCAGCAAAAAACAGTACAATAGTTATCACCGATAACAGCAGTAGCACCAGATAACGTCGGATTGAACTCATTTGTTTACGGTGTAACCTACGCCACGAATGGTTTGTATAAAGCCCTGCGGCAGTTTTTTGCGCAGGTGATGAATATGCACTTCAATAGCATTACTGGCCACTTCTTCTCCCCATTCATATAAACGGGTTTCAAGTTGTTCGCGGGACTGTATCCGCCCCGCATTCTCCATCAACGCTTTGGCAAGCATATACTCCCGACGGGATAACGCCAGTTGTTCACCTTCCACCAGAATTTTATGCGCCAGCGTATCCAGCACTACGTCACCTATTTTAACTCTGGCGTCATCTGAGGTGCCTAGACGACGGGCAATCACCCGGATACGGGCGAGCAGTTCCTCAACCTCAAAGGGTTTGGCCAGATAATCGTCGGCGCCCAGATCCAGACCTTTAATTTTATCGGCGGTGCTGTCCCGGGCGGTCAACACCAAAATAGGTATCCCCAGTCGCTGCTGTCTGGCAGTTTTTAGTATCTCAATGCCGTCCATATCCGGTAAGCCAAGATCTAAAATAGCCATATCGGCTTGCTTGGCCTGTAAGGCGGATAATCCCTGACGCCCACTATTTAGATGGTCGACTGCAAAACCTTCACTGCGCAACGCCAAAGACAAGGCACTGGCCAGTTGACTATCGTCTTCAATAAGTAAAAGTCTCATTGTTCCAATAACTTATTATTAATTTTTGTCAGCATGGTTGAGGCTTGCGTTATTTTCAAGTGGTGCGTTAAAGCGTTATTCATCGGCTCAGTGTCTACCACCATTTGCAGGTATCGTCTGGCTTTGTCTGTTTGCCCCAGTTCAAGATAAAGCTGGCCGGCCACTAACAAAACACTAATGTTTTGCGGTGCAATCACTAATGCCTCTTCAAGCAATTGCCTGGCTTTATGTTTGTCACCAAATGACAGCGGCCAGGAGGGTGTTTCAAGGTAAAGCTGGGCCAGATTTGCCAGGGCATCGCCCTGAGCCACACGGATGTCCAATCTTGCTGCTCTTGTCAATGCATTTTTGGCAAGCCGTGCCGCTTTCAACTGCGCCAGCCCACCACTTTTGCGAGCAATTTCATGCTCGATTCTTCCAAGAACATACCAATCGAATGGGCATTCAGAGCACTGGTATGTCAATTGCCGGGCTTCATGCTGTAAGGACGCAAGCTCTCTCAGTATTGTAGTGTCATCATGACTGGACAAAAGTATTGACAGCTTATTCAGCAAGGCCGACTCTGAAGACGGGTAGGCGCATTGCTGGTAACCACCTGCAATGACGAGAATCAGAAAAACCGGCCACCTGAACATCAACCTTTCCTCTTTACAATCTGCGATACAGAGTAGAGGAAAAGCCTTAAGAGAAACTTAACGCTGCTGGGCCGCTTGCATACGGCGCTCCTGCGCCATCGCCTCAACCAGTCCCTGATACAGGGCTATTACGTCATCCGGCGCCTCATCCAGTATCATCACCGAGTACTGGGCCGATAAATTGACCCCCTGCCCTGACACCGTATCAAAAGTTGACTCAGTCAGCGCCAAATACAAGCGTTCAAGATGATTCTTGGCACGAACTTCGTCAATGTCATACAGGCAGACCAAAAACTCCTGACTGCCCATTCTGCCTATTACATCGCCAGCCTGACTGGCTTGCTGAAGTTTCTCGGCAACCTGCTGCAACACCACCTCGACGCTGCCGGGTCCGTATTCAGGATTAAGCGCCTGAATACCATCCACATTAAACAGGGCTAAGGCATGCACTCTCAGCACCGACGGCCGACCAAAGCGTTTGAGTCGCTCCACTGCCGCACTGCTGCTGAACAATCCAGTCAGGTGATCCCGCTTAAAATGACTACGCTGGCGACGGTATATAAGCCAGACCAATAGGCCGAGTAATGCCCCCACCAATGCCAACGCGAAGACCAGACGCATGGTCGCCAGAGCTTTCTCCTGCCGGGCCTTTTCAAGGTTTGATTCGAGCTCGACAATATCAGACAGCATTTGTGCTACACCCAATATTTTCGACGATGATTGCTGCATTTCAATTAAGTGTTTATTGACTCTGTCGTATTGATCAAACACCAGTAGTGCATTTTCTGGCTGGTCCAGAAGGCGATAACTCTGAATCAATAAACGCAGGTATGCCAGATCTTCAGATTGTTCAAAGGGATGATCCTGTAACTCAAAGGTCAGATAATCCTTTAAACACCGTTCGTCTCGCTCATGCAGACAGGCTTGCGCCTGCATACGACGGTACATAGTATCCATATCCGGGTGGGAAAGATCAGGTAAAAAGACCGCCCATTTCACCAAACTGTCTTTAAGCAACTGAAAATTTCCCATATGCAGTGCATAAATAGCTTGTGCCTGCTGCACCCAGGCGTTGGTTAAGGGGGTGTTGACCTGAGCGTTTTGCTGAATGAGCTCGTCCATCGCGCTACGCGCCTGATCAATACGACCACTTTTGAGGTAAGCGGTCACGGCATTAAACAGAGGGGTCAGCAATGTCTCGCCAGTGTAATTACCTTGCGACATCTGATAGGACTTAAGGTACTGATCACCTGCCAGTTCATGCTGCCCCAGAATGGCGTAAAGGTTGCCGATATTATTGAATATATCGGAGCGAATCGCCTGATCTTCCGCTGACGAATGCTTTTCCAACAAGGCATAGAGTTTAGCCAGACTCTTGTCGATGTTGTCCTCGTCGATATCACAGGTTGAGGTCAGTTCAAGTTGGGCCCCCAGCAAAATCGACGGGGCGTCGACGCGCAGCGCTTCCTGCTCTGCGGCCCGGTAATAATCACATCTGCGGGTTTGCTCGGCGTTACTGGTGACAATGCCCGCTAAATACAGGGCGTAGGCCAGATTTTCGCTATCATCTGGTGGGTATGTCACGCTAAGAAGCGCATCCAAAATTTCTGCTGACTCTTCCAAACGCCCACCACAGGCCAGATACTGCGCCTTACGAACTTTTAGATAGAATGCCTGCTGAACCGGCAATGCCTGGCCAATAAATGAGTCAATCTGCCTGGCATGCTGGTCACTCGGACATTCATAACCCTCCGCTTTTAGAGAGCGGATCAGTTCGTCCACTGCCACCGGCTGGGCAGCGGTCACTACGGGTAAGCAAATGCCCCCCAACACACCAATAAGACGTAATACGCCTGTGGCCATCAATCTCTCGAGCCTGTTGCATCAATAAGGTCCCCATTGTAGCCACACAATCCTCAGATGAGAAGCAAGTACTTGATGGGATTAATATTTGTTCTCTGTATCGCGGTGTTCATGTGGTGTCTGGGAACCATCGGAATATGGGTGTTGTGGGTTCTGCTGCCATAAATCGCCAATTAGCGGGTCCTGGCTGTCTTCTTCATTTTCCCATTGATAGGTCTTCTCTTCTGGCTTGGGATCGCGGTGTTGAAACAACACCGATGCCACGCAACCGGCCACGGCACCGAAAAAGTGATACTCAAATGAGATTTGCGGTTCTCTGGGGAAAATGGTCATCAGCATGCCGCCATATAAAAAGAACCCCACCATCATCAGGGCGACGGATAATTTGTCCCGTCGCAGAATGCTGGACAGTAGCAGATAAAAAAACATGCCGTGCACCACGCCACTGACCCCCACGTGAGCAGCCTGTCTGGCAAATAACCACACTCCCAAACCTGACATTAGCCAAATTAGCAATAGTGCCGGTTTGCAGGAGCGCGGATACCCATAAAATAGTAAGGTGCCTAGCACCAGTACCGGCAAACTATTGCTGAATATATGCAAATACGATGCATGCACCAATGGCGCCGTGATAATACCCAGCAAACCACTAAGTTGCAGAGGGACCACTGCCAGATTGCTTAAATCCAGCCCCAGAAATGACTCTGCCAGCTTAACCCACCATAACAGGCATAAAAACAGGCAGGCCATCAACATAGATTGCCCTAAAGCGGCAGATGGACGAGATGCAAACATGGGGCGTTCCAATAATCAGTTACTTACTGACTTATATTGGGTCCAATATTCAGGGTTAAATACCTATGGACAAGAATTCCTCTCGTAACAGGCCATATAAAGCAGAGTCGGACTTATGCCCGGCTATAATCCAGCGCTGACGCAAATAGCCTTCCTGTTTAAACCCCAGCCGTTCCAAGGCCTTGGCCGAGGCCTTATTGTCCGGATCAATCTCGGCTTCCAGTCGATTTAAATCAAGATGGTTAAAAGCAAACTGCAACAATGCCATTCCGGCTTCCTGTATATACCCTTGTCCCCAATAATCAGGACCGAGCCCAAAGCCGATTTCAGCCCGCCGGGATTGAGCGTCATAATGCCACAAAAGACATTTCCCCATTACTTCACCACTGTGGCGGTGTTCAATAGCAAAAGTAAAAGCCTTACCTTCATCCCAGGCGACCTGCTCGTCTGAAATATAATTCTGGGCATACTCAACGGATGGCCATGCTGGCGTGTGCCAATACGTCATAACCCGGGGATCGGAAAAAATGCCAAACAAGGCTTTAGCATCACGATGTTGCAAGCGTCTGAGCTTTAGTCTGTGGCTTTCAATTTCTGTATTTGCTGGTTTCATGTCGCCTATCTCCCGATACAAACAGCCATTGATATGGGCGACCCGGTATTTAACAAGTAAGGCCTTAAATATTAAATATTTATGAACCTATTGCCTAAGCCTAAGCAGCTGTTAGCTTAGCTATTTATAGCTTGGCAATTGAGCGAGTTGGACAGCCATGACCAGCCGGCAAATGCACTTATGAAGCAGATGGATCTGGCCAGACTGTTGTCAGGCTTTACACGCTTGCAGACCCTCGATGCCAATGAAAGCGGCAAGGACTACTTTGTCGGTGATCTGGCGGGGCAATTCAGCCTGCTACAGCGGGCCATGCACAAAGCCGATTTTAATCCACAGCAGGACAGGCTTTTTTGTACTGGCAACCTGATTGACCACGGTCAGGAGAGCCTGGAGGTACTGGAATTGCTCAGTGAAAACTGGTTTTACCCGGTGCTGGGCTTGCATGAACTGATGATGCTGGATGCCCTTCAACGGGGACATTATCTGAACTGGTATGTGGCTGGCGGCCACTGGGCCTTTGATGAAGATATCAGGTTAAAATGGGATCTTGGCAAAGCCTGCAAAGCATTGGCTAAACTTCCTATTGCTATGATTGTCAGGCAGAAAAAGCACTCCCCCATTGGCTTAGTCAGTCGTTATCCCCTGGATGATTTCAGTCAGCAGGGATTTGAGCTGGCAAGCTTACGTGAACTGCTCGACTGCCTGCTCAACCCTTCTGTGCCTCACCGTAAAGGACGCCGATATGACCAGTTTGATTGTATTGTGACAGGCGGTGAGCCTGCCAGTAAGATATGGTCAAAAGGCAACGTTGTGGGGATTAACCTGGGCGGCGCCCTGCTTCCTAAGCACGGCAGCTTGGCGCTGTTTAAGCGTAAAAAGCTGCATAAAGCCATTGATAAAAGTATGCAATTTCACGCCCTAAACAAAGATTAAGGGGAAATCAGCGAAAAGCGATATTCCTTTTGCTCAGGATGGTGAAACAGACTGTATTTGCGAAAGTCTGTATTTTGCCAGGCAGGCGTATCCAACAGCGGGGCCATCTGATTGACATTATCCTTATGCATTAAGGCCAGGCTGAAAAGTGGGTTAGTTCCCTTAACGCTATCAGGCAGAGCTTTATGCAAATGGTCATAAACCATTACCATGGCCCAGGCGCCTATCATAAAATGACCACCAACGCTGGCAGTAAGCTGGCCGCTTTCAATAGCGCCAACCACTTCAGGTAACCAGTCAAATCCACCAATGCAAAAGGGCTGGCCTTCCCGCATCAGGGGAGCCAGGGTATCTGCCACACCCAACGCCATCCAGTCAGATGCAGACCAAATAACGCTGGTGTCCGGATAACGCCCCAGTAATGCCCTGATCTGCTGCTGAGCAACGTCACGCATCCACTTGGCATTGACGACTTGGTGCAACTCATAAACAGGGCTTCGATCCACAGCCTCAACCAGTCCAGCTTGCCTTTGCAGGGCTTCCTGACCATGCAGACCATTAATACCTACCACCCCGTGTCGTCCAGTCTGAGCCAGCTTGTCACAGCTCTGCAGCAGATAATGACTGAGTAATTCACTGGCGGCCTGATTATCAAAGGTGATTTCGGCGATCCAGTTGCTATATTGCGCACCAGGGCGTCCCACTTCCTCAGCCTCATGATTCAGCAATAAGTGCTCAAGGCTGATAACTTTAACTTTTGGGTATTTCTTCAGCAGATCAAACAGAGCCTTTCCAGATCCCGAATAGACTTGCACCAACAGATAATCAGGCTGTTCATTGGCCAGACGTTTTTCCAATTCTGCGTGCTGATAAATGCGGTGTGCATCGCCATACACAACGGTCAGATCTAACTGCAGACTCTGCGCCGCCAAACGGGTGAAAAGCTCAACCCGACTAAAGAAGGGATCATCAGCTGTAGAGGGCGAAACAAACATGACAGACGTTGCCAGCGCCGGGAAACAGCAGGCATACAAAAGTACCAAGCTGACAGCCTTTTTTATCATCTCTATGCTCCAGATTTACTGCGGCGCTTAGGTAGCATCCAGACCAATAAAGCAACCACAAAATCAAACACGGCGGCAAACAGAATGCCACAGGTCAGTCCCCAGATAATAGCAGTTAGGTTTAAAGGCACCCTGTAATCGTAGTAACTTTGTACTTCTGCAAATAGCTCAGAATCAGGTTGTAATAAAGCGTACCAGCCACGGACCAATGCATTGGCTTGCAGTTGTTCGGCCACTTGCTCCAGGTATATGACCCGCTGCAGCAACTGCTGAATACTGGCCGCACCATCCCGCACGGCCGCATCACTGTTCTGCTGATAGCGTTTTATCAGTGCCGTGACATCACCCTGGGTATGAATTCGGGCATCTCTTTCAAAAGGTGCCAACGCCAGTCTGGCTTCTGCCAGATGGGCTAGCACCGCATCTTCATATTGCTGAACAAAACCAGGAAGCTGCACACCGGCCAGAAGCGCAGCCATAAACAGCATCAAACGGAGATACTCGTTACACTTCTTCAGCAACCCAACCAGAACAACCATTTTACCAGCGCCCTATGGCCAATCCGATACCCATTCCCGCACCGGCCAGCAGCATGGCGAATGTCATTGCCATGCCCAGCACCCTGAGTTTCAGGTTACGATTCGGAATGGCGTAAGCATGGATCAAGCGCCCGATTAGTAATAATCCCCCCAGGCCATGGATCACCCAAAATGCCAGATTAGCCTGCTCCAACATAAACAGTATCAGCAACGCCAGAGGCAAATATTCCAGCGCATTGCCATGGGCCCGAATCGCCAGTTGCAGGTCTTTATGGCCACCGTCACCGATGGCAACCTGGTGGCGTCGTCGCAGACGAATCACCTTAACCGACAAGGTGACCACCAGTAGCACCAGCCATCCGGCATAGAACAGCGTAATCATATTGTTCCCTCACTTAATTTTTTAACAGCATTAACAAAAACACATTTTTTTACAACATGGATAACAACCATTTTCCTCTATGGCTCGACTTAGGCAGTGATTGTTCTTATGCCAAACTCAACGGGGAAACAACATGATGATTACTGATACCAGCGGCCAGGATGTCAGGCTAACGCCACGCAAAAGCCGCAAACCGCTTTATGTATTGGCGGCGGTGTTGTTGCTGACAACCACAGGCATACTGCTGATGCCGACATTAAGCAACTGGTCCAGTGCGCAGGCTTCAGTGCCATTGCAGCGCTTAAGACTGGCACAGGTGACCCAGGGCGATTTCGTTCGCGATCTGTCAGTGCAGGCGCAGGTGGTCGCCGCCGTCAGTCCAAGGCTGTATAGCCCTGCTCAGGGCACCATTAGCTTTGCGGTAGACGCGGGTGCTCAGGTTCAGCAGCATCAGGTACTGGCCAGTATCGATAGTCCGGAACTGACCAATGAGCTGAAACAGGAGGAATCCAGTTTACAGAAACAAAAGATGGAACTGGACAGAAAGCGTATTCAGGCCAAGATCCAGCACCTTGAAAATCAGAAGTCAGTGGATATGGCCAAGGTCGCCCTGACGGCTGCTGACCGGGAAAAACGCCGTGCCGACAAAGCCTATCAAAGCAGTACTATCAGTCAGATAGACTTTGAAAAAGCACAGGATGATTTACAGAATGCCAGGCTGGTCTATCAGCATGCCATTCAGGACGCAGAGCTGGATGAAGAAAGCCTGGCCTTTGATATTCAGTCACAGCAGTTGCAGGTAAACCGTCAAACCCTGTTGGTAGCGGAACTACAACGCAAAGTGGATGAACTGACCCTGCGCTCACCGGTGAACGGTATAGTCGGAAACCTGGCCGTACAGGATAAAAACCAGGTTACCCGTCATCAAGCCATCCTATCAGTGGTGGATCTCAGTCAGTTTGAACTGGAAGTGGCGATACCAGAAAGCTACGCCGATGACTTGGCCATCGGCATGGATGCCCAGGTCAGCTTTAATGGTGAAACGCACCCCGCAACCCTGGTCACCCTCTCCCCGGAAATTGAGAACAATCAGGTGACCGGGCGGGTGCGTTTTGCCACCACCGCCCCATCCGGCCTGCGCCAAAACCAGCGTCTGACCACCCGCATTCTGATGGAAAACAAACCTAATGTCCTGATGGTACAGCGGGGGCAGTTCCTGGAGAGCGGCAATGGCCGAATTGCCTATGTAGTCAAAGACGGCATGGCCAGACGACAACGTATAGAAACCGGGGCTCGCAGCCTATCCAACGTTGAGATATTGGCAGGCTTGAGTCCCGGCGACACCATCATTGTTTCGGGCACAGACCAGTTTGACGGGGCCCAGTGGGTGCAAATTACCCAATAGACGACACAAATTCGCCAGCCAATAACAGTAAAAAAACAGCAACGAGGATATCCCATGCTGACCATGCAAGAACTGACCAAAACCTATCGTACCGAACTGGTTCAAACCCACGCCCTAAGCAACTTTAACCTGCAAGTTGAAGAAGGCGACTTTGTCGCGGTGACCGGCCCTTCCGGCTCTGGCAAAACCACCTTTTTAAATATCGCCGGATTATTGGAGACCTTCGATCAGGGAACATACAACCTGGATGGCGAGAATGTGCGCGGCCTTAGCGATAAAGCACGTAGTAGATTACGCAATGAAAAAATCGGCTTTATCTTTCAGAGTTTCAACTTGATCCCCGACCTCGACCTTTTCGATAACGTCGATGTACCGTTGCGCTATCGCGGTTTTAACAGTGCCGAGCGCAAACGCCGCATCGAGTGTTGTCTGGAATTGGTCGGCCTGGCTAATCGAATGAAACACCTCCCCTCGCAATTATCCGGTGGGCAACAACAACGGGTCGCCATTGCCAGGGCACTGGCCGGTGAACCCCGGTTTTTGCTGGCTGACGAACCGACCGGCAATCTGGACAGTAAGATGGCCCATAGCGTGATGGAATTACTTAAAGACATAAACGACCGGGGCACCACCATCGTGATGGTCACCCACGACCCTTTGCTGGCCCAACAAGCCAAACGCAATATTTATGTCAAAGACGGCAAAGTCAGTGAGCTGCCATCCCTTACCACAGCCGCGATTTTCACCGCCCAAGCGGTAAATGCGGACTAGGGAGGCCGACATGTTTAGTTATTATCTGCGACTGGCTTATTTAAGTATCCGCCGTAATCCGATACTCAGCGCCTTGATGGTAGCGGCTATTGCGCTCGGCATAGGCGCCAGTATGACCACCATAACAGTGAACTATCTGATGTCGGCCAATCCGATTCCGCATAAAAGCCAACAACTTTTTTATGTACAAGTGGACAGTTGGGATCCTAATGAACCGGCCGAAGAACCCAATGAGCCCCCCGACCAACTGACTTGGACAGATGCCACCAACCTGATGGCCGCCCAAAAAGCACCGCGCCAAGCAGCCATGGCTTCCTCTGCAGCCGTGGTGGAGCCCCCGGATCAGGATGCAAAACCTTTTAACGCTGGTATCCGCCTCACTTTCAGTGACTTTTTCAGCATGTTTGATACGCCATTTTTGTATGGTGGGCCCTGGGATGCTCAGCAGGATGCAAACAAAGAACAGGTTGTAATCTTAAGTCGCGAAACCAATGACAAGGTGTTTGGTGGTGAAAACCCGGTTGGTCGTTCACTGCGCATTGCCGGACGCCAATTTACTGTCGTCGGCGTACTGGCTGACTGGCAGCCGGTACCCAGGTTTTATGACGTCACCACCGGTGCGTTTCACGAAACGGAAGAATTGTTTATGCCCTTCTTACTCAAGCAGGCGTTGCAGCTACCCAATGGCGGCAATACCAGTTGCTGGAAAACCCCGGAAGAGGACAGTTTTGAAGGGTTTCTGCGTTCAGAATGCGTTAACTACCAAATGTGGGTAGAGCTACCAGATACCCAGACTAAGCAGGATTATCTGACCTTTCTGACCCATTACGTCAATGAACAAAAAGCCCTGGGGCGCTTCCCCCGACCATTGAATAACCGCTTATCTGACGTGATGCAATGGATGGAAAACCAGCAAGTGGTAGCAGATGATGCCAAAGTCATGCTGTGGCTGAGCTTGATGTTTTTAACCGTGTGTCTGCTCAACACCATTGGTCTGCTGTTGGCGAAATTCAGCGGTAAATCATCGGAAATTGGTCTGCGCCGGGCCATAGGCGCGTCCAGAACAGCCTTGTTTTACCAACATTTGGTGGAAACCGCCTGTATTGGTTTAGCAGGAGGGATTGCCGGACTGTTGCTGGCGTTGTTGGGCCTGATGGGGATCAGCAGTTTGTATGGTGAGTTTGCCGACAATCTTACCAGCCTGGATTTGAATATGGTGGTATTTGCGCTGCTGCTGTCCTTGGTCTGCAGCATATTGGCCGGTCTCTACCCCACCTGGCGGGCCTGCAATATCGCCCCGGCCAGTCAACTGAAAAGCCAGTGAGGAACATGATTATGCAAGCATTCTCTTGTCTGGAAATAGGTCCCATTTTTCGTGCTTTAAGCCGCAATAAGGTCAGTGCTTTACTCATCGCCCTGCAAATTGCCGTGACACTGTGTATTGTGGTTAATGCAGTACATATTCTACTGGAACGACGAGCTCAGATGGCCAGGGACAGCGGTATAGACGAAGCCAACAGCTTCTATATCAGCAGTACCGGATTTGCCGCTGATTTTAATCAGCAAGTCACCATCCAAACCGATCTTGATGCTATCCGTGCCTTGCCTGGTGTTAAGGATGCCATGCAGATAAATGCCATACCCATTAGCGGTGGTGGCTGGTCGATGGGACTGCAAACCCAACCGGGTACTGAATTTGATGGTGTCGGTACCGCCGTTTACATGGTAGACGAGCACGTACTTCAGACGTTGGACCTTGAGCTGATTGCTGGTCAGCCCTTCCAGGACACCGATATTCGCTGGCGTCAGGGTACCCAGCGAGACTGGCCAGCGCAGACCATCGTCACCAAGGCCCTGGCGGAGAACCTGTTCCCCGATGATCAATATCAGGATGTTGTTGGCAAAACCGTATATATCAACGACGACGAACCCATACTGATCCAGGGCATAGTGGATAAACTCCAGGCTCCCTGGGTGGGCTGGAACCGGGTTGAAAATGCCATGCTGTCACCGGAAAAAACCTTGTTCAGTACCAGTACCTATATCATTCGTACCGAACCAGGACGCTTAGACGAACTGATGCCCAAAGTGGAACAACTGCTGGCTGACAGCAATAAAGGTCGGGTGGTAAGGGGCATGCGCAGCATGAGTGAGACCCGGGAGCGCAGCTATCGTCGCGATCAGGCCATGATCAAAGTGCTTAGCACGGTAATGATAACTCTGACGCTGGTGACCGCCCTGGGAATCGTCGGTCTGGCCAGTTTCAGTGTGAATCGCCGACGTAAGCAGATAGGTACCCGCCGCGCGCTGGGCGCCAGTCAGGGCAGCATTCTGCGTTACTTTATGCTGGAAAATTTCATCATCAGTTCAGTCGGCGTGCTGCTAGGTGCGTTGCTCAGCCTTGGACTGAATGTTGTTCTGGTAGAGTCTCTCGGACTCACCCGTCTGCACTGGTACTTGCTGCCAATAGGTATGCTGGCCCTTTGTTTGGTAGGGTTACTGGCGGTATTGGGGCCGGCCAAACGCGCCGCCGCCATCTCCCCTGCGATGGCTACCAGAACCGTTTAATCAGGTCTGCAGCCCGGCGTCGTGACCAGAAGCGGTTGGATTTGAACAAAACCTATACATGAAAGACAAACAGCCCCTAGCCTTTGTTTACCTGGCTTACCGGTTCTCAACCGGTAAGCTATTCAGCCAGGTTTGATAATCTTGTTCAGAATATTGATAACGCTCAAATAACTGCCTGATATCAGGACGTGTCGCTAACAGCCGGATCTGCTGGTCTATTCTGTGGCTTAGGGCAACGGCGTCCGGGTTATCGAGGGGAGCGGCAAAACGAATATCCGTATGTTGCAATACCGGTAACAAAGGTTTGAGACATGACGATGAATTTGCCATTGCCGTCTTACAAAAATACCCCACAAAAGCTTCACCAAAAATCAGGTAATCCAGGCGTCCACTGCTTAGCATCTGAAACAAATTGCCACGCTCACGAATCGCATAAATGTGTTTGAACCCTAATGCTCTGGCATGTTGCTCACTGACTGATTTGGCCGATACCCCGACTCTGGCGGAAGCAAAATCAATGTCTTCGACTTGGTTGATCATGTTCTCAGGGCCAGTAAAAACCCTGATTTTATCCTGCCCCAGGGGCAGGCTGAATTGCAGCCAGCTTTGACGTTCCTTGGTCTTTAATACCCCAAATATCATTTTGACTTTGCCGGCATGCAACCGATTTAATGCACCGGTCCATGAGCTTTCCTGCGGCAGAAGTACAATATCGGCTTGTTCAGCGGCCAGCTCCAGAATTTCCCAGGCAAGCCCATACCCTGTATGGGTTACCAGAAACTCACTATGCTCATCAAACACCGCAATCCTGACCCGCTCTTTGGCAATCACAGCCAGCGAAGTCAGTAATAAACATATTACCAGTAAGGCATGATGCATCAGGCCGACCTTATTGATGGGCACTTATTTCAATCTACCCTTTTTCCTCCTGAGTGCAAGGTTCCCTTATTAGCAAACAAGGCCAATTATTAGTTGGTTAGGCCATATTTTCGCACATTCACTTCAAGCAAAAAGATAACTCTATGTTTTTAATAGAAATAAATATTGGTTTAAATATTGCTGCAAAGTTGAATAGCATTGACTCTTATCCATGCTTAAATTACGTCGATCTTATTAAGAATAAGGAACCCAAAATGGAAGGCCCGGAATTTGTATTGATTATTTTATTCTTGTTTGTTTTGCCCATTGTGTTTACCGCGATGTGGATGGGACATAAGAAAGAAATGGCCAAGGCCAATGCTAAATTAGATAACTCAGAGAAGCAGGGCCTAAAAGAAGAACTGAACGGGGTTAAGAAACGCCTGGAAGTGTTGGAGGCCATAGTGACAGACAAAAAATATCAACTCAATGAAGAAATCGCCTCGCTTCGCGTGGTAGATAAGTAGGGCTGCTTGTGGCAGCCCTGTTTTATTTGTACATGGGTTAAATAGTCCAGCTAGTCAAATTGCCCGACCTGGTAGGAGCCCACCTCGGCCCCCAAACCCACGCAGAATCGATTCCAGCCATTAATGGCGTTAATGGCCAGGGTTAGATCCGCCATTTGTTTGTCGGAAAAGCACTGTTTTACCTCGTGATAGCAGGCATCACTCACCTCTGTTTGCGACAAATTCGTCAATAGCTCGGCCCACTGCAGCGCGGCACGCTCCTGCTCGGTATAACAAGGGGATTCACGCCAGGCACTGAGCAAGTAAAGGCGCTGCTCGGTTTCGCCAGCGGCGCGACTATCTTTGCTGTGCATATCCAGACAAAAGGCACAGCGGTTGAGCTGGGAGACCCGCATCTTAACCAGTTCCAATAAGGTTTTAGGTAGGCCCTGCGGTTGATCTGCAATAGTCGCCAGATACTTTTCCAATGCCATCATAGCCTGAACAGCACCCGGCGCCTGCTGATAATAATTTACGCGTAGTGACATCACATCTCTCCAATTTGCAGTTGATTCGCTATGCAGGCTAACCTGGGTTGGTTGAAAAAAATTGTATAAATTCGACCCGGTATTCTTTTGGCTGGCGGGGTGGTAAGGACTTAACCGGATCCAGTACACTGAGCTGACAACAAAGCCGGTACATCACTATGCATAACCTTGCCCATCTGGGCTTTAAACTTCATCCCCCCTGCCCACAGTTGCAGCCACATATCAGGTGTTACTGGACCATGCAGGCGCCCGCTGGCCCGCATCCGACTCAAGCCGAATTTATGCATCCTGAGGGAGGCTGCGGTGTTATTTTCAATTTTGCCGATGCACTACTGTTTGACGGCCAGCCCTACCATAGCCCTTGTCTGTTGACCGGACCTACCCGGCAGACCACCAGATTACATTTAACCGGACAGGTGGATGCACTAGGCGTAAGATTTAATCCAGGTAAAGGCATGGCGCTATTTGGCTTACCGCTCAGTGATGTTCTGGATATTCAAGCTTCAGCACTGGACATTATTCCAAGCTTCCCGGGGCTGGCACTTGCAGAGCGTCTGGCGCCACTTTCTATTGCGCAACGAATCAAACGGTTGGATCAGGAACTGCTGCATTTACTCAGCATGGATCTGGGTGCACAACAGGCATTCACTTACGCGCTGACCCGTATCCAGCAAAGCAACGGCTCGCAGAATATTCAGGCCATGACCCAGGATATGAATATCAGTCAGCGCCAGTTAGAGCGCCAGTTTGGTCGCTGGTTGGGACTTTCGCCAAAACAATACAGTAAACTTCAACGAATCCAACTGGCCAGACAGTTGATTAAAGCAGCAGGGCCAGCCAGTCTGACCGAACTGGCCTTGCAAGCCGGGTACTATGACCAGGCACACTTTATTCATGAGTTTAAGCAGGTGGTGGGGCTAACTCCAGGGCAATACCTGAAGCGTAAACGCAATGCCTGAATCACAAATAGTATTAGCCCGGCATCAACGTGACACCGGGCTCATGCATATTACAAACGACCGCGAATGCCCAATGTCCAGCGACGTTCATACACGTTTTGTGTGACTACGTTATCCTGCCACTGTGCATAAATATTCTCGAACTCTTCGGTAATATTACTGCCCTGCAGATATACGCTGAGGTTCTCTGAAATATCGTAGCTGGCTGACATATCCACATACAATGTGTCATCGGCCCACACCGGCAATACGCCCTCACCCACGGCAAAGCCCAGGCTGTCGAGACGATCGCTGCGGTAGTTAGCGGCGAGTCGGAACTGCAATCCGTCTTGGTCATACCATAAAATAGCATTAGCGGAGCGCTCGGAGTTATCCTGAATCGGCAGTTCTCCACCATAAACGTCAACGTTAGCACTGTCGCTTGGCGCATACGTCAGGTTTAGAGTAGTGCCAAAGCCACCCCACACGCCCGGCAAAAAGTCAAAGGCCTGGTGGTATGCCAGTTCCACACCGTCAATACTGCCGCCTTCACCATTGATTTCGGTGTTTACCGGTACTTCGCGGCGCACCACACCGTCGATATCCGGCAAGCCCATAATCACCTGGCCACGCTCAATAAAGGATTCGATATCCATCTTAAACAAGCCCAGGCTGACCAGACTGGAATCGTCAAAGTACCATTCTGCCGACAGGTTATAATTGCTGGCACGCCATGGCTCCAGATCCGGGTTACCATTACGGCTACCGTTGATGGCCACCAGCAGATCCGGGCTGACACCCAGCTCAGCCGCCAGTACATCCCCAGCGCGGGTGCGCCCGACACTGATACCACCAGACAACTGACTCATATTCAGACTGGTCATGGTCTTACCATAGGCAGCACGAATAAGGAAATCATCGGTAATATTAAAGGTAATATTTGCCGCAGGCAGGAAGTCAGAATAGCTACGCTCCAGCACTTCATAGCCGGTGCTATTGGCAGCGGTACAGAGCGAACAAGGTCGGCCATCGCCAATAATATACTGGCCAATATCCAATTCTGTTCTGATGTATTTGCCGCCCACATTGGCTTTGTATGGAATGCCCAACAGCATGCCGTCGAAGTTGGCCTGCAAATAGGCGGTCTGGGTCACTTCCTTGATATCAAATGAGCGAGAAGGTCTGGATAAGCGCTTATTGCCGGGGTAAAGGGCATTTTGGAAGGCAAAAGGATCATCTAGTACTTTGGGATTAATCATATAGAAGCTGTCGCCACTGGCTGGCCCGAATCCGTCTACCTTATGTACCCAGCCTTCGGGCAAATCGGTGAAGAAATTGGTGTTGCCAATGGTCAGATCGCCCTGCGACACATTTACCGTACCGTCGCCGTTAGTATCACCTAATGCGGCACTGGAATCTTTCCACATCACATCGGCGGTAAATTGCCCGCCGGTCATGGGGGCGACCAGAATATAGGTGTCGCGCTCAACATCACGTTTACCCCAGCGTACCCCGAACTCCACATTGGCCAGATGATCGCCCTGAAACTCATAAGTACCGTCGGCGCGCAGCACATCGAGTGTCGCCTCTTCATCGAAGTTATTCTCTGAGTAGGTTGATACCAGATTGTACTTGCTCACATCAGAGCCAAAGCCCTGATCATAACCAAGGGTGATGTACTCGCCAGTGCGGTCAAAGTCAACTTTGATGGGATCCGGGCCATAGCCATTAGGGTTAACCGGAGTCGCCGTACCAGTGTTATTGGTAAAGGCTGCGTGCTGAGCACCACTGGTCAGGTAGGAGTGCGCCACATTTTCGGTGTGTGAACGTTCCGCATCACCACGTAAATACCTTACCGAGCCGCTCAGCGGGCCATCGCCCAAGTAATTCAACTGCAAATTAACATTCGTGGACTGACGGTCATTGGTCAGACTTTCAGAATACGAGCTGACCCTGCGGACTAACAGCTCGGCCTGGTTAACCGTATATATGTTGCCACCTAACGGGCCCGGTGCACGCTCAATAAAGTTATCGGAATAGGCCCAGATATTGCCACGGGCGTTGTCAATCATCAGCCCTTGCTGACGATCGGCATCATCCATATCGGTGTAGAAAACATCGGCAATGAATTCCAGATTGTCACTGACCATCGCCTGAAAGCTGGCGCTTAAACCGAGGCGATCGCGTTCGGTTTGTTTGTCCATCATGCCGTGAAAACGCTGGCTCAGATAGCTGTCGTTATTGTCACCATCAGCATTAAAGTCACGCTTGTCACCGGTATTTTCGCCTTGCAGATCGAACGAGGTCAAAATTGTGCCATAGCGATAATTAGCCAGGGTATTGGTGTCGTATGAGGCGGTAAACATCAAACCCATATCGTCACCACGATAACCGGCAAAGGCCACCAGTTTGTGATCATTTTCCTTGGACAAACTGCCACGGGTGGTTTCCACCACGCCGTTCAGGGTCATTCCCTGCTCAAGGTCAAAAGGGCGCAGCGTTTGCAAGTCCAGGGTACCGGAAATGCCACCGGCTAACAGACTGGCGGTAGGAGACTTATGCACAGCAATGGCCGACACTAAAGGTGCCGGGATATCACTGAAATCAGGTTGCACTGTGGTAATGGAACCGGCGCTGAGTAGTTGTTCACCATTTAACAGGGTTGTGACCTGTGGCATCCCCCTTACATTCACCGTTGAACCTTCACCGGCCGAGCGGCGAATCTGTACACCAGGGATGCGTTGCAAGGTATCGGATATAGTCACATCGGGTAACTTACCGATGTCTTCCGCAGTAATGGCGTCGGTAATACCGTCGCTAAAGCGTTTCTCGTTAAGATTACGCTTATGACTGGCTGCTATGCCACGTACTTCCAATATCTCCACATCGTCCGCCACCTGCTCCTGCGCCAGCGCGGCAGGCACAGCCATTCCGCTGAGGATCAGAGAAATATTGGCCGCCACCAGGTGTTGCTTAAACCTTTGTGGTCTCATTTGTTGGTCTCCTGTTTTTGTTTTGCTCACTTCTTGGGTTGACAAAGTTAGTAAGGATGATTAACTTTGCCTGGCGTGTTACTTTTTACCAATGCAATTTACAGAAGACAGGTATTTTTTAACATTGTTATCCCTACGCATGCAATGGTTATTTTTTAGCAAAACGCGAATGCTGGGATATCAAGGTTAAACAGACAGAGAGTTGCTGCATGAGTTTGTCATCCGAGACCGTTGCCGCCTTTACTAAAGGCACTGGCGACCATCAAAGCCTTGATCAGGGTTGGAATATACTGGCCGAGCAAGTCAGCCTGCCAACAGCGGTATTAAGCCGTCAGGCCTTGCAAAATAACCAGGCCTGGATGACGGAGTATGCAGCCAGGACCGGTGTGCGTTTAGCTCCGCATGGTAAGACCAGCATGGCCCCTGAGCTGTTTTCCCTGCAGTTGCAGTCCGGCAGTTGGGCCATGAGCCTTGCCACGGCGCCGCAGGTCGTTGCGGCCAGCCTTGCTGGCGTGTCGCGCATTATTATGGCCAATCAACTGGTGGGTAAACACAACATGCAGTTGATCGCCGGGCAACTGCAAAAAGGCCTGGAATTCTATTGTTTCGTTGATTCCATCGACAATGCCAACGCCCTGAATCAATATTTCCAGGCGCACGGCTTACAACTCAACGTATTGCTGGAGATAGGCGTTCGCGGTGGCCGCTGCGGTGTTCGAGGAATAGCACAAGCCGATGCCCTTGCCGAGATAATAACAACCCTTCCGGCGCTGCGCCTGCGCGGTGTCGCTTTTTATGAAGGGGTTATCCATGGCATTGATGCCCCACAGCAAATTCGCCGTTTTGTTGGTGACATCCGCACCATGGCCTTAACCTGGCACAAGCAAAAACGCTTTGCTGAAGGCGAAGTTATTCTGACCGGTGCCGGCTCTGCCTGGTACGATCTGGTTGCTGAGCAAATGGATAGTAACAGTTTGCCACAAGATATGGCGGTGGTGATCCGCCCTGGTTGTTACCTGATTCACGATACCGGTATTTATCAGGATGCCCAGGCCGGGGTAAAAAGCAGAAGTCGTATGGCCTGTGATATTCAGGGCGACCTTGTCAGCAGCCTGCAGGTATGGGCTTATGTACAATCAGTTCCCGAGCCAGGTATGGCCATTATTGGCCTTGGCAAACGTGATGCCGCCTTTGATGCCGGCCTGCCAACCCCGATGCTGCATTACCGTCCTGGCGATAAGGCTCCCGTGCCGACACCGGCACATTGGCAACTGACCCGCATCATGGATCAGCACGCCATGCTTAAGATTTCTGCCGAAGATAAGTTAACTGTTGGCGATATCTTGTGTTTTTCCACTTCACATCCCTGCCTAACCATGGATAAATGGCGTTATCTGGGAATTGTCGATGCTGACTATCGCATCCGGCAATTGATTCAAACCTGCTTTTAACGCCTTAGGGAGTGAAGATTGGATATTGTATCTCGTATCAACAGCCGCCTGGCCCACCTTCGACCATCAGAACAGAAGGTCGCCCGCTACATCTTAAGCGATCTGAATTTTGCAGCCAGCGCCCCTATCAATGAACTGGCCGACAAGGCCGGGGTCAGCCATGCCAGTATTACCCGACTGGCCAGAGCGCTGGAATGCACTAATGTGCGAGAATTGAAACTGCTGCTGGCACAGTCCGCCGCTGTGGGTGAACGTTTTATTAATGACAAGCCGGTGCAGCGCACCGATATGCCTGCCATTTATCAGGCTATTCACGAAATTCTCGATCTGAATGCCGGTTTGATCCGCGATGAAGATATTGAGACCGCCAGCCAACTGGTTACCCAGGCCGATCATGTGTTGGTATTCGGTGTCGGTGGCGGCAGCACCGTGATGGCACAGGAATGTCACAACCGGCTGTTCCGCCTGGAAGTAAAAAGCAACGCCTATTCTGACCCGATGCTGATGCGCATGACCGCATCCACCGTTAATAAAGGCGATGTATTGATCTGTCTGTCGTTAAGCGGCGTCAGCCCGGATGTGCAAGCGGCGGCGAAGATTGCCAGAGAATATGAGGCCCATGTTGTGGCCATTTGTCCCCAGGGCCCGCTGGCTGCCGTGGCGGATATTCACCTGCCCATCCAGACCCGTGAAGCGGATTACATTTTCAACCCCAGTGCTTCCCGCTACGTGATGCTGGCGGCCATTGACATGCTGGCTGGCGAAGTGGCAGTGAAAAACCAACGCAAGTGCCGTGAAAAACTGCGGCGTTTAAAACACCACCTTGATGAGCACCGCAAAGGCTCGGAACGATTACCCCTCGGAGATTAATTTGTCGCACGCCACGGATATATTGATTCGCAATGCCTGTTTGTATGACGGCACCCCAAACCCACCCAAGCAACAAGACGTTGCAATCCGTGGCGACAAGATTGAAGCAATAGGCACGCTGGACGCATGGTCGGCAGATGTCGTAATAGATGCCGAAGGATTGGCCCTGGCACCGGGCTTTATCGATGTACACACCCATGATGACATTGAGCTGATCCGTAACCCAGGCATGTTGAGCAAGCTCAGCCAGGGTATCACCACAGTAGTGGTCGGCAATTGCGGGATCAGCGCCGCACCGGTGGCGGTCACTGACACGGTCCCGGACCCACTCAACCTGCTGGGCCGGGCCGATGAGTTTTGTTTTCCAACCCTTGCCGCCTACCGACAGGCGTTTGAAAAAGCTCAACCTGCGTTAAATGCCGCGTTTCTGGTCGGTCACACGGCGCTACGTGCCCAGGTAATGGACAGACTGGACCGCCCGGCCAGCAATGAAGAAATAGCGCAGATGCGCGATATGCTGACGCTGGCCCTCAAACAAGGGGCAAAAGGCATGAGTACCGGCCTGGCCTATCAAAGCGCCTTTCATGCACCTTCACAGGAAATCGATGCGTTATCGGCGCTATTAGCCGAATATGACGCCTTATATACTACCCACCTTCGCACTGAATTTGACGGCATTCTGGATGCCATGGACGAAGCCTTTGCCACGGGCAAAAAGGCCGGGGTGCCGGTGATTATTTCCCATCTGAAGTGTGCAGGTAAGGCCAACTGGGGGCGTTCCACCGAGGTGTTGGCGCATTTACAGTCCGCTCAGGCACATCAGCATGTGGGGTGTGATTGTTATCCTTACAGTGCCAGTTCCAGCACCCTGGACTTAGGACAGGTCACCACCGATTTCGAGATATTCATCACCTGGTCAGATCCGCATCCACACATGGCAGGGCAAACGCTGCAGAGCATTGCTGACAGTTGGCAATGTTCACTGCTGGAAGCGGCAGAAAGGTTGCAACCCGCTGGCGCGGTTTACCACGGCATGGATGAACAGGATGTGCAGAACATTATTCGCTTCCCCAAAAGTATGATTGGTTCAGACGGTTTGCCCTGCGATCCAAGCCCTCACCCCAGATTGTGGGGCAGTTTCCCAAGAGTACTGGGCCACTACGCCAGAGACAAGGGGTTACTGCCAATGGCACTGGCGGTACACAAAATGACCGGATTATCCGCTCAGGAATTTATGCTGCACGGTCGCGGACAGGTTAAACCAGGCTACCAGGCTGATCTGGTGTTGTTTGATCCTGTCAGAATCCGCGACAAAGCCAGCTTTATTGAACCTAAACAAGCCAGTGACGGCATTCTCAAGGTATGGGTCAACGGCCAACTGAGCTACGAAAATTTTCAACAACCCACGCTGACCGGGCTGCGGGCCGGCCAGTTTCTTCAACATACAGGTAAACAAGCATGACAATTAAGCGTTTTGGCATCAGTGGCGGCACAGGTACAGGCGGACAACATCTACCCTTTGCAAGAGCAGTGGAAGCCGGTGGTTGGCTGTATGTGTCCGGCCAAACTCCCATGCGCGACGGCGAGGTGGTGGAAGGCGGTATTATTGAGCAATCAAGGATCGCCATTGAAAACTGCCTGAACATTATGCAGGAAGCGGGCTATGGCCTGCAGGATGTCGTGCATGTTTCAGTGATTCTGACCGATGCCCGCTATTTCCAATCTTTTAATAAGGTTTTCAAGGAATTTTTCGGTGAGCATCCGCCTGCCCGTATCTGCGCCGTGGCCGATTTGGTGGTGGACTGTAAAGTGGAAGTGGACGTGACCTGCTACAAAGGCGCCTAAAAACGGGCACCGCCCGTTTTTCCGGCGGTGTCACAGCCGCCCCTGTATTCTGAGGTATTCAACACCATGCAAATGACCTTTATGCTGGCCTTTGGCCTTTATCTGCTGGGTATGATTGCCCTGAGCTGGTTTGTTTCCAGAAAAAGTCAGGGTGGCGAAGATTTTCTACTGGGCGGGCGCAGCCTGCCTCTGTTGCTGACCCTGGGCACCACCGTTGCCACTATGGTCGGCACCGGCAGTTCCATGGGCGCGGTGGGATTTGCCTATCAGAACGGTTGGGCCGGAACATTATACGGTATTGGCGGTGCCATCGGCATTCTGTTGCTGGCCTGGTGGTTTGCACCGGTACGCAAATTGCGGTTTATGACCATGAGTGAAGAGCTGTCTTATTATGTGGGTGCCAATCCGCTGATAAAAAATCTGATTGCTCTGGTCATTTTTATCGCCAGCATTGGCTGGCTGGGTGCCCATATTATTGGCGGCGGCATGTACTTATCGTGGCTGACAGGTATGGATATTCAATGGGCCAAGGTACTGATTGCATTGAGCTTTGCCATTTACGTGGTGATCGGGGGCTATACCGCCGTGGTGTGGACCGATTCGATTCAGGCGCTGATTCTGTTCAGCGGCTTTATTTTAATGGCGGTTTTTGCCTTGCATCAGGTAGGAGGCTGGGATGCGATGTTAGCTGCCCAACCAGCAGGCAACCTTTCCTGGTTTGCCATAGACAACATTGGCCTGTTACCGGCCATCTCTCTGTCATTGGCGATTTTGGTAGGGATCCTGGCCACCCCTTCATTCCGCCAGCGAATTTACTCCGGCAGTGATGTGCGTTCCATACGCCGTTCATTTACGTATTCCGGCGTTCTGTATCTGATGTTTTCCTGTATCCCTGCCATTATCGGTATGGCAGCCTATGCAGCGGTAAAAGACTTAGACAATCCGTCTTTCGCCTTCCCGCATATTGCTCTGCACTTTATGCCACTTGGACTGGGGGTGCTAATAATCATCGCCGGTATCTCCGCTACCTTATCCAGCGCCAGCTCTGACGCCATTGCTGCAGTGAGTGTGGTACTGCGCGATCTGTATGTACTGGTAACAGGTAAGATGCCCCAGGCACACAAGGTGGTGCTGCTATCACGTTTTGCCCTGGTACTGACCATCAGCCTGGCGCTGGGTTTTGCTCTGACTTCCAACGATATCATTGCCTATATCACTAAAATGATCGCGATTCTGATGTCCGGCATGTGCGTATGCGGTTTGCTCGGGCGTTTCTGGCCGCGTTACAACTGGCAAGGTGCGCTGGCCACCTTAGTGACAGGCACCGCTACAGCGCTGTATATCAGCCTGACACCCACATTAAACAGCCTGTTTGGCAACCCGGTGCTGCCCTCACTGCTCGGCGCATTGACTGCCGGGCTCTTGGTCAGTCTGCTCACGCCGGCCTGCCAGATCAGCCGCGAGCAAGCCCTGGCTATTTTAGATGCAGAACGGCAGAAGATGGAAAGCCCTGCTCCTGTGCTCAATACCGCTGCACAGGAGTCATAAATGCGCATCGTGTTTTTTGGTGAATGTATGCTGGAGCACTGCGACAGCGGTGCGTTTCGTTATGGCGGCGACACGCTCAACACGGCGCTGTATCTGGCCAGAATGGCCGAGCCTGGAAAACTACAGGTACGTTACGCTACTGCACTGGGTGATGATGCAGACAGCCAAACCTTACTGCAAAACTGGCAATCAGAAGGACTGGACACCGCGCTGGTATTGCAACTTGCCGACAAGCTCCCCGGACGCTACCGCATCTATACAGATGACAAAGGCCAGCGCCGCTTTCAGTATTGGCGCGATGACAGCGCCGCGCGTCACTACCTGCGTGAAGCGAACAATCCGCTGCTTAGTCTGCTAAAAGAGCAAGGCTGCGATTATGTCTATCTGAGCGGCATCAGCCTGGCCATTCTCAGCCCGGAGCACAGACAACGTTTGCTGGATGCACTGACTGAATTTTGTCGCAGCGGCGGCAAGTTGATTTTTGACAATAATTTTCGCCCGGTGCTGTGGCGTGATGACCCGTTACCCTGGTATGAAAAAGCCATGCAGTTAGCCTACCTGGCGCTGCTGACCGATGAGGATGAATACGCACTGTATGGTGGTGATAGTGTCGATGCCATACTCGCCCGTACAGCCGATATTCCCTATGTACTGATCAAACGTGGCGCACAGCCCTGCATTATTCGCAGTCGTAAGGAGCTTAGCCATGTTGCCGGTCAGCGGGTAGCTAAGGTAGTGGATACCAGCGCTGCCGGAGATTCATTTGCCGCCGGTTTTCTGAGCGCCTGGCTGTGCGGTGCAGATATTGAAACCGCGGTGACCACCGGCCACCGGTTAGCAGCAAGAGTAATTCAATACCCCGGTGCCATCATTGCTGCTGAGGCGATGCAAGACCTGATGCCCATCAAGGAGTAATATGATGAAAAACAAACTGATACTGGCGGCAATGCTCACTGCGGGCATAAGTCTGCCAAGTCTAGGGCAGACATCGCCATTGGCACTTATGCCCTACCCTGCTAAGTTAGAGCAACAGTCTGGCTACTTTCGCCTGCCCGCTCAATTGCACTTAACAGTGCAAAACCTCAGTGAGAATAGAGCAGCAAAGCTGAAGCAACAGCTGCAGGCCAGCCTGGGTGTGACCTTTGGCCACAGCGACCAAAAGCTGCAGATTGAGATTGCGCAATCCACACCTGGCTACCCAGCACTGGGGGAAGATGAATCCTACCTGTTAGGTATCAGCGAGGATGGCATCCTGATACAAGCGCAAACCGAGCTCGGCGCGCTACGCGGCGCGCAAACCCTGCGCCAGTTGGCCTTTGACCATCAGGGTAAGTTACCTTTTGTGCACATTCAGGACAGTCCCAGATTTCCCTGGCGCGGACTGATGATCGACAGCGTCCGACATTTTATGCCTCTTGAGGCCATTTACCGTCAATTGGACGGTATGGCCTCAGCCAAACTCAATGTGTTTCATTGGCATCTGACCGACGATCAGGGTTGGCGGCTGGAATCCACAGCCTATCCAAAGCTGCAGCAGCTGGCGTCAGACGGTTTGTATTACAGCCGCGAACAGATCCGCCAGGTGGTTAACTATGCCAACAGCCTGGGCATACGCGTGGTCCCGGAATTTGATGTACCAGGTCATGCAACGGCCATTGCGGTGGCCTACCCCGAACTTATCAGTCAGCCCGGTCCATATGCACTGGAACGCCACTGGGGGGTATTTGAACCTCTGCTGGATCCCAGCAATCCAGAGGTTTATCAATTTATTGATACTCTGGTGGCAGAAATCGCCGAACTTTTCCCTGATCCCTACCTGCATATAGGCGGCGATGAAATCAATCCAACGCAGTGGCAGCAAAGTCAAAAGATACAGGCCTATATGCAGGCACATGGGTTGGAAGACCACCATCAGTTGCATACCCATTTCAATGCCCAAGTGCAAAAAATCCTGGCCCGACACGGCAAGAAAATGATGGGCTGGGATGAGATATTCCATGCCGATTTACCCAAGGACATTATGATTCAGTCCTGGCAGGGACTGGATTCTTTAGCGCAAACCGCCATGGCGGGTTATCAGGGCTTGTTGTCCACCGGTTTTTATATCGATCAGCCGCAAAAAACCGCCTATCACTATCGTAATGAGCCGGTGCCTGCCAATGATTTTGTTGGACCAGATTGGCATGCAAAGAGCCAATGGCAACACTGGCAGTTTAAGATGCCCAGACTCAAAGGCGCCGCTGTCAGCGGCGATTTAGTGCTGATTGAACAGCCCGATGGCCATCAACAAGGCTATGTGCGTCTGAACAAGCAGCAAACCCGTATGCTCAAGGACGTCACGAAACAAGGCAAACTGACCCGTTTCTGGCTGGATACCTGGATGGGTCCTATGCAGTTTGAAGTGGATCTCAGCGACAGTACCCAGATCCAGGGACGTATACTGATTGGCAACAGTCCCTATAAGATCACCGGAACACAGCTGGCGGCCGGCCAGGGCAAGGCCAATACCCCGGTTGTCACGGCACCCAGCCACTTTGACCCGGCCTTTGCAGAGAATATCCTGGGCGGGGAAGCCACCATCTGGTCCGAAATGATCACCGGCGACAACCTGGACTTACGGGTGTGGCCGAGACTGTACGCTATTGCCGAGCGCCTGTGGTCGGTCAAGACGCTGACCGACGAACAAGCCATGTACCAGCGGCTAAAGGTGATGGATGATTTTGCCACTGTGGTGGGCCTGGCTCATCAGTCGCAACAGCGGGACGGTTTTCAGGCGCTGCTGGACCAACCGGGTGATATCCAGCCCCTGTATACCCTGGCGGATCTTCTGGAGCAGGCACAGTATTACACCCGTCATCATCTGAAATTTCAGGCCGATGCCTATCACCATGGCGAGCGGTTGGATCGCTTTGTCGACTATTTACCGGCCGAAAGCCTGGCACTGGTTGAGCTGAATCAACTGATTGCTAAACAATCGCCAGGTCAGCGCAACTCATTGCAACAGGTTGGGCAAAAATTCCTTGCCTGGCAAAAGCAATTGCCGGCCGTTAGAGCGCTGATTGCTGAGCATAAAGCACTTAAGCCGCTTGCGGCACTGATAGAGGATATCGAACACAGTCTGACATTGGGCTTGGATATCACCAAACTGTGTCAGGCAGGCCCAATACCTAAGGAAAAAGCCGATACGTTACGCCAAATCTTATGGCAACTGGCTGAAGTTAAACAGGAAATGGTGATAGGTAGTGCACACAGCGCCAACTTATTGCTGGATCGCTGCTTAGCGTCCTGAGTCAGTAGAGCCCATTCGGCATAGCCGAATGGGCGGCTGGCGTTATTCTTCTATTTGATAATGGGCTTCACGAATACGGGTAAAGGCCCCCGTCTCAACACCATGGGCGATAACCTCGGCAAACTTGTCCTTAAGATAAAGCAGCCTGGAATTGGCGCTGATGGTGACATAATAGTCATTGTAATGGGTAGGTTGGTATCTGGCCTTAACCACCTCGTCCTTCAGGCCCATTTTATCAAGCAGTGGCAGGGTGCTCTCCTGATAGTGGATAAAGGTATCAATGCGGCCTTTCATCAATAACTGGATTTTTTGTTTAAGGGTGGATACCCCCACCAGGGCAAAATCTTGTTTACGCTCAAAGTTGTCAAAATACTTGGCATAAATTGTCACCCCCACTTTCATATTACCCAGGTCATCCAGACTGGATAAACGTTGCTGATCTTTCTTGCGAACAAAAAAGGTGTGACGCAGTTGCTCGTAACTGGGGCTAAGGTAGATAAATTCATCCTGCTTTTCACTATCGCGGGTCACCCCCACCATAATGTCAATATCGCCATTTTTCAGCGCCAGTAAACGCCTGGCAAAGGGCATGGGGCTCAGATCCAGCTGCATATCCATCTGACTGGCAATATATTGCAGATACTTGGCATGCAGCCCCTGCATAAACTCAGGGGAAACCGATGAACGAATCACCTCTTTCGCCTCTACATGCATGTTCAGGCAAGAAAAAATAACAAACAGTACCGAAAGAAAACGCATAAACCACCTAGCATTCCGGGGCCGGAATCCCCTTCCAACCCATCCTTTTTCGGCGCGAGATCATATCATTGGTATCCATTGATGTGAGGAAAACTTTGCTTTTTTTATACCCAGCCCGTGTAAGCGCTTTACCCACATGGTAAATCTGAGCTAACATTCAAGCAAATGATAACCCTTATCATTTGTTTTATTTAATCCAAATATTTTCGAGGTAGTCTGACATGTCCACTCATCCCACTTTCCGCACTTTGCCAGTGACCGCTGCTGTGGCGTTTGCCCTGTTTGTCACGGCCCCCAAGGCAACAGCTCAGGAAGTTGAGGAAAAAGCAAGCCCCAGGGAAGACATTGAAAAAGTCCAGGTTGTCGGCTCTTACACCGTGGCCGAAGTGATAGATACCGCTACCGGCCTTGGCTTAACACTGCGCGAAACACCACAGTCGGTCAGCGTGATAACCTTGCAGCGTATCCAGGATCAGGCCCTGGATACCATTACCGATACGGTCATCAACGCCGTTGGCGTAGCCAGTAAAGAAATCGACAATGTGCGCAACACACTGCAAGCCAGAGGCTTTGATATCAGCAACTATCAGATTGACGGCGTGCCCTTGTCCTGGAGCTTAGCCGGTGATTCGGGTGAAACCATTGCCGATGTAGCAATCTATGAGCGGGTGGAATTTGTGCGCGGTGCCACAGGCTTGTTAACCGGCGCGGGCGACCCATCCGCGTCTATCAATCTGGTGCGTAAGCATGCTAATGCGGTGGATTTCAGCGGCTATGTGAATGCTGCGATAGGCAGCAGAAACAACCGCGAACTGAGCACGGATCTGGCTTCAGGCCTTAACCAGAGCGGTACGTTGCGCGGCAGGCTGGTGGCCAAATATGAAGAAGGTGACGGCCATGAAGACAGATTTGAGACCCAAAGCAGCGTGCTGTATGGCGTAATAGAAGGTGATCTGACTAGCAACACATTAGTGCGCCTGGGCGCCAGCTATCAAAACAACGATCCGACCTCCCCCACCTGGGGCGCCCTGCCAAGCTTCTTCAGTGACGGCACAGCAACAGACTGGCACAGGTCTGTTTCCACCTCGGCGGACTGGACCAAATGGGAAACCACCAATACTAACCTGTTCGCAAACGTCCATCATTTGTTATCCAATGGCTGGGAACTGGTGGCAAATTACAACAGGTTGAAGTACGAGCAGGACACTAAGCTGGTATACATTTCCGGGGTGCTGGAAAAAGACAGCGGTGCGGGCTTAACCACCTGGTCCTACAAAAGCAGTGGCGAAAGCATACAGGACAGCTTTGATATTCAGCTCAAAGGCCAGTATGGCCTGCTGGGGCAAACCCATGACTTTGTATTAGGTTACTTGTACAGCGAACAGGACGCCGACACATACTCCTTTGATGTGCTACCAGGTGCTATTGCCCCTATTGATAACTTCTATGAGTGGGATGGCAGCTTTGCCGAGCCACAATGGGGAACAACACCCAGCGTGGCTCAGGCCATGGACACTGAACAAAAAGGCTTGTACGGCGCAACCCGTTTGTCGGTCAGTGACAATTTCAAACTGATTGCCGGTGCACGGCTGGCCAGTTGGCAACGCACCGGTGTCAGTTACGGCACAGCCACCGACTTTGGTAACGATGATGTGCTGATCCCTTATGCCGGCGCGCTGTACGATATAACCGATCAGCATCGCCTGTATACCAGCTACACAGAGATCTTCCAGCCACAGAATCTGCAGGATAAAAATGGCGAATTTTTAAAGGAAGTAGAAGGGAAAAGCTACGAAATAGGACTAAAAAGCAGCTTTCTTGCTGATGCGCTAAATACCACCGTGGCACTGTTTCGGATTGAGCAGGACGATCTGGGTCAGGTCGACCCTGGCCAGTTTATTCATGGCGATCCAACCAAGCAGGCTTATGTTGCTGCGCAGGGCGTCACCAGTAAAGGCTTTGAGCTGGAAATGGTGGGTCGTCCGCTAGCAGGCTGGAATATCCATGCCGGTTATTCTCAGTTTGATGCAGAGGATGCCGCGGGTGCAGACGTTAACACCGACCACCCGCGTAAACAGCTTAAGCTCTTTACCACTTATCAGTTTGTTGACAGTTTGCCACAACTGACCGTGGGTGGTGGTGCCAACTGGCAGGACAAAACCTACTCCATCAACGGTCCGGTTGAGTTACGTCAGGGTGCCTACACCCTGGTTAATCTGATGGCCAAGTATCAGTTGCTGGACAGCACCTACTTACAGTTGAACGTGGATAACCTGCTGGATGAAACCTACTACAGTCAGATTGGCTTTTTCAGTCAGTATCGTTATGGCGCCCCTCGCAGTGTCAACCTGAGTCTGCATCATAGCTTCTAATGGAACATCCACGGCAAACTCACGTTGACTGAAGCCTTAGTGGAATAGTCCCAGGCGGTCAGAAGAGGTATAACATCTCCTCTGACCGCAAAAGATAATGCCGTGTTTAACGTTGTCAGGGCTATCTAGGACGGAAAGTAAAAACCCTGCGGATAACTATGATAACCGTCAAAGTCCCCCTTGCCGACTTCAACACCTTTTGCCCTGCCGATGGCATATACCATGCTGATATGAAAAAAGAAGTTTGGCAGGATATAGTGATAAATAAACTCTGGCTGCGGTAAACTCAGCAGGGTAAATCCAGCCTTATCATCATGCAGAATTTCGTTGTCCAGCACTGGCGCATCAGGTAGCTGCTCAAGACAAGCCAGCGTTTGCGCCACTTGCCGTTCAATGGCCTGTCGGTCGATACTGTCAACATCAAAGGTTACCACCGGCTTACCAACTAATGGGCAATACCCCCGCAAGGCAAAGTTACTTGCCACCCTGGCATGTACGCCCAGGGGTAACATGCCCGCGGCCAAGCTTTCAGCAAACAGATTGTCCGGCACTTTGTGCAAAATTCCCTGTAGTTGCTCAAGATAGCGGACAAAAGGCGATTTAATCGGGCAACGCATAGTACGTCCTTGATAAGATTCGGCGACTTATCATAACCACCTATAGGCAGCGGGCATATGATAATTTGGTGAAATTGGGGCGCTTAGGCGCCCCACATCAGGCTATTTGCAGTGCAGCACGATGTCGGTGCACAAGTCGGTAAAGTGCCGGAAGCACCAGTAACGTCAGCAAAGTAGAACTGATGATCCCGCCAATTACCACCGTCGCCAGCGGCCTTTGTACTTCAGCCCCTGTACCGGTATTTAGCGCCATGGGCACAAACCCGAGACTGGCCACCAGTGCCGTCATCAATACCGGTCGTAAACGCTGGCTGGCGCCCTGCCAAATGGCGTCATAGATGCTCTTACCTTCATCCTTAAGCTGACGAATAAAGGTCAGCATCACCACACCATTTAGCACCGCCACACCGGATAAGGCAATAAAACCCACCGCGGCGGATATCGATAAAGGCATACCGCGCAGGCTGAGCGCCAGCACGCCGCCGGTCAGGGCCAGCGGCACACCGCTGAAAACAATCAGCGCATCGCGCAGCGAGCCAAATGCGCTAAACAGCAGGCCCAGAATCAACAACAAGGTCACTGGCACCACCAGGCTTAATCTTTGACTGGCAGACTGCAACTGCTCAAAGGTGCCGCCATATTCCAGCCAGTATCCCGGCTCAAGGCCTAATTCGCTGTTCATCAAGGTGCGGACCTCGGCAATAAAACCACCTAAATCCCGGCCCTCGACATTGGCGGTGACCACCACATTGCGTTTACCGTTTTGCCGATTGACCTGATTTGGCCCTAATGCCAGCGAAATGTCAGCCACCTCCCCCAATGGCACATAGGCCAGCTCAGCATTCTGGCTGGCATTTAGGGTAACCGGAATTTGCTTTAAGCGCTGGACATCCAATGCCAGGTCTTTATCCATTCTGACCAGCAATTTAAAACGTCGGTCTCCTTCGTAGATAAGCCCGGTTTGCAGCCCTCCTACTGCCACGGCAACGGCCTGTTGAATATCAGCGACGGTCAAGCCCAACAGTGCCATATGGTCGCGCTGCGGCGCAACCGACAAGGTCGGCAAGCCAGACAACTGCTCAAGGCGGACATCGGTTGCACCGCTGACCTTTTTCAACAGTGTCTCTGCGCGCTGACCGCTGTCTTTGAGCACCTCAAGATCATCACCGTAAATACGCAGCGCCACATCGGCTCTGACCCCGGCAATCAGTTCGTTAAAGCGCATTTCAATGGGCTGGGTAAACTCGTAGTTATTGCCGGGTACATCCTCTACCCGTTCGCGTATACGCTGCACCAGTTCGGCTTTGCTGAGGCTGGCATCAGGCCACTGCGCTTTTGGCTTAAGCATAATAAAGGTATCGGCCACATTGGGCGGCATCGGATCACTGGCCACATCCGGGGTACCAATCCTGGAAAACACTTCTTTAACCTCTTCAAACTCGCCGATGGCCTGCTCTACCTGTAATTGCATTGCTACAGATTGCTGCATACCGGTACCGGGGATCCGCAAGGCGTGCATGGCAATATCCCCTTCGTCCAATTGCGGTAAAAATTCGCTGCCAAGCCGGCTGGCCTGCCAGATACTGAATGCCATTAACACCAGTGCCATCAGCACCAGTTTCAGGGGATGTTTTAAGGATAATCTCAACAGCGGCAGATACAGCTTACGTGCCCCGGCCATCAGAGGATTTTCCTGCTCCACCACTTTACCGCGCACAAATACCGCCAAGGCGGCCGGTACAAAAGTAATGGCGAACACCAGCGCCCCCAGCAGCGCAGCGACCACGGTAAAGGCCATAGGGTGGAACATCTTGCCTTCCACACCACTTAAGGCAAAGATGGGCAAATACACCAGCATAATGATCATCACCCCGAAAACCGCGGGATTAAACACTTCCCTGGTACTTAAGTACACTTCCTGCAACCTCTCCTGCAGGCTTAGCAATCTGCCGGCCCGATGCTGGGCCAGGCCCAGGCGGCGCAGGGCATTTTCCACCACAATCACCGCACCATCGACAATAATGCCAAAATCAATGGCGCCCAGGCTCATCAGATTGCCAGACACCCGGTTAGCAGCCATGCCGGTGATGGCAAACAACATACTCAGCGGGATCACTAAAGCGGTAATCAGGGCGGCCGTGATATTACCCAGCAACAGAAACAGCACCACGATAACCAGCACCGCCCCTTCAAACAGGTTGGTTTGCACCGTTTTGATGGTTTTATCCACCAAACTGGTTCGATCATACACAGCTTGAACCTTGACGCCCGCCGGCAGACTCTGCTGCACCTCAACTAATTTGTCGGCTACCCGGCGGGCAACAATGCGGCTGTTTTCCCCCATCAGCATCATGGCCGTGCCCAGCACCGCTTCCCGGCCGTTGTGGCTGGCCGCACCGCTGCGTAATTCCTGTCCCAGACTGACCCTGGCCACATCCTTGATACGCACCGGTGCATCATCGCGTTTAGCCACCACTAACTGTTCAATGTCGGTTATGCTCTTGAGCTGCCCGGGTGAGCGCACCAGGTACTGCTCCCCTAAACGCTCTATGTAGCCCGCACCACTGTTGAGGTTATTTCGCTGCAACGCATCGATAACATCAGCAATACCCAACTTGAATGCCAATAACTTGCCGGGGATCGGCGCGACCTGGTACTGGCGTTCAAAGCCACCAATACTGTTGATCTCAGTAATGCCACTGACCTTGAGCAATTGCGGCCGGATTACCCAGTCCTGTAAGGTACGCAAATCCTCAGCATTATAGGGTTGACCATCATCGCGCAATGCCCCTGGTTCGGCTTCCACCACATAAGTAAAGATTTCGCCTAATCCGCTGGCAATGGGGCCAAGAGCGGCCTCAACATTGTCCGGCAATTCGGCACTGACACTTTGCAGGCGCTCGCCTATCTGTTGCCTGGCCCAGTAAATATCCGTACCTTCCTCAAACACCACGGTCACCTGCGACAGTCCGTAGCGGGATAAAGAGCGGGTATAGTCCAGGCGGGGAATGCCAGCCATGGCGGTTTCCACCAGATAGGTCACCCGCTGTTCAACTTCCAGCGGGGTAAAACCATCAGCCTTGGTGTTAATTTGCACTTGCACATTGGTAATATCCGGCACCGCATCAATGGGTAAACGCAGGGTGTTATAGACACCATATCCTGCCACCAACAAGGTCAGCGCCAGCACCAGAAAACGTCGCTCAATGGCGAACTTGATCATTGCATCAACCATAGTTCACCTCAATGCGCATGGCTTGCGCCGGCTTTTTGAATATCGGCCTTAAGTACAAAGCCATTGCGGGTCACATACTGCATTCCCGGTCTAAGACCAGACAGTACCTCTACCTGCTGACCGTCATTTTCGCCCAGCACCAGGGGCCTTGCTTCAAACTGATTGCCAACCCGCACAAAGGCCACAGGGCGGCTTTCCAGGTCCACCAGGGCGTCGCTGCTGATAACCACCTCCGCCTCGCGACTTCCAGTAATAACATCGGCTTTTACATGCATGCCTGGTCGCCAGTGTCCATCCTGGTTGTCTATCAGCAATCGCGCCCTGGCGATATGCCCGCCTGACATCATCGGGGCAATGTAAAAGACCTGCCCTTCGGCCTGCAGATGCTGGTGCAGGTCCTGCACCAGGGCGCGCTGACCAACCTGCATTTTTTCAATGTTTTCTGGAAAGGCCGATAATTCCACCCACACCTTCGTCAAATCTGCCACTTCCATCAGGACCTGAGCTGCCGCTAACTGCCCGAGGCTGACAAACTGTTCGGTGACCACGCCCGTGGCCGGGCTGGGTAAATGGTAGCTTTGCAAGGTCTGGCTGTTGCGAATACGCAGCAATGGCTGACCTTTTTCCACTTTGTCCCCCACCTGTACCAATAAAGCCTCCACCACGCCGGGATACGGCGCCATCAGGGAAAAACGCCGGTCAATAGTGGGACTGATCACACCAAACAAGCTTTCCTTGAAATTCAGTATTCCTGATTCGGCCACATCGGTCTGTATATCGGCTACCTGGATGGCCCGGTCTGACAATTCGGTACGATCGCTAACGCTGTCGTAATGCCATTGATAGTCTTTACCTTCGAAGCGGGCTTTGACCTCCACCTCAAAAGAATGGGGTTCAGCAACCTTTTGTTTACTCACTAAATAGCGCCCCTCAACAATAAAATCGAGGCTGTCTATGGGTTCCCCCAGTCTGTGCAGTTGTACCTCAAGGGTTAGCCCCTGCACCGCCAGCGGCTTGCCTTGCCAGTAGGCAAATATGCGCATTTCGGGGGGCAGCCCATTTTCATATATCAGTACTTCCAGGGCCAGCGGGCCGTCTTCCAACCAACGCCCCCCATTAGGCCCGGTGTTGTTTGGTGCTTCTTGTTGCGGCCCGTGACCGTGGTCATCAGACGCCATACTGGCCGGGATCCATAACATAGCCAATGCCAGACAAATCGCGGCGAGTCGTTGCATAATCAGATTGTTCATTTTACGTTTCCGCTAAGTTGCTGCTGAATTGCAGCGTCTGCGACAAGAGCAAGGGTTGGCGTATCAATAAGCGGCTGGCCGCTTAAACGCTGCATTGCCAGTAAAAGTTCAAACACCTCAAGTTGGGCGTCAAGTCGCTGCCGTTCGGCACCGAACAACACTTCCTGGGCATCAAGCAGTTGCAGCACAGAGATTTGCCCATGTTGATAGCCTGCCCGGCTTGCCTGTAAAAGTTGTTGGGCCTGTGGCAGCAGTCTGGTTTGCAGTTCCGCCAGGCGTTTTTCGCTGCTTTTAGCCTGACTTAACAACAGTTGTAACTGCGTGCGCAGTCTCTGGCGGCGCTGCGCCTGCTGCATGTTCAGGCCATCCATTGTGGCCAGAGCGGCGTCGATATTGCCTTGGTTTGGGTTTTGCCAGTTAAGCGGCATGGACAGGCCAAATACCAGCCCTGTATCGGCATTGGCACGATTGTGCCGCACACCAGCATTCAGTGTGATATCTGCCTGACCATTGGCTTGCTCAAGATTAAGCCGGGCTTGCTGCACAAGGTATTGTTGTTGCAATAGCCGCAATTCAGGAGCACTGTTGACCGCCTGGTCCAGCGCGATCTGCGTTGGCAGCGCCGGTAAACGCGCCATATCCCCTGCAACCTCAGTAAATGTCGGTGCTTGCAGCCACAACTGACTCAGGGCAAAACATGCCTCCTGCCATTGACTGTCCAGACGGCCCTGCTCCAGCTCCACTTCGGCCAGACGATAGGCCATACGTGATACATCAGCATCGGACACCGCCCCCGCGCCCGCACGCTGGCGTATTACGTTCAGTGAATCGCCAATTTGCTCAATACGGCGGCGATTCCACAATCGCAACTGCTGGTATCGGAGTACCTGGTAGAATTTTTCCGCCGTGTCGGCCAGTACCTCCAGACGATCCCATTCATAACGCAGTGTGGTACTTTGTTGTTGCTGGTCTTGCAGGGCCAGCCGCATGTCACGCTTGTCGCCCATTTCGACCAACTGGCTGAATGTCAGGGTCAACTCGGCCCCCGCTAAACCGCGGCTGTCGCCGCTACCCAGCACATTTTCCAGTTCGACACTGACACTGGGGTTAGGCGTCAATCCTGCCTGCAGGCGTTCGGCCTCCATGGCCCGTATTTCATAGGGGTATTGGCTTAGAGTCGGGTGATATTTCAAACTGGCTTGCAAGGCATCCTTCAGTGACAACGCACTTTGTCCCAGAGCGGCAGTAGCAGGCCTGGCCAGCAGACACAATAATCCCACCACCGCAATACGGACGCGGAAATTCTCAAAATTCATAATTTGCTCTCTTATTTCAATACATTATCTGAGCCCAAAAGGCCCGGTTAAATGGATTTCAGAGCAAATAATTGGGGGGCGGTACCGGCGGTTGGTAATACAGATTAAGATAATGTCTGGGTGAATACAGCGCATTTCCCGCCGCATAAACCGGGAAGTTCAGCGCCGTCTCATAGCCACTATGACAGGACAGATGTACGTGAATTTGGTGTTGATGGTCAGTACCGGGGTCATCGGCGCCAGGTTGATGGTAGTCCGGCGCTTCCATATGACTTAAGTGGGTATAGCCCGGATGTTCAGGATCCGGCACGTGAAAAGGCGACGCCACACAGCTAAAAAAGCTGTGTGTCATTATCAGCAGTAACGCGTAGATAATTTGTTTCGCCTTCATCCTTGCCTCTTACACCTGACAACAGGTTGCTTTACTTTGTGCGCTGATCTGCCTGGCGTCTTTGATTACCCTGGATGCAGAAAGCATAATAGTCAGAGCAATCAGGCTGCCTATCAGCCAATCCGGCCAGGCTTTACCCAGCCAGGTCACCAGCGCGGCTGACAGTAACACACCACCATTGGCCAGCATATCATTACGTGAACAAATCCAACTGGCTCGCAGGTTAATATCGCCACTGCGATGCTGATACAGCAATGAAAAACACAGTACGTTCACCATCAACGCCAGAAACGCGACAGAATACATCAGGTTCACATTCGGGCTGGCGTCGAGCCAGATGTTTTTTACCACATCCACCAGCACCAGGCCACCCAGAATCAATTGCAGCGTACCATTTAACATGGCTGCCCTGGCTTTATAGCTCATGGCTTTGCCCACCGCATACAGGCTGACCCCATAAACCAGCGCATCCGCCAGCATATCCAGAGAGTCAGCCATCAGACCGCTGGAGCTGGCCAGCCAACCAGCGATAAATTCCACTACAAACATCAGTGCATTGAGTATCAGCACCAGCCATAAAAGTTTACGTTGTTGATCATCTGCAGCATTCGGGGCACAACAGCCTGCCATAAGGGTTCCTTTGTAAAACATAAAAGTCCATGTACCCTAGAATAAAGGTTCCAGCAACTGGAAGGTCAAGATGCAAATTAATCAATTGGCTAAACAAGCTGACGTACCGGCCAAAACCATTCGTTATTATGAAGATATTGGCTTGCTTAACCCGCCGGTACGTGCCGCCAACGGCTACCGTCAATACAAATCTGACGATGTGCACCGGCTGGTGTTTATCCGCCGCTGCCGAGATTTACATATTTCACTGGACGACATCCGACAGATGCTGGCGGTGCAGGCAGATAACAGCGCGCCCTGCGCGCAGGTAGACCAGATTATTCAGCAGCAATTAACGCGGGTTCAGGTGGCACGACAGGAGCTGGAAAAACTGGAGCACAGCCTGACGAAGCTTGCCAATAGCTGCAAACGCAACAGAATTGATGAATGCGGGATTTTACACAGATTAACCGAGGAATAAGTTTTCAGCGGCATGCCAAGCCTTTGGCGGGTGGCTGCCGAACTTAAGTTCTGCTGACGTGAATATGCTGTGCTGACAGCCAAAAAAGCCGGGCATCCCCGGCTACGGTTCAAATTTGTGGCAACCTATTCTTCGTCGCTGCTAAAAATACAGTGCTTGGTGAAATCTTTGGCTTCATTGGCTGTCCAGTCACCTTTGGGTTTTTCTTTCATATTCTCACACCAGTCTTTGCTACCCACTTCCGGGGCACAAGCCGTTAACATGGCGCTGCAAACCAGTAATATTGCCACTTTTTTCATCGTTATCTCCGTTACCGGGCCAGAACTGCCCACAAGTGAAAGTGATTGCCCTAAGAGCATATCGTTAATTGTGCGGGCATGGTATCAAAAAGCCGTGCGACGACCTGTCGCATTTATTCAATACCCGCCCACTGAAAAGCAGGAAGATGGCAAAAAACAGGAGCAAAAATATGATTTTCCGATACACCATCCTATATGTTGAGAATGTGGCCGACACACTGGGGTTTTATCAGCAGGCATTTAACCTGAAAACAGGTTTTCTGCATGAAAGCGGCGATTACGGCGAACTGCAAACCGGTGACACCAAACTGGCCTTTTCCTCTCAGCAATTGATGCGTAGCCTGGGTAAGAACCCGCAACAGCCCGATCCGCAAAGACCGGTGTTTGAAATCGCACTGGAAACCGACAATGTGCCAGAGGCACTGTCGCGCGCCCTTAAGGCAGGCGCCATATTAGTGCAGGACGCCAGACAGGAACCCTGGGGACAAACCACCGCCTATGTGCGCGATCCCAACGGCTATCTGGTGGAAATATGTTCGCCGGTCCAGTTGCCTAACCCGGCATGAGAAAGCATCGCCAGCACCTCCGGTGATTGCTTTAGCTGGTTTGGGGTTTTGCCAAACCAGCGCTTAAAGTCACGGGTCATATGGGCCTGATCGCTGTATTCAAACTCAGCAGCCAAGTCAGTGATGGACGAGCTACTATTGAGCCTGGCAGCGGCACGCCTGGCCCGACCAAGTAACCGCCAGTATTCAGGCGTTGGCAGTGCGGCCCGCTTGAAATATCGCTGAAAAGTGCGTTCGGTCACACCGGCCTGCAACGCCACCTGACGAACCGAATATCGCCCACTGCTTAGCGCATCAATGGCGCCTAGAAGGTCCCAGTCAGGTTTAAGCAGGCCAGGTATGGCGCCGTGTAAATCGGTAGTTTCATGCTCAATACTTTGCAATGCCTGATGCTCTAATACCAGACCGGGACGCAGCCGGTAGCCGAAAAATTGCTGACCCGCCGCAACGCAAACCTGTCTGGGGCGAAAATCCCAGTCACTAAAAAACCACCTGTCTGCTTTGCCATTTTGGCGAACCACAATCAGATCCCGACAACCGTCAGGCAATACCAAAGTGCTGGCATCTTCGTTTACCGCAAAAGACCAGCGGCTATATAACACGGTGATACTCCAAACTGACGTTACCAGAGCAATTTTGTTCAATACAGCGCGTCTTGTCTGTCACAGACTAACGCCACCCCAATCAATACGTTTTTACCATGTCATTTTCACTGATTCTACCTATGATGGCCTTTGCCCTGGCCGCGTCGATTTCCCCCGGTCCGGTCAATCTGGTCTGTCTTAGCAGCGGTACCCGTCATCCCATCGCCACTGGGCTGATTTTTGTCAGCGGTGCCACCCTTGGCTTCATATTGCTGTTTATTGCCATCGGCCTGGGGCTTTACTCTGTGTTAAGCCTGCTCCCTGGCCTAAACAACGCCTTAAAATGGCTGGGCATCGCTTTTTTGCTCTATCTCAGTTTCCAGCTTTTCAAAGATAACGGTCAGCTTACGCAAGAACAGGACAGCAACAGACCGGGCTTTATGACAGGGGCGATAATGCAGTGGCTAAACCCCAAAGCCTGGTTGGCGTCGGCTTCCGGTATCGGCGCTTACACCAACAACGACCTGCAGCATATCCTGCTGTTTGCTGCGATTTATCTGCCAGTATGCTGGTTGTCTTTGAGTTGCTGGGTTTATGCCGGGGCGTATTTAAGACGTTTTATGCAAACACCCAGCACGCTGATTATCATCAACCGCAGTCTCGCCATATTACTTGCGCTCAGCACCCTGTATCTGCTGATTGACTAAGCTCTGCTGATATTGCCGGGGCGTGGCGGCCAGCAGTTTTTTAAAGGTACGCTGAAAATGCGGCTGGTCGGCAAACCCGGCCTGTAAAGCCGTTTCAGCAATGGGCAGGCCCTGCTTCAGGGCCTGCTGGCCAAGTTGGATACGACAATTAATTAAATAGGCATGCGGCGTCAGTCCGAAGTGCTGTCTGAATGCCCGCACTAAATGGCCAGGACTATAGCCTGAACGTTCACACAGCCCGTCCAGGGAAATCTCCTCATCAGCATGCGCAGCAATATAGTCAGCCAGTTCCTGCATATTTTCCGGCGCAGCAGCAACCAAAGGCATCTGATTATCAGCTAATTCACACAGTAAGGCGGTCAGATACTCAATTACCGCGACCTGCTTATCCAGTAGCGCACTATCTGTATCCAGCAAACAGTCAGCTAATTGGCAATAGCCTGCATACCACTTGGGGTCGGTGATGACCGAGGTAGAAATATCCTGCCACTGCGGAGTAGCCAGCAGCCCGGCTTCATGGCGTAGCTGGGTCAGCCACTTAGTATCCACATACAGCATCAGATAAGCCCAGGGATGCTGGTCAATTGGGTTGCAGGCATGTACCCAGTTGGGATTCATCATCACTAAGGTACCGGCACTGACCTGCTGCTGTGTATCCCGGTATACAAAGGTGCTGCATCCCTCCGTAATAGCCCCCAACGACCATTGGGTGTGACTATGAGGCGCATAGCAGACTTTACGCCCCTCCCTTACCACCCTGAGCTCAAGAAAAGGCATACGTGGATCGCGCCAGAATATCGGCCATTGCGTTTCCTTCATCTCCATTCCCTAAACTTATTGATGTGCTAACACATTAATCAGCGTGCCAAACGGGTCACGAATATAAAACCTTGTTACCCCCCAGGGTTCCGACACTGGTCCATATTCAATGGTAATCCCCGCCGCTTTTACCCGGCTTAGGACAAGGTCCAGATTATCCACCTCGATAGACAGATCCGGTACGTCAGTTCCCGACCCACCTTCAGATGCAACACTCAGCTGTGTGGTCATACTCTGCCCGCTACTCAGGGTCTTGATCCAACCATGGTCCATCGCCAGGTCAAGCTCAAAGATAGCGGCGTAAAAGGCGCTGGCCACATCGGGATCTTCAGTACGAATATTGGCGACGATTCGTTTGACTGTCATTGCCCTGCTCCTGTTTGGTACTTTGGTTCACCCTAACATAGTCGTTAGCAGAGTTTGAAAATAAGTTACAAATTGACTTGGAATTGATATTACCGCTGATTGTCTCAGGTAGGGAGAGCTAAAGTGTAATCCTGAGTAGCGCTGAAGACCAAAGCCGACTGCTACCACCAGAACAAACCTACTAAGCGCATAGAGATATTTGCTGGTTAACCATCGCATTGGTTTATCACTGCAGGTTGCTGGATTGGTTGTTCAACAACGCACTAATGCTGCTCACCACCAAATCCGGATCGCTAATATGTAAATGGTGTCTGTCTGAGTCTGAATACACTACTTTTGCAGCCGTTGCCTGTTTCTGAAAATTAACCTCCGCATTTGCGTACAGCATGGTCATTTTCTCGGCTATCTGCGCTGGCACAAATTCCGGGTCATAGGGCTTATTGTCCTGCTTTGCCCGCACAATAATCAGTGGCTTATCGCCAAATCCTGTGGCCGCGGATAGCTGCTGGTAACTTTTTATATGGTCAACGTTTTCCGGTACCCGCTCAAACAGCGGATCACGCACACTTTGCTCAAAACGATAGAGTCCCATCAGCTCCGGGTTATCGCTGTGAAAATCTTTCGGCCAACGGGTAGCCTTGGTGTGGAAATAGCCAAAAGGTGGTGGATCAATCCATACCGCGCCCAGCACATTATCTGGGTAGCGTTGATGGTATGCGCTGATAATGTAGGATGCGTAAGAGCCACCGGCAAAATAATACGGTGGCGGCACAGCCCCTGCCACCAGCAGTTTTTGCAAGCGTTCTGCCATATCATTAACCGTAAAAGGCACCGGCCCTTTTTCGCTTTTACCCAGACCAGCACGGTCATACAGGCAAATGCTAAAATCATTTTGCAGCCGCTGTATATTCGCCAGCCAAACCCCGTCAGAACCGTTGCGGCCAAAACCTTGTTCCAATATCAGGGTGGGTTTGTTCCGTTCATAGCATTCGAGATACAGGCTAAATCCACCAATATCGTAAAGCCCTGACTTCGTGGGAGTTAGCGGCTTTTCTTCAGCAACGAGGTTAAAACTAAGCAGCATTAACAACATCAGGGCATATCTTTTCATCTGTCTTCCTTATTTTTATCAGTACCGCTTAATGCGTTACATTTAGCTGCATCTGCTTTCGCCCACTTAGGCAACGCGGATTTATAGGAATGGCTGGTAGGTTTAAGCGTCTTTCGGTTGTTGCTATCAAAGCTGCCCAGCACCAGCGCCACAATAGGTGCATCATCTATGGCCCCAAGGGTGCTGCCGCACTGTGGGCAAAAGCTGCGACTGGAATAATCTGAGGAACGCCATAATGCTGGCTCACCACCTGGGCCGTTCCAACTGACCTGGTGTTTGTCAAATTCCACCCAGAACTGGCTGATGGAGCCAGAGTGGCGCTGACACATTTTACATGAGCAGCTATGCGGCTTCTGCGGCTCGCCCACAGCAGTAAAGCGAATATGCCCGCATAAACACCCTCCCTGGTAAGTTGTTGCCATTTTATACTCCTGCATAATCTAAGAGGCGGTATCGGGTTGTTTTACAGGCCCTGATTCAGGTTTAGTATTGGCCCAGTTTCGTATCAGCCTGGCGGCTGGCATCTCAAAATACCGATAACAAAGCGATGCTACCAGCAAACTCAGCGCAACAGACACCACCAACTTTAGTTCAATCGCCAATTCATACTGGTTTACCTTGGCAATAATCGGCATATGTAACAGATACAGGGAAAAGGATATTTGACCAACATAATCCCCCAACTTATTGGCCAGCAAAATATTGTTGTTTGGTACCAGAAACACCACACAGAAGAACACCGCACTCATAACCAGCAGGACTTCATAGCTTAACCACATCCTGGTCTTGGCATCGGACGCAATGGGGGAAAACGCCGGGAACATCAGCGGAATCAACACTAACACCAACACAAAGCCATGCTTTTGCAGATAATCCGGCACCTTGATGTGCTTGTAGTGCATACCAAACAGCATACCCACAAAGAAATATGGCAGGCTTCTCAATACCTGGAACAGGTTGTATGGCACGCCATAGAACTCGCCAACCCAACGCGGGAAGTTAGCAAAAAACAGCGCGATTAGAACCGCCACCACTAAAACATAAATGTATCCCGCCCTTTTGGCCGCCAAAGCCCAGAACCCAACAAACAACAGATAAAACTGTACTTCAGGTGAAATGGTCCAAAGCACGCTTTCACCGCTTAGAAACAGCAGATGCGAAATAAGTGCGTCAGCACTGTTAATGGCATACAGCCCTTCTGTACCGTTAATTGAAAGCAGGTAGGAGGCGCATACCACCAGTAGATACAGTGGCAAAATCCTTGCCATCCGGGCCAGAATATAACCTTGGATATTTTGCAGGTTAAATCCTCTGTCAAAATACAAGTGGGACATCAAAAATCCACTGAGCAGAAAAAACAGCATCACACCATATTGGCCCGCAGCACCGCCCAACTTGCCGCCCAGCCAACCAGTAATATCGCTAAAGTGGGTAATAAAGACGATTAACGCGGCCAGACCGCGCAGACAATTTAACTTTCTGATTTGCAAAACAACATCCTTCAACTGGCTGCGCAGATAGTTATTTTGCCGCAGTATTACCCGGCTGCGCGTCAACAACCTTAATGGTATGGGCCAGCAGGTCCTGGCCGCCGGGCAAACCATGACCGGGGATCACGGTCTCTGTATCTGGGTAGCGCGTCGAAATCTTTGCTACCGAAACCGGCCACAGGGCAAGATCGGCATGCGAGGTATTGCCGGCATTGTGGCGCGCCAGTTCATGCACCGCACAGCCGCCAAACAGAACCTTTGCCTTAGGTACATAGACGACCAGATTGTCCGGTGCATGACCATGACCCGGATAGAAGATCTCTAGCGGGCCGAAAGATAGCGCATCTCCAGCGGCAACAAGGTCTTGCAAGCTATATTCCGGGATTTCATTGCCCTCAGCCTCGGCCAGTAGACGGGTTAGCGCACTGGCATAGGTTTGCACTCCGGCTTGTTTAAGCACCTCCACACCTTCCACCCTGTCATCATGAAAATGGGTGGAAATGGCACGAGTGACCGGTAATCCAATCTGCGCTTTTATCTCATGCAACAAAGCAAGGGTATTGTCTGCGCCCCAGGCGGTGTCAATTAACAGCAGTTCGTCGCCGTCTTTGACGATTAAACCATTGGACGGAAATAACACCCCATTAAAATCATGGCTGGCAATATGGCTCCAAACGCCTTCTGCCACCTTAAACAGACGCACCTGCCCTTCGGGAATATCTGCCGCCTTAGGGTAGTTTTGCCAATTTTGAACTGTATCAGCTGTCACCGCCAGACTCGTGCCCAGCAGAGATAATAAGCACATGGTGGATAAGAATTTTGCATAAGCCATAAAAACATCCTCGGCCATATCATACGAACAACCCACGTTGACCTTTTGGAATAGCCAAACGCCGCTTAGTTTTTGCAAGTTAACGCTATTCCTGTCTAACGCAACTAAGCCATTAAAGCATATTTGGGCCACAGATTCTGTACATCCCAGCAAACATTGCTAAGGTATTCATAGCCTTGAGACGTTCAGCTAACAATCTTGCAAAGGAATTGCGCTTACCTTGTTTTGCCCTCCCTTGCATTCCTGTTACTGAAAATTTGCCATGTTAAGGTGATGATATTCCGTCATTGAGGCAAACGATGCGTAGGTACATCGACAATTTTTATATACGGAGATTTTATGTCTACATTATTTGGCACAGTTAAGTGGTTTAACGAAGAAAAAGGCTTTGGTTTTATTGCCCCTGAAGACGGTAGCAAGGATGTTTTTGTGCATTTCAATGCCATTACCGGTGATAGCTTCAGAACCCTGACAGAAGGTCAGCGGGTTTCGTACGAAGTTGAGCAGGGCATCAAAGGTCCGCAGGCCAAAAATGTAACGCGCCTGTAAGCCCCCGAATATAACCAAGGCGGTCAATTGACCGCCTTGGTTAAGCTTGTCGCTTAGTGTTTATGCACCCAGTGCAGGGTTTCAGCCTTGGCTTCCAGATTCTGCTGGGTTTGCTCCGGCATGCTTTGTACATTTAAACGTTCAAAGAAAAACGCCTTACGTTTGGTTTTGCTACCCACTTCATTCATGGTTTTCACATCATAAATGCGGCCATTGAGTACGGTGTAATCCACATACTCTGAACGTTGCAGGTTATTTAGTACATCACCGTCAATCACCACCATATCGGCCAGCTTACCCACTTCCAGGCTACCAATATCCTTATCCATGCCCAGATGTTTGGCGCCGTCTATAGTACCGCCGCGAATGGCCTCCCAAGGCGTAAAACCGCCCTGCTGCATATGCCATAATTCCCAGTGTGCACCCAGGCCAGGACGCTGACCATGCGCGCCGATATGCACCGAAACGCCGTTGTCACGTAGCTTCTTGGCATAGCCGGCTACATCAAAGTGGTGGTATTGCTCATCTGGCGCGGTGGGGCGGCGAATGGCGCGGCTATCCAGCATATAATGCGGGGTATAGCGCAGCAGCCGCTCGTTCTTCCACACCTCGGTTTTATCGTACCAATATTCCTCACCCATGATAGTGCCCATAGTCACCACAAAGGTCGGGGTATAGCCGGATTGCGAGGCGGCCCATAGCTGGGTCACATCGGAATAGCCGTGGGATAAGGGAATGGAATGCTCCAGCCCGGTATGGCCGTCTACCACCATGGTCAGGTCATACAAAAAGCGTCCTGCGCCTTCCGGTACCACCATCATGCCAAGTTCTTTACCCGCTGCAATAATCTGCTGGCGCACGTCACGGCGTGGCTGGTTATAACTTTTCACCGAAATAGCCCCCACATCCTTTAAGCGTTGCAGATGGAATCTGGCCGAGTCGGCATCATCAAAGATGGCTTTATAGGACGGCGAATTGGCACCGTATAAAATGGTGCCGGTGGAATAAATACGCGGGGCGATAATCTCTCCGGCTTTTTGCAATTCGGCTGCCGAGAAGATCTCTGAGGTATCATTGGACGGGTCATGAATGGTGGTCACACCGAAGGATACATCGGCAAAGTTACGCCAGTTCTGACGCGGAATAATTTCATCACTGCCTTGCGAGCCATGGGCATGGGCATCAATCAGACCTGGGATCACGGTTTTGCCGCTGATATCCAGCACCTCGGCGCTACGCGGTATTGTCACTTCACCTTGCTTACCAATGGCCTTGATACGGTTGTTTTCAATCAGCACCACGCCGTTTTCTATCACCTCCTGGCGATTGTCGGCATCACGCATGGTGACTAACCGGCCGCCCACCAGCGCTTTCAGACCACCTGGCTTATCGGCTTTATGCTTAAACGACAGATCCAGTCCTTCACTCAACGGCTCTGGCAGGGTTTCAGGGGCACCGTTGATAAAGGCGAAGGCATCTTTCAGTTCACGTTCAAACAACAGCGCGCCATGGTGCCAGCTCAAAGCCTGGTTATCGGCCCGCCAGGTCAGAAACTCCCCTGCCCGGCTGGATACTTTTGTCACCGGCAGCGAACTCATGGTTGGACCCACAGTTAACAGCTTGCCGGTTTCAGCGTAAGGGGCAATATAGGCATTGTATTGATAAACAAAAGCCAGCCATTGACGGTCATGCGACAAACGGAATTCCACCGCCTGATCCCCGCCATCCAAATGTTCACGCCGGTCCTTGCCGTTTAGATCGACGCTGACCAGCTTGGTGTTGGTGGACGACGGCTCTGTGAAGTACATCCGGCTGTCATCACCAGCAAAATGCGGGGCAACGCCACTATTCACCAGTTTGCGATTTTCGCCGCTTTTTATATCCGCCAGATAAATACCGGGCTCCAGTGACCATTCCGGAGACAGCAGGTAACCACCGGTAAACTTGCGGTACACCACTTTACTGCCATCCAGGCTAAAGCTGGGTTCGGCATAGTGGCCGGGCTGCGAACTGATCACCTTACTACGCCCGCCCTTGGCGGGAATCACTCTGACCTCGCCCAGTTTGTCGTCGTTCCAGGTGGTATAAACGATAGACTTTCCGTCATTGGAAAAACGCGGATAGAACTCATCGTGCTCATCCTGGCTGGTCAGGCGTTTCAGCTTGCCTGTTTTAATGTCTTTGATGTAAAGCTTACCCAGCGCCTGAAACAAAGCGGTTTTACCGTCCGGCGATTTTTGTGCCCAGCGGATCATTTTTACGTCAAATTCATCCGGCGCCACATTCACAGGGAAGCGCAGCGCCTTGGCAATCTGCTTATCCACCTTAACCTCAACCCCGACCTTGGCCACTTCCTTACCTGCCATATCTATTTGATGGAAGGTGCCGCCGGTCCAATACAGAATCTGCTTACTGTCGGGCGTCCAGTCGAAATAGGCAAAGTACCCTTCCGACCCAAAGCCTTCCTGCATATCCCGCTCCAGCTTATCGGTCAGCAGGGTTTCGCGGCCCGAGGCCAGATCCATGACAAATAAGCCGGTGTTTTCCCGCACCCGGCGTACAAAGGCCAACTGTTTACCGTCCGGAGATGGAGTTGGCACCACCGCACCGCCTACACCACTGACCAAAGTAATGTCTTCGCCGGTTTGTCTGTCATAGCGGCGAATGGCGAACACGCTTTTTAATGGGTCGCGGTTATATTCAAAGTAGCCGCCCGCACTCATATCCTTGGTGTAATAGATATAGCGGCCATCGGGTGAAAAGGCCGGATCGGCCTGATTCTGCTGTTCGGTTTTACCGTTATCCCGCTCTTTAACCGGCAGGCCGGTGCCACCGCTATGGTGGAACAACCAGATTTCCCCGGCCGGAATACTGCGGGTCGACACTTTACCGATAGTCACGGCAATATACTGGCCGTCCGGGCTCCATTTGGGCGAATGCACCAGGTCGCTTTTTACCTTGGTGATTTGCTTAAGGTCCGAGCCGTCCAGTTGCATGGTCCAGACATTGGTATTACCGTCTCGATCAGAGATAAATGCAATGCGTTTGCCATCCGGGCTGATGGCCGGATGAAAGTTAAATGCCAGGTCGTTGGTCAGCGATTTGGCGCTGCCACCTTTGATATCGCTGACGTACAGGTCGCCCAGCATATCAAACACAAATTGTTTGCCATCGGGGCTGATATCCAGGCTGGACCAGGTGGTTTCGCTGGTATTGATGCTGACACTGGTCATTTCCAGCGGTGGATTCAGTACATCCCACTTCTGTTCTTTATCCGGTTTTTTACTGGTGTCTGCCTTGTCGTCCTGGGCCAGCAAGGATGTGCTGCCCAGCCCTAAAACCAGGGCCAGGGCGATAGGGGTGAGTTTGCCTGTTGTCACTGTGTTCTGCCTCTTATTGTTATCTGTTGTTTTATTTTGCGTCCATGATGCCAGACCGGGTCGGTCATAGCCAAACTGCCTTTGTGCCATAAAAATAGTCAAAGGGCACAGCCACACACGGCCAAATCACGGGGAAATGCGGTCAATTTTTCGGGAAGCGTTTTTCAACGCTGAGGCGCTAAGAACACAGGCATAGCACAGAAATTTATGCGGGTTCGAATTAACAGACCTTGTTACTGACTTCTCTCGTTTTCCCTGTTGTGCCAAACCCGCAAAATATAAATGTGGTCATTCTGAATGAAGTAGCGAAGGGTATAGGCTTTTACATAGAGATCACGAATCTTTTCCGGGTCGCTGGCCTTTAAAACGGGCAAGCCTATTTCTGGAAACTTTTTTAACCGATCTACCGCTTCCTGAAGATCAATAGCCATTCTGCGTGCTGCATATGGATTCTTGCTTTCAATAAATTCAACCACGCGCTGCAGGTCATCCATCGACTCAAGCGAATATTTTACTTTCATTTTTGCGGTTTAGACTGCCTGCTTGCTGTTCCCCAGGAATTGAGCCAGGCGTTGACATCGTCCTCGTCAAGCGATTTGCCTGCTTGTATCGACGCCATCGCATCCAACGTGTCCTGCCAGCGCGACTCTTCCAGCGAATGTTTGGCAAGAAACTCCCTAATTGCCTGATTGATAAGATAGTTCTTGCTCCTGTCGAGTTTCTTAGCCAAAGATTCTAAAGGCTTATCGACATCTTTATTAAGCCTGATACTGGTAATGCTCATATCCTCACCGGTAGCTGTAGCACGTTGTATTACATAGTAGTACTGTGCACTAAGCTTGACCAGAGGATTTTAGCGACTTAGATGGCGTTACCTTTAGTAACACTTGAGCGGTTATTTTGTAGTATCTGAATGTTAAGCTGGTGCGACTGAACAATATAGCTATTCATGCATGCGCAACCATCATCTAACCATCAGCAAGGCGGAGGGCGACGATATTCGCTTTGAGGCGCGCTTGCAGGACACCGCTTTTACTCCCCATAGCCATGATTATTACACCCTGGCGCTAACCTTAAAAGGGGTGCAGAGTTTCAACTACCGCGGTGCCCGCCAACAATCCCTGCCGGGAGAAGCCGTAATTTTGCACCCCGATGAGCTACATGATGGTAAAACCGTGACCGAAGAGGGGTTTATTTACCGCTCCATCAGTATTGACCCTTACCAGATGCAGCAATGCCTGGGCGGAACGCCACTGCCCTTTATTGAAGGTGGAATCAGCCGCGATACCTTGTTGCTGCAAACTCTGCACCGCGGTTTGGCAGACCTGACCAGGCCTTTGGAAAAACTGGAACATCAGGATATCGTTTTCGATTTAAGCCAGGCACTCAGACAAGCCTCAGGGCAACGGGAAAAAGCCAGCCCGGTGGATTGCCAGGCTACCTTCAGAGCCAGGGAATATATTCTTGAAAACTGGCAATACAACCTGAAACTGGAAGAACTGGAACAGGTATCGGGACAGGATCGTTTTAAACTGAGTCGTGATTTTCGCAAACTCTTAGGCACCAGCCCTTATCGTTTTGTGATTCAGCGCCGATTGGAGAAGTCTCTGACGATGCTGCAACAGGGGCGCTCCCTGGCCGAAACCGCGCAGGATTGTGCCTTTGCCGACCAAAGCCATTTTACCCGCCAGTTCCGACAAGCGTTCGGAATGACCCCCAGGCAATGGCAGAAGGCGCTGTTGCAGTAACAGATATTTAATCAGCTTGCACAATCGTTCTATAACGGTGCCGTTGGGCTGCATATTATGGCCCTTCACTACATTATAAGAGCGTTATCCATGCTATCTGCTGACAAATCCCTGGCCCTGAAAGAAGTCATTGGCTTCGGTTCCCTGGTGGTGATATCTAAACTGCTGGTCGACCCGCTAACCTGGAAATTTTCCGGCCCCATTACCCTGATCGGCTCCATGCTGATACTGGCCATTTATTTACACCGTCGTGGTGAAGGACTAGCCGGGATTGGCTTTGCCGTGCCAGGAAGTCTGAAATCCAAGCTGATGATCCTGCCCAAATGCTTGCTGACCGCAGCGGCCATTATTCTTACCGGTGTGACAGTGGCAAAAACCGGTGAACTGCTGGGCCTGAATCTGGTGAAAGACAATGCGGGCATTGCCGAGCGTCTGGCCGACGTGCCGGGCAACCTGAATATGTACTTGCTGTGGCTTGGATTGATCTGGGTAAGCTCAGGGCTGTGTGAAGAAATGTTTTTTCGTGGCTTTCTTATTACCCGTATGTTGACCCTTTTCAACGGCATCAAGTTTCAGCGCACCTTGTCTGTGTTTTTCCCGGCGCTGTCTTTCGGTTTAGTGCATGTCTACTATCAGGGCCTGCAGGGTTTGATTATTACCGGCTTTATCGGTCTGACTCTGGGGACTTTATTTCTGCTCTTTAACCGCAATCTATGGCCTTTGGTAATTGGCCATGGCCTGGTAAACAGTCTGAGCCTGACTGCCGTTTACCAGCAGTGGGATATTTGAGTAAACCGCCGGGCTCAGCCCGGCTTTCCTTTCAAAGTTGACTGAACACGTAGCAGCGGCAACCCCAGGACAAACCTATTGAACATGCCATCAATAATCACTATCATTTGCACTAACTTATAATTCAGACTGCAGTTTCGGCATCGTGTTTACGTAAATAGCGTGCCTACGCAGTGGGAAACAGGCTCTGACACAATGAATGTATATTGGCAAAGCGGTCTCGCCTTAGTGTTAAGCCTATTGTCAGCCCTGCTGCTCTATCTTGGCAGCCCCAACCAACAATGGTTTAAAAAGCGTTATATCAAGTTTTACCCTGCACTCTTGCTAAGTCTGATATTGCTATGCGCCGCCTGGTGGCTATTGCGCTCTCACCTCTCCGGCCTCTCCGCCGTATTTACTATTTTCACTGCCCTGATGTTGCTGCTCGGACTATTGCCCTTTACCGCCAGGCTGAGCAAACCCAGTACCAAAGGTGGGAAGTCCACCTTAGTCAGAAGCAAAAGCTATGCGGAGTACCAGACCAAATGGTGGAGCAGAGTTTTGGGGGCACTGGTGCTGGGTTTTCCCCTGGCGCTGTTCACCAGCAGTCTGATAGGGCTGACCTACGACGTCAGTGAAGCGGCAGATGTAAGAGCGCAGTTTATTATGTGGATGATCACGCCACTTTGGCTGATGCCTTTGTGCTTTATCTTTTTTACCCATAAGCCGTGGCGGGTATTTTTAAGCTTGTTGATTTTGAGCGCTTGTTTATATGGGGTGCTCGGGCAAGTTGGTATTGGAGGCTAAGTTATGCGTTTGGAATTCTATAAAAGCTATCAGCAAGTGCATATCTGGACAGGGATCATTTCTGGATTATTGCTCTATATCTGCTTCATTGCAGGAGCCCTGACCATGTTTAAAGCCCCACTAAACCAATGGGCCTTACAACAAGAGGCCCGGCTGCCCCAAATAGACATGACCCAATACGACGCTCTGCTGCAAAAAATGCTGCTTGCCTATCCTGATGCAGCAAAAGATCTGACCGTCTATTTACCCTCCACACAACCACAGCACGCACCAGTTAGCTGGGTAGTTGAAGATAGCATCAGCCACGCTGCCAGCCTCTGGCATGCCAGTCTGGACAGTGATGGTGAACTGATCACCTCCCAAACCCAGGTTTCAGCTATCGGTGACTTCCTTGACACCTTACATCGTACCGCCGGTATTCCTGGCGGCGACGATCACGATGCCTACGGCATTTTTGTTATGGGACTGGTCTGTATCTTGTATGTCGTAGCCATAGTCTCGGGTCTGATCATTTTTTTGCCAAGCTGGTTTAAAGACCTGCTGGCAATCAGAAAAGAAAAAAATACCCGACGTTTCTGGGTGGACTTCCACAATGTGCTTGGCATTACGGCCCTGCCTTTTCACCTGATCATCGCCCTGACCACCATTGTTTTCGCGTACCATGATTTGCTGTACGCCTCAATGCAGCAGTGGGTTTACAAGGACACCCCGATATTTTCCCGCCCTGCTCCCAGTCAGAGTGTCCGCAACATAGCGTCATTAGCCAGTATCCAGCAATTAGAACAATCGGTGCGAGCCATTGAACCTGAGTTTCAACCTGCGGTGCTGAATTTTGCCGCCTTGGGTACACCTGCTGCCAGAGTGCTGATTGGTGGTGAACTAGCGGGACAATGGGTCAGAGGACCTAAATACGCATATGTACTGAGCGATCCCTACAATGCCGAGCCGGGATATACCGCGATGCTGCCCAGTGTTTCGGGCATTATGGGCAAAGTGGTCAATGGCTTTTTCACCTTGCATTTCGGCGGTTTTGGCGGCGGTCTGGTGCACTGGCTGTATTTTGGCCTTGGCCTGTCAGGCGCTTTGCTGTTTTTAACCGGGAATATCATCTGGATAGAGTCCAGGCGCAAAAAACAGCAGCAAACCGAAGGACAAACACAGCAAAATCGTTCTGTAAAAGTCATGGCGCGACTGACTGTGGGTGTGACGCTTGGCACTCTTATCGGTGTAGCAATGTCACTGCTATGTGCTAAGTGGCTACCCCGCGAACATTTGGATATCAGTACATGGCAACAAGCGGGCTATTATCTGGGGTTCTTGTCCTGTCTACTGCTGGCTTTTTTCCTAAAGCCAATTGTCGCTGCTAAACATCTACTGGCGATCTTATGTGCTTTGTTGACACTGCTAGTGCTATCCACTCTTTGGTGGCTAGACGGCAGTCAAACCGCTGGGGTGGATTTTACCTTCTGTATGGTCTGTAGCTTACTAGCGGTAGCCTGCATGGCGACCTGGCGGCATTTGTGCAACAGGCAGGCGCAGATCCCACAAGACAACGTATGGGCATAATTCACACTGATTATTTTTGCATGGAAGAACCAAGGGGAATAAGCGCAGAGCGGCGAATTTTTCCTAAGATGAAGGCTTGATTTACGGCCCGAACACGGATGTCAAACACCGGCAAATTGCCAAACGCAATGTTCTTAAACTACTCAAGGGATACACACCATGTTCAGACCTGGTAACAAGCAATGCCTGTCGCTGGCTGCGGCGATTGCAGCCTGCTTCGCCAGCCCAATGGCAAGCGCCGCAGAGACGCCGGATAAAGCCGATAAGAAACTTGAAACTATTGTTGTTATCGGTGAGAAAACCAATCGCACCCTGAAAGACACCACCTCGTCGGTTTCAGTATTGTCAGAAGAAGCATTAAACAGTACACAATTTAAGTCTATCACCGAAGCCATTTCCGACATTCCCAATATCGTCGCACCTTCGGGCGCCGTGCCGGATATTCGCGGCGTATCGGGCAACGGCGCGGCCGGTGGGTTTAATTCTATCTCTGGCGGCGCAAAAGGCCGTGTATCGACTCTGATTGACGGCGTAGCAGAACCCTTTGTCGCTGATCTGACCGGAGACTCAGGGATCTGGGACGTGGAACAGATTGAAATCTATCGCGGGCCGCAATCCACCAGTAATGGTCGCAACAGCATTGGCGGTTCAATCTATATCAAGACCAAAGATCCCAGTGAGGTATGGGAAGGCGCAGTACGCGTTGGTTACCGCAATCAGGACAGCTATGTCGATACCTCTGCGGTCATATCCGGGCCACTGATTGAAGATACCCTGGCGTTTCGTGTCAGTGCCCAAATGCTGGACGCCAATACCATTACCGATGATACCGGTTATGTCGGTAATCCCCCAGATTATGACCTGAATGAGATCAAAACCCGCCGCTTCAGAGGCAAGTTACAGTGGACGGTACAGGATGATTTAACCTTTTTGTTATCTCATTCCACCAACAATGAAAAGGGCGATACCGGCCGCGTATATTACAAAGCGGACGATCTGTCGAAGTTCAGTCGCTTGTACTTCAGGAATATCGAGACGGATGTAGCGACAACCAGCCTCAGAGCTGACTATAAAATCAATCAAAATATGTCACTGGATGTACTGCTGGCATATATGGACTACGAATGGGGTTTTGACAGCTATGAGCCTACGCCAGAGGCACAGCAGCAACTGTCGTTTGACGAGCACAACTTAACCCTGGATGCCAAACTCAACTTTGGTCTGCAAAGTGACAACCTCAGTGGCTTTATTGGCTTGGCGTACTTTGAGCGGGATCACGATGTCGTTAGTACCGGTGCCTACTTGTATCAGGGTGATGACAAGAGTGATTCACTAGCGCTATACGGTGAGGTGGACTTCGCTTTATCTGAACGTCTGGATTTGATTCTCGGCGCCAGACTAGAGCGCGAGTCTCAGGTACGTAACTTTGTTTACGGCCCCATTGATTCAGATCTGGACAATGACACCAATATCTTCCTGCCCAAACTGGTCCTGCAGTATCAGGCTGCACAACACACGACCATCGCCCTGAGTGCGCGAAAAGGCTATAACGCAGCAGGTGGTGCACTCAATTTCACGGCACAGGAGTACTATTACTTCGGTGAAGAAAAGGTCAATACTTTTGAATTCAGCACCCGTAGCAGTTTTGCCGACGGACACGTATTTTTGCGCAGCAATCTGTTCTACAACGATTATGAAGGTTATCAGGCGCTCAGCTCCAACCGCTTTATTGTCAACATGAAGGATGTTGCCACGTACGGTGCCGAGCTGGAACTGTCGGCCAACCTAACCCCAGAGCTTGAGATTAGTGCCGGTCTGGGTTTACTGCGAACAGATATCAAAGATGCCGGTGAAGACTATCCCGACGTAGATGGCAATGAGCTGAATTCCGCACCAAAGCTCACCGCCAACATTGGCGCCAAATACTGGCTAACCAATGCCTTGAACGTCGGTGTATCGGCCAGTCATGTGGATAAGTACTATGGTGACTTCGCCAATACGCAAGAACGCATAGCCGGTGACTATAACCTGGTTCGTCTGTACGCCAGCTACCAGAATAGCAACTGGCTGATATCGGCCTTCGTTAATAATGTCTTGGACGAAGAAGCATTTCTGAGCCAGGAACCCGCCAGCGGCAGATATCCAACAGGCTATGTGTCTGTAGTAGACCCGCGTAATGTCGGTGTTTCTGCTACCTACAGCTTCTAAACAGCAGGCGGGCCTGTCAATGATACGGGCCCGCGAATAAATTGACATTAATGCGGGTAATCAGAATCAAGCCATAATCAACCAAGGCATTGCTTAGCGGGCAAATAGCTGGCCAATATCCTTAAACGCTTTAAATTCCAGCGCGTTCCCGCAAGGATCGAACAGGAACATGGTAGCCTGTTCCCCAACCTGCCCTTTAAAGCGAATATAAGGTTCAATCACAAACGCAACACCTTGTTGTTGCAAACGTTCCGCCAGCCTTTGCCAGTCCTGCCAGGGCAATACCACACCAAAATGTGGCACCGGCACGTTATGCCCGTCCACGGCATTGGTATGCGCCTGCTGTTGTGACTCGGTTTGCGGGTGCAGATGGATCACCAGTTGATGGCCGAAGAAGTTGAAATCCACCCATTGCTCGCTGCTACGGCCTTCTTCAAGCGCCAGGATGTCGCGGTAAAACTGCCTGGCTTTGGTCAGGTCATAGACTGGAATGGCTAAATGAAAGGGTGATAGTGACATAGACGATCCTTAGTTATTGCTGTATATCCATGTCTTTTATGCCATGTTCTTCATGGATGCCAGTATCATTTAGGCTTTCCCCTGTGGCCTAACCGGGCGAGTAAAGCTGTTCGGGTTGACTCCAGATCAGATGGTATTTTCTTAACCTGAAGTAACCATAGGAAAAAACAAAACCTTCATAAACAGTTTTGACAGCATGAATAAAAACCAAAACCAGATAAATTTGAGGCGAACTATTTTATGGTTATGTTAGTGTCGGAAATTGAAGTCACAATGACGCCATAATAGATGCCATTCTCTTCGAGAATTCTCATTACACCACCACGCGTGTTCTGCTTAAATGATTCAGAAGATGATATATCATTCAATGCATCTTGTATGGAAACCATTTCATAAGACTCCAACATTAAACCGCATACTACATTTGAACATTGCATATCATGCATAACCACATCGTTTCTTTCCGTTGTATATCTTTTGACGCTACCCGATAAATCAGCCATGACCCTGGCCGAACTGGAAGAAGTTAGGTGGGCCGATAAGTTCGAGACCATCAATGATAGATTATCAAGTTCCATCAATTCGACAGGTCTGGCGTCCATAAATATCTTTCCATCCTTCTCTGTTAACAGCTGATCAAAGCTCTCAATTACAGCCTCATTTTGCACTTGTGGTGGTGCCATTACTGAATCATAGGATGGTGATAAATCACTTACAGGCTTAGCTAACTCAGGCTCTGTCTGATCATCTAATTGATTAGGTGAAGATTCTATTGAACTCAATACCTGTGAAGTACTCCCTTTATCACCCAAGCCATCAGCCAAGCTGGAGTTTTCTTCACTTAAATTAACCTTATTATCAGAAGAGATGAATAAAAAATATGCTATACCCAGCGATGCCAGGAGCACTAAAAAACTTATCTTAAACTTCATGACTATTCCTTTTAGAAGTTATAGACAGGATAATACCGCTTAACTTATCGTGCACAATGTTGTTATATATTTATTTGTCACGCGGTGGTTTTGGCGTTATGAGTTTCCATACATTGGCACCACCGGGATCAGTTACTGAGGCAGCGAGGTTATCAAAAAATCCCGGGGATCAGCATTCCACTAACACCTGCTTGTTAATACTCAGCCCTCTTTATACTAAGTGACTAACGAGTGATATAGACTCCGCCTCTCCCGAGGGTTTGCCACGCTTAAGCAGCAAGTTATGAAAAAAGCCGTCCATGTCTGATTACAACTATGTCTTAGCTTTGATATAACCAGTATCCATAGTGGAAGTGGCCATGGCAAGTGTGATATGACTTGTTCGTTTTTATGACGTCCGAAACGAAGATATCCCTTGGCAAAATTGGCGCAAACCATCTTGTAGTGCCTTCACCAAGTATGGGTCAGACAGTATGCCATCCACATCTAATTTGCTGCCAAGCAAGGGAATGGAGACAAAAGCAGCGTCAACAATTCGCGCAGACATAGTGGTTAACACTTCTTTGAGCGCATCCTGGGCATGATGAGCTCTGGGAGAGGTGTTGATTAACATTGTCGGCTTGTTGGGAAACTCCTCTCCACTGACCAGCCAATCTAAGGCATTTTTCATCGGACCGCTGATACCATGAGCGTACTCTGGACTTGCCAGTATGATTCCATCAGCTTGTGCTACGGCAGATTTCAACCTCACTACCGCACCAAGCGGCTCACCTTCCAAATCGGGGTTAAACAATGGTAAGTCAGCAATGGATCCCAGTGCAATCTGTACCGAAGCAGGTGCCAGCCTTGTCAGGGCCAATAACGCGTCGGTATTGTGAGACCCATTGCGCAAACTGCCCGACAACGCCAACAACTTTAGAATGTCGCTCATAGCCAACCTTGTTATTATCTTTCACTTTGCAAACAACAAATACCCTTATCCCTGGCAAAAGTGCAATAACAAATTTGCATTTAGCTAAAGCAAGGCTTTTAAAAATTCCGCTGCTGCCACTTGTATATGCGTTATTCATATACTGTCAATATGTTAAAAATCTCCACTGACAGCGCAGAAAAAGCATTATAAATCGACTCGGATAGTGCCTTGGTATCGTCAAAATCAGGGTCTGCAAGCATTAAAATTTCAAAGATTGACCATTCTGGCATTGCATCTTTGTTCACCCACTTAACACCCTGTAACTTTTTCCAGTAACTAATCTGAACATCCTTTGTTTGCCCGAGAAGCCAAAGTTCAAATTGCACCCGCTGATGGTTAAACACAATGGCTAATTTGAGTTTATGCTTTTTAAGATAATCGTTTTGTAGGTAAAAATATGTAAAATCAATATAACCGTGCAATACCTTTGCAACCGTAAATTGCCCTTTATACTTGTTATAAAATTCAGTTCTGAGACCTTGCACGACAGATACAAGGTCTTGGTACGTTCTCTGCAATTCACCACTTGCAAAGTGTAATTTGTAGGCAGGTATCCGAGCACTAAGGCTTTTGTAAGACATATTGTCCTTGGAATTTTAGGCATATAATGAATGATATGGACTCCCCTTTCCCGGGGTTCTGCCACGTTTAAGTGGCAACTGATGAGGAGAACTGTCCATGTCTGATTACAACTATGTCGATGGCATTGATTTAGCCAAACTTAGTTTTAGTATCTATTTTAAAATACGCTATGGCAAGACAAGAACTTCTAACGTCCATTGAAGTTATGACAGGTCCGCAGGATCTCAAACAATGTGGGCCAGGAATTCTTAATGGGAACGAAGCGGTTCTGGTTGGAGATGACATCCTTCAACGATTTTGACCTAACTCGCCTTTTTATGAAGCTGATCCTGATGATCAAGTTGACTTTTAACAACAGACTGGTCATGTTTTTCTGAGACTATACTGAATTCACGCCAGGCTAACCGGGAAGGCTATGCACAGACATACTCCGGCCAATTGTCTCCGTTTTTGTGCTACTGATCTGCCTTCATTCAGGCTGCTCTGTGCGCTGATATTGGCGTTGATGCCTATCAGTGCTGTGGCAATGCCAGATCCGCGGGAGGCGGGTCGGCCGCTTATGCAACACTTTAGCCAGGGTGATTACGGTGCCCACAATCAGAACTGGGCAGTGCTGCAGCATCCCAATGGGCTTATGTATTTCGGCAATACTGACGGTATTCTGGAATTCGACGGCTTACGCTGGCGTCTAATCCGAGTAGCTAATGACACCGCCGTCCGATCATTGGCGCTTGGCAATGATGGCAAAGTGCTCGTGGGCGCCATGGGCGAACTCGGGTATCTGGCAGCCGACCAATACGGCCACATGCGCTATCACTCCCTGACTGAGCAGGTGCCAGAGAGCATGCAGGGTTTTTCAGATGTCTGGCAGATTTTTGTTTTGCCAGACGGGGTATACTTTCGAACATCAGCGCGTTTGTTACGTTGGGACGGCGATGCTTTCCACTCGTGGGAACCAGAAGTGGCATTTCATCGTACCTTTCAGATTGGCCAGCGACTGCTGATCCGCCAGGTCAATTTTGGACTCTTTGAGCTGATTGACGATGAACTGCGCCTGCTTGCGGGAGGCGAGCGCTTCGCCGGGGAGCTAATCTACAGCGTGCTACCCTGGGATCAAGACGGTAAGACACTTCTGGTGGGTACCCGCTCACAAGGATTTTGGTTGTTCGATGGCCAGAACTGGACGCCCTGGCTAACCGAGGCTGGCGCAGACATCAAACGGGATCTGATCTACCAGGCCATATGGTTGCCTGGGGAGCGATTGGGCGTCGCCACAGAGCAAGGCGGCCTTTACATACTCAACCGCGACGGTAAATGGGTCGAGTACTGGGATCGGAATGCTGGCCTGCCCGACAATTCCATTCGTTACGCTTACCTTGATCAGCAGCAAGGATTGTGGCTTGCCCTGAATCGCGGCATCAGCCGTATTGAAGCAGGCGGTCAGTTTAGCCAATATGACGAAACAAATGGCCTGCCTGGCACAGTGAATATAGTGCATCGCCATCAAGGACAACTCTATGCCGGAACATCGCAGGGACTGTTCGCTTTGCTCCCTGGTTCCCAGGCCCGTTTCAAAGCCATTGAAGGGATACGCGGCCAAACCTGGGACTTTTTAAGCTTTGAGCAGACTGGAGCAAAGGCTCAATCCCACCTTCTGGTGGCCAATGGACATGGCTTGTTCGACATTTCCGCTGACCAAATTACGAATCTGCAGCCCTTACAGACATCGCAAAGCTGTCTCGTGCCCTCGGCCGTCTACCCTGGACGTATCTATATCTGTACTTACGGGCTCACTGCCATCGAATACCGGGACGGCGACTGGCAGGACCTCGGCAAAGTTCCTGGTATGGATGATGAAATCCGCTCCATGCTCGAAACCGAAGACGGCCAGCTCTGGTTGGGCACCCGATCGACAGGCGTGCTGCGGCTGCAATTGCCCAGTGGAGGGAGCCTTGCTCATCCAGCAAAAATTGAACGCTTCGGAATGGAGCACGGATTGCCGGATCTCAATTGGAATAATGTCTTCATGATCGAAGGATCGCCTGCTTTTACCACCCTGCACGGCTGGTTCCGGTTCGATCAAAGCCGTCAGCGTTTTGTTCCTGATCACCGCTTTGCCGGGCTTTTTGATGGTGAGCCGCGCCGGTTAGGCTTTCCAGGTAAACCGGTAACAAGTCCGGATGGACGTATCTGGGCACATAGCAGCAATAAGGCGGTGCGTCTGAGCGAGCTTGGCGCTGTAATCCAGCAAGCCGAAGGTAGCTATCGCTGGGATCGGCGCCCGCTGGCCGCACTGCACAACAAGTCGGTCGTGCCGATGCTCCTCGAGCCGGATGGCACCCTGTGGCTCGGTGGCGCAGACGGTTTAGTCAGCTTCAACACCTTGCGTGAGTCAGACTATACACAGCCATTTCGAGTGCTGCTTCGCCATGTTAGTGAGCGCGATGGGGCTGTGTTGTATGGCGGCAGCAGCGACTCCCGTCATATCCAACATGCAACCCCTTTAACGCCCAAACCCCGACTGCGTTTTGAGTTTGCGGCCACCAGCTACAACTCCCTGACCGCCAATCGCTTCCAGTATCGCCTAGAGGGTTTAGACAAAGATTGGTCCCCCTGGACGAGCGATGCGTTCACGGACTATAGCAATCTCTGGGAAGGCCACTACAGGTTTCACGTTCGCGCAAAAAACCGCTTTGGGTTGATCAGTGAAGAAGCCGTATTTGCTTTTCAGGTACTCCCTCCCTGGTACCGCAGTTGGTGGGCCTATGCCGGATATGTGCTTGGCCTGATACTATTGGGATGGCTCGGTCTTCAGGTCTATTTCCACCAACTGGCCGCCCGCAATCGTGAACTGACACGCGAGGTACACGCCCGCACCCGAGATTTGGAGTCTGCATTGACCGAGCTACGGGAGACCCAACAGGAATTGGTCGAGTCGGAAAAAATGGCGACGGCTGGGCGGTTAGTGGCGGGCATGGCCCATCAGATCAACACCCCGGTAGGCAATGGCCAGGTTACTGCATCCATGCTGCTGGACCAAGTTCACGATGTCCGGACATCCTTGCAGAATCAGCAGCTTGGACGACAGAAATTGGAAAAATTTCTGGATACTTGGAATCAGGGGCTGGCTCTTATCGTCAGTAGCTTGGAACGGGTTGGTAATCTGGTGCAGAATTTGCGCAAAATTACCGAAGCGTCGCAGGATTGTCAGTCTGAATGGTTCGAGCTGGAACACATCCTGGCTGAAGTCGAAAGCAAACTGCGCCAACAGGCGCAGCGACAAGGTGTCCGAATCCTGTTTCATTGCACGCCTGGGCTAAAAATTCACTGTAACTGGATAGCATTAACAGATTGTATTCAGGAGCTGGTAGATAACTCCCTTACCTATGGCTTTTTGGAGCCTGGGCAGAACAGAAGCAAACAGGAAATCACGATTGACGTGTCTGAAGTGGACGATACTATTGTGATGCATTATCAGGATAACGGTCAGGGCATCAGGCCAGAACTGCGCGATCGTATTTTCGAACCTTTCGCCGCCAGCATGCATGGTAATTACATGCACCCAGGTCTTGGCATGCATAGATTATTCAGTGTCATCAAACTTACCCTACAAGGGCATATCGAATTGACGGCAAGTAACGAAGGCGTCCATTTTGTGATAAAGCTACCGAGACAAATTGGCCCTAACGTTCGTGATACAGGTCAAAACCCAGGCAAAGATTGAGGCCCTGGCTACGCAGCGCGGCCAATTGTCGTCGACAACGTTTCCGATAGCGAAGATAGCCGTTCTCATGTCCTAGAAGCCAACCAACAAGCAATAAAAAAGAGAAACCCAGCTACAAAGAGTTGAATGGCCGGGACAATGCCAAGAGTGACTTGGCGATTCAAACCTTTCTTCAACACGAGGAAGCCCTTCTCGCAGAGTCGCTGAGAACTCAGAGTAATTAAAAGTAGTGAATACCTCAGCGAGCTTTTCTCTGCGCCCCTGCGTCACGGCGAGAAGCATTACAATTATCGACCCAAGGCAGGTTCGCATCTTCTTATGTTGTTCGCGATCGTTCATTTTATTACCACAATAAACTTCTGATTATGCTTGATGCTCTCCCTGGCACGTCTTCCCCTCAATTTTCTCCCAGTAAATTGCCCACCTTTTAGCAGCATACTGAACCGACCGTCAATTTTTAAGCGGGGTCAAAGCGGCTTGGGTCGCTTAGGGGAGCTTGCTTATCTATGGTGATTATTTCTGCTGTGCCAGCAACGGGCGTTTAATTTGTTTTTGACCCTGTTTATCATGTTGATATCTGCGCTGCCAGGCAGTTAATAATAAGCTTTCTCTCAATTTTGGAGGGAAGCGCTGTTATAGCGAGTAACAGATTAGGCGGTGCTAAATAGTAAAGAGTATTTGTTCGGATGGAAAAAGCAGGATAGTGGCCAAACCCAGCAGGAAAATGCCAGCGCCGACCAGCCTGGCTGAGCTACCAACCAATTTTTTGGACTTTGATTTAATAAACTTAGGCCGCTCGCCACCATCAGTGATGCCGTATTCAACACTAGCCTCACCTTTGAACATGATGGATATACCAATAGACATAAGGACCAGGCCCATTAAATGCGATGCTGTGACGTCCATGATTCAGTCCTGTGAACAATAAAAAGAGCACTCCACTTTTTGCCTAACCGTTAAGTGACAATCTTTGCATAAAGCGCTCATTGTCGATGGCGTTAGTTTGCGGCAAACAGCTCGGTAAATACGTAGCTATCCCATTGAAATGGCGGGCATGCAGCTACACTTTCCGTAAAATCTGACGCTTCTACCCTATTGTTAACAAAGCGTACAGCTTGCAGGCGGGTATCGCAGTTTTTACTGTCGATAACACGGGAAAACTCCAGCAGAATATAGGTTTGGTCATTAAACTCGGTAACCCGCACTTTTCCTTCTGGAGTCAGATGGAATCCACAAGGTGCAGGCAGTTTTAAAGGAAGCATCTGCAAATCCCGCCCCGCTTTAGATACTTCCAATTGGCAGTGACCGTCCTTATCCACTAATGCCAGCTCAAAACCCGCTGCCTGGTTATAATGACTAACTTTCGGTATTGATACCACGGAACTTGCACAGGCTTGCGCTGTGAGGCCAAGAAGAACTACCAGCGGCGTATATCGAATTGCGCTTCTCATGACAGCTCCCAGCAAATTGCCCACCTTTTAGCAGCGCCCTGAACCGACCGGGAATTTTTTAAGCGGAGGCCAAAGCTTTGGCTCAGTTTATCAATAAACCTGACACCGTTGATCTGATCGTTCAGACTTTTCTATGCGCCAACTATCTCGGCAATATAATGCTCTGCACCGAACGAACAAGCGTGTGCGACCAAACGCCATCCTTATTGCCATTGGTCAAATAGACAACGATATAATGATCATCGAGATTATCTTCGAACAGAATACGCACACGTACCTTGGTGCCACCATCATGACCAATTTCATGCCACCGCCCCCACTCACCATAGTCCCAACCATTGGCAAAAAAACCAGTAGCACCGTTTGCAAGTTTATAGGGTTGCCATAAACGAAGCAGTTCTGCTTTTGACACAACACGACCATGGGCTACGGCGGACATAAACTGGCCTAAATCATCCAGCGTCATGTACGCCCCTCCATGTGCGATACTGTATTCCGGCCATGAGATGGACAGATCAGGCACAACCTGACCTGCTTCCGCTCGGTAGCTTTTAACAAGGCGTTCCTCGGGCACATCAGCAAGACTGAGCCACGTCTCCTGAAGGTTAAGCGGTTCAATGATTCGCTGGCGCAGCAGCTCGCGGTACGGTGTGTGTGTTATGGCCTCAAGTACAGCCGCAATCACCAGGCTGTTGGTATTGGTATAGCTTGTGCGCTCACCTGGCACATAAGCAAGTGGAACGTTATTTAGCGTTGCAAATACAGCATCCAGGCTGGCTGGAAACGGGCGCGAGAAATCGTTGCTGTCAAAATACTCAGGGATGCCCGAAGTATGATTTAAAAAATGCTCTATACGAATACCGCGCCACGAAAGCGGCAGATTGTCGACATAACGTGAAGCAGGAGCAGAGAAATCAAGTTTACCTTCTTCCTGTAACTTCATGGCGAGCGTGATAGTGAATAGCTTAGTGATGGAGTAGACAGGAAAGACCGTCTTCGGTGTTACTAGTACACCGTCTTCGGTCGCTGTGGTACCCATGGCATTGCGATACAAAATATCGCTGTTGTGAAGCACAAGCACGGCCTGACCAGGAATCTCGTGCTTTTGCGCATTTGCAAGCAACTGAGCATCAATTGCAGCATGGCTATCGAAAGTTGACGACTGAGTGCACGCAGTACAAAGAGACAACAAGTAAAGCAAAACAAGCACACTGAATTTAGTCATTTAATATCCATATCTAAAAAATACATCGCTATTGCACCGACCTTGCTTTTGTACACTAACGAATGAAATGGACCGCTCTTTTCCCGGGGGGTTTACCAAACTTAACTGGCAACTATTGAGGAGAACCGTCCATGTCTGATTTTAACTGTGTCTATGGCATTGTTTAGCCAAACTGAGTTTTAGTATCCATGGTGAAGACTGTCGTGGCAAGGTTTGAATGACATGCCCTCCTTGGCTTGCCATTCCCATTTACGGCATACCTGTTACCCTTTGGGCCAGCTTAAGCTGTTCAAGTTGGTTCTAGCCAAGCTTTTTTCCAAAATTTTATTCACCACAAAGGGCACGAAGAGCACGAAGAGCACGAAGAGCACGAAGGGCAATAGAGGTCATCGACACTTCGTGTTCTTCTGATCTTCGTGGTGGAAAGAGCATTAATTAAAAAGACCGGGATGGGTTTTGGTATCAGGCATGCAACAATAAACTTCTGATTATGCCTGATGCCCTCCCAGGCACGTCTTCCGCTCAATTTGCTTCTAGTAAACGACCCACCTTCTAGCAGCGCCCTGTGCCGACCGGGAATTTTTTAAGCGCGGTCAAAGCGGCTCGGCCGCTTAGGGCCAAAGCTTTGGCTCAGCTGACCACATCAATGAACCTGAACTTGTTGTTGCAAACGCTCAACCAGCCTTTGCCAAGTTATAGACTGGAATGGCTAAGTGAAAGGGTGATAGTGACAGAGGTGATCCACTGCCTGTTGCCTTTTGTGTATAGACTTTGTTCAAATCCAGCCCGTTCTTATCTCGACACCGGGCTGCAAATCTAGTGGGCCCTTTTACCGCATTTACGAAATATCTTCTTATATTTCAAGCGGTCTCTCGCTCCGCCAGACTCTAATAAGTACAAGTTCTTTAGCCTGCCTGAGGTAGACAACCCGAAATGGCGCATGAATCAATTCACGAATATGCTTCAGGTTAAACTCCGGAACCATTCGGCCAGCATCAGGGTGAGTTTGCAGCATCTCACAATGCTCAAGGATAGCCGCTACAAAATCATCACCAATATGCGCCACGTCTTGCTCGGTGTAGTAAGCCTGAATAGCCTGTAGGTCCTCAAGAGCGGACTGCGCAATGCGTAATTCCATTTACTCGATACCGAGGGTTTTCTTGGCATCCTCTAAAGATAGGGTGTTGCCGTCGCGAACATCCAACAACCCCTGCACCACCGCCTTTACAAACCGCAATTCCTCAGCGGTTTTTTCGTAATCCTCGAGTCCCTGAACAACAGCGATGCCGCGGCCACGACTGGTAAGCAGGATGGGACGATGCGTTTCCTGTGCCCGACCAACAACTTTTCCGGGATTAATCTTCAAGTCAGACAGAGGGATTACGTCCTCTGAAAATTTCACTGGCATAGCGATTACCTAATCAACAATCAGGTGCCATTAATAGCACCTGTTAACAGGTACGGTCAACAAGCATAACGAAGAGCAGAGATCCTGCACTTTGCGGAAAACTTTTTGGGATCGTCGGACAGATAAATGCAATTCTTTATTGGTATTGCTGGAGTTTATCTGTAAGCGTCCGGGGATCACCGTCTAGCTTTTAGCGAAGTTCCATGGCAAGACAGTAATTGCTCAACGTCCATGTGGGATATGACACGTAGTCCCTTGCGAGCCAGTCCCATTCGAGCATCCTGCCTGTTGCCATGCGGGCCAGCTAAAGCTGCTCAATCTGGTTCCTGACCAGATTGTCTTTACTGCGAAGAAACGAGACGCAAAGACCAAATTTTCAGGAAAAATTTGGGACAGCATTACGCTGGTCCGAAGGAAAAGCCACAGGGACGTGGCTTTCAAGCACGCCCGCTGGATTCCCAACAACGTCAGCCCAGGGCACGGCTCAATTCACTCAAACTGTTTCAACAACTACGACCCCTTGATCCTAGCCATCATTGCTTCCATGTAACCCTCCTATTTATTGCAAATGGCTTTGTTACAACTTATTGATCCAAGTACATAGAAAATATAATTGGATACACATTAGAGTAACACCCATTGGTAATTAATTTGACTTTTTTTCCAGTAGCTTTTGCTGTTAACAAAGCTGAATACAATTCCTTGCCTATTGTTTCATTTGGGCCAATAAAAAGCACAGGGGATGAAGGAGTAGTGCAGCCACTATTATTAATTTGTGTCCCATATACAAATACTCGTGACTCATCGCCTGCCGAGATAATTTGAAATGGCTTGTCTATTAATGAGACGTATTCACTCGTACCATTATCCGCATGAACAGCCCCTGAAATTGCAATTAAAATTAACAAATAGTACTTTTTCATCGATTCTCCTAATAGTTGTAACAATATTATTAGACGGCTAAGCGCCATGTTTAAATACGGCGTTTCGCCGTACTTTTACATAGTCATTTTTTAGCATGCTTATAACCCGTTGCCTAGCAAGAGTTTTTAGGCTGCCCCAAGATGGTGCCGGGGAAAGGCGGACATGTTCCGTACCATTGCTGTTATACGGCTCAGACACCAATACTGGACTTATATACAGCACCTTCATTATGTTGGATAATACGAAGAGCTGCTGGTTGATAATGCCCACTTATATTAGATTCAATTCGTCATGCCGTTGTTACAAGGTGCCATATGCACCGGAATCCTCGCACTTGTAGCGGTAAAAGGTTGGTTGGCCGTTGGAAGACCAATTGTTAGTTAAATAAACCGATGATGCCCCTTAATCGGCCCGAGCCGCTTTGCCCCCCGCTTAAAAATTCCCGGTCGTTGTTGGGAATCCAGCGGGCGCGCTTTGAAAGCTACCTCCCTGTAGCTTTCCTTCGGACCAGCGTAATGCTGTCCCAAATTTTTCCTGAAAATTTGGTCTTTGCGTCTCGTTTCTTCGCAGTAAAGACAATCTGGTCCGGAACCAGATTGAACAGTTTTAGCTGGCCCGCAGGGCAACAGGCAGGACGCTTGTTGTAAAAGTGACTGGCGCGCCAAGGACGGCGTGTCATATAAGACAAGGAGGTCAGGTATCCAAGCCTTTTACAGGTGACCATTTAACCACCACGAACCACACGAAAAACACGAAAAACACGAAAAAACTCACCGCAGAGTCGCCGAGTCCACAGAGAAAAACAGAAGCTAATCCTATTCATGCCTTCAAAAACTCTGCGCTCTCTGCGCCTCCGCGGTAGATAATAGTTTGATGATTTTCCACAGCGTCACAGCGAAAAACCTCACCGCAGAGTCGCCGAGTCCACAGAGAAAAGCAGGAGCCAATTCAATCCATGCCTTTAGAAACTCTGCGTTCTCTGCGCCTCGGCGGTGAATAAAAACTTACCACTCACCAGCCTTAACCCGATCAGAATCCCGAGCAGCCACCCAATGCGCCCCCTCGCTGGTATATTCCTTCTTCCAAAACGGAGCCCGGGTTTTAAGCTGGTCCATTAAAAACTCACAGGCAGCAAAGGCGCTGCCACGGTGCGTGCTGGTGACCCCGACAAACACAATCTGTTCACCCAGGCTCAGCTTGCCCACCCGGTGAATCAGGCGGATTCGGCCCAATTGCCAGCGCTGACGCGCTTCAGCCACCAGTTCGGTGAGCGCCTTAGTGGTCATAGCCGGATAATGCTCCAGCTCCAAAGCTTGTATCTGGCGACCCAGATTGTTATCCCGCACCAGGCCGACAAAATGCACCACCGCACCATCACGTTGATTTGCCTCAGTCAGCGCCTGGTATTCCAATGCCAGGTCAAAGTCCTGATTTTGCACCGCTATATGGTCTTGCTCTTGTAACTTAGCCACAGTAAACACCCATCTGTCGACTCATCTGTGCCCTTTCCCCATACCAAGCTCTGCCAGGGCTTATCAACCACCCGTGACAGGCGGGAAAAACGCCACTTCGTCACCGCTTTTAAGCCTTGCATCATCTGCCACCAGGGTTTGATTCAGCGCCGCCAGGGCCTTGCCCGCAGCCAGAAAATCCTGCCAGTCCCTGCCCTTTTGCATCAGCGCGATGCGTAGCTCACCGACGCTGCTGACATTGGTATCCAGTTCCAGACTGGCGCAATCCAGCACTTCGCGCAGCTGGGCAAAAAACAACACCTTAATCATGCCAGTTGCTCCGCCTGCCAGTGGCCGCTTTTGCCGCCTTGCTTGTCCAGTACCCGGATCCCTTCAATACACATGGCCGGGTCCACCGCTTTGCACATATCAAATAAGGTCAGGGCCGCCACCGACACAGCGGTCAGGGCTTCCATTTCCACGCCGGTCTGACCGGCCAGCTTACATAAGCTGCTGATCCTGACCCGGCCATGCTGTGGCTGCAAATCAAAGTCCACCTGCACTTTGGATAACATCAATGGATGGCATAAGGGGATCAGGCTGGCGGTTTGCTTGGCGGCCTGAATACCGGCGATACGCGCCACCGCAAATACGTCACCCTTGGCATGTTCGCCGCGGCTAATCATCTGCAAGGTGGCATCTGACATACAGATATAGCCTTCGGCCATGGCACTGCGCTGGGTCACGGCTTTGTCTGTGACATCCACCATACTGGCTTCACCGCGGCTATTAATATGACTAAGTCGACTCATGGTCGAATGGCTTCCTTCTCGGTTGGGGTGAACTGACTGGTATAACCTTGCCAGTCTGTTGGGCTATTAATATTTTGCAATTGGCTGGGCCGCTGGCAAACCAGCTGAATGCCGCCGAAATGGTCAAGCAGGGATTTGACCGAACCACCGCCTTCCTGTAATTCCTGATGCACTATGGCACAGGTGGTGGCACTGACCGGCAAATATAAAGGCAAATAGCAATTTTGATAGCAGCAGGGCCGCCCGCTGATACGGCCAACTTCCACCAGCGCTTGCAATAAACCGGTGCTCAGGGCTGGCATATCCACCGGTACAATCAGCAGGCCACCACGGCTGGGAATTTGCTGCAGCACCGTATAGATACCACCCAGTGGCCCGGCTTCACAGACCAGATCCTGCACATAACCCGGCTGGTTACGACTGACCAGCACTTCGTCACAACCGGTGTGTTCCAGTAACATGGTGGCCCGGGCCAACAACGTTTGCCCGCCCAGTTCCATCATGGCTTTGTCCTGGCCCATGCGGCTTGAGCGCCCGCCCGCCAGTACCATTCCTGTTAACATATCGTCCTCCGTTACCCGCCTAACATGGCAAGGTGACGGGTAGCGCCGGTATAACCTTGATCCAGCCAGTGGCTGGCTTCTTTATGGCCTAATAAGTCCATCAGTTGCTGTTGCAGCGCTGCCACGTCTCCCTGTTGAATCAACGCGCGTAAATCCAGCCCCTGTTCGGCAAACAAACATAAATGCAGTTTGCCCAGGGCTGATACGCGCAACCTGTTACAACTACTGCAAAAATCTTTACTGTAGGGCATGATTAGCCCGATTCGACCGGCATAGTCCGGATGGGAAAATTCCTGTGCAGGACCGGCGGTATTATCGCGCAACAACTGCACCCAGCCTTGTTCCAGCAACTGCTGTTTAATCGGCTGGCCGGACAGGTGATTGTGTTTAAAGTAAAGCTGATTATCACCGGTCTGCATTAATTCAATAAAACGCAGGGTCACCGGCATGGATTTAAGCCAGGCCATAAAGCTGTGCATTTGCCCTTCGCTATAGGGTTTCAGCAGCACCGCATTAACCTTAACCTCAAGTCCCAGCGCCAGCGCATCTTCCAACCCTGCAAGTATGTCTTGCAAACTGTTATGGCCGGTAATGGCGTTAAACTGGCGCGGATCCAGGCTGTCGATACTGAGGTTGAGCTTTGTCAGCCCGGCCTGTTGCCAACGGGCCACCTGCTGTTTGAGCTTAAAGCCGTTGGTGGTCATAGCGACCTGCTCAATACCCGGTGTCTGTGCACAAAGTTCGATAATCTCTGGCAAGTCTTTGCGTAGCGACGGCTCGCCCCCCGTGATACGCACTTTACGGGTACCCAGGCCGGCAAAGGCGCTGACCAAGGTAGCAATGTCAGTTGGCCGAAGAAAATCCCGCTCGCTGTCGCACTGATAACCATCGGGCAAGCAATAGCTGCACTTAAAATTGCAGACATCGGTAATCGACAGCCGCAGATAGCGAAACCTGCGCCCGTACCTGTCTATAAGAGCGTTGTTTTCTTGCATCTTACCTTTCCAAATATGGGAGGCTGGTCGATTTCTCTTGCAACCCTGGCAGGCCATGGTGACCTGCGGCCGTCACACCATACCTTTGGCTTAGGTGTAACGGCTCGGTAGTTAATATTGTCTGTTACCCTGACCGGGGTTTGGCGGTCATAGTTGCAAACGCCTTCAGCATAGCTGATCCCGCATCTGTTGATCTATGCATCCTGACTAATAAACCACGCTCATTTGCAACCAAAGTTTACTGGTATCCGTAGCAAAACCATCGGCCTGATAGCGGGCCAGTTTTAACAGAAACTGATAATGCCGTTTATACCAGACACTGGCCTGGGCGTCCCATTCCCGTCCATAGTCCAGCCCACCATTGGCGGCACTAAAGCTATGATAGATCAATGAAAGCTCTATATCAGACAGCTTAGCTGCCAGTTTCAGCCATTGGTCGTCTATGCCCCCGGCCGGGGTAGCCAAAAACTTATCGGCAAAGCCCTGAAACTTATGCAAGGTCGCCAGTGGAGTGATAAAGCCCTGCATGGCATATCAATACCCCCTGTTGCCTGACAAGGCAGCAGCTTGATCCAGCAGCGCCGGACTGACCTTTACCCTGTGGCTGACGACCTTGCCCACCACAATCAGGGCAGGCCCTTGGAATTGTCTGGCCGCCACCTTAGCGGCAATATCTTCTAGCTGGCCGGTTACCCTTTGCTGATTAAGCTGGCTGACGTTTTCCACCACCGCCACCGGCATATCTGCCGCCATGCCATGCCCGGCCAATCGCTGGCAAATTAAATCAAGTCGGTTTAACCCCATATAAAACACCAGGGTTTCCCCCTCTTTGCTGCCCAGCACCAGATTGGCCCAGTTGGGTTCGCTTTGCGGACATTTCATTCTGGCGGTAATAAAGCGTACCGATTGCGCGCAGTCTCTGTGCGTCAGGGGGATACCACACCATGCCGACAAACCCGAAGCGGCGGTAATCCCCGGCACAATGGCAAAGGCAATTCCGGCGTTTTCCAGGGCCGCGCACTCCTCTGCGCTACGGGCAAACACAGCGGGATCGCCGCCTTTTAAACGAACAACGCATTTGCCTGCCTGCGCTTCGGTAACCAGCAACCGGCAGATCTGCTGCTGACTCAGGCTGTGGACGCCACAGCGTTTGCCCACATAACGTTTATCCAGTTTTGCCGGTAACATGGCCAGTAACTCGTCACTGACCAAATCGTCATACAACACCAAATCGGCCTGCTGTAACAATCGCCAGGCTTTGAGGGTGAGCAACTCGGCATCGCCAGGTCCGGCACCCACCAGGTAGACCCTGCCAGATTGTTGGCTTTTGCCAGGTAGCAGCATGCGAAAGCCCCAACGTCGGTGTATAGCCTGGGGTAAAAATGGCAGGGATTTAAACAACGACAACCTCATATAGCCTCCTGAAAGATAATCGCCGCTTGTGTTTCCAGCGCCAAACGGCTGGCTGAGGCTGGCTGTTGACTGCTCACCAGCTTGGCCAGCTCCGGTTTACAGGAGCCGCAACCTGTACCACAGCCAAGGTACTTGCCAAGCTTCTGCACACTGTTATGCCCATCATTTATGGCCTGGCAAATAGCCTGTTCGTGCACCTTAAAACAGCTGCAGACTTGCCTGCCTTGCATAAAAGACGCGGGTGGCTGCGCCCTTAACCAGGCGGACAACTCGGTGTCATCCAACGCATCGTTATCCAGCATGCTTTGTAGCCAGGCGCTTGGCAGCACAGGCCAGGGCAATTCACTTATTTGCCAGGCCCAGTGCAGTGCCTGGCCGTGCAGGGCCACATAGCCGGTGTGCTGGCCGCTCCGCCCCAGTCCTTGTTCTGCACCCAGCCAATCGCTCAACATGCCTTGCCAATCGGGTCGATCTTTACCGGCCAGCAAATAGCATTGCCCACCAGCCAGGGGTAGGCGCAACCAGTATTGGCTCAACTGATTTAACTGCACGGCACTCAGAGTATTGCGACACAGCAGGATGGCGTATTGGCTGAAGTGCTGCGGCAATACCGCCACTGCCGCGTGTTTAAGTTCGGGCTGAAATGACAAAGGATCGCCAACCGCGGCAAACAGGGCGCCAATAGCGCCGTGGCTGCAAAACTGTTGGTTCCAGTGCATGGGCGCAAACAATTCGCCGCGCCGCTGGCTACTTTCCAGCTTAATTTGCAGCATCACCTGTGCCTCACCACTGCATTTTGACCTTAGCTTCACCAGTTGCCCTTCCTGTAAACCCATGACGGCGGCGTCCTCGGGATGCATGGCCAGCCAGGGGCGATCCTGATGCTGCAACAGTTCAGGCGCGGTGCCGGTGCGGGTCATGCTATGCCACTGGTCACGCACTCTGCCGCTATTCAGCACCCATGGGAAAGCCTCGCTGGTCAGTTGCTTGGGCGGCTGGTACGTCAGTGGCACAAAATTGGCCCGGCCGCTTTGGGTGTAAAAATGCCCATCGCTGAACAAACGTTTGCAACCCTGCGGATTATGACTATTCACCGGCCATTGTATGGGAGACAGTTGTTCATACTGACGCTGCGTTAATCCCGCCAGGCCACTGATATCCAGCGCCCGCTGTCCCTGATTGGCAAGCCCGGTCAGCCGCGCATATTCAGCAAAAATGTCACTGGGGTGGGCGTAATCAAAACCACTAAAACCCATGGCCCTGGCAAACTCGCAGAGGATCTGCCAGTCGGGCTTGGCCTGACCGGCAGGCACTAAAAAGCCTCGCTGACGGGAAATACGTCGCTCGGAATTGGTTACCGTTCCGTCTTTTTCCGACCAGGGGCAAGCAGGAAGCGCAATATGGGCAAAGGCCAGGGTATCGTTATTAGCCACAGCGTCTGATACCACCACCAGCTCGCACTGGCCTAGCGCCTGCGCCACCAGTTGACGGTCCGGCAGGCTGACCATGGGGTTAGTGCCCATAATCCACAGTGCTTTGATCTTGCCTTTGGCCATTTGGCTGAACAGTTGCAGCGCAGGTAAACCAGGGGCTTTGACCATGGCAGGGGACTGCCAGTACTGCTGTAAAAGCTGCCTGTCCCGCTCGGACTGAATATCCAGGTGCGCGGCCAGCATGGTGGCCAGCCCACCCACCTCACGGCCGCCCATGGCATTGGGCTGACCGGTAACAGAAAACGGGCCACTACCGGGTTTACCAATTTTGCCGCTGGCCAGATGGCAATTAATAATGGCGTTGACCTTGTCGGTGCCGCTGCTGGACTGGTTTACCCCCATGGAAAAGAAACTGAGCGCGCTTGGGCTGTTACAAAACCAGCGATAAAACAGGCGGATATCGCGGCTGTCCAGTTCACAAAGCTGCGCCACTTTTGCCACGGTCCAGTCACGGGCGCAGTCTAATGTGGCTGCAAAGCCCTGGGTATGCTGACGGATAAAGGCCTGATCCAGCCCCTGATGTTCGGCAAGATACGCCAGTAAACCATTAAACAGCGCCACATCGGTACCGGCTTTAATCGGCAGAAAAAGGTCCGCCTGTTCGGCAGTGGCGGTTTTTCTGGGGTCGATAACCACCAGTTTCAACGCCGGATTTATGGCCCTGGCCCGCTCCATGCGCTGATACAGCACCGGATGGGTCCAGGCAGCATTGGAGCCAACCAGCACCAGTAACTCGGTTTGTTCCAGATCGTCATAACAACATGGCATGGCATCGGCACCAAAGGCACGTTTGTAGCCTGCCACCGCCGAGGACATACATAGCCTTGAATTGGTATCAATATTGGCGCTGCCGATATAGCCCTTCATTAATTTATTGGCCAGGTAATAGTCCTCGGTCAGCAGTTGCCCCGAGACATAAATGGCCACCGAATCCGGCCCGTATTTTTGTATGGCTTGAGTAAAACCCTGCGCCGCGGTGTCGATAGCTTGCTGCCAACTGGTTGGCTGGCCATATATCGTCGGGCTGAGGAGTCTGCCCTGCAGGCCGTTCGTTTCCGGTAGCTTGCTACCCTTGATACATAGCCGACCATAATTGGCGGGGTGGTTCTGCGTGCCATGCACGCCATCCAAGTATTTTTGCCCTTGTGCATCGGTACTTAGCTGCGCATCCACACCGCAACCGACACCGCAATACGGACAGGTGGTGGCACAAAGGCGGGCGGCCGCTTGCATCAGCACACTCCTTTTGTCACAGGCTGAGACGGATTAGCAATCTGCACATCCTGACCGCTGAGCCTGACCGCAAACACCGGTAGCGCGATATTGTTGTCTTCAAGACACTGGCCACTGAGCAGCGAAAAATGCTGTTTATATAATGGCGAGGCCACCACCGGCTCCCCGGCGATACTGCCCACAATACCGCGACTGATCACATTGGCTTTACCAATAGGATCCCAGTTTCCCACCGCAAACAGCTGCTGCTTATCGCCATGCCTAAGGCTAAACAAAGCCAGTTGCCTGCCCTGCCCTTCAATATCGGGTAAATAGGCACATACGCCTGAATTGTCGATAAGGTCGTCGAGTTTACAAAGGGTTATCCACTGCATCATGCGCTCCTCAGACATTTTGGGGTTCACTGCTTATCTGGCGGACATCAATAGCGGCGAAAGCGAGTTTTTCCTGTTCGCTGGCGGGGCGCCACTGGCCGCGCTCTTCAACAAACTGGATATTGCTGTCGGGCTTATCAGCATTCACAAACTGGCGGAAGCGCTTGAGATTCTGTTCAGAGCCGATAGCGGTTTTCCATTCACATTGGTAGCTGCCAATGATTTGCTGCATTTGTGCTTCAAGCGCTTCAGCCAGGCCCAAAGAATCGTCAATAATCACCTCTCGCAGGTAATCCAGGCCGCCTTCCAGGCTTTCCAGCCATACCGAGGTACGCTGCAGGCGATCTGCGGTGCGCACATAGAACATTAAAAAGCGGTCGATATAGCGGATCAGGGTGTCGGTATCCAGGTCCTGGGCGAACAGGTCGGCATGGCGGGGCTTCATGCCACCATTGCCACACACATACAGATTCCAGCCTTTTTCGGTGGCGATCACCCCCACATCTTTACTCTGCGCCTCGGCACACTCCCTGGTACAACCGGATACCGCCATTTTGATTTTGTGCGGTGAGCGCAGCCCTTTATAACGGTTTTCTATATCAATGGCGGTGCCAACACTGTCCTGCACCCCATAACGACACCAGGTACTGCCGACACAGGATTTCACCGTGCGCAGCGACTTGCCGTAGGCATGGCCGGTTTCAAAGCCAGCTGCGATCAGTTCCCGCCAGATATCCGGCAGTTGTTCGACTCTGGCGCCAAACAAATCAATACGCTGACCGCCGGTAATTTTGGTGTAGAGCCGATACTTTTTCGCCACCTGGCCAATCACAATCAGCTTATCCGGGGTAATCTCACCGGCCGGCACTCTGGGTACCACAGAATAGGTGCCGTCTTTTTGCATATTGGCCAAAAAGGTGTCGTTGGTGTCCTGCAGGCCCACATGCGGGGTGGCCAGCACAAACTCATTCCAGTTGGAGGCCAGAATCGACGCCGCCACAGGCTTACAGATATCGCAGCCAAGCCCTTGGCCGTGCTTTTCCAGCAACGCCTCAAAGGTACGGATGTTTTCCACCTGCACCAGATGGAACAGTTCCTGGCGGCTATAGGCAAAGTGTTCGCAGATATCCTTTTTCACTTCCACGCCACGTTTGGCCAATTCGCCATCCACCAGGGTTTTCAGTAATCCGGCGCAGCCACCACAACCCGTGCTGGCCTTAGTGCAGCTTTTAATCGCGCCAAGTTCACAAGCGCCCGCATCCATGGCACCGAGAACATCGCCCTTGCTGACATTGTGGCAGGAACAAATAGTGGCCGTGATGGGGAGTGCATCGGCACCCAATGCGGGTTTGCTGCCAGCTGCGGGTAGAATCAGACTTTCCGGAAATTCCGGTAGATCCATACCGTTGAGCGCATATTGCAGCAAGGTATCGTAATCGGAGCTGTCACCCACCAGCACCGCGCCCAGCAATCTTTGCTGGCTGGCATCTACCACCAGTTTCTTGTAAATGCCCAGCGGCTGGTTCTGATACTGGTAAGACAAGGCCCCAGGGGTTTTCCCATGCGCATCGCCGATACTGGCCACCTCAACCCCGAGTAATTTGAGTTTGGTGCTCATATCTGCGCCCTGGAAACACAGCTCCCCAGCGCTGATATGGCTGGCAGCCACACGGGCCATCTGATAACCGGGGGCCACCAGACCAAAAATCCTGCCCTGCCACAGCGCGCATTCACCAATGGCGTAAATATCAGGATCTGAGGTGCGGCACTGGTCATCGATAATAATGCCGCCGCGTTCGCCTGTTTGTAGCTCTGCCTGGCGCGCCAGCGAATCCTGCGGGCGAATACCGGCGGAAAACAATATCAGATCGGCCTCCAGTGCCTCGCCATCTTTAAACTGCAACTGATAGCGACAGTGTTTACCTGCCACAATTTGCTGCGTGGCCTTATCTGTGTGTACCTTGACACCCAACGCTTCAATTTTGCTGCGCAGTTGTTTACCGCCGCCTTCATCCAGTTGCACCGCCATTAGCTGGGGGGCAAACTCCACCACATGGGCTTGCAGCCCGGCTTGCTTCAGGGCATTGGCGGCTTCCAGCCCCAATAACCCGCCGCCGATCACCACGCCGACGCGACTTTGCGCTGCCGACGCCTGAATGGCCTCAAGATCTTCGATAGTGCGATACACCAAACAATGGGGCTGATCATTGCCGGGAATGGGCGGCACAAAAGGATAAGATCCGGTGGCCAAAACCAGCTTGTCGTACACCAGATGGCGCCCGTCTTTCAGCCAAACCTGCTTGGCCTGGCGGTCAATTCTCTCCACCCAGGCATTGCAGAAAAAGTGAACTCCCAGTTGCTGATAGTGGGATTCGCTGGTCAGCATCAGATCCTCGGCGCTTTTACCGGCAAAAAATTCCGACAGATGCACTCTGTCATACGCCAGTCTGGGTTCACCGCTTAGCACTGTGATCTCTGCGCCAGGACAGGCACCAACCAGTTGTTCAACAAAATGGTGACCAACCATACCATTGCCCACCACCAGTATTTTCTTTGTGTTGCTCATGCTCAACTCCATGGGTTTTGGCCCAAAATAAAAAAGCCCACAGACCGTCCATCCCTGATGGGATGCGTATCTGTGGGCTTCGTTGCCCGGCCCGGCAGCAGACTTCATCGTCTGTGCGGGTCGTATGACAAATTGTATTAACGCGGCGACGACCTGTTATACACCGGCTTTAAAGGCCGGGTGGATCTAACTGTCCGTGGACGGCCAAGCGTCCGGGCCTTAGCGCTGAAAACCATTAAGCAGACATAATGCCAACTTATTAAATCCTTAATTATCAACGCATTACAAGAAATTAGCAGGCCTGAACAAGGTCATCGCAAACCACTTGGGTGCAAGTCTGCACTTCACTGGTGCAGCACCCTACGTCTTTCCAGAACAATGCCTTACATCAGCCACTGACAAACCAGCAATAGCGCCAATAACACCGACACCGCCTGCCAGAATCGTACTGGTTGCCGCTCCAGCAGGGACAAGCTGGATTGTCTGGCCAATAGTCGGCCACTGGGCTGAGTCAGGTCCTGTGCAAATTCTGACAGAGCAGCATAACGCTGGCGCGGTTCAAAGCGGGTGGCTTTTTGCAGGACTAAATCCAGCCAGGCAGGCAGATCCGGCCGGTGTGCCGTCAGGCTGTGATAACGTCGCGACGTGACTTTGTCCTGGCTGCTACGAGACAGTGCGGGGGCGGAAAAAGGCAGCTTGCCGCTAAACAGTTCATAAAGCAGTACCGCCAGCGAAAATTGATCGCTATACATGCTCGCCTGCTGCCCCAATAAGCATTCGGGTGCGCTGTATTCCATCGCGCCCCGCGGCTCGTCCGCTCGTACAGCGGCTCCGGCTTCCTGCCAGCCCGCCACTTGCACAGCGCCAAAGTCCAGCAGGGTTAACTGGCCTTGCACACCGATGATGATATTCTCCGGGCGTAAATCGCGGTGCACCATCCCCTGTCTTTGCAAAACTCTGAGCACGTCTATCAGTTGCGTTAATATTGGTCTGATTTGCCCTAAAGTTGGACTGGGATGGTCTTGCATCCACTGGCGTAGTGTCTGCCCCGGCAGATATTCGCAAAGATGGTAAAGAAAACGACTGGGCGGTGCGGAGTACATTTTCATAATGCCTTTGTGCTGCAGTCTTGTCGCCACCCATTGTTCTTTGATAAAGCTATCCAGATAGACGGCATCGTCGTCATGGTTAAGCGCCGGCGCTTTAAGCACCAAAGGGTAAGGCCAGTCTTTATGGCTGACCAGATAAACATGACTGCGCATACCATGATGCAAAACCTGGCGCACCACAAAACCATCCAGCGTCATGCCCTTTTGTAACACCGGCGGGATAACCTTCGAGGTGAGTTCAGACAATATTTCCTGCTCATCTTGCTGTGGCAGGCTGTTAATCCGCAGCAACAGCGCACTGATATTATCCGCACTGCCCGCCGTCAGCGCGGCGTCCACTATGCTCTGCGCCCCGGCTTCCAGATCACTTTGCAGATTGCCAAGCAGCGCTTTAAGGCGCACATCCGGCAAGACATCATGCACCCCATCGGTGCATAGCAGAAATACGTCACCTGGCTTAAGATCGGTCTGGCGATAGTCCACTTCCACATAGTTGTCCATGCCCAGCGCCCTGCACAGCGGCATCGGTGGCCGGTTCAGCCGATGGTCAATTGTCAGCAGCTCAAGCTCCGCACCCCGGTAGCGGTAAATACGACTGTCTCCCACATGCAGCAAATGTGCGGTATTGGACTTGCAGATCAGGGCGCTGAAAGTGGTTAACATGCCCATCTGACCTGGTGCCTGGCGACCATGATGATACAGCCAGTTATTCAGTGATGTCAGAATACGGGCAGCACTGGTTTTAACCGGCCAGCTGTCGGGCGTGCTCAAATAGTCCTGAATAAAATGCTGCACACTTAACTGTGCCGCTTGCTGGCCCTGCCCGGTATGGCTGGCCCCGTCGGCAATGCAGGCCACCCCACCTTTGATTTGCAACAACCAGCCACTGGGTAAATGGGCGGCAAAGGCATCGTCGTTGATGACTTTCTGCCCGGCCAGGCTGGCACCACCAAAACACAAGTCCAACTTGCCAGTTGTATCAGCCTGGCTCTCGGGGTTAGCCAGGCTCACTGCAGATGCGTTGCTCATGACAGGGTGATCAACTCTACCGAACCATCTTCACGAACTTCGGCCATATGTCCTTTAGGTTCATCCATCAGCAGCAGCACCATAAAACCCAGTACTGCCGTGGCCGCAATCACCATAAAGAAACTGGCATAATCTACCAGCGACAACACAGTTAAGTAGGTAACCGCGCCGACATTACCATAGGCACCTGTCATACCGGCTATCTGGCCGGTCAGGCGGCGCTTAATCAGCGGCACAACAGCAAACACCGCACCTTCGCCAGACTGCACAAAGAAAGAGCAAAGCATAACCGCCAGAATGGCCCAGTGCAGCGGCCAACTGCTATCGACCTGGCTCATCATAAGGTAACCCAGCGCCAGTCCGCCGGTGAGGATCAGCAAGACGGATTTTCGGCCAAAACGATCTGACAACCAACCGCCGGCAGGTCGGGACATCAAATTCATAAAGGCATAAGCCGATGCCACCATACCTGCCACTAACGGCGCCAAGGCAAAGGTTTCGGCAAAAAACAACGGCAACATGGACACTACTGCCAGCTCCGAGCCGAAGGTGGCAAAGTACAGGATGTTCAACACTGCCACCTGTTTAAAGGAATAACGGTGCAATTCAGGCACTGGGGTTGAAAACACCGACTTATTCACCCGCCAGACTTGCTGCACTTCGATGCCATACAATACCACCAGCCCCAGATAAGCCAGCAGGCAAAAACTGTCTGACAGCAGGCCGACACCGCTGGCAGAGAGTTTCCAGACCAAAAGAGCCAATGCGCCATACATAGGTAGCTTCATAATCAGCAGCAGAAAAAAATCCTGCCGACTGGTCACTTCCATGGCCCCACTTTGGCGTGACTTAAAATACGTTGCCCCCTTGGGGGTATCAGAGACATTGGCATAATACACAAAGGCAAAAACCAGACTCAGCAGACCGGTCAGGCCGATGGCATAACGCCAACCCTCATCGCCGCCAAACAGCAAGGCCAACGCGGGCAAGCTGAAAGCAGCGGCGGCCGACCCAAAGTTACCCCAACCGCCATACACCCCTTCGGCTGTGCCTAACTCATGACTGGGAAACCATTCACTGACCATGCGAATGCCAATAACAAAACCGGCACCAATAAAGCCCAGCAAAAATCTGGCAATGGCGGCCTGAATAAAATTGTCTGCCAGGGCAAAGGCCAGACAAGGTAACGAACAGACCGCCAGCAATACAGAGTATACCCGTCGTGGCCCATACCTGTCGGTCAGCATGCCTATCACGACTCTGGCTGGGATGGTCAGCGCCACATTCAGGATCAACAAGGTTTTAATCTGCTGACTGTCCAGCCCCAGGTCGACAGCGATGGCCTGTAACAAGGGCGCATGGTTGAACCACACTAAGAAGGTAATAAAAAAAGCCATCCAGGACAGATGTAATATCTTCATCCTGCCCTTGAACGACAATAAGTTAAATGTGTCTGCTGATGTCATTTTTCACTCCCGCATCCCGCCATACCCAGGCTGCCCGGCTATATTGAGTTCAAAAAAAAGCCCAGAGGCCGTGCTATGCACAGCGCTCCGGGCTTCGTTGCCTTGTCGGTGGCAGGCGTCATTGCCAAACGACCGACTCACTAAGTTGTTAAACCAACAGACCTGGGCCTGATTGGTGGTGGCGGTATCTTATTGTTATTGGGCCTGGCGGCTCTGATTATTATTGTTGCCGTTGCAGCATCTTTGCCGCGATACCAGTGCCATGTCCGGCAATTCCCATTGGCGGAGTTGTACCGTTCCACTTGTTGCCTGACAGCTAATGCAGATTGAATGCCAGAATATTTTTTGTATATTTATCATAAAGTTAGAATAATTCACTGTCACAGGTTAGGGAGCAACTTGTCGGTTTGAGTGCAACCTTGCCCCGCGTCAGTGCAATCAAGCGTTCAGCTTGTCGGCAAATACTCCTTGATAGAGATCGGCCCGGTACACCTCGGCCGCAATATTCTGACCGGCAATATTCTGTTGCAGCTGTCCAGATGACTGCATATGAGACAAAAACCACTCTGCATAGCCAGGGTTGGGACAATTGTCCGGCGTCTCGCCAGAGCTAGCAAACCGGTTGTAGGCCGGTATATACCTGGGCGCCACCGACTCCTGCACCAAACAACTGCCCAGTAAAGCGGGTGCCACGACATCCAGATCGGCATGCAGGTATGCCTCATCACACAGTATTCGCGCAGCTTCGAAGCGATTGGGCACTAATGCCAGCCAACGACAGGCCATATCCAATGCCTGTAACAAGGCCTGGCAACTGTCGGGATTATGTGTTTGCCAGCTTTGCAGCATCCCCAACACCTTTTCTGGCATATCCGGCCAGATATCACAGGACGTGACCACCGTGACCCCCAACCCGACCCTGACGGCCTTGGCATTCCATGGACCACCGACACAGTAACCATCGACACTGCCTTCATGCAAAGCAGCCACCATACTGGTGGGCGGGATCACCTGAATGTCCACATCCTGCCCAGGTACAATTTGCCCGCTGCGCAGCCAGTCGCAAAGCTGATAGAAATGACAACTAAAGGGAAAAACCGTGGCAAAACGCAGTTTACTCTGCCCGGCTTTTTGCCGCTGACGGATCACGGCTCGCAAGCTTTCGGCTGGCAACGGCATAGCTGGGGCTCGGCAGGACATCGCATTCAGACTGGTGACCTGTTGATACAAGCGCTCGGACAACGTAATACCATTGCCGTTGAAACTCAGCACAAACGGCGTGATAAATTGGCGTTGCGTGCCCCCCAACCCAAGCCGACTGGCAAGTGGCATCGGCGCAAGCATCTGTGCCGCATCCAGCACACCTGCATGCAACTTATCCCGCAAGGTCGCCCAGGAGTTTTGCCGCCTGAGGTTAACCTGTATGCCACATTGCGCAAAGAACCCCAGTTCCTTGGCGACGACCAATGGCGCACTGTCGGTTAAGGGCATAAAACCTATTTCAAGCGGCGCTTTGTCAGTTGTAGACATCTATTTAATCCAATGTGTTAAATAAAGAAATCAATGTTCTGGCGACATCTTCCATTTTTTGTCCGCTGTCCATGGCCATTTTGCGCAGGCTGCTGAATGCCTGCTGTTCGGTTAAGGACTTTTGTGTCATTAACAGGTGTTTGGCTTTGTCTATCAAACGGCGGGAGTCCAATTTACGCTTGGTTTCGTCCAACTCCTGTTTAAGATGCTGAAACTGGTTGAAGCGCGCGACCGCCGCATCCAGAATTGAGCGCACCCGGCTGCTACTGACATCTCCCACCACATAAGCACTGACGCCGGATTGCACAGACTGATTGATAAGTCCGGTGTCCTCCTGATCGCAGAACATCACCACTGGTTTGGGGTTGAAGTTGGATAAGGTGCTCAGGCTCTCCAGAATATCCCGATCCGGTGACTCAATATCGATCACAATAATATCGGGTTTCAGCCTGTCCACCTCTTTTAGCAAGGCGGTGCGGGAGCTGACCAGATGCGACACCTGATAACGTGATTTATCCAATGCGGAGCGAAAGGCGGCTGCCCTGTCCAAGTCATCGTCAATCAGCAGAATATCCAGTGGTTTTTCTAAACACACATCGCTTGACGGCATTCAATATGATTAACTGAAAAATAGTAGTGAGGCCTTCGCAAAATGCGCACCACTTTGTTTTTAGTCTTTAAAATCATAGTGCTAAGGCAATTCTTCCACCAAAGTAACGCTATTAACGATAGATTCCATACGCTTTCGCACCAGTTCGGTGCACATAACGCCGCCAATGCGACAAAAAGGGGATTTTCTCAATTAAAGCCCGGCATGCTTGGGTGGCGAATGTGGTATAACAACGCTCCGATATTTGACGATCTGCCCAAATGAGCCTGAACCACGAAATCCGCCAACTCGTTAAGCTAGCCTGGCCGCTGTTAATTGCCCAGGTCACCCAAACACTGATGGGGGTGTCGGATACCATTATGGCTGGCCGGGTGTCGGCGACCGATATGGCGGCAGTGGCCATTGCTGCCAGTGTGGTGATGCCCATTTTGTTCTTTTTGCAGGGTATTATTCTGGCCCTGCCACCTATTATTTCCAGGCTTAGAGGGGCCCGCAAACTGGATGAGATCCCGGAAAAAGGCCAGCAGACATTATGGCTGGCCCTGATGTTGTCCCTGCCACTGGCCTTGTCAGCGCCATTTGTGCCTAATTTGCAGGGGCAGTTGAATATGGAGCCACAGCTTCAGCGCATCACCCTGGAATACGTTCAGTATTTACTGGTGGGCGCACCCTTTTTTGCCGCCTATCAGGTATTCAGGCAATACTGTGAAGGTCTGTCTGTTACCCGCCCCAGCATGGTGATTATGGCCATTGGCCTCTTGGTCAATATTCCCGCCAACTATGTATTTATTTACGGCAAGTTAGGCGTGCCGGCATTTGGTGGGGCCGGTTGTGGTATCGCCACGTCTTTGGTGTTTGCCGCCATGATGCTAAGCACCTGGTTATATACGCACTATTCCGCGTCTATGCGCCGCTTCCATCTGTTTCAGACCTGGTATGCACCGCGTCTGGGGGAAATCAGCGAAATACTGAAATTGGGTGTGCCCATTGCGCTGACCATATTATTTGAAGTGTCACTGTTTGCGGTGGTTGCCCTGTTGCTGGCCCCCTATGGCGCTACGATGGTGGCAGCCCATCAGGTGGCGCTAAGCCTGTCCTCATTAATGTTTATGGCACCACTGAGTATTGGCCTGGCGCTGACCATCCGGGTCGGCTTCCTGCTGGGAGAAGAACAGCCATTAAACGCTAAACGCGCGGTACAGGGTGCCTGGTTGGTGGGTATGTGCTCAGCGATACTCACGGCTTCCCTGTCGTTTTTCTTACGCTATGAAATTGCCGGTTTGTACAGTACCGACCGACAAGTAGTGGAAATGGCCGCCGATTTGATGTTCCTGGCCGCGGTTTTTCAGTTTTCAGATGCCATTCAGGTCATTTCAGGCTGTGCCCTGCGTGGCTATAAAGATGCCAAAGCCATGTTCTTAATCAGTTTTGTTTCTTACTGGGTGATTGGCCTTAGCACCGGCTGTATTCTGGGCCTGACAGACTGGTTGGTGCCGCATATGGCCGCCAGCGGTTTCTGGATTGGCTTTATTGTCGGTCTGACCTCGGCAGCGGTTTTCTTAGGCTGGCGTCTGGCCTATATTCAACGGGAACAAAGGCCGGCGCTGGCACAAACAGGATAAGCTCTGTACTACTTACTAGAGCGTGTTGAGGATTACTTGCAGCGTCGCCCATTGTTTCGCGATGCCCATATTGCCCTGGCTAAAAAGGCCACCAGCAAGGGCCAGTTGCTGGCTGGCGGTGCGCTTGCTGAGCCAGTGGATCAGGCCGTGCTGCTATTTAAAAGTGATTCAGCAGAAGTGGCAGAGGCATTTGCCAGACAGGATCCCTATGTAGTCGCGGGATTGGTGACGTCCTGGCAGGTACGACCATGGAACATTGCCATAGGTGCAGGACTGCCAGCCATCACCTTTCCCTGATGCTCAGGGGCCTGGGTCCCTGCCACTTCTTAACCATCCGGTCACTGAAATGCGACTGTTGGGAATGCCAGGCTGTACTCGGGATACCGCATGAGGTATCGGCACCTTAAACAGCGACAAACAATTTAGCTCAGGAGAAAATCGTTCGGTGACCTGCCCATCCTGACCATAAAACTCCAGCATACCGCCCCAACTTTCCTGCCAGTTATCGGTCAGACTCAAGACAAAGGCTGCCACCCTGGCTTTGCCCTCTATTGCATCATCATGCAATTTAAGAAAATGACCACTGCGGTAACAGGTCAGCTGTGCATCGGCAAAACCAATATCAGGAGCCCGCAAAAGCTCACGCATATTGTCTAAAAACGCATCGCTGTTAAGGCTGCTGAATAATCGCGCCAGCTGCGGGGTCGCAGCTAACTGCCCGGCATGCCATTTGTCATATACCGGGTAGTTTTCAAATAAATAGGTAAAGCCTGGCTCCGCTGCCAGGCGTTGCTGAAACTCATGCAGTTGCGCTTGTGGCAGCATCTGCATAGCGTTGGCATCCAAATCCAGATGTCGTCCCTGCATGCGGGTGACCAGATTCCAGTTGTTTATCTGGACAATTTCCTGATGCAGGGCTGCTAAGTCCTGCTGTGTTAAGACAGCAGGTAACCGAACCCGCCCTAGCTTGTCCATATCGCTACGGGCTGCTGATACGTCACACTGTAACTGCATATTGGTAACGTCCTTGTGCTGTGCTTAAGGGTTTTTCACCACGTCAACAAAGTATTCTTCCTTGCCATTCACTTCTTCACGCACCAAGCCATGCACATCGGTTTCAAAACCCGGGAAGCGACGATTGAATTCGCGCACAAACTTCAGGTAATTGACTATGGTCTTGTTGTAGCACTCACCGGGAATCAGCAGCGGAATACCCGGAGGATACGGCGTGACCAGCATGGCGGTAATACGCCCTTCCAGCTCATCAATAGATACCCGCTCAACGTTACGATGGGCCATATGTGACCAGGCGTCGGCTGGGGTCATGGCCGGTATAAAGTCGGACAAGTACATATCCTTAGTGATCCTGGCTACATCAAATTCTTTATATACCTGATGGATTTGCTGGCACAGATCCTTCAGTCCCACCCGTTCGTAGCGCGGATGTTTGGCGGCAAACTCCGGCATAACCCGCCAAAGTGGCAGGTTTTGGTCGTGATCGTCTTTGAACTGCTGCAATTCAGTGACCATCGAGTTCCACCTACCTTTGGTGATACCGATGGTAAACATAATAAAGAAGGAATACAGACCGGTCTTTTCAATAATAATGTTATGTTCGGCCAGATAGCGCGTTACGATGGCGGCCGGAATGCCAATTTCATCAAAGCGCCCGTCCATATCCAGTCCGGGGGTAATAATAGTGGCCTTGATGGGGTCGAGCATATTAAAGCCGGTGGCAATATTACCAAAGCCATGCCATTCATCGGATTCCTTAATTACCCAGTCTTCCTGTTTGGGTACGCCGTCACCGGGCAGCTCATCTGGTCCCCACACTTTAAACCACCAGTCTTCGCCAAATTCGTCATCCACCTGACGCATGGCATGACGAAAATCGATGGCTTCGGTCAGGGATTCCTGCACTAATGTGCGCCCCCCTGGCGGTTCCATCATGGCCGCGGCCACATCACAAGAAGCAATAATGGCGTATTGCGGACTGGTAGAGGAGTGCATCAGATAGGATTCATTAAAACGGTGTTTATCCAGTTTACGGGTATCGCTGTCCTGCACCAGAATTTGTGATGCCTGGGAAAGACCCGCCAGCAACTTATGGGTGGATTGGGTGGCAAACACCAGCGGATCGCTGGAGCGCGGCCGGTCCTGAGCGATGGCATGCATATTGTGGTAAAGCTCGTGGAACGCCGCATGGGGCAACCAGGCTTCGTCAAAATGCAGGGTATCAATACTGTCGCCCAGTACGTCTTTAATCTCTTCCACGTTATACACAATGCCGTCATAGGTACTTTGAGTGATGGTCAAAATACGCGGCTTTTTATTGGCGGCATTACGGGCAAAAGGGTTGGCGGCAATCTTTTTGGCAATGGTTTCAGGCAAAAACTCTGACTTGGGAATGGGTCCGATAATGCCGTAGTGGTTGCGGGTCGGCATTAAAAATACCGGAATGGCACCGGTCATAATAATGGAGTGCAGAATCGACTTATGGCAGTTGCGGTCCACCACCACGATATCCCCGGGCGCCACCGTGCTGTGCCAGACAATCTTATTGGAAGTCGAGGTACCGTTGGTCACAAAGAACAGATGATCACAGCCAAAAATCCGCGCCGCATTCTGCTCACTGGCGGCCACCGGGCCGGTATGATCCAGCAACTGGCCAAGCTCATCCACCGAATTACAGACATCGGCACGCAACATATTCTCGCCAAAGAATTGATGGAACATCTGCCCCACAGGGCTTTTCAAAAACGCCACGCCGCCGGAATGACCTGGGCAGTGCCAGGAATAGGAGCTGTCGCTGGCGTATTCCATCAGGGCATTGAAAAATGGCGGCGCCAGGGCATTTAAGTATTTGCGCGCTTCGCGAATGATATGCCGGGCCACAAATTCCGGCGTATCTTCGAACATATGAATAAAGCCGTGCAGTTCGCGCAAAATATCATTGGAAAAATGCCTGGCGGTCTTGGTTTCACCATACAGAAAAATGGGAATATGCGCGTTGTGGCGACGTACTTCACGAATAAAGCCTTTAATCGCCATCAGTGCCTTGGCGACGGTTTCGTCGGTGCCGTCTTCAAATTCTTCATCGTCAATCGACACAATAAAGCAGGACGCGCGGCTGGACTGCTGAGCAAAAGAGGTTAAATCACCGTAGCTGGTAAATCCCACCACCTCCATGCCTTCTTTGTCGATGGCGGTCGCCAGATCGCGAATCGCCGAGCCGGAGATATTTTCAGAACGAAAGTCTTCATCAATGATAACGATGGGGAAACGAAACTTCATCGGCGCTCCAAAGCCAGGGAATTATGCTGCCCAGTATAGCGCTGTCTGCTGCAATTACAGAGAGTTTGTAGGTAAGTATTTAAAATAGCTGCATAAAAAAGCGGAGCCTGGGCTCCGCCTTATTTCCGCTGTCAGGATTTAGCAGAGCTCGACAGCCATGGCCGTGGCTTCACCACCGCCTATGCACAACGAGGCCATACCGCGCTTCAGTCCACGATTTTTCAGGGCATGAATCAAGGTCACCAGAATACGGGCACCGGAAGCACCAATGGGGTGACCCAGCGCACAGGCACCGCCGTTAACGTTCACTTTGGCCTCGTCTAATTGCAACTGACGAACCGCCAGCATGGTCACCATGGCAAAGGCTTCGTTAATTTCGAACAGGTCCACATCACTCGCCTGCCAGCCCAGCTTATCCAGCAACGTTTGCATGGCGCCCACAGGGGCAACGGTAAAGTTTTCCGGCTCAATGGAATGAGTGCTATGGCCCAGAATGCGCGCCAGAGGGGTTAAGCCCAGGGACTGTGCCTTGGCCTCGCTCATCACCACCAATGCCGCTGCACCATCCGAGATAGAACTGGAGTTAGCAGCGGTAATCGTGCCGTCTTTTTTAAAAGCCGGCTTAAGGTTAGGAATTTTCTCCGGCATAGCATTACCCGGACCTTCATCCTGACTCACCTCAATATCGCCCTTGCGGGTACTGACCGTTACCGCACTGATTTCATGCAAAAAGGCGCCTGACTCAATGGCCTGCCTGGCTTTGGATAATGACGACAAAGCAAAGGCGTCCATTTTTTCCCGGGTCAGATCTTCCTTGTCGGCGGTGTCCTGGGCAAAGCAGCCCATGGCCTTACCGTCATAGGCATTCTCCAGACCGTCCAGCATCATATGGTCCAGCACCTGGCCATGGCCCATGCGATAACCGCTTCTGGCCTTGGGCAACAAGTAAGGGGCATTACTCATGCTTTCCATGCCACCGGCCACGGCAGTGCTAATGGAACCGGCTTTAATCAGGTCGTGCGCCAGCATCACCGCTTTCATGCCCGAGCCGCATACCTTGTTAATGGTGGTGACACCGGCAGACAGCGGTAATCCGGCCTTGATAGCCGCCTGACGGGCCGGTGACTGGCCAAGACCCGCTGGTAAAACGCAGCCCATAATCACTTCTTCCACATGCTCAGCGCCGACACCTTGAACGGCACTGGCGATAGCATTGGCACCCAGTTCTGTAGCACTTAGGGCTGACAGGCTGCCAAGAAATCCCCCCATAGGGGTGCGTTTAGCAGCAACGATAACGATTGAATCCTGGCTCATGTTTAATCCTCTTTTCTGCATAGCGGTGTATATCTGGCTCAGTTTACTGCACCGGCAGGCGGGGCTGCCATAAGTCTAACGTACAGCTAACTGAACAATATTGCCTGGCGTCATCACCTTGTTGATAGGCACGCGGTTGTTGACGCCTTGTTACTGTTACTTTACCTTTAGGTTAACTTACAGCTTACGTAAACGTAAAGTCGCATGACCACCAACCCGACATTCAGTATTGGCGAACTGGCAAAAGAATTTGACATTACGCCCCGCTCCATCCGTTTTTATGAAGAGCAAGGCCTGCTGGAACCCGACCGTAACGGCCAGGTACGCATCTATCAGAACAAAGACAGGGTGCGGCTAAAACTGATTCTGCGCGGTAAGCGTTTGGGCTTTTCCCTGGCAGAAACCAAAACCCTGTTTAACCTTTACGACAGTGATCAGAACTCTAAAGCGCAGAATCAGGTCATTCTGGAAATGATTACTGACAAGCGCGCGGTACTGAATCAGCAACTGGAAGATATTCGTATGCTGATGAACGAACTGGATGATCTGGAAGAGCGTTGCCGCGCCGAGCTGGAACAACAATTAAGAGGAAAACTCGCATGAATGCCCCCTACCCTACAATGAACTTTGGCCTGGGCGAAGACATCGATATGCTTCGCGATCACGTTTATGCCTTTGCACAGGGTGAAATTGCTCCATTGGCCACCCAGGCGGACGAAGACAATACCTTCCCTAACGCGCTTTGGCCCAAGCTGGGTGACATGGGTTTACTGGGCGTCACCGTCTCTGAGCAATATGGTGGTGCCGACATGGGCTATCTGGCACATGTGGTAGCCATGGAAGAAATCAGCCGCGCCAGCGCCGGTATCGGCCTGAGCTACGGCGCTCACTCCAACTTGTGTGTTAACCAGATCTATAAAAACGGCAATGACATACAACGGCAAAAATACCTGCCTACACTCATCAGTGGTGAACATATTGGCGCCTTGGCTATGAGCGAACCCAATGCCGGCTCGGATGTGGTGAGTATGAAACTGCGCGCCGAGAAAAAAGGTGATCGTTACATTCTTAACGGTAACAAGATGTGGATCACTAACGGACCTGATGCCCATACCTTTGTGATTTATGCCAAAACCGATGTCAGTGCCGGACCTAAAGGTATTACCGCCTTTATTGTGGAACGTGGCACACCAGGATTCAGCCAGGCTCAGAAGCTGGACAAGTTGGGCATGCGCTCTTCCAATACTTGTGAACTGGTGTTTGAGGACTGTGAAGTACCAGCAGAGAATATCCTGGGCCAGGAAGGCGGCGGCGTGCGGGTGCTGATGAGTGGCCTGGACTATGAGCGTTTGGTGCTGTCCGGTGGCCCCCTTGGCATTATGCAGGCTTGTATGGATCTGGTGGTGCCTTACATTCATGATCGTAAGCAATTCGGCCAGAGTATTGGTGAATTCCAACTGGTGCAGGGCAAAGTTGCCGATATGTACACTCAGATGAATGCGGCCCGCGCCTATGTCTATACGGTAGCCAAGGCCTGCGATCGGGGTGAAACCACCCGTAAAGATGCCGCAGGTGCTATTCTCTATTCGGCAGAGCTGGCCACTAAAATGGCGCTGGATGCCATTCAGTTGCTGGGCGGCAATGGTTACATCAATGAGTTTCCGGCGGGCCGGCTACTGCGCGATGCCAAACTGTATGAAATCGGCGCCGGTACGTCCGAGATCCGTCGTATGTTGATCGGTCGCGAGCTGTTTAAAGAATCTATGTAGGTCGGAGGCCAACACCACAATATTGATTTGCTCATTTTTGCAACCTTTGCCGGTATGGGTTGGATTAACCTCCGGCTCGCAAGTGAATCATTGGCTGGCTGTCGGGTTAATCCCGACCCACTGAGGGAGAGGCTACATGCCCAGGATAGAATCGAAAATAAACACAAAAAGCCAGGAATTTGCCGTTAATGCCGAGCATATGCAGGCTCAGGTAAACGAGCTGCGCGAAAAAATTGCTCAAATCCGCCAGGGGGGTGGCGAACAGGCCAATAAGCGCCATACCGATCGCGGTAAACTATTGCCCCGTGAACGTATTAACGCCTTGCTTGACCCCGGCGCGCCCTTTCTGGAGCTGTCACAACTGGCGGCACTGGACGTCTACGAGGATTATGTCCCTGCCGCTGGTATTATTGCCGGGATTGGCCGGGTGTCTGGCACCGAATGTATGATTGTGGCCAATGATGCCACAGTAAAGGGCGGAACCTATTATCCGCTGACGGTGAAAAAACACTTACGCGCCCAAAGCATTGCCGAACAAAACAACTTACCTTGTATTTACCTGGTGGACAGTGGCGGTGCCAACCTGCCACGTCAGGATGAGGTATTCCCTGATAAAGACCATTTTGGCCGTATTTTCTATAACCAGGCCAACATGTCGGCGGCCAATATTCCGCAAATTGCCGTGGTGATGGGCTCCTGTACCGCCGGTGGCGCTTATGTACCCGCCATGGCGGATGAATCTATTATCGTCAAAGAGCAAGGCACTATCTTTCTGGGTGGACCACCACTCGTTCGTGCCGCAACGGGTGAAGTGGTGACGGCCGAAGAACTGGGCGGCGGCGATGTGCATTGCCGCACCTCAGGGGTGGCGGATTATCTGGCTAACAACGATCATCATGCCCTGAAACTGGCCCGCGATGCGGTGGCCAGATTGAACCGGGTCAAGCCAGTGAGCCTGAATCTGAGCCAGCCACAAGATCCCATTTATGACGCCAGGGACATCTACGGCATTATCCCCAAAGACAGCCGTCAGCAATATGATGTGCGCGAAATTATTGCGCGAATTGTCGATGGTTCAGAATTTGACGAATTTAAAGCCTTATACGGCAGCACACTGATTTGTGGTTTTGCGCGCATCTTCGGTTATCCGGTAGGCATTGTCGCTAATAACGGAATACTTTTCAGTGAATCCGCACAAAAAGGTGCGCATTTTATTGAACTCTGTGCCCAGCGCAAAATCCCCTTGGTGTTTTTACAAAACATCACCGGTTTTATGGTGGGGAAACAATACGAGGCCGGCGGTATCGCTAAACATGGTGCCAAGATGGTAACCGCGGTGGCCTGTGCCAAGGTGCCTAAATTCACCATCTTGATTGGCGGCAGTTTCGGTGCGGGTAACTACGGTATGTGTGGCCGTGCTTACGACCCACGCTTCTTGTTTATGTGGCCCAATGCACGTATTTCGGTGATGGGTGGTGAACAGGCCGCAGGCGTATTGGCCCAGGTCAAACGCGATCAGAAAGAGCGCAATGGTGAAAGCTGGAGCAAAGAACAAGAACAAAGCTTCAAGCAACCCATTATTGATGATTATGAACATCAGGGTCACCCCTATTATGCGTCGGCCAGGCTTTGGGACGACGGCGTAATTGACCCGGCGGATACCCGCCAGGTGCTGGGTTTATGCCTGTCCGCTTCATTAAACAAACCCGTGGAGGACACCCGTTTCGGGGTGTTCCGTATGTAAGGAGGCTGATATGTCTGATGTACTCTACAATCTGGATGCCAAAGGGGTGGCTACCATTACCCTTAATCGTCCTGAAAAACACAATGCCTTTGACGATCAGCTGATTCACCACCTTACCCAGCTTTTTAAGCAGGCTGGCGAGGATCCTAAGGTACGGGTGGTCATTCTGGCAGCCAACGGCAAAAGTTTTTGCGCCGGTGCGGACGCCAACTGGATGCAGCGCATGGCGTCCTACAGTTTTGAGGAAAACGTTGCCGACGCCAAAGCTTTGGCCATGATGCTACATACTCTGAATTTTTTGCCCAAACCCACTATCGCCAAAGTACAAGGGGCAGCCTACGGCGGCGCGGTAGGCCTGATAGCCTGTTGTGATATGGCCATTGGCAGCAAACTCAGTAAGTTTTGTCTGAGTGAAGTAAAGCTTGGCTTAATTCCAGCCACGATTAGCCCTTATGTTATTGATGCCATGGGCAAACGGGTAGCCAGACGCTATTTCACCACCGCAGAAGTATTCTCGGCCCGTCGGGCCAGACGCCTTGGTCTTTTAAGCGAAGCGGTAACCGAAGAAGAACTGGATGAAACCGTGGATAATCTGGTTAGCCATATTCTGCATAACAGTCCCGATGCTGTGGCAGCCGCCAAACAGCTGATTTTTGACGTTACCGAACCCAGTGACGATGAAGAATTGATGGAAAAAACCAGTCTGCGTATTGCCACCGTCAGAGTATCGGAACATGGACAGGAAGGGCTGCAGGCCTTTTTGCAAAAACGTCGGCCTAACTGGTATCAGGAGTAAATATGCTGATCAAACTTTTAATCGCGAACCGCGGTGAAATCAGCTGCCGCATTATCAAAACCGCTAAGCGCATGGGCATCCATACGGTGGCGGTCTACTCCGATGCCGATGCCGATGCCTTGCACGTACAAATGGCAGATGAAGCGGTGCATATCGGCCCTGCTCCCTCAAAGGACAGTTACTTGCAGGCCGAACGTATTATTGAAGTGGCCCGTAAAGTGGGCGCCGATATGATTCACCCGGGTTACGGCTTTTTGTCAGAAAATGCCGAGTTTGCCCGTTTGTGTGAAGACAACCAGATCATATTTGTCGGCCCGCCCGTACCGGCCATTGATGCCATGGGCTCAAAATCCGCCGCCAAAAAGATCATGGAAGCGGCTGGTGTACCGCTGGTACCAGGCTATCATGGTGAGGATCAGTCCCCGGCACTACTTAAACAGCATGCCGATAAGATGGGTTATCCGGTGCTGCTAAAAGCAGCCGCAGGTGGCGGTGGCAAAGGCATGCGCCAGGTTCATCGCGCCGAAGACTTTGATGATGCACTGGCCGCCGCCAAGCGTGAAGCCATGGCTGGGTTTGGCGACGAGCATATGCTGGTGGAAAAATACCTGACGCAGCCACGCCATGTGGAGATCCAGGTATTTTGTGATATGCATGGCAATGGCGTGTACTTGTTTGAGCGTGATTGTTCGGTACAGCGCCGCCATCAAAAAGTCATAGAGGAAGCCCCTGCGCCGGGCATGACCGAAGTGCTACGCGCACAAATAGGCGAAGCGGCGCTCAAAGCTGCAGCGGCCATTGGTTATGTGGGCGCGGGTACCGTCGAGTTTTTGCTGGATACCGATGGTCGTTTCTATTTTATGGAAATGAACACCCGTTTGCAGGTGGAACACCCGGTTACCGAAATGATTAGTGGCCAGGATCTGGTGGAATGGCAACTGCGGGTGGCCAGTGGTGAAGAGCTGCCCCTGAAGCAAAGCGAACTGCAGATTAACGGCCACGCCTTTGAAGCAAGAGTGTATGCAGAAGATCCGGACAACGAATTTTTGCCCGCCACGGGTTCACTAAACTTCTTACAGCCACCGGATGAATCTGACTATGTCAGAGTGGATACCGGGGTGCGCCAGGGTGACAAGGTATCGGTGTATTATGATCCGATGATTGCCAAGCTGATCGTCTGGGATGAAGATCGCCCCAAAGCGCTGCGGCGCCTGGTTAAAGCCTTATCTGAATACCGGGTCAGGGGCGTCACCACCAATATCGACTTTCTGTACAACCTGGCCAATACCAAAGCCTTTAAGCAGGCGCAGTTGGATACCGGTTTTATTGATAAGCACCAGAGCGAAATCTTTATCAAAGATAAGGGCGACATTGCCAGCTTACTGCCTTTGGCAGCCCTGTATTTAGTGCTGAATCAGGAACATAGGCAACTGTCTTTGACACAGAACAGCCAGGACCCTTTCAGTCCCTGGCAAAGTCTCAGTGCCTGGCGCGCCAACGAAAGCCATGAACAGCAACTGGATATTCAGATCCACGATACCTTGCACCAGGTTAAAGTTCTGCAGTTGAATACGGCTGCCCAGTCACTTTATCAAATCAGTGGTGAAGGCTTCACGGTTCAGTGTCAGGGACATATTGAAGGGGATATGCTGACTGCCATCATTGATGGGCACCGGCAAAAAGTCACCTTCAGCAGCCAGGGTGCCGACGACGAGGAAGGATGCTCATTGTACACCCAACACAGTGCGCTGCATTTTCGCCATATTTTGCCAGACCTGGGCTTACTGGACGGTGATGCCCATGGCACAGGTCTGACGGCGCCAATGAACGGCACTATTGTGAATCTGATGGTTAAGCCCGGTGAACAGGTGAGCAAGGGGCAGGTACTGGTGATTATGGAAGCCATGAAAATGGAACATAGCCTCAAAGCCCCTTCTGCCGGCAAGGTGGTGGAGTTTTTCTATCAGCCAGGCGAACTGGTGGATGGCGGTGCGGAGCTGGTTAATTTTGAGGCCAGTGAAAGCTAATCACGCGACTGCTGTCATCACAGAGATGCCGCATGCTCTTATGTGCCATCTCTGTGCGTTTGGATTACGGTGTATTAATAAACTGTTATGTACCCAAGAAAAGTTAAAATCGTAGACGTAGGGCCACGCGACGGCCTGCAAAATGAGAAAGGCACTATTGCCCTTGCTGATAAAATCCGCCTGGTGGAGAGTCTGGCCGACTGTGGCCTGCCCATGGTAGAGACCGGTAGTTTTGTGTCACCTAAATGGGTGCCGCAGATGGCCGACAGTGCCCAGGTGTTTAAAGGAATTCGTCGCAAAACCGACGTGGTCTATTCCGCTTTAACCCCAAATATGCAGGGATTTAATGCCGCCCTTGAAGCGGGGGCGGATGAGGTGGCCATTTTTGCTGCAGCCTCCGAGCGTTTCAGCCAGAAGAATATCAACTGCAGTATTGAAGAAAGCTTGCAACGGTTTGCGCCGCTGATGGAAGCCGCCAGAGATAAAGGGCTCAGGGTACGGGGCTATGTATCCTGTGTGCTGGGTTGCCCTTATGAGGGCGATATTGATCCACTAAAAGTGTTAAACGTCAGCAAGCAGCTATTGGCGATGGGCTGCTACGAGGTATCGCTTGGCGATACTATCGGCACAGGCACCCCACTAAAAACAGCCCGGCTACTGGAATTGCTGGTAAGGCAGATCCCGGTGGAGCAGTTGGCGGTGCATTTCCATGATACCTATGGCCAGGCTCTGGCCAATATTCTGATCGCCTTACAGCACGGCATTGCAGTACTGGACAGCTCGGTGGCCGGTCTGGGTGGATGCCCTTATGCCAAAGGGGCATCAGGCAATGTGGCAACCGAAGACGTAGTTTATATGTTGCAAGGTATGGGCATCGACACCGGCATTGATCTGGATAAGCTGGTTGACGCCGGGCACGCCATTACCCAGGCACTGGGCCGCGACAATCAATCTAAAGTTGCGCAGGCAATATTGGCCAAGCGAACTTAAAACAAAGCGGCTTTTACTCCTTAAGCCGCTTAAATCTGGCCAAAGGTGCCATTCTGGCCTTATTCAGGCTCAGGCTATCGCCACTGAGACTATAGTTGTCCACTTTTTCCAGCATTTGCATAAACTGCCCTTCCAGTGTCAACTGTGGGCAGGCCATCATAGTTGTAGCCAGATTACTAAAGCGGATTTGCATTCCCTGCCCTATTTCGGCACCACCAAACATGCGGTTACAGCCAGCAAAACCACTTACCTTGCCCTCGTCGTTAAACACCAGATAAGGGGGAGCATCCACAGATATCTTCTGCCCGGTTAATTCGACCAGTTGCCATGTACTGTTAAGCACACCAAGACTGTTGGTTTGGTTTGCCGGTGTGCTGCTGCAAGCGGCAATCACCAATGTCGTTAAAAGCGTCAGGGGTTTTATATTCATGGATTAACCTGTTGTACCGAATACCTGCGACGTGTTGGTGCATTAAGTCAAACATCGACTGCGCTAAATCGCAACATACAAACCGAAACTTAAGCCACTATTCAAGACGCCCCAAATGACTGACCACAAAATAAGGGATAACCGTACTTGCACTGGCCAAAACGGCCTGGCTTTGCAAATCAAACAATCTGCTGTTTACTTCAATACCAACTGGACTATAAACCAGCGTGCCAGACAATACGCAACAATACTCGCCTTGACGCAACGTACGGTTATCCCTTGAGTAAACAATATCTCCACGCTCTGTAATAGTGACCCTGCCTGTCGCTTTGCTTTCTGTCACCGAATATCCCTGCTTGCGCAATTGCTGCATAAATTGCTCTGCCAACTGGTTTCCCAACATGCTGGTATGAGTCAGACTTTCGTCCAAATCTACAAAAGACGCGACCACAATGCCCTCATTGGACTGAGACAAAGCGTTGTCATCCATAGATAGCACCATTTGTTCAACATAATCAGCTAACCGCTTGTAATGATGTTCAGGTACATAGCGCTGTCCTTGTGAAGCCCAATGTTCGTTGGAAGTTTCGGGCGATTCTGTGGCAAGCACAATGCTAGTCAAAAATAAGCACAGAAAAAAAGCTGTCACTTTCACTGTCAAGTTCCTCATAAAGCCGAACCAGGTAGCATGTCTTCGCCGCCTATGCTGGCTAAAAGCGCTCTCACCTGCTGGGTCGGCAATAAGGTTTGGGCTGCTGCTACAATGTCCTTGCCAAGTAGATTCACCATTCTTGCCTGAACAAGTATACCGTTTTGGTGCCGGGTCAAGGTACCGGCGATGACAAATTGAGCTTGTACATCGGGTCGTAGCTCTTTGTAATCGCGGCTAAGGACTAAATCACCATCTCTGGTGACTCTGATATAGTCCGTCACTTTATGGTCAAGCACCTTTAATCCACTTTGGTGTAGTTCTGACATCATACTTTGTGCCAACTGTTTTCCTAATAATCCGCTCTTGTCATACTGGCCATCTAAAAAAACAAAATCTGCCACCACCACAGAATTAACTTTGCCCGTACTGCGCATGCTTGCCATCATGTCTTCTATCAATCCATGCACAAGATGATGGATAGTTGTCACTTCAGATTGAGGCGTACCGGCGAATGTCGCTGGTTGGAAAGCCGATTCTTGCGGCTTTTCGTCAGTGGGCTGCGGAGCCATTCCTGTTGTCTGGCAACCCGTCATTAATATCAAGGCACATAGTAAACAGGCTCTCACCGCTGTTCTCCTCTTATTAAACAAATCCTGCATCACCTAGTTTGGTCTGAAGGCGCTGTCTTCAAACCAAAGGATTTTTGTGCAGCCTCAAATAGCTTCAGGGCTTCGCCCCTTGAATTGATACTGACTTCAGCGCTCGATACCGTAAAGCTGTCCAGTCCCATAAGATGTGTGCGGCTCGTCTTTAAAAACGCCACCACGTCCTCTTGCGACACTTTGGCTTCCTTAAGTTGGGCTGCGTACTCGCGGGTATTGCCCCATTCATAAAACTCTGACAAACGGTTTAACTGATCCATACGCTTCTGCAGGCCCTGGTCGGCATCCAGGTATTGCTGCAGACGCTTTAATCCCGGCTCGGCATCCTCTGCATCGGCGCCTTCAACCTGCCATTTACCGTCCTGTAGCTTTATCTCAACGGACTGATTCACATCGAAGCGTTTGGCCAGGTCCTGCAACTGCTCTGCCACAGGTTTCATATGAAAAGAAATCATATTGTCGAGACTTTGCAAACTGACCGTGGTCTGCCCCTCTTCCATTTTTTTCAGGGTTTCATCCATTTGCTTGTCACTGGCATTATCCAGACTGTTGTCTACCTCTAGCAGATCCTTGGCGAGGTTCTGCTTCTGAGACTGCACAGCTCTGTCCAACGCTTCCTGAGATTTGGCCGGATCATTAAGATAATCCATCAGGCTCAGGCCAGATTGAATTTGCATGCTTGACACTCCTGGTCAGAAAAAGGGGCTCACCCCTTAAGTAACTTAACGCCTTCAGCGGGCTTGGCACTGTTTAACAACGCATTGGCCACATCAGCCGGCAAGAAGCCCTGCGCTGATCCCACCACCATCTTGGATTTCATACCCACCACCCTGGCATTAATCAGATACCCGCCCTGATGCCTTGCCAAGGTGCCGGTGATCACATATTGAACCGGCTGCTTAGGTGAGACTTCCAGATAATCGCGACTCAGGACAAAATCGCCCTGCTCAGTGACCCGGATAAAATCACTGGTCTTAATATCAATAAGCGGAATACCAAACTGATGGATCTCATGCATAAAACTTTCTGCAATCTGATTGCCCAACAGATCAGCCTGGTCAAAAGGGCCATCCAGGAAAACAAAACTGCTTACCGCCACTGGCGTCCTGACACTGACAAACTGCAGGTTGTTGACTAAATCCTGCATGATGCCGCGCACGTAGTGATTGATGTTGTGCAACTGCGGATCCCGCTTCTCGGTATTTTGCCCCGGTTGCTGCTGAAATTGCGGCCGATATTGCTGCCCAAACCCCAGACTGGCCTGGTGTGCCTTTGACAGCGCTTGCTCCTGCTCGTTGTCAGCCAATGTCGTGCATCCACTCAGAAATAAGCTCAACGCCACAACTGGAATCAATGTTTTCATCATGCCCCCTAGTACTGGCCGCGGTAGATCAAATTATTTCGATTGACGACCTTGCCCTGCGGCCAGGCCACATCATTGGGCAGGTAATCCGTGGCGGCGGCCACTACCCGTTTGGCTGGCAATTCAATCAGGCGCAGGTTAACCATCAGGCTATGTTGCTGCTGCGAGTAAGTACCGGTTAAAAAATACTGCAGGTCTACTTGCTCGCTGAGCGCTTCTACGTCACGGGACAACATCAGGTCCCGCCCGCTTTCGATATGCACCGCTGGCAAGGTTTTAAACTCGATCACACTCAGTCCGGCCTGCGTTGCAAAAGTAACCAGACTCTCTTGAATCTGCAGGCTCAGAGCGCGGTGCTCCGGCAAACTTTTGCCACCTTCCAACTGGGCGGGCAGAATCGTGCCGATGGCCAGTGGCGAGCCTGGATGTATGCGCCCGGCAGTGTCAAACATTTGTCGAATCATGCGTTCCACGTGCAGATGCAGATTATCTTGCTGGTCTGCGTAACTCTGCGTGCTGAGTGCCGCTTTGTTAGCACAGCCCGCCAGCATAAAGAGGCTTAGGACAAGGCAACACATTGTGACTAGAGGTTTCATTTAGGATATGACCAACGTTTTATTCGCTATCTCAGCTCAACAACGCAAATATCACGCCAACCCGTTACTTAAACCTGGCAGTTTAGTTGTACCTTGGTGCTGTGGTAATCCCCAATACTCCGACGTATAGTAACAAAGCCCTTATTTTTCATGTTGTTGCCTTATGTTTAGTATCTGGCTTCTGACCTTGCTAGCGGTAATCTACCTGGCCCTGCTGTTTGCGGTAGGATTCTGGGGCGACCGTTACCACAGTTCTGCGGGCCAAAGACAACGACCCGTTATCTACAGTCTGGCATTGGGGGTGCATTGCACATCCTGGGCCTTTTTCGGCACTACCGCCCAGTCGGCCACTTATGGCTGGGCCTTTACCCCAACTTATGTGGGTAGTGTGCTGGCTTTCGCCCTGGGCTACCCGTTGCTGGTGCGTATTATCCGATTATGTCAGCAGCACAATATTAGTTCGCTGGCCGATTTTATGGGCAGCCAGTATAAACATTCCCATTTTATTGCGGCCTTTGTCAGCCTGATTTGTCTTATCGGTGTGATGCCCTACACGGCATTGCAGCTGGACGCCGTGACCACCAGTGTCAGCCTGCTGGCCAATGATCAAACCCAATGGCCTGGTGGCATCAGTTTTTATGTAGCACTGCTGATGGCTATCTTTGCCATTTTGTTTGGTACCCGCAGCCTGAGCCTGACGGAGAAACACCCAGGATTGATGCTGGCTATTGCGTTCGAATCCTTGGTAAAAGTGCTGGCTTTGGTGTTGGTAGGCCTGTTTGTTTGCTATCAGATGTTTGATGGCATACTGGATCTGCTCGGACAAGTACAAGTTAACCCGGACACCCGGCAGATCTTGTCCAGTACCCAGTCGGCCCCTCTGGTATACCTGTGCCATATGCTGCTGGGCTTTTTATCCATGTTCTGCCTGCCACGGCAATTTCATGTGAACTTCATCGAAAACAATGGTGAATTAGAACTGCAACGCGCCAGATGGCTGTTCCCCTTGTATCTGCTGAGCATTAATCTGTTTGTGTTGCCCATTGCATTAGCGGGTAAGTTATTGCTGCCCGAAACCAATGCCGATACCTATGTACTAGCCTTGCCCATGCTGGCCAATAGCAGTTGGTCAGCGCTGGTGGCATTTATTGGTGGGCTGTCTGCCGCATCAAGTATGATCATTGTGGCAACTCTGGCCATGGGGGTCATGATCGCCAATAACCTGATTACCCCGCTGTGGCTGAAACTACACTTTCGCGCCGATCAGCACCAGGTACTGCGCCCCTCTGTGCTGCTGAATATTCGCCGTTTTACCGTAGTATTGGTAATAGGCTTATCTTACCTGTATTCCCAATATTTAAGTCAGGCCGCCCCACTGGTCAACAGCGGCATTATCGCCATGGCGCTGCTGGCTCAACTTGCCCCAGCCATGCTGTTTGCACTTTATTGGCAGAACAGCAGTCGTCTGGCGGCGCTTTGTGGCATCGTAACCGGATGCTGGGGCTGGGTCGTATGGCTGTTATGGCCAAGTATTAAAGCCAGCTATTACTTTGAGGCCGTGCCCAGCGATCACATGATGAGTCAGGGGGTGGTAGCTAGTCTCAGCATCAATCTCATCGCCTTTATGCTGGTAAATTGGCTGCGTGGCAGGTTTAAACAAACGAGCAGCATGCTTGAGGCATCGCAGCCTTCAGTGCCCACCATTCGCATTGGCACCTTACTGGCTGTGACACAGCGGATCCTGCCCAACACGCAGCAAACAACACTGCAGAAAAGCCTGGCTGATGCAGACAAACAAGCTTATGCCAGTGGCTTGCTGATTCAAAAAGTGGAGCGGGAACTGGCCGCTCAGGTTGGCAATGCCGGGGCGCGTATTTTACTGTCGGCGCTAACAGAGCAGCACAGTGTTCCGATCGATGAGCTGGTGGGATTGGTGGAAGAAGCCAGCCAGAGCTATCAATTTAACCATGAATTACTGCAGGCCTCTGTTGAGCATATTGAGCAGGGCATCAGTGTGGTCGACAGACACCTTAAACTGTTGGCCTGGAACAGCCGCTACATCAGCCTGTTTAACTACCCGCAAGGCTTTATTCATGCAGGCATGCCATTGGAGGATTTACTTAGGTTTAACGCTTCGCGCGGTATGCTCGGCGACACCGTAGATGTGGATGCCGAGGTACGTAAACGCCTTGCACTTATTCGCCAGGGGAGCAGCTATAAATATTTGCGTAGCCAGCCCGATGGGCGGGTCATTGAACTTCAGGGTAATCCAATGCCGGGCGGTGGTTTTGTGACCACCTATGCCGATATTACCGATCACGTTGAAATTCAGCGTGCCTTGCAGGACGCCAAATCAGGCCTGGAACAACGGGTCGCAGAGCGCACTGTGCAATTACAGCAAGCAAAACTGGATGCAGACAGGGCCAACGAGAGCAAAACCAAATTTCTGGCCGCCGCGGGCCACGATCTGATGCAGCCTTTTAACGCAGCCACGTTATTTGCTGGCATGATTGCTCAGCAAAGCAAGGGACAGCCCACTGAAGAACTGGCTCGTGGCTTGTTGCAATCATTGAACAGTGCGGAAGAGCTGCTGACTACCCTGCTGGATATGACACGGCTGGACTCAGGTGTGCTAAAAGTGAATCAGCAAACCTTTGCCCTGGCGGAAATACTTGATGCGCTGGTAGCGGAGTTTAGTTTGTTGGCGTCTCAAAAAGGGCTTACTTTACACTATCGGCCGACTCACTTAAGTGTCTGTTCCGATAAAAAACTACTGCGAAGGGTGATTCAGAATCTTATTTCCAATGCTGTACGTTATACCGATAAAGGCAAGATACTGGTTGGCGTCAGGCGCAAGCAGGGCCAGTTAGTATTACAGGTTTGGGATACCGGACCGGGCATCGCCAAAGACCAGCAAGCGGAGATATTTGCCGAGTTTCATCAGTTACAAAGCCATAATCAACAAGGTCTTGGCCTGGGCTTAACCATAGTAGACAAGATCAGTAAGCTACTGGGACATACTCTGCATCTGGATTCACAGCCGGGTAAAGGCAGCTGTTTTGGTTTGCAAATTGCTATGGGGGAACGTCAGCCCATGCTATCCCGACAAATGACGCCTGAACAGCAAGATAACAGCCTGTGGTTGAAAGGTAAGAAAGTGTTGGTGGTAGATAATGAACAACAGATTTTGCTGGCCATGCAGCAGTTGTTCAGCCAATGGGGGGCTGACATTGAAGTGGCGGCCACTGCCGAACAGGCAAAACTAAAAACGCCTGATGCGCCGGATCTGTTGTTAATGGATTATCATTTGGACCAGGGTGAAATTGGTACTGAGGTTGCCCACCAGCTTTATCATCACTGGCGCAGCAAAGTTGTCACGATACTCAACTCCGCCAATCATGATGAAGAAATTCGCGCCAGCGCTATTGAGGCAGGCTTTAGCTTTCTGCATAAGCCGGTTAAGGCCGGTGCGCTAAAACGCCTGATTAAGACCTTGTTGGCCACGCAAAAAGCTGATTAATCGTATAGCTGGGGCTATTGCCAAGTGGGATATTCGAGCACAACCAGCCCGAACTCGTTAGCCAGTGCGTTAATGATTCTGGCCGCACCGCTAATACTGCCAAAACGCTGATGCTGCCATTCGCACTCCAGCACACTGGTACCTTTTCTTAACTTACAGTGCCAGCGCTCCGCGTCGGGTGAAAAGGCCGGATAAGCATTGGTGATTTCCCAACCACTGTTCCGGTAGACCTGAATAATATGTTCAAATTGTTGTGCGCCAATAGCCTCAACAATACGCAGGTCATAGCGTCTGAACGTCAGTTCCACATACTTGCGGCGAATTAAGCTGATGAGATTCATTGTGTTCCAATCCGTGAATCAGGCGACATGGCATAGATGTTATCTCTACCACAGACTGGCTGGTTGGCAACCTGATGATTAATCGCATTCTCTGCATAGTAGCTGGAAAGCCTTTTTGCATCTGCCTGGTTAAAGGCTTCAACCCAATGTTCGACAATCTGTCTTGGTTGCATAACGCGCTCCACAATATTTGCCCCTATGCTCAGTGCCCATTACGGGCAATGGTGTTGACTAGCCTGTCGGTGCAGCCCCCAACAGCGGCAAATGCCGGATCTGTTGATAGGTTAAGGCAAGTTGAATGCAATGTTTGAGCGTATTTAGCGGTAATGGCGCTGTCAGCCCTAATACTATCGCCCGGTTGCCCTGATACGCCAAAACATCACCATACAATTCTCGGAAAGTATCCACCAGCTTGGTATTACAATTAAAAAACACGTAATACTCTTCAGGCGTTTTGGCTTTCCAATCGATCCGAATAGGGCTTCCTGATTTAACTTTATAACTGGCTTCGCCCCATTTCAGCGACTCTTCAACCTTCCCCAGTTTCAGCTCCTGTGCACATTGCAAAATTAAGCAACGAAGTTCACTAAGTTTCTGGCGAGCCAGTTCAGGGTAGTCACTGAAACGCGCTTGCACTGCATTTTCCATTTCCAATTTCCTTCAAAGCTTCCTCAAGCAAATGGCTTATGTATGGCAAAAATCAATAGGTTTAACCAAATGAGCAATATCCCGCTTGTCAATTAATTGCATAAAGGCGTCACCTAATCTGTCTGACTCCAACAACACCTTTTGCCAGTAGGCAATGCGTTGTGGCGCTGGCATGCTTTCAAAATCCTTGCGATCCGGAATCTTAGCAAAGGGTAATGCGGCGACAAACTCAGCAGAAGGCACCAGCATCAATACCTTGTCATAACTGGCTGCTGCCGGTCTGCGAGATTTCAGGGATTTGTCAAACCAGCCAGGTACTGGTCTGGCGTTAAAGTGGGGATACAGAACCAGTCCCTTGGTTGGACCAAACTGTAAATCAAAGTGGTAGTCAATAATCCCCCCATCCCTGTACATACCAGGTGGCGCACCTGGGATGTCTTTTACCCCCTCCAATACCAGCGGAATAGAGCCAGACGCCATCAGTGCACTGTGCAGATTCTCTGCACTCAGCGCAATGTGCTGACAAGACATTCCCCATGGATCCGCAATATGCAGGCCTGCATCCACGGCACCAAAGCTGAATCGCTGATAGAAACCCGCCAACCAGTTACGCCGGATAAAGTTTGCACCGGCACTGGCCAGCAAACCAGTCATCTGCGCCATGCGACCTTCGCTGGCCAGCAGATGGCGGCAACGGGCAACAATAAAGTGTGCTTTGATCACCGGATTCTTGAGGATTTCATCCACGCCCGTTTCACCCAGCACGTAATCAAGCAATTGTCGGCCCTTATCACTGATTTCCAGGGCATCAGGTTTGGCAGAATAAACCGTTTGTGAATAGCGCTCTGCCAGGCGGTTCAGGGCAGACAGAGAATCATTCTGGGCAAAGCAAGCGAAACGAAAAGCACCGGCTGACGACCCTATCGCATGCAATGGCCGCCGCCGCTGTTTAAACAACTCCGGAAAGATCACTCTGTCCAGTCCGGCTAATACAAACCACTTGGGTCCACCCGATGCCCCTAACATGTAGTCAAACAGCTCAGAGTGCAGCCCCTCTTCCTGAATACGGCTTAGGGCCGATGGTCCGGCATACAGCTGCAACACAGACATTCTCAGTCCTTAGCAAGTGTTATTCACAGTTGGCCCCTTTTACGGGCAGAAATGATCGCCGTCAAGGGCAATTTCCGGCAAAATTTTCGTTGACATTGGTAAATTTAAGCACAATAAGCGTATTATTTAACCACTGTAGAAATTCCGAACAGAATATCTTTTTCTTTTTATTTCATAAAGTTATATCATTTATAACGAGAACTCAACAAGGTTATCCACAGATATAGTGGATAACCTTGTCAGGATCGACGGATCTGTTAACTTGCAGGTCTCACAGGCCTTACGCAGAATAGGCAACCATGGCATAAGCCGACATTCGTCAAAATACGTCCGCAAGGTAGATAAGATAAAGATGTGGAATATCCGCCGTTTTGTAATCCACGAGCAGCCCGATGTATCACGCCTGCAACTGCCGGTATTGGCACCCGTGAGCGGCAGAGTCTGCCTGCTTGATGAAGTCCCCAGTCCGGCCTATGCCAATGGCCTTTTTGGTGCGGGTATTGCCATTGATCTCAGTGGCTACAAGATCCAGGCACCGTTCGATGGGGTATGGCTGGACCATTCGGTCACCGGCGAGTGCCTACGGATTAAAAGCCGTCAGGGACTGGAATTGCTCATTCAAGTCGGCATAGACAGCCATAAATTAATGGGCCAAGGTTTTCGGTCCAAGTCGGCCAGGACTGGTAGTTTCAGTCAGGGAGAGACCTTATTGGAATTTGATCTGAGGCTTTTGAAAAACCGCGCACGCTCAGCACATTGTCTGGTCCTGACCTCACAAACACAAAAACTCAATGCTATTCAGGCACATTGCCACAGCGTGCTGGCCTGTCAGGAGCCCTGCATGACGCTGCACTTTCGATAACCAGTTCCATATTCCGGCAAACAAATGATATAGCAACCTCAACCGCGAACGGTTCAAACCAGTATGACTTTAAGCTAAGCTTGCAGCCCACTTTCACTCAGATAATAACGCCCATGACCAAGCTGTTTGGCATTAAAAATTGTGACACCATCAAAAAGGCCAGAACCTGGCTGGAACAGCACAGTATTGCTTATGAATTTCATGACTACCGTGCAGATGGTCTGGATCCAACCTGGTTACATGAAGTGGCCAGCAGTCTGGGCTGGCAAGCACTGCTGAATACCCGCGGCACCACTTATCGTCAGTTAAGTGACAAACAAAAAGCCGATATGAATATGGACAAAGCCTTGAGCCTGATGTGCGAGTTTCCCGCCATGATTAAACGCCCGTTGCTTCAGCATAATCAGCAATATCACCTTGGCTTTAAGGCCGATCAGTATGCGAGCCTGTTCCATGCAAAATGACGTACTGGCACTGGCCAAAGCCCTGATTGAACGAGATTCTGTTACCCCAGCCGATGCGGGTTGCCAAACCATGATGACGGAATTTTTACGCCCACTTGGCTTTGATATCGAGATGCTACCGTTTGAAGACACCCTGAATATGTGGGCACGAAAAGGCAAGCAAGGGCCGCTGTTCTGCTTTGCCGGACATACCGATGTCGTTCCCCCGGGCCCCCTGGATAAATGGCAATTCCCCCCTTTTAAGCCTACCGAAAAAGACGGTTACTTATATGGTCGGGGCGCGGCCGATATGAAAGGCAGTCTGGCGGCCATGTTAGTCGCCACCCGGCGTTTCGTGGAAACGCATCCACAACATTGTGGCTCCATCGCTTTTCTGATTACCAGTGATGAAGAAGGTCCCTTTATCAACGGTACCACCCGGGTTATTGACACCCTGGAAGCCCGTAACGAAAAGATCACCTGGTGTCTGGTGGGCGAACCTTCCAGCACCGCCAAGGTAGGCGATGTGGTAAAAAACGGCCGACGCGGCTCACTCACCGGCCATTTGCAGGTAAAAGGTATTCAGGGGCACGTGGCTTATCCGCACCTGGCTCGCAACCCTGTGCACCAGGCAGCCCCCGCATTGGCTGAATTGGCAGCAGTACAATGGGACAAAGGCAACGCGTCCTTTCCTCCCACCAGTTTTCAGATCTCCAACATCAGCGCCGGAACCGGCGCTGGTAATGTGATCCCAGGAGAGCTGGCGGTGCAATTTAACTTTAGGTTCAGCACCGAAGTCACTGACCAACAACTGATTGAACGCACCCGCAGCATATTGGATGCTCACCATCTTGAATATGAGCTGGACTGGACCTTTAACGGCCAACCCTTTTTAACCGACAGCGGCAAACTGGTGGATGCAACCCGTATCGCCATTCGCAAGGGCTGTGGGCTGGAAACCGAGTTATCCACCGCTGGCGGTACCTCAGACGGTCGTTTTATCGCTCCAACCGGTGCGCAGGTCATTGAGCTTGGACCGGTTAACGCCACTATTCATAAAGTGAACGAATGTGTCAAAATCGAGGATCTGTATAAACTGGCAGACACCTATGAAGCCTTGCTGGAAGGTTTGCTATGTTAACGGCGTTGCAGCTCACAGGACGGGATACCAGTCATCTGATTGAATGGCGTCCCGGCCATTGGCTGCAACCAGATGTAGCAAAAGCCCTGGAGAAAATGCAGAAGGCCGCCCAGGCCGATGGTGTAGGACTGGACATAGTCAGTAGTTACCGGGACTGTCAGCGCCAGTTGGCCATCTGGAATGCAAAGTGGCTGGGGCAACGACCGGTGCTGGATATCAACAGCCAGGTGCTGCCAATGGAATCATTAAGCGATAAACAAAAGCTCTATGCCATTCTGACCTGGTCGGCCCTGCCCGGTGCCAGTCGCCACCACTGGGGTACAGATATGGATCTTTATGATAAAGCGTCCGTACAGCAAAGCGGCCGTACTTTTCAGTTGGTATCGCAAGAATATGCTGCTGAAGGCCCATGTTATGCGCTGTGCTGCTGGCTGGACAGCTATGCAGAAGACTTCGGTTTTTTCCGTCCTTATGCGAAATATCAAGGCGGTGTCGCACCTGAGCCCTGGCATTTCAGCCACAAAGCATCGGCGAGATTAATGCAGCAACAGCTGAGTCTGACCTGCCTGAGCGATTGCATACAGGCCTTGAATATTGAGGGCAAAAGGGTGATCCTTGAGCATCTGCCGGACATTTACCGCCGATTCGTTCAACTGCCCGATGAGGAAAAACCATGAGCTGGACTGTCGCCCTGATCATTGCCCTGGTGCTGGGGGTGATTGTCAGCAATCTGCTGTTGCTCAAACAAAGCGCCAAGCACAAACTGCCCAGCCTTAAGGACAAACAACAGCAGGGCAATAACCCAGATTGGGATAAAGACGATTAAGAAAGGCGCATTAACCTCGATAGCGTACCGCAGTGCCGCTGATACTCACCATCAGCATACTGCCTTTGCTGCCCACTACCTGATAATCAATATCCACCGCCAGAACGGCATTCGCGCCTAACGCTCTGGCTTCAGCTTCCAGTTCAGCGAAGGCAATTTTACGGGCTTTGGTCAGTTCATCCTCATAGGAGCCACTGCGTCCACCCACTATGTCACGAATAGAGGCAAAAAGGTCACTAAACAGATTCGCCCCCATCACCGCTTCGCCAACCACAATGCCCAGGTAAGCCTCAACTTCCTTACCGTCCAGATGATGTGTCGTACTGATAATCATGCCTTGATGTCCTCTAATAATTCACTCATTGCCATTATTTCCTGCTGCGCTGTGGCCGCATCGTATCCTTTAGCGGGATATTTTCCCCACACAGGGGCAGGCCAGGCGATATCCTTTTTATACCTGGCAATATGGTGCAGGTGCAACTGTTCTACCACATTACCAAGGGCAGCAATATTCATCTTATCGGGCGCATAACGCTGCTGCATCACCCGGGTAAGTCGTGAGGATTCAAGCCAAAGTTGCTGTTGTTGGGCAATGGATAGATCAAGAATCTCTCTGGCTCCCTCTATCTTGGGAACCAGTATCATCCAGGGATACTGGTTGTCATTCATCATAAGTACCAGACATAAAGGCAGTTCGGTAACCAGATGGCAATCCTGATTAAGTCGGGGATCCAGTTGAAACATAGAATATAAGTAGCTAGCCTGAAGGTTGTAATCACCAAAGATAACCTAAAGTTGTACAAACTGCCCAATCCATTTCCGATTTCACTTGCCGCTTGCCTGCTGATTGCGCTGGCTACATCACTCATGCCTTTGCAAAGCCGGGCATTGCCATTAAAGGTGGTAACGGAAATATCCCCACCCGCACAGACCCTGGTCGACGGCCAGGTGTCAGGCGTGGTGACCGCACGGGTACGTAAAGTGTTAACCGATGCCAATCAAGCGGCTCAGATCAGGGCCTATCCCTGGGCTCGCGCCTACGACCTGGCCCTGAGCACTCCCAACACCCTTATCTATGCGATGGCCAGAACGCCTCAGCGTGAAGCGCTGTTTAAATGGATAGGTCCGGTAGGCCGTTATGCCCTTGGCTTTATGCAACTTAGCCGCAGTCTGCCGGTAAAAATCCAGACACTGCAGGACGCCAAAGCCTATATGATAGCCGTGCAACGTCAGGATGTGGCACTGGAAGTATTGAAACAACATGGTTTTGAAGAGGGCAAGCAATTACTGGTGACTGCAGATATTCAGCAATCCTGGACCCTTTTGCTGAAAAACAAAGTCGATCTGGTGATAGACGACCCAGACGCCATCGACGATATGCTGCAATCCATGCAACTTGAGACTTCCGATGTGCGCTTTGCTTATATGATCCCGGAGCTTGAGCAACTCACCTACCTGGCGGCCAGCTTAAACACTAGTGACAGCCTGGTGGACGCCCTGAGACAATCGTTGCAAAAACAGCAATTCCAACTGTCTCAGCCATAATTAGCACAACCACAAAGTATCGATTGCACACCCAGTGCACTGTCGCCACAGACAGCGAATAATCTTTACAAACTGGTGGGAACAACCGTGAGCAGCGCGCGCTGACCAATGGCGACCTTGGCATTAGGAAAAACGATGGCTTCACCTTGTTCCTGCACTTTGTATTGCACGCCCTCCTCCTCCGCTAATACATAATCAAGGGGAAAATCGGTAAAATTGGGGGCATCATCAGCAAAGTTAAGGCGAAAATCTTCTTTAGTGCGATTGATCACCTGGTTGATTCTAAACACATGCAGTGCGTTTGGATCGTACCCGGGCAAAGCCACTTCGTCCTGACTGATCAGCGCCAACAGGGTTTCCCTGACCTGTGCAAAACGCGACATGTCATTTTCGCCAAAGGCCGCCACCTTACCCAGTTCGACGGTAAAGGCGTCGGCGCCAAATTCGTTGGAAGAGTAATAGCTAAAGGTCGTGGTGGGACCATTTGACAACAAAAAGGTATTCACGCCACAGGCAAACAAAAACTGCAGTTGCGACTTCTTCCATGGCTGCCCGTGACGATAGGGGTAAACGGCAAACTTCTCATTCTTTGAACCACGGATGGCAGTATGCAGATCATAATGGCAGCGATAATTCTGCCCTGTCTGCTCGCCTTGCTGGTAGAAATCTGCCACGGCATCCTCAAGCTCTTTGGCTCTGACTCGCTCGGCGTTAACCAGACCCGGCCCTTTAGAATGGGCACCACTAAACAGACGGTTCATGTTCTCTTCGACAAAGCGCTCGCCAATTTCCATGGCCGGCAGGTTGCCAAATAAAAACAATACCCGATGACGCGCGCTAAACTGTCCTGTCAACAGACCTTGTACCAGTTCATCACATATTTCTATGGGGGCGGTTTCGTTACCATGTACCCCGCTGGAAAGCACAATATCCTTACCTTCGGGCTTGCTTGGGGTAAAGCTGATAATACCTGGGGAGCGAATAAACACTTGGGTGCCATCGTCCAGGCTAAATTCAATCGGGCTGGCAAAAAGGTTGGGCTGTTGGCGGCTTAAGGCCAGAAACTGGCCATGCTGACGCAATTGCTGTAGAGGCATAGAAATCCTGAGGAGTCTGCTTTTGGCCGCTATTCTAGCAGAAGCAGGCTGCGCGGTGCATCACCCTGTCCGGTTTCGATATGCCAGTGAATCCCCGACCATCAGGTCGGTATGGATCAACTCAACCAAACGTTCAAACGGCACCGCTTTGGAAAACAAAAAACCCTGACCTTTATCTATGCCAATCTCACGTAGTGCATGCAGATGCTCCACTGACTCGATTCCTTCGGCAATCACTTTGCAGCCTAACGCACCGGCGATAAGTTGCGACGCCTGAATAATGGCCTTGTTGACCGGATTGCGATCCAGCCCCATCACAAAGGTTTTATCAATTTTAATGGTATCCAGCTCTATATCGCGAATATAGGCAAGATTAGAGTAACCCTTACCAAAATCGTCTACAGCGATGGACAAACCCAGGGCTTTTATTTGTCCCAACTGGCGTTTAACCAACAACGAATTCGACAATGCCACATCTTCGGTGAGTTCCAGTTCAATATTGGCCAGATTGACCCGATACAACCCGGCCAACCGTTTCACTTTGGCAACAAACTTTGAATCATAAAGCTGAGTGGGAGAAATATTCACAGAAACCTGAATATCCAGTCCCAGCCCCTCCAGCAGCATGGCGCTATGAAAGGCCCTTTCCAGCACCCAGTACCCTACTTCGTTCATCATATTGTACGACTCAGCAGCTTCGATAAAGCTACCAGGCACAATAATGCCGTCCAGGGGGTGATTCCAGCGTAGCAGGCATTCAGCACCAACTATCTTGAAACTGTGCAAATCCACCTTGGGCTGAAAATATAACTCCAGTTCATCATTGGCAAAGGCGCGTTTAAGGTCGGCTTTCAGGGCAAGTGACCGGCCGGTCTCAGGCTTTTCCTGCAGTCGAATGACCTGGAAATTGTCGTACTTATTCTGCTTAGCCTGTTTAAGCGCCATCTCAGCGCCGGAAAACAATCGACTAGGATCGCGATTGTCCGGCAGGTTGGCTACCGCACCGACATTAAAGTCGGCCACAAACGCATTATCGTCAAAACTGATGGGTGTCTTAAAGTGTTCAACCAGATGACTGTAAAAACCGCGCAGTTGGGTATCGCCATGGCATCCGGGTAGCATCAGACCGAAAATATCGCCACTGATACGCCCCAGCAGGCATTGCTTACCGAACAAGGTTTTAATGCGCCGGGCCACTTCTTCGAGGATCATATCTCCGACCTTGTAGCCAAAACTGCTACTGACGTCGGAAAAACGCACCACATCAATAAACAGCAGCGACAGCTCAGGCGATTCGCTAACAGCCTGCTCAATACGTTCAAAAAACGCATAGCGATTGGGAATGGTGGCCAGGGACTGGTAAAAAACACTCATTGAGTACTGCAACACCTCTGCTTACCGTGCAAAGTTTATCCTGTTTGCGCGATAAAAAAAAAGCCCAAATGGGGGCTTTAGACCGCCCACGTATTTGGGCGGCGTATTCCTGTCAAAAAGCTAAGCCCGGCCTACCCTGGCCGTAGCGGGCGCTAGTCTACCGTGCAAGGCGATAGTCGCCAAATTTTTTCAACATAATCCAGAATAGAACGATCGGAATTGAATTTGCCCATTCTGGCAGTGTTGAAAATGGCTTTTCTGGCCCAGCCAGCCTTGTCCCGGTAAGCTTTATCGGCTTTTTTCTGAGCCTGCGAATAGGCATCAAAGTCAGCCAGTACCATATAGGGGTCGCCCCCATCAAGTAAACTCTGCTTTACAGAAACCAATTCACCTGGCTTGCCTGGCGTAAAGTAGTCCGTTTCCAGCCAGTCTAGAATGGCTTTGATTTCGCGGCTGGTATCATAGTAGTCATAGGGGTTGTAACCAGCCTTTTGCATTTTGTGCACTTGTTCCACTGTCAGGCCGAAAATAAAGATATTTTCCTCGCCAACTTCTTCGGCAATCTCAATATTCGCGCCATCCAGGGTGCCAACGGTGACCGCCCCATTTAAGGCCAGTTTCATATTGCCGGTGCCCGAGGCCTCTTTACCGGCCGTAGAGATTTGCTCGGAAATATCCGCAGCCGGGATCATTTTTTCCGCCAGGCTGACCCGGTAATTAGGTAGGAACACAACGCGTAATTTATGATTCACCCGCTTATCGTTGTTGATCTTATCTGCCACTTTGTTAATGGCATAGATAATATCCTTGGCCAGTTTATAACCGGGTGCCGCCTTGGCACCAAACAGAAACGCACGGGGATGCATATCATAATCCGGATCTTCCAGCAGTCGGCGATATAAGGCCATAATATGCAGCAAATTCAGATGCTGGCGCTTATATTCATGCAAACGCTTAATCTGCACATCAAAAATCATATTGGCATCTAATTCCACGCCGGTCAGCAGTTTCACCTCCGCCGCCAGATCCAACTTATTCTGATGCTTAATCTGCATAAACTGGCTCTGAAATTCTTTGTCATCCGCATAATTCGCCAGCCCTTGCAGTTTATCCAGATGCACCGGCCAGTCATCGCCAATCTTGCTGCTGATCAGTGTTGCCAGGCGCGGATTACAGGCCTTAAGCCAGCGTCTTGGCGTGATACCGTTTGTCACATTAGTCAGTTTACCCGGCCACAGTTGATCAAATTCAGGAAACAACTGCTCCTTAACCAGCTTGGAATGAATGGCAGCCACACCGTTAACGGCAAAAGAGCTGATCACCGACAGATTGCCCATGCGGATCATTTTCTCGCTGCCTTCTTCAATAATCGACAGCTTGCGTTTAATGCTGTCATTGGCAGGCCAGGTTTTGTCTACCAACTCCATAAACCTATGATTAATTTCATAGATGATTTCTAAATGGCGGGGCAGGATCTTTTCCAGCATTCTTGCCGGCCAGCGCTCCAGTGCTTCGGGTAACAAGGTATGGTTGGTGTAGGCAAAGGTGTTAGTACAAATGGCCCAGGCCTTGTCCCAATCCATTTCGGCTCTGTCCACCAAAATACGCATCAGCTCAGGAATAGCAATGGCCGGGTGGGTATCATTAAGTTGGATCACCACCTGGTCGGCAAAACGACTCCAGTCATCACCGTGCGCCCGCTTGTAGCGGCGAATAATGTCTTTCAAAGAACAGGCACAGAAAAAGTACTGCTGAATCAGACGCAGCTCTTTGCCGGCTTCGGTTTCGTCATTGGGATAAAGCACCTTGGAAATGGTTTCGGCCTGCACGTTTTCCCGCTGGGCATCCAGATAGCCGCCCGCGTTGAATACATCCCAGTTGAAGTAATTTGATGCCCGGCTTTCCCATAATCGCAGGACATTAACGGTTTTACCGCCAAAACCGACCACCGGAATGTCCCATGGAATGCCCTTTACAATGGAGCCAGGGTGCCACTCTTTGCGCATCTGGCCTTTTTCACCGTATTTGGTCTCCACATAACCATACAGTGGAATTTCCTGAATGGATTCAGGGCGGCAAATTTCCCATGGGTTACCGTAGTCTCGCCAGGTATCCGGACGTTCTATCTGCGCGCCATTTTGGATTTCCTGGCGGAACAAGCCATGTTCGTAGTGCAAGCCATAACCAATTGCCGGCATCTGCAGTGTTGCCAGTGAATCGATGAAACAGGCTGCCAGTCGTCCCAGACCGCCATTGCCCAGCGCCATATCTGGCTCTTCTTCCATCACATCGGCAATATCGACACCTAGTTCTAGCAGCGCCTGACAGGCCTTTTCGTACAAGCCTAAATTCTGCAAATTATTAGACATCAGCCGTCCCATCAGAAACTCGGCTGAAAAATAGTGCACCGCCCGGGTGTCATTCATATAGTGGGTTTTTTGCGTGGTACGCAGCCGTTCCATCACCTGTTCCTGCACTGCCGCGCAGGTTGCCTTCCACCAGGCATGGTTATTGGCCTTGTTTTCGTCTGTCCCCAAAGTGCAATGTAAGTGCCGGATAATGGCTTGTTTAATGTCGTTTTTGTCCAGATCCGTCACAGATTTTTGCGTTAGCAATGGCGCTTTCACAGCCTTATTCATTTTTAAGCCCTCCGGGTGCCCACCGCATCTGTATGCCGCATGGGCCTACTCAAAGTCAAAATTTGTCGCCGTTCCTGGCCATCCGCTTATCTACCCTGATTCACCCTGATGAGTGGAACCGACTCAAAGAGTCTAGTCGAACTGTTTCCACATGGCGCATTTTGTAATTTAATTACAAAGCAAATTTGAGTTTACTGTTTTTACCCGGAATTAAAATGGTATTTTTGTTGTTTTTTCGTTAACAAATAAAAAAGCCCGGCATAACCGGGCATTTTTCAATCATCATGTAACATAATTACAACATCAAAAGATCACAAATAGATCATTCCGCTTCAAACACCTGCTGAACCAGACTTTGTGCTTCGTTAATCAATGACGAAAGATGGTCATCTCCGTTAAAGCTTTCTGCATATATCTTGTACACAGATTCCGTGCCAGATGGCCGTGCCGCAAACCAACCGTTCTCGGTACTGACTTTTAACCCGCCAATGGCAGCATTATTGCCGGGCGCCCGGGTCAGAATAGTGTCGATATTTTCCCCGGCAAGCTGAGTGGATTTAACAACATCAGGTGTCATGCTGGATAGTCGTTTCTTCTGTATCGCAGTAGCAGGCACATCAATACGCTTATAGCTGGGGGCCCCGAACTTCTGAGTCAGGCCTTGGTAAGCCTGGCCGGGATCCTGACCTGTTACGGCAAGTATTTCTGCCGCCAGCAAACACAGAATGATGCCATCTTTATCCGTTGCCCAGGCACTGCCGTCACGACGCAGGAAAATGCCTCCGGCACTTTCTTCTCCTGCAAAGCCCATACTGCCATCCAGCATATGCGGTACAAACCATTTGAACCCAACCGGCATCTCGGCCAGTGGCCGATTCAGGGCATGCGCCACTCTGTCTATCATGCTGGACGAGACCAGGGTTTTACCGATTTTGAGCTTATCGTTCCACTGCGGACGGTGACGATAGAGATAATCAATGGCCACAGCCAGGTAGTGATTAGGGTTCATCAAACCAGACGATTTGCACACAATACCGTGTCGATCAAAATCGGCGTCGTTGCCAAAGGCCAGGTCAAACTTATCTTTCATGGCAATCAGACCTGCCATGGCATAAGGTGAGGAGCAATCCATACGGATTTTGCCGTCTTTATCCAGGTGCATAAAGGAAAAGGCCGGGTCGACACGGCGATTGACCACTTCAATATCCAGCTTATACCGCTCGGCGATTCTATCCCAATATGCCAGACCTGCGCCCCCCAGCGGATCGGTCCCCACCTTTAATCCGGCAGCGGCAATGGCCTGCATATCCACCACCTTATCCAGCTCTTCCACATAGTCCTGAGCAAAATCGCGTTCATGCACATAGCCACTGCGCAATGCCAGGGCAAAGTCCATGCGTTTAACGCCCTGCAGGTCTTTGGCAATCAGGTCATTGGCACGGGTCTGAATCTGATCGGTCACCTGGGTGTCGGCCGGACCACCATGAGGAGGGTTGTATTTAAAACCACCATCTTCGGGCGGATTATGGGAAGGAGTGATGACTATGCCATCGGCAAACCCACTGCTACGCCCGACATTGTGTCTGAGAATGGCCAGGGAAATAGCCGGGGTGGGTGTATAGCCACGATTTGCTTCCACCACCAGTTGCACCTGATTGGCACTGAGTACCTCTACAGCGGTAATAAAGGCGGGTTCAGACAGGGCATGGGTGTCCATTCCCATAAACAACGGACCATCTATTTTATTGGCCAGGCGGTATTCAGCCAGCGCCTGACAGATAGCAGCAATATGTGCATCGTTGAAGGTGCACAACAAAGCGCTACCTCTGTGCCCGGATGTGCCAAAAGATACGGCATGAGCGGGATCTGCCTTATCCGGCTTATTGCTGTAATAGGCTGCCACCAGCCTGGGGATATTTGCCAGTTTGTCAAGGTCGGCCGGTTGTCCTGCCTGGGGATGAAGTGCCATCGATTCTCCTTTTTCTCAAAACCTGTTAATCAAAGTTACTCTGTGTCGCCGACAAATTCAGGATCCAGATACTTAGCCAGCCTGGTCGCATCCTCATTGCTATACCCCAGTAAATTGGCCACTTCCAGAACCATTGTCAGTTTTTTACGGGTGTTGTTGTTGGTCACGACCCAATAGCAACTGCCTGGCAACATTTTGGGATTGGTGCTGCTACCTGCCGCCAGTAACGCCTCTTTAGTGGTGGCGAAATAGGTGCGATTACGCCCTTTCAGTTCCAGCACTTTGGCAAATTCTTTACCCTGAAAACGTGCCAGGGCCGCCAGCACTTCAATAAAACGCTCAACCGCGCTGCCCATGTCACTGACGCCAGACTGTTCAAGGTAATCAAATAGGGCACCTTCCTGAACCGGTAACACCGATTTGGCAACCGGTTCTTTTTTCTTCTCTTGCTTTGCAACCGGTTGCGCTTCTATGGCAATGCCAGCCTGGCTAAATAGCAAACGACGCAGGATTTGCGAAGCACTCTCGCCGATATGTTGAGTTTGTGCGGCAATGTAACGATACAGCTCTTCATCAATTTCAATAGTTTTCATTTTTAGTACTGCTGATTATTCACCTGGGCATCATTATACTTTTCCAGGCTGCCGGGTACAGTGCCATAATCCAATTGCCATTTTAATGACACATTTGTTATAACGGCGCCCATTAAAAACTGGGCAAATCTCAACACTTATGAATTTGAATTATCAAATCAGTGGACAAGGACAGCCTCTGGTCCTGCTACATGGCCTGTTTGGCAGCCTGGAAAATCTGGGCGGCATCAGACGGGAGCTGGAAGACCAATATCAGATTATTGCTGTGGATCTGCCTGATCATGGTCGCTCTGAGCATGGCCAGACGTTCAGCTACCAGGCTTACAGTGATCAAATCCTGGCCTTATGTAAGCAACTGGGCCTAGAACAGGTCATTCTGCTTGGCCATTCCATGGGCGGCAAAGTGGCCATGACCATAGCGTTGCACTACCCTGCCATGGTTAACCGCCTGATCGTGGCAGACATTGCACCTGTGGCGTACAACGACCGTCACAGCCAGGTGTTCGCCGGACTGAATGCCGTCAATTTGCCCAATCTCACTGACAGACGCCAGGCTGACGCCCAGATGGCAACCCATATCAACGAAGCCGGGGTTCGCCAGTTCCTGCTTAAAAGCTTGGCGTATGAACAAGATACCTGGCAGTGGCGATTTAACCTGGCACTGCTGCAACAATGCTACGGCGATATAATTGACTGGCCATTTAAAGGCCTGAGCTATAATGGCCCTACACTTTTTATTAAAGGTGGTCGTTCGGACTATCTACAGGCGGCATATAGGGATACAATCGCGGCGCAGTTTCCAAGCAGCCAGGGCCGCATCATTGCAGATGTGGGACATTGGTTGCATGCAGAGAAGCCCGCCGCCTTTGGTAAAATTGTTCGCGACTTTATTCGCACAGATGAGACTCATTAGCATTTGAGGCGTCGGTATGCTATAGTCCGCGCCGTTTTTGAGAGGTATCAGAGCCATGTTGAGTCAGTATTACGAGCAGATTGAAACTATTGTCCTCAACCTGACCCTGGTGGCCCTGTTCCTGCTAATGGGTTTTGCAGTGCACGATGTGCTGAAGAAAAACAATGTCCCCATGGCGGGTCGGGCTGTGGTTTATCTGGTGTTGTTTCTCGGCGCAGCAGGTTTCCTGGCAAAAGGGCTGATTCAAGTATTCTGGCAATCATCCGGCGTGGGTGGCTAACCGCGTCAAACAGAGGTATCAAAACATATGGCAAGTGTGGGACTATTTTTCGGTAGCGACACAGGCAACACCGAACATGTTGCCAAGATGATTCAAAAAGAATTGGGCAAAAACCTGATAGATGTTCAGGATATCGCCAAAAGCAGCAAAGAAGACATTGCCAACTTTGACCTGCTGATGTTCGGTATTCCCACCTGGTATTACGGTGAAGCACAGTGTGACTGGGATGACTTTTTCCCGGAACTGGAAGAAATCGACTTTACCGATAAGCTAGTCGCTATTTTCGGCTGTGGTGACCAGGAAGATTACGCAGAATACTTTCTTGATGCCATGGGCATGATCCGTGACATAGTGGAAGCCCGTGGCGCCATTATCGTGGGGCACTGGCCTACCGAAAGCTATCACTTTGAAGCCAGTAAAGGCATGGCCGATGATAAGCACTTTGTTGGCTTAGGCATCGATGAAGACCGCCAGCCAGAATTGACCGAGCAGCGCGTTAAAGCCTGGTGTAAGCAGATCCATGAAGAGATGTGTCTGGCGGAACTGGAATGATATTTCGCAATCGATAAAAAAGGGAGTACACACTCCCTTTTTTAATGCCTCTGCATGGTGAATGACTGGCGCAATCCGCCACCTGTATCAACGTCGCCATAAATCTGTAACAACTTCGCACTATTGTTCGCATCCCATGCTCAGTTGTGGATGCATAATGAACAAGGCAGAGCCCTGCCCCGATAACCTGTTGCTAAATCCAGCAGCCCCATCAACCTCATTGCAAAAGGTGCGGCAAACCCGATTGATTGAGCAGCTCTACCATAGTTGCTGGTCGTCGCTTTGCACGCGGCTGCGTAAACTCTACGGCAATGGCCCGCCAGACCCTCAGGATATTGCTCAGGACGCCTTTACCAAGCTATCGCAAATGGACAGCCTGCAGCACGTTCAGAACCCTAAAGCCTTTTTATACAAAGTGGCCATTAATCTGGGGTTGCGCTCCATCAGCCACGTGATAAAAACCCGCGAGTTTCTGGCCGAACAACTGGATGATCCGGATGTTGCCATGCACAACATCAGTCCGGAAAGCCAGTTGCTGCAACAACAGCAGTTGCAAGCCTTGCAGCAGGCCATGACAGCCCTGACAGATAAGCAGCGTGACATTCTGATTCGCTGTCGCATTCAAGGCCAAACCTACGCCGACATTGCCACACAAACAGGTTGGAGCCTGGCGGATATCAGCCGTCAGTTAAACAGCGCATTGGCGCACCTGGCTAGCAGCCAGCAACAGGACTAATCATTGTGACAGAACAACAAAAACGGCTCGACACCGAAGCCAGAGAATGGCTGATACGTTTACAGGAAGCAGCACCTGATGCACCGTTAAAGGCTCAATTCAGCCGCTGGTTAAATCAGTCAGATGCGCACAAACAGGCCTTTTCCCGCATTGACAGATTGTGGCGTCAATTAGGGCTACTGGACAATCTTGAGGCCCTCACCGCAAATCAGCCTGCCGCGAAACCGCTGAAGCAGCCTGGTGTTGCCCTGGCCACCTGGCTTGGTATGGCCGCGGCGCTGCTTATTGTGGTGTTAGGCTGGCAGCGCTTGCCTTTTCCCGCCCCCGTGGCGGTTGCGCAAGTTCAGCATTTTGCCACTCCGGCAAAGATGAACAGCACACTGACGCTGGAGGATGGCAGTCAGGTGATATCAGCGGGCAGCGCCAGATTCAGTTACCTGCAGGACACACAGCAACGCCTGCTACAAATGCACCAAGGCACATTGTATTTTGATGTTGCCCACAATGCTGAACTGCCCTTTGTGATTACCAGCGGCGGTTCACGTGTACAAGTGCTGGGTACTGCATTTGAAATCAGCCTGACACACAATCAGTTGCGCTTGTCGGTACAGCGAGGCCGGGTTGAAATGACCGCGCTGGACAAGGGTAAAGTTGTGCAAAAAGCACAACTTACCGCCGGTCAACAGCTTGTGGCTGATGCTGCGGGGCATTTTCTGGGTAACGTGCAAACTTTTGATAGCCGACAAGCGCTGTCCTGGTTACAGGGCAGGCTGGAGTACGACGGCACACCTCTGGCAGACGTGGTTCAGGAGTTAAATCGTTACCTGAGCCAGCCCGTCGAAATCGACGCTGAAAATCTGAATACCTTGCTGGTCACCGCTTCGGGTCGCATTGATCAGGCCGAGCAGATCCTGCAAGGATTGCTACTGGCCAACGACTTGCAACTGGAGAAGCGTCAGGCCCGGTTATTGATTAAACCGCTTGAATAATCAGCAGTTATATGAAGTTTCCATGACAATTGACGATTCTCTGGAAAATCTGAAACGCACCAGGCTCCTTGGCATGACACACAACGTCAGATAACCCCAATGGAGTACCTTTAGATGAGAACCAAACCGGTGTTTTTTAAACGCACTTTGTGCCAGCTAGTCGTGGCTTCGGCATTACTCGCCAGTCACAGCAACTATGCCAGGGCTGACACCGACGATTTAGCCGGTCAACCGCTGGGACAGGCGCTGAATCAATTATCCCGGCAATTGGATATTGTGATTATCGCCCCCACCCGTCTGGTCAGAGACAAACTTGCCGCCCCCGTTCAACAGGGCGCGTCAACCCTTGATGCAATCAGGCAGATGCTGAAAGGGTCAGGCCTTGAAGCCTACCAGGACCAAAACGGCGCCTTAGTCATCAGAGCCGTTAAAGCAGCGAAGGATAAGCAAAGCAGCACCACATTAAATTCCATGGATGAAATCGTCGTTACCGCCATGAAACGTGAAAGTACCCTGCAGGATACCCCGGTGGCATTGTCAGTGCTGGGCAGTCAGGCCATTCGCGATAAAGGCATCAACAATTTTACCGATTTGGTCGACAGCCTGTCCGGCATATCCATTAACTCGGCTTTTGGCGGGCCACAGAACAGTTTTATTACCATTCGGGGGATTGGCGGGGCAGATGACTACAAACCCAACGGCAACCCCTCGGTAGCCTTGCATATTGATGGCATTTATCAAACGTCTAATGCTTATCTGGGTATGCCATTGTTCGACCTGGAACGCATCGAAGTAGTGAAAGGACCGCAAGGCACCTTATATGGCCGCAATACTACGGCCGGTGCCATCAACGCCATTACCAAAGGACCCACCGAGGAATTAGAAGGCTATGCGACAGTTGAGTATGGCTCCTATGACCATGTGAAAGGCACGTTTGCGGCAGGCGGCCCGTTGTCAGATAAACTGGGCGCCAGGCTGGCGGCCCGTTGTCAGATAAACTGGGCGCCAGGCTGGCGGTCACCATGCAACAAGGCGGCGGCTTTATGGACGGCCAGGGAGCTGGCAACTTTGCCGGCTTTGTACCAGCAGGATTCGAAGGGGTGATCCCGCCTGTCGCCGATCCGGGTAAACGCGATGGCTTTGGTGATGCAGACTTATTCGCCCTGCGCGGTACCTTGAACTATAGCTTTGCCCCCACAACCGAGCTGACCCTGCGCTATTTTATGAGTCAGGACAATGGCGATACCCGCCAGTATGACCGTATTGCCCTGAATGAAGACAGCCCGGCGCTGAATGCCGGTGAAGACAGTGACCCGCTGAAATTCTACGCCTCTGAGTACTATTCCCATCAAATTGACGTAAGCGGTTTGCATGGTGAATTCTCTCATCAGCTCTCCAATGCTTTGAATCTGGATTTATTGATGGGGTATCAAAAGAGCGAACGGGACGTATCCGGCAATGGCGACGGCACATCTTTTCCCAAATTTCGTTATGATTTTGACGAGGCGTTGGAACAAAGTTCGTTGGAAATGCGCCTGAGCAATAACAGTGGCAGCGATGTAGACTGGCTGGCTGGCGTATTTATGGTCAGCGATTCGGTGGATTTTGTCAGCGATTGGACCAGCTACGCGGTGATGTCCCAGTACAGCTCGCCTTACAACCAGCGCCGTAACAGTGTCGCCCTGTTTGCTAACGCCGAGTGGTATCTGAGTAACGATTTCAGCCTTGGCGGCGGGCTGCGTTATACCACGGACAAAGTAAAATTCCGCGGCAGCAATATTGACCACAACCCCTGGGGAGTCTCCACCTACGAAAGCTACTTTAAATCCCCCTCCAACTTTGCCTGGGACAGGGAATTCAGCGACAACAATCTGTCGGGTAAGCTGTCTGCCAAATATTATGTCAATGACCAGTTAAATCTGTTTGCCTCCATTGGCACGGCTTACCGTGGTGGTGGCTTTGACGGCACTTCTATATTTACCCTGGAAGAAACCCAACCCTTTGATTCTGAAGAAGTGCTGGCCTATGAAGCAGGGCTACGCTATGTAGATGAAAATGGTCTGAACCTGAGCCTGGATCTGTTCGCTTACGAGTTTGAGGAATTACAGGCCACCGCGCGTCTGGCCAATGACACCAACGGCCGCACTAATGTGGGTAAAGCTGAGGTCAAAGGTGTGGAAGGTGCACTGAGTCTGCCGTTATGGCAAGCTGACAGCAGCGTCATCAGTCTGGATACATCAATCACTTATCTGGATTCAGAGATTACCGAGTTTCACTCCAATCGGGTCAATGACGTGCAAAACACCCTGGGCGATCCCCTGCCCGGCTCACCCAAGTTAAGTGGTAATGCGGCCCTGCAATATCAGCAACAGCTGGCCAACAGCCATTTCAGAGCCCGACTGGATTACAGCTACCATGATGAAGAGTCAAATCGTCTGAATGCCGGTGAGGGCAATATGACACCGTCATATTCTCTACTGGGCCTGCGTCTGGAGCTGGCCTTACACAGCGGCCTGACCCTGTATGCTTATGGGCGCAATATTCTGGATAAGGTGTATTTTCTGGAATTGAATGCCGGAGCCAGGTTGGTAGGCGCACCAGCCACTTATGGCGCAGGGCTGACTTATAGTTTTTAAGCTCAATGGGGCGCTGTCCGGCGCCCCTTTTTCTGTGCCTAAAGTTTAAAACGCGATACCGCCTTACTCAGTTGTCGCATTAATTGACCTACCTCAGCGATAGCATCACCTGACTGGCGGGTGGAGTCACCGCTTTGCTCAGCCAGTTCTACAATACGCTGCAAACTGAGCGTCACTTCTTCAAGTAACGCGTCCTGTTCCTCGGTGTCTTTGACAATGGCCGTATTAATGGCCGCCAGTTCTTCCACCACCAGACGGATGGCGCTGATTTCTTCGTTCACCTTGGCAATTAAACCCACACTTCCCTGCGCTTGTTTCTGACCCGTTTCAATCGCAACGACCGCTTGTTTGGCATCGGACTGCAGACTGGCAATCATCTGCTCGATTTCCTCGGTGGACTGATGAGTGCGGTTAGCCAGGGTTCTGACTTCATCGGCTACCACCGCAAACCCACGGCCCTGCTCGCCGGCTCTGGCCGCTTCAATGGCTGCGTTTAGTGCCAGCAGGTTAGTTTGTTCGGCAATGGTCTTAATCACATCCAGAATGCCGCCGATGTTGCGACTGTTATCGTCCAGTCGGTTGATAATTTGTCCGGAGCGCTCAGCCTGCTCGGCCTGAGCCTGAATCTGACGACGCGACTCGCTGACCAGATCTCCGGCGCTGGCGGATTGTTGTAATACCTGGTCAAGCTGCCTGGAGCTGGCCTGCACCTGTGACAGGTTACTTTTACTGGTGTGTCTGACCTGTTCGGTATTGTCCGCGGTGTGGCGCACCTGCGAGGTTTGCTGCTGCACTTGCTTAAGGGTCTTTTGCGCGAGTCCCTCGCTGGTACGAGTCGCCTCCTCCAGTAAGGTTTCCTGGCGGGTAATCTGTTCCACCACCGCATGTAAGCTATCACAGAGTTGGTTCACATCGGCGGCCAGTGCGGCAAATTCATCCGAGCCGTTACTGTCGGCCTTATGGGTAAGATCGCCGCTGCTGATAATACTCAGGCTGGCGCGAATCTTTTCCATCGGCCGGGAAATACTGCGCGCCGCAGCCACACCGATAAAGCCGACCAGTACCAGAGCCAGCAACAGTATCACCAGGCTTTTGACAATATTACTTTGTACTGCATCCAAAATGGCATTCTGACCATCCAGCGTATCGGTATTCACCTTGGCAAACAGCGCGGCAAGGTGTTGTCTGGCGGTATTCAGTTGCTGTTCCGCATTTTGCATATGCGCATCAGCCTGTTTTACCAGTTCGATACGCTGTCGCTGGCTTTCAAGCACCCCGCCAGGGCCCTGAAACTGCCTGACAAACTCCTGATACTGGCTGTTAAAGGCGTCCATCAAGCCGTCGGTTTCAAGCCCTTCGGCCAGTCTGTTGATATATTCGACATTGTTGGTCAAGTCCCCCATGGTCAGTACCAGATTTTCTTCAATATTGACGCTCAGCTCGGCGTCGGTGACGGCGATATATTCTTTAGCAGCGTTGAGCAGGGTAATAATAATATTATCGACTCTGGCACCCGCACCAACCACAGACGCCAGACGCCCTTCTTCTGCACCATCCAGTTCGGCCATATCCAGTAAATTAGCCCCGGCATCGCCTCCGGCAAACTGCCATTCCCGGTAAAGTGCGCTAATTTTTTCGCGGGCGGTCAGAGAGTGGCTTCTGGCGGCATACATGGCACCAGACTCATCCAGATAGCCTTTTGAAGCCTCAATGGCCTGACTCAACATTTGTTTATCACCTTCCAGGAGTGGCAATTTGGCAACATCATCCAGTTGTTGCCTGAATTGCGTGGAAAGCTGCTTGAACTCCTCAGTGTTGCCAGCCAACGAATCAGCCTGATTGAGGAAATAGCCCTGCAAAGACACTTTTGCCAGGGTCAGGATTTGAGTTTGCACAGCCAGCATCCTGGCCTGCACCGGCATTTTCTCTTTGGCAACCAGTAGCGCCGAGTCGCGGATACTGGACAGTCCCCAATAGGACAATACATTAGTGCAAAGCAACAGTAAGCCGAATAGCACAAACCCGGCGACAATCTTGCCAACAACCGTTATTCGCATGGATAACTACCTGAATATATGAGGATTCACGTCCTCTTTTTTAGTTATTTTATATAGCCCATGAAGCAGCAAATAACGAATGACTAACAGACTGTTTAGGCTTCTTCCTGGTCTGACCAGAATGGTAACAGGCTGTTTACATCTTGCCAACGTGGAATCGGCAAACTTTAGCGGTGTAAACAGGCACGCCGAATTGTTGTACATTTACCACGGAATGGCTTTTCATCTTGCCCGACTTCCCTATAATGAGACCACCGAGAATAATGTTGGCACATGTTGCATGGATCAAAACCAAGAATTGAAAAAAGCTGGCCTGAAGGTCACTTTGCCCCGTATCAAAATCCTGGAGATACTGCAGGATCCCCGGAACCAGCACATTAGTGCCGAAGACGTGTATAAGATCCTACTGGACCAGGGCGAGGAAATTGGCCTGGCTACCGTATACCGGGTGCTGAACCAGTTTGATGACGCCGGGTTATTGGATCGTCACCACTTTGAAGGTGGCAAGTCGGTATTCGAAATTGGCCATAAAAAACACCACGACCACCTGGTATGCCTGAAATGTGGCAAAGTGGTTGAATTTGAAGACGAGATCATCGAGCAGCGTCAGGCCGAGGTGGCCAAGAAGAACAACATCAAGCTGACGCATCACAGTTTGTACTTATATGGCTATTGCGAGCCACAGTGCAATCCTGACGACATGTAACCATTAGATTTTGCGATGGTTGGTATGTTGTAAAACAGCCGCATCTCAATAAAAAAAGCTGCCGTGGCAGCTTTTTTTATTTAAGCAGTCTGATAGCCATTAAAAATCGTATTTATGTGCACTGAATAATGCCTGTACTTCAGACCATAAAGGGCCAATCCCACCCTGTCCGACTGGCTTGCCATCCAATTCAATAACCGGCGCCACTTCTTTACTGGAACTGGTCAGCCATATCTCATCGGCGCACAGCACTTCGGCCCGGCTAATGCTACGTTCCTGCACATCAAAGCGGCTATGCCTGCGCAGCACCTCAAGCAGAATATAGCGGGTAATGCCAGGCAAAATCTGATGGTCCAGCAGTGGCGTGGCTATCACCCCGTCTTTTACCACAAACACATTACAGGATGCGGCTTCGGTTAATTGCTGCTGTTCATTGAACAGCAGTACCTCATCGGCGCCCTGCTGCTGGCCCTGATGATAATGCATAATATTACCCAGCAATGCGGTGGACTTAATATGGCAGCGACGCCAACGTCGGTCCTGCTCGGTCACGGCTTTGAAGGTGCGGGCTTGTGTAGGGTCGGCGCTTGGTGCATGACCAATCTCAAAGGTAAAAGCAAATACGGTCGGCGTCACATCCGACGGATAAGCATGGGCACGTCGCATCTGTGTACCGCGGCTGACATGCAGGTACACCCCCAGATTGCCGCCGCCATTGGCCGACAAGAGTTGCGCAACAATGTCCTGCCATTGGGCGTCTGAAAAATGCTGTGCAATGCCCAGCTCGGTCAGCCCCTGCTGCATGCGCTGCATATGCAGCTTAAACCCTACAGGCTTACCGGCGAAACAGGGTACCACCTCATAAATACCATCGCCGAATAAAAATCCGCGATCCATAGGCGAAATACGGGCGTCTTGCATCGGCATCAGTTGCCCGTTCAAGTACACAATGCTCATTATGGCTCCGTCACTGCATCAAGGCTGGGGATAATAGCGAAAATCCGCGATGACGCCTAATCACATTCATTTGCCAACAATAGACGCAGCGAATGCATCGCTGCGGTAACGAGCCAACAGATGCTGAATGTCTTTGTCATAGTCCAGCAAGCCGCGTTGTTGCAGATATTGGGGGTTGTAAAGCTTGGATGCAGAGCGCTCCCCCAAATCACAGGCAAAAGTGACGATACGCTTACCCGGCCCCGATATTACCGCCGCAGCCAGCGCACCGGCTACATTTAGGGCACTGCTGCTGCCCAGCACTATACCGTCTTTATTGCGCACAAAACGGGACAACGTCAGCAGGTCCCGATCCGGCAGATTTATCGCTCTGTCGACTTTGGCCTGACGAAAGTTTTCCACCAAACGCATAATCCCAATGCCTTCGGTCATTGAACTGCCCTGATTAGCAAACTCACCGCTTTTCAGATACTGATACAAGCCTGAACCATCCGGGTCCACCAGCCAGACCTGCAGACCAGCATGTTGCTCTTTAAGGTAAACTGAGGTACCCGCAATAGTGCCGCCGGTACCGGCAGATGCCACCAGAATGTCCACCTTGTGCTGCATCTGTTGCCATATTTCCGGCCCGGTATGCAGATAATGGGCGCGCATATTGCTGGTATTTTCAAACTGGTTGGCCCACCAGTGGTCTTTGTGCTGTGCGGCCAGCTTGCAGGCTTTGTGATAAAAATGATTGGGGTTACTGAAGGGGCAAGGGTCCACCGTCATCAGCTTGGCACCATACAGTTCCAGTACCCGTTCTTTTTCCTTGGCCTGGTCATTGGGCATCACCGCCAGCATTTGCAAACCAAATGACTTTGCCACCAACGCCAATCCTATCCCGGTATTGCCAGCCGTGCCCTCCACTATGGTCATGCCACGCTTTAACTGACCGCTTTGCATAGCGTCCTGCACCATCTGCAGCGCGGCCCGGTCTTTTATGGAACCACCGGGATTCTGATATTCGCACTTAATAAAAATCTCACAGCCGGTCAGCTGTGACAATGAATCGATGCGCAGCAAATCCGTATTTCCAATCAGGTCAGCCTGATGGGCAGCAACAGTCATAATCAGCTCCAGGGTAGATGAGTCGTTGCCTAATTGTCCGCCACCACAGCAAAAATTCAAGGTGACAGCAAATAAGATAAGGAACTGTCCCGCCCACCGAAATGGCGGTAGGCATGACATAAAAACAGCTCTGCGGTGGCCAGCGCATCCTCCAGCGCCGCATGGGCCGGATGAGAGTCCTGGCCATAACGTGACCGGCATTTATCCAGGGTTAAACCTTCGAACTGCGGGTGTTTACCCTGGCGCGTCAGCAGACGTTTTTCCAGCCGCAGTGTGTCAACAATGCGCGGGACGCAAAATTCTATATCACAGGCCGCACAAGCTTTTTGAATAAAGGCCATGTCCAGGGCGCTGTGATGCAGTATCCAGATATTGTCACTGTGCTGGCGGGACGCCTCCAGCAACTGTAACAACGCCTGTTTTAAACCTATACCTTTGGCCAGCTGCTGTTGGGTCAGGCCATGAATAACCGGGCTCTGGCCGAGGTCACCGGGGTCTTTGATAAGCAGTTCCGTCCCCTGCCCCTGGCAAATCTGCGGTGGTTTAACCGGTAGCCAGCCAATGGACAGGATTTGCCCCCGATTAGGGTCCAGACTGGATAATTCCAGATCCACCGCCAGATAACGATATTCACGCCAATCCGCCAGTCTCGGCTTGGGTTTCAGCCAATCTTGCAGGCGTCTGGCCACGGCTCTCAAAATGCGCCCCTGGAGAATTTAAGCGCCAGGCCTTCCTGCGCATCCTTAATTAACCTGAATGCCGTTTTAAGCTGGCGCCTGGCCAATGAGTCCAGGGCATCAGGAGCAATCAGGTTATCCGGCTCGGCTTGTCCCAACTGATGCTGCAACCTTAACTGCACTAAAAAGCGCCAGGCCGCCAATAAATCCAGGCAATCCTTGTTATTCATAGCCGGATTGTCAGCCAGAACTTGCAATCGCTGCGGCGTACTGCAGGGCCTGATTTCATTGTGCAGGGCATGAATACGTACAATGTCGTTGATAATGGCAATGGCACTTTTTTTAATATCCAGCACCTCCCGATGCTCACCGATGCGATGGGTGCGAAAGCGGTTAAATAAACCGATAGGCACGGCCAAATCGGCGGCATTGGCGGCCAGATTGGCGAGGAAAATCTGATTAGTGGCCAGGTGCGCAATCTGCTTGTCGAATTGTTCAAATAGCCGCTTGTCCCCATACAGCATACGCCGGTCAAAAAAGATATTGCTGCGCAGCAGTGCCTGCGGCTCTGGCTCTAAAGTCCAATGCTGAAACTTCTTCAACCAGGCACCCAAAGGCAGGCGCAGTTCGGGATTGCTGGCCATAATATTGCCTTTGCACAGACTCAGGCCACAAGCGGCCAGCCCCTGACAGACAAAGTCTGCCATATCGGCAAACCACTGCATCGCTGAATCATCAGCGCTGTCATCCACCAGCAGGCCATTGTCCTGATCTGAGCTTAGGGACTGGTCACGCCGGGCCTGCGAGCCAAAGGTCAGCCATACAAATGCACATGGCGCCGGGCCCTGTTCACGTAAATACAAGCGGATTAGCTGGATATTAAACGCATCCGTAAAGGTGGCCAGCATGTCCCCCACCAGACGCACATCCACCACCCGGTTGGCAAACTGATTCAGATGTTCAGGTACCTGCTTGGCAATGGCAGCCAGTTGCTCTGCACTCTCGGCTTTGCGGATAAGGTTAATCAAAAACAGCGGTTCACTGCGCTGCTGGCGCATTAAGTCAGTGGCGGTGATCACACCTAAAGGGCGATTACCGCTCACCACAGCCACATGATGCACATTATGGCTGGTCATGAGCTGCATCGCGTCAAACAACGGTGCCTGGCTATCAATATTGATAACCGGCGAGGTCATAAACTGGCGCACAGGTAAGTCGAATGATTGGCGAGCCGCCACCACCCGGCTGCGAATATCGCGGTCGGTGACAATCCCCACCAGATCTTCCTGCTCACAAATCAGCAGGCAGGACACTTTTTGCTCTGTCATCAGTAATGCCGCATCGGCCATGCTTTGCTGACCATCGAGGCTGATCAGCGGCCTTTCGATAATGTCGGCAATGGCAAGCTGGGTCCAGTCCGTGCTGATGTCCCGGCGGGTTTCTGTCAGTAATCTGTCGCCCAGCGCCCTGGCAAAGTAATCCGCAAACTGACGGTCCTGCTGGCAAAGATAGTCGAACTCAGCCTGACCTAAGGCAAACAGAAAACCGTCCTGCAGCACTTTAAGGCTATTGGTTATGGCGCGTTTGGTCATTAACGACGGGTAGCCAAACAAGTCCCCTGGCTCCAGACGTTCTATCAGTTGGCCATTGCTGCCAGTTAAATCAAATACGCCCTGCTTAATAATGTACAACTGGGGTGTATCACGGGGCACCACATCCAGCACATTGTCCTGACATAAATAGTGCAAGCTAAGGTGACGCTGACAATACTGCAGCAGCGCTTCAGGGAGTTGGTCAAATGGCGCACAGCGGCGCAAAAATCCCAGAGTTGAATCGGTCATAGTGATTCCGTGCAGAGGATCCTCAGTAATGCGTCGTCAGTTGGCAACGGTATCCAGTTTGGCTCAATTTCGGCACTCTCGCCGGGTAAGGTGTCGGTAAAACTGGCCATGGCCCGACGTTCACAGCTTACCACCTGCGAAACCCGTTTTGCCGCCATCCGCCGTTCAAACAGGTAAAGGTCAACTAACAATAAGGTCTGGTCCAGCTCATTCACCGCCGCGTTATTGGTATCCACTGCCATAAAACGCACGGTTTGTGGCCAGATAAAGCTCCAGGGACGGTACCAGGCCTGTTCATCCACTTTACGCACCACCTGCACGCCATCAGGTAGCAAGCCCTTCTGATGACTATACCAGTTGTACTCAGCCTGCACCTGAAAGCCCAGCATGCCCAGCGCTGCAAATACCGGTATCAGCCACTTGGGTGATTTGTTTCTGCTGAGTTTTCGGATCATCAGCGCGATACCTGCCGCACCTACACCGGCCACCAGCGTTGCCACCAATTCCCACATCATAGGCTATTCCTTCTACTTCATCGAAAAGGCGGGTCACCAGACCCGCCACCTGGGTTTTATCAAGCCCGCTTAGTGATCTACCGCCGTACCTGCACCGCGTGGATAGCGAACGCTTTCCACCAGGTCCTGAATACCTTCTGGCGGCTCTTCGGTCACAGCAGATACCGCAAAGGCCACTGCAAAGTTGATCAACGCACCGATTGCACCAAACGACAGGGGCGATATACCCAGCAGCCAATTGTCAGGTGTATTCGGCAAAGAGTTGGTGCCAGGGATAAAGAACCAGCCCAGATACATAAAGATATATACCAGCGTTGATCCCAGTCCGGACAACATACCGGCAATCACCCCTTTATTGTTGATACGTTTGGAGAATATCCCCATCATCAGTGCCGGGAAGATAGATGCGGCGGCAATACCAAAGGCCAGCGCCACCACCTGCGCGGCAAAGCCGGGCGGGTTCATGCCCAGATAGGTCGCTACGACAATGGCAACGGCCATGGATATCCGTGCCGCCAACAGTTCCTTCTTCTCGCTGATTTGCGGATTGATTGAGCCTTTAATCAGGTCATGACTCACCGCCGAAGATATCGCCAGTAACAGTCCAGCCGCCGTGGACAGCGCCGCCGCCAGACCACCAGCCGCAATCAGGCCAACCACCCAGCCGGGTAAATTAGCGATTTCAGGGTTAGCCAGCACCAGAATGTCGTTGTTTACGGTTAGCTCGTTACCTTTCCAACCCCGCGCTTCGGCGGTCGCGGCAAAGCTTGGCGATTCTTTGTAAAGCTGAATACGGCCATCCCCATTTTTGTCCTCAAACTTAATCAGGCCGGTCTGCTCCCAGGTTTGTACCCAGTTAGGCCGCTCTTCATATTTGATTGCATCAACAGTAGGACCGGCAGGATAAATAGTGTTGAGCAGATTCAGGCGTGCCATGGATGCCACGGCAGGCGCCGTCAGATACAACAGTGCAATAAACACTAACGCCCAACCTGCGGACCAGCGCGCATCCGCCACTTTAGGCACGGTGAAAAAGCGGATGATGACATGGGGCAAACCAGCAGTACCAATCATCAGTGACAGGGTAAACAGCACCATATTCAGCTTGTTGGACACATCGGCGGTATAGTCGGTAAAGCCCAGCTCTCTGACCACCATATCCAGTTTGGCTAACAGCGGCAGTCCAGATTCAGTATGGGTAGAGAACAGTCCCAGTGCCGGAATCGGGTTACCGGTTAATTGCAAGGAGATAAACACGGCCGGGATAGTGTAGGCAATGATCAGCACCACATACTGTGCCACCTGTGTATAAGTAATCCCCTTCATGCCGCCCAATACGGCATATAAGAACACCACCACCGCGGCTATCATCAGACCGGTATTACTGTCGACTTCCAAAAAGCGGCTGAACGCCACACCGGCGCCGGTCATCTGGCCGATAACATAGGTCACAGAAGCAATAATCAGGCAGGCCACGGCCACTAAGCGGGCACCGGAGCTGTAAAAACGATCGCCTATAAAATCCGGCACGGTAAATTTACCGAATTTACGCAGGTAAGGTGCCAGTAACATGGCTAACAGCACGTAGCCGCCGGTCCACCCCATCAAAAAGGTTGAGTTGGCGTAACCACCGGCGGCAATCAAACCCGCCATGGAAATAAAAGACGCCGCCGACATCCAGTCAGCGGCAGTAGCCATTCCGTTCATCACAGGGTGCACACCGCCCCCCGCCACATAGAAATCTTTGGTCGAGCCAGCCCTTGCCCATATGGCGATGCCAATATACAGAGCAAACGACGCGCCGACGAAGATCAGGTTAATTGCAAATTGACTCATTTGCCTTACTCCTCATGCACGCCGAATTTGTTGTCTAACTGATTCATCTTCCAGGCATAGAAGAAGATCAATGCAATAAAGGTCAGAATTGAGCCCTGCTGGGCAAACCAAAACCCCAGATCTGTTCCGCCTACGCTGATCCCCGCTAATATGGGGCGTAGCAAGATACCGAATCCATAGGACGCCAGTGCCCATACAACCAGGCAGCCGGCGATCAAACGTAAATTGGCCTGCCAGTAGGCTTGGGCCATATTCTTGTCGTCCGCCATTTGTTTACTCCTATCGTTCTTGTTGTAAAACAGTTGTTAATTTAGCAGCGACAATACGGCTTGTTAGCCCGACTTTAGTCGAACACCGACCTTGGTCGAATAACAGGGACCAACCCTGCTGACCATGCTAGAGTTGCAAAAAAACAATCAAGACCGTAGTGACTCATGACAATATTTTGGATCCTGGCCGCCCTTGCCTATGTAGGACTGTTGTTCTGGCTGGCGCAAAAAGGAGACAAATCCGGCTCAAAGGCAAACAGCCTAGCGCGCCAGCCGGTGATCTACAGTCTGGCACTGGGTATTTATTGCACGTCATGGACCTACTACGGCGCGGTCGGCCAGGCGGCTAAATCCCAGTGGCAGTATCTGCCGATTCTGCTTGGCCCCATTTTGCTGTTTCTGTTTGGTTACCCCATGCTGCAAAAAATGCTGCTGGTCAGTAAAAAGCAGAATATCACCTCGGTTTCCGACTTTATTTCTTCCAGATATGGCAAAAAACGCAGTATAGCGGTGGTGGTTACCCTATTGATGACCCTGGCCACCATTCCCTATATCGCCTTGCAGCTTAAAGCGGTGGATGCCAGTTTTAGTGTGTTTGCCAGCCTCAGTGCCGATGGTGAAGGCAACTACAAAGCCCTGGCAGCCACCTTGATTATGGCGGTTTTTGCGGTCATTTTTGGTACCCGCCATTCAGACATTACCCAGTACCGCTCGGGGCTGATGCTGGCGATAGGCGCGGAATCATTAGTTAAATTATTCGGCCTTTGCTGCGCCGCCCTTTTTGCTTTTGCCTTACTGACCGGCCCGGACGTATCGACCCAGGGCGTGTCGGCACAAATGGCCCAGTGGCACGATTGGCAGGGCTCAGTCTTTGATTTTGTGGTTCAGGCCCTGATGGCGGCGGCGGCCATATTCTGTCTGCCCAGGCAGTTCCATGTGATGGTGGTCGACAACCATAAGATGTCACATCTGGCCATGGCGCGCTGGCTGTTCCCGCTGTATTTGCTGTTAACGGCCGTGGCCATTGTGCCGGTGGCCATTGCTGGGAATTTATTGTTTGCTGGCAGCGGCGTGGATCAGGACACCTTTTTAATGCAATTGCCGCTGGCACAGGGGCAACACTTACTCAGTTTATTGATTTTCCTGGGTGGAATTTCTGCGGCCACCGCCATGATCGTGGTTTCCAGTCTGGCCCTGTCCACCATGCTCACTAATGATGTGATTGTGCCGCTGCTACTGCGCAAACAGCCGCAGCGTTGGCTGAAAGATAAAACCTACAAGCAGAAACTGCTGAATATTCGCCGTCTGGTGATCTTTTTGATCCTGCTGCTAGCCTATGCCTATTTTGGCAACTGGGCCGATCAAAGCGCCTTGTCCAGCATGGGGTTGCTGGCATTTTCGCTGGTCGTGCAGCTTATGCCAGCGATTCTCGGCGGGCTGTACTGGCGTCAGGGCCATGCCAGTGGGGTTCTGGCTGGATTGGCGCTGGGGATCGGCTGCTGGGTGCTGTTTGTGATGTTCCCGCTGGCGGAGCAGCACAGCGGCGACAGCAGTATCAGTATTATCACCCAGGGAGTGGTCATCAGCTGGCTGGCTAATCTGGCCGGTTACCTGCTGTTTTCCTTAAGCGCGGGTCACAGTTTGTTAGAACGTATGCAGGCCAGTGCCTTTGTTACCCCAAACGCACTGCCGCCAGCAACCCGGCGCGTGACAGCACAAAGTAAAATCCGGGTAGCAGATTTGCAGGAGCTGCTGAATACCTTTATCGGCCAAAGCCGAACGGCGCAACTGATGGAACGTTATGCCAGGGAGCATCAGGAACCACTGGATGGCGGCAGCCTGCCCAGTGACGATTTTATTCAGTTTTGTGAACGCTCCTTAGCCGGTGTGCTGGGGGGCAGTTCGTCCCGCACCCTGATTAAAGTGCTGGTATCTGGTCAGCAAATGGATGTGGAAGAAGTCTTCACCTTTTTTGAAGACACCACCGAAGCCCTGAAGACCAATCAGGCTATCTTGTTTTCCAGTATCGAAAATATCAGCCAGGGCATCAGTGTGGTGGATAAAGATCTGAAACTGGTGGCCTGGAATAAAGCCTATCTGGACTTGTTTAACTATCCGCCGGGCATGGTGGAAATTGGTCAGCCCATCGAGAATCTGGTGCGTTTTAATGCCGTCAATGGCGAATGTGGTCCCGGTGATATCGACGAGTTGGTGGCAAAGCGTATTGACCATATGCAGCAGGGCTCACCTCACCGCTTTATCCGTCGGCGCTCTGATGGTCGGGTGATTGAAATGAATGGTAACCCCTTACCGGGGGGCGGCTTCGTCACCAGCTTTAATGACATTACCGAGCACGTAGAAATTCAGAAAGCCCTGGAAGATGCCAATATTGATCTGGAAAAACGCATTGATCATCGTACCCGGCAGATCCGGGAAATTAATGACGAGCTAAAACGCGCCAAGCAAACCGCCGAACAGGCCAATCAGTCAAAAACCCGTTTTCTGGCGCTGGCCAGTCACGATATTCTGCAGCCGCTAAACGCAGCCCGCTTATATCTGTCGTCGCTGGATGAGGAGCAACTGTCTGAGCACAATCAACAGATAGTGCACAAACTCAGTTCTTCGCTAACCTCCAGCGAGCAGTTGATTTCCACCTTGCTGGAAATTGCCAAGCTCGAGCAAGGTGCATTAACCCCCACCCTGTCACATATCAGCCTGATGGAATTAATCCGGCCGCTGGAACAGGAGTTTCGTATGCAGGCCGAGCTTAATCAGGTTAGTCTGCGGATTCGCCCTTGTGCAGCGGTGGTGTACAGCGACCCCACCTATTTACGCCGTATTTTGCAGAACCTGATTTCCAATGCCATTAAATACAGCCCTAAAGGCCGGGTGCTGGTGGGCTGTCGTAAGCGTGGCATGCATTTGCTGGTGCAGGTCTGGGATAACGGCTTTGGCATCAGCGAGGCCGAACAGGCTGATGTGTTCAGCGATTTTTACCGCGCCCATCGTGGTGAGATTAAAGGCGTGGGATTGGGCCTGAGTGTGGTGAAGAAAATGAGCGAACAGCTTCACCACCCTATTCAACTGCAATCCGAACCAGGCAAAGGCAGCTGTTTCAGTGTAATGGTGCCTTTGGGCAATAGCATGATGCTAAAAAGCCAGAGTCAGACAGACAATACCCAACAGCAATTCAACGGCACGATGGCCCTGTGTGTGGACGATAACCCTACCAACCTGGATGCACTGCAAACACTGCTGGGTAAATGGGGCTGTCAGGGCGAATATTTACAGTCTGTGGACGACGCCCTGGCCTATGCCCAAAGCCACCCGGCCCCGGATGTGCTGATTATTGATTATCAGTTGGATCAGGAGCACACCGACGGTCTGGTCCTGATTGAGAAGCTGCGCCATCAGTGGCAATCGCCCTTACCGGCCTTATTGGTCACAGCCGCCAAAGATGAAAGCCTGAAGATCCGGGCGCAAAACATGGGCGTGAGTTTTCTGGCCAAGCCCATTAAACCGGCGGCCCTTAAAGCCTGGCTGGAGCATCATAAGCACTAGATGAAAATCCCTTTGAACTGGCGCGCAACTCTATGCGTTTCCAGACCTTCTCGTGGCAGTAAAATACCAGCGTGTTAACGGTGGGCTCAACTAGCGCCACCAGTCCACCCACTAACACATCGCCGGTTAGTAGATAAGTAATAGTAAAAGCCACGCTAAAGTGCAGTATGGCGAAGCTGATGGTTTTGCTCATGGTATTAGCCTCAGAATCTGTATCTGAGCGAAGGGTAAGCCAGCCATGGCCCCACAATAAAACAATTAAAAAAGAACGATTCAATCTATTAATGTGATTAAAAGACCACTGGCATGTTCTACTCAAGCGTTTCATGCTGAACAAGGGCGATTTTAACTGCGTTGATTTGCCCTGAATTGGGGCAATATGGCAAAAATATTTCAGAAAAGACGCGCTTATGAAAGTTTGATCATCCAATCATCCGGAAATTCTCAATCAAGGCGTTTTTTGCGATACAAAACAAACAACTTGGCCTATGGGTGATAAAATTAGCCAACCAGGCGAGATTTCATTGCGCTACGTGGTATTTCGTCTAAGAAATAATAAGCTAGCAATAAAAGCCCAAAAAACACGCACACTAACCGGTAACCACAATGAACACACTGAACAAAGCCCTTGTGGCTATGGCCGTACAGGCCGCATTGATATCATCACCACTTCTGGCTCAGGAACAACAAGCCCAAAAAGAGGCGCAGGCACTGGAAAAAATCCAGGTCACGGCACAAAAGCGCACACAGAGTATTCAGGAAGTGCCTATCTCTATTGCCGCGCTAAGTGGCGAACGTTTTGACGCCATTTTTTCCGCCGGCGACGATGTACAGGCTCTGGCCAATCGTATTCCAGGTCTTTATGCCGAGTCGTCAAATGGCCGGGTGGCTCCGCGCTTTTACATTCGTGGTTTAGGCAACTCCGACTTCGATTTAGCCGCATCGCAACCCGTGTCCATTATTATGGACGATGTGGTTATGGAAAACGTGATCCTGAAAAGCTTCCCATTGTTTGATGTGCAACGGGTCGAAGTGATCCGTGGCCCGCAGGGCAGTCTGTTTGGTCGCAACACCACGGCAGGTATTGTTAAGTTCGATACCGCCAAGCCGGGCCAGAGTTTTGATGCCTATGTGAAAGGCGCCGGTGGCAGCTATGGCACCCTGAATCTGGAAGGTGCGGTAGGTAACGCCATTAACGATGAATGGTCATTCCGTCTGTCGGGTTTATCGCAAAACCGCGATGACTGGATTTCCAACGCCCATACCGGTGAAAAAGACGTTATGGGTGGCTTTCATGAAAATGCCGCGCGTCTGCAATTAATGTACGAAAACAACGATTTTAGCGCCCTGTTTAATCTGCATACCCGGGATCTGGACGGTACTGCCTCTATCTTTCGCGCCAACGCCGTCAGCAAAGGCAGCAATAAGCTGAATGCCAACTATGACAGAGATACGGTGAGTTATGACAAAGGCGATAATAATTTCCAGAAATATCGCAGCCATGGTGCCTCACTGAAACTGGAAAAAGGCTTTGACGGCTTTAGCCTGACCTCGATTACCGCCTACGATACAGCGGATGGCCGTGGCAAAGGCGATATTGACGGTGGCGTTGCGGGAACTGGCCCTGGTTTTATCCCCTTTGATGCAGTCACCGAAGACAGACTGGAAGATCTAAAGCAATTTACCCAGGAACTGCGTATCGCCAGTGAAGGCACCCACGGTTACGACTGGCAGTTTGGTGCTTTTTACTTTGACTCTTCTTTTGGCGTAACCAGCATCGATGGCCTGTATGGTGCCAGCACCGTTTATCATGACAACTACACCTGGGCAATATTTGGCCAGGGCTCATATGATTTATCTGACAAGCTCAGCCTGACCGGTGGCTTACGTTACACCTATGACGAAAAAGATTTCAGGGTTGGCGCCCAAAACGTTGACGGTTTTTGCCTGATTGCCGACTTTAATGGTGACGGCATTATGGAATGTCAGATTCAGGATTATCAGGACATAAATGTGGATGATGGGCAGGTAAGCTGGGAGCTGGCCCTGAACTACAATCTGACCGATGACACAAGCCTATTCAGCCGGGTTGCCAGTGGCTTCAGGGCGCAGACCATTCAGGGCCGTAACGTGGCATTTGAAGGCGCCCCCACCACCGCAGATGCGGAAACCATCACCTCGTTTGAAGTGGGTATGAAATCTGATCTTCTTGACGATACACTGCGCCTGAATGTGGCGGTGTTCTACTATGAAATTGATGATATTCAAATATCTGCCATCGGTGGCGAAGCACAGGGCAACAGCTTGCTTAATGCCGATAAAGGCGTAGGTAAAGGCTTTGAGGTGGACTTGGAATTTCTGGCCACCGACAACCTGACCCTGACCGCGGGTTATGGTTTGAGCGATACCGAATTACAGGACGCTGACCAAACCGTCGCCCCTTGCGGTTCGGGCCAATGTACTGTGGTGGACAGGATGGTCAATGGTGAAGCACTGATTGACGGCAACCCTTTCCCGCAATCCCCCAAGCAGATTTTTAACTTCACCGCCCGTTACGCAGTGCCTATGGGCGATGACGGGGAATTCTTTGTCTTCACCGACTGGGCCTTCCAGGGCGAAACCAATCTGTTTCTGTATGACGCCGTTGAATTTCGCACTAAAGATAACTTTGAAGGCGGCCTGCGCATAGGTTATGAAAACTTCAGCCACGATTACAGTGTTGCCCTGTTTGGTCGCAATATTACCGATGAGGACAATATCAAAGGGGCAGTCGACTTTAACAACAACACAGTGTTTGTGAATGAACCGCGGATTGTTGGTGTAGAGTTTAAAATGAACTTCTATTAAT